>NZ_CP151962.1:0-32500 GCF_038593095.1 Bacillus sp. FSL L8-0358
ATGGAAAATATATTAGACCTGTGGAACCAAGCCCTTGCTCAAATCGAAAAAAAGTTGAGCAAACCGAGTTTTGAGACTTGGATGAAGTCAACCAAAGCCCACTCACTGCAAGGCGATACATTAACGATCACGGCTCCCAATGAATTTGCCAGAGACTGGCTGGAGTCCAGATACTTGCATCTGATTGCAGATACTATATATGAATTAACCGGGGAAGAATTGAGCATTAAGTTTGTCATTCCTCAAAATCAAGATGTTGAGGACTTTATGCCGAAACCGCAAGTCAAAAAAGCGGTCAAAGAAGATACATCTGATTTTCCTCAAAATATGCTCAATCCAAAATATACTTTTGATACTTTTGTCATCGGATCTGGAAACCGATTTGCACACGCTGCTTCCCTCGCAGTTGCGGAAGCACCCGCGAAAGCTTACAACCCTTTATTTATCTATGGGGGTGTCGGCTTAGGGAAAACACACTTAATGCATGCGATCGGCCATTATGTAATAGATCATAATCCTTCTGCCAAAGTGGTTTATCTGTCTTCTGAGAAATTTACAAACGAATTCATCAACTCTATCCGAGATAATAAAGCCGTCGACTTCCGCAATCGCTATCGAAATGTTGATGTGCTTTTGATAGATGATATTCAATTTTTAGCGGGGAAAGAACAAACCCAGGAAGAATTTTTCCATACATTTAACACATTGCACGAAGAAAGCAAACAAATCGTCATTTCAAGTGACCGACCGCCAAAGGAAATTCCGACACTTGAGGACAGATTGCGCTCACGTTTTGAATGGGGCCTTATTACAGATATCACACCGCCTGATCTAGAAACGAGAATTGCAATTTTAAGAAAAAAAGCCAAAGCAGAAGGCCTCGATATTCCGAACGAGGTTATGCTTTACATCGCGAATCAAATCGACAGCAATATTCGGGAACTCGAAGGAGCATTAATCAGAGTTGTCGCTTATTCATCTTTAATTAATAAAGATATTAATGCTGATCTGGCCGCTGAGGCGTTGAAAGATATTATTCCTTCCTCAAAACCGAAAGTCATTACGATTAAAGAAATTCAGAGGGTAGTAGGCCAGCAATTTAATATTAAACTCGAGGATTTCAAAGCAAAAAAACGGACAAAGTCAGTAGCTTTTCCGCGTCAAATCGCCATGTACTTATCAAGGGAAATGACTGATTCCTCTCTTCCTAAAATCGGTGAAGAGTTTGGAGGACGTGATCATACGACCGTTATTCATGCGCATGAAAAAATTTCAAAACTGCTGGCAGATGATGAACAGCTTCAGCAGCATGTAAAAGAAATTAAAGAACAGCTTAAATAGCAGGACCGGGGATCAATCGGGGAAAGTGTGAATAACTTTTCGGAAGTCATACACAGTCTATCCACATGTGGATAGGCTGTGTTTCCTGTCTTTTTCACAACTTATCCACAAATCCACAGGCCCTACTATTACTTCTACTATTTTTTATAAATATATATATTAATACATTATCCGTTAGGAGGATAAAAATGAAATTCACGATTCAAAAAGATCGTCTTGTTGAAAGTGTCCAAGATGTATTAAAAGCAGTTTCATCCAGAACCACGATTCCCATTCTGACTGGTATTAAAATTGTTGCATCAGATGATGGAGTATCCTTTACAGGGAGTGACTCAGATATTTCTATTGAATCCTTCATTCCAAAAGAAGAAGGAGATAAAGAAATCGTCACTATTGAACAGCCCGGAAGCATCGTTTTACAGGCTCGCTTTTTTAGTGAAATTGTAAAAAAATTGCCGATGGCAACTGTAGAAATCGAAGTCCAAAATCAGTATTTAACGATTATCCGTTCTGGTAAAGCTGAATTTAATCTAAACGGACTGGATGCTGATGAGTATCCGCACTTGCCGCAGATTGAAGAGCATCATGCGATTCAGATCCCAACTGATTTGTTAAAAAATCTAATCAGACAAACAGTATTTGCAGTGTCCACCTCAGAAACACGCCCTATCTTGACAGGTGTAAACTGGAAAGTAGAGCAAAGTGAATTATTATGCACTGCGACGGATAGCCACCGTCTTGCATTAAGAAAAGCGAAACTTGATATTCCAGAAGACAGATCTTATAACGTCGTGATTCCGGGAAAAAGTTTAACTGAACTCAGCAAGATTTTAGATGACAACCAGGAACTTGTAGATATCGTCATCACAGAAACCCAAGTTCTGTTTAAAGCGAAAAACGTCTTATTCTTCTCACGGCTTCTGGACGGGAATTATCCAGACACAACCAGCCTGATTCCGCAAGACAGCAAAACAGAAATCATTGTGAACACAAAAGAATTCCTTCAGGCCATTGATCGTGCATCTCTTTTAGCCAGAGAGGGACGCAACAACGTTGTAAAACTGTCTGCAAAACCGGCTGAATCCATTGAAATTTCTTCCAACTCGCCGGAAATCGGTAAAGTTGTGGAAGCAATTGCTGCGGATCAAATTGAAGGTGAGGAATTAAATATCTCTTTTAGTCCAAAATATATGCTGGATGCACTAAAGGTGCTTGAAGGAGCAGAAATACGCGTAAGCTTTACAGGTGCAATGAGACCTTTCTTAATTCGCACGCCGAATGATGAAACGATTGTACAGCTTATCCTCCCTGTCAGAACCTATTAATCCGATACACTGCTGCCGACTCGTCGGCAGCTTTTCTATTCGGTATCTGCTCCGACAAGTTTTCCCTTTCCCTAATTCGTTTTTTTTTAGTACAATTAGATATTAGTGATATTTGAAAGAGGTCGATATAATGGCAAATCCGATTTCAATTGATACAGAGATGATTACACTCGGACAATTCTTAAAATTAGCCGATGTGATTCAGTCTGGCGGTATGGCGAAGTGGTTTTTAAGCGAGCATGAAGTGCTTGTGAACGATGAGCCGGACAACCGCCGGGGCAGAAAGCTGTATGTTGGAGATGTGGTAGAGATTGAAGGATTTGGTTCATTTCAAGTCGTCAATTAAAGCGGGTGACACTGATTGTATATCCAGAACTTAGAACTGACATCTTACCGCAACTACGACCATGCTGAACTTCAATTTGAAAATAAAGTAAATGTGATCATCGGAGAAAACGCTCAGGGGAAGACAAACCTCATGGAGGCGATCTATGTCTTGTCCATGGCGAAATCGCACCGGACATCAAATGACAAAGAACTTATACGGTGGGACAAAGACTATGCTAAAATAGAGGGAAGAGTGATGAAGCAAAACGGGTCGATCCCGATGCAGCTCGTCATCTCCAAAAAGGGTAAAAAGGGCAAGGTCAATCATATTGAACAGCAAAAGCTCAGCCAGTATGTCGGGGCCCTCAACACCATTATGTTCGCGCCGGAAGATTTAAATCTTGTAAAGGGAAGCCCTCAAGTGAGAAGGCGGTTTCTTGACATGGAAATCGGACAGGTTTCTCCCGTCTACCTTCATGATCTTTCTCTTTACCAGAAAATCCTTTCCCAGCGGAATCATTTTTTGAAACAGCTGCAAACAAGAAAACAAACTGACCGGACGATGCTCGATGTTCTGACCGATCAGCTTGTAGAAGTTGCAGCAAAAGTCGTCGTAAAACGCCTGCAGTTTACAGCACAGCTCGAGAAATGGGCGCAGCCCATCCATGCAGGCATCTCAAGAGGGCTTGAAGAACTGACCCTGAAATACCATACAGCTCTTGATGTATCAGATCCCCTAGATTTGTCGAAAATAGGAGATAGCTATCAAGAAGCGTTTTCTAAATTAAGAGAAAAAGAAATTGAGCGTGGTGTGACGCTGTCAGGGCCTCATCGCGATGATGTTCTTTTTTATGTGAACGGACGCGATGTGCAGACGTATGGTTCTCAAGGACAGCAGCGAACGACGGCGTTGTCCCTTAAGCTGGCGGAGATTGACCTGATCCATGAAGAAATCGGAGAATATCCCATTTTACTATTGGATGATGTACTGAGTGAACTGGATGATTATCGCCAGTCACACTTGCTTCATACGATCCAAGGCCGTGTACAAACGTTTGTCACAACGACAAGCGTTGATGGCATTGATCACGAAACCTTACGTCAAGCAGGAATGTTCCGTGTGCAAAATGGTGCGTTAGTGAAGTGAAGAAATGAGGTGAGCAATTGTATATTCATTTAGGTGATGACTTTGTGGTTTCAACACGAGATATTGTCGGCATTTTTGACTTTAAAGCCAACATGTCGCCTATTGTTGAAGAATTTCTGAAAAAACAGAAACACAAGGTGGTGCCTTCCGTAAACGGCACGCCCAAATCTATCGTAGTCACGGTTCAGAATATATATTACTCTCCCTTATCTTCCAGCACATTAAAAAAACGTGCGCAATTTATGTTTGAAATAGATTCTTAGAAATTTTTTATCACGAATATATCGTTTAGAAAAGTGTAGGTGAATGACGTGGCTATGGAACAGCAGCAAAACAGTTATGATGAAAATCAGATACAGGTACTAGAAGGATTGGAAGCTGTTCGTAAAAGACCGGGGATGTATATCGGTTCGACAAACAGCAAAGGCCTTCACCACCTGGTATGGGAAATTGTCGACAATAGTATTGACGAAGCCCTCGCCGGTTATTGTACGGATATCAATATCCAAATCGAAAAAGACAACAGTATCACGGTTGTAGATAATGGCCGCGGTATTCCAGTCGGTATTCATGAAAAAATGGGCCGTCCTGCGGTAGAAGTCATTATGACGGTGCTTCATGCCGGAGGAAAATTTGACGGAAGCGGCTATAAAGTATCCGGAGGATTACACGGTGTAGGTGCGTCGGTCGTAAACGCACTATCAACAGAGCTTGATGTGACGGTTCACCGTGACGGTAAAATTCACCGCCAAACCTATAAACGCGGAGTTCCGGTTACAGACCTTGAAATCATTGGCGAAACGGATCATACAGGAACGACGACACATTTTGTCCCGGACCCTGAAATATTCTCAGAAACAACCGAGTATGATTACGATCTGCTTGCCAACCGCGTGCGTGAATTGGCCTTTTTAACAAAGGGCGTAAACATCACGATTGAAGATAAACGTGAAGGACAAGAGCGCAAAAATGAATACCATTACGAAGGCGGAATTAAAAGTTATGTAGAGTATTTAAACCGCTCTAAAGAGGTTGTCCATGAAGAGCCGATTTACATTGAAGGCGAAAAGGACGGCATTACGGTTGAAGTGGCTTTGCAATACAATGACAGCTACACAAGCAACATTTACTCGTTTACAAACAACATTAACACGTACGAAGGCGGTACCCATGAAGCTGGCTTCAAAACGGGCCTGACTCGTGTTATCAACGATTACGCCAGAAAAAAAGGGCTTATTAAAGAAAATGATCCAAACCTAAGCGGAGATGACGTAAGGGAAGGGCTGACAGCGATTATTTCAATCAAACACCCTGATCCGCAGTTTGAGGGCCAAACGAAAACAAAGCTGGGCAACTCAGAAGCACGGACAATCACCGATACGTTATTTTCTACGGCGATGGAAACATTTATGCTGGAAAATCCAGATGCGGCCAAAAAAATTGTCGATAAAGGCTTAATGGCGGCAAGAGCAAGAATGGCTGCGAAAAAAGCGCGTGAACTAACACGCCGTAAGAGTGCTTTGGAAATTTCAAACTTGCCCGGTAAGTTAGCGGACTGCTCTTCAAAAGATCCGAGCATTTCCGAGTTATATATCGTAGAGGGTGACTCTGCCGGAGGATCTGCTAAACAAGGACGCGACAGACATTTCCAAGCCATTTTGCCGCTTAGAGGTAAAATCCTAAACGTTGAAAAGGCCAGACTGGATAAAATCCTTTCTAACAACGAAGTTCGCTCTATGATCACAGCGCTCGGCACAGGTATTGGGGAAGACTTCAACCTTGAGAAAGCCCGTTACCACAAAGTTGTCATTATGACAGATGCCGATGTTGACGGCGCGCACATCAGAACACTGCTGTTAACGTTCTTTTACAGATATATGCGCCAAATTATCGAAAATGGCTACGTGTACATTGCGCAGCCGCCGCTCTACAAGGTTCAACAGGGGAAACGCGTTGAATATGCGTACAATGACAAGGAGCTTGAAGAGCTGTTAAAAACTCTTCCTCAAACGCCTAAGCCTGGACTGCAGCGTTACAAAGGTCTTGGTGAAATGAATGCCACCCAGCTTTGGGAGACAACCATGGATCCTAGCTCCAGAACACTTCTTCAGGTAACTCTTGAAGATGCAATGGATGCGGACGAGACTTTTGAAATGCTTATGGGCGACAAGGTAGAACCGCGCCGAAACTTCATAGAAGCGAATGCGAGATACGTTAAAAATCTTGACATCTAATCATAAAAAGCCTTATTTCCAATAAGAAATAAGGCTTTTTTCTAAACAAGATCAGATGCAGCAATGCTTGCAATACCTTTATATTCTAGCAATTTAATGTGTATAATCATAAGTTTATTGATATAATGGAGAATAGTGAAATCGTATTGAAGGTCATAATGGACAATCTACTCCCACATATTTCATGTGATACTTCAGGGAGGTTTTTTAATGAGTGAACAAAACACACCACAAGTTCGTGAAATAAATATCAGTCAGGAAATGCGTACGTCCTTCTTGGATTATGCAATGAGCGTTATCGTGTCCCGTGCTCTTCCGGATGTTCGAGACGGTTTAAAACCGGTTCATAGACGGATTTTGTATGCAATGAATGATTTAGGCATGACAAGTGACAAGCCTTATAAAAAATCCGCGCGTATAGTTGGAGAAGTTATCGGGAAATACCACCCGCACGGTGATTCAGCGGTATATGAATCCATGGTCAGAATGGCTCAGGATTTCAACTACCGTTATATGCTCGTTGACGGTCACGGAAACTTCGGTTCTGTTGACGGAGACTCAGCGGCGGCCATGCGTTATACAGAAGCAAGAATGTCTAAAATCTCAATGGAGATTCTTCGCGACATCACAAAAGACACAATCGATTACCAGGATAACTATGACGGGTCAGAAAGAGAACCTGTCGTTATGCCTTCAAGGTTCCCGAATCTGCTCGTGAACGGTGCTGCCGGCATTGCGGTAGGTATGGCAACAAACATTCCTCCGCACCAGCTGGGAGAAATCATTGACGGTGTACTTGCTGTCAGTGAGAATCCGGACATTACAATTCCAGAGCTTATGGAAGTCATTCCAGGGCCTGATTTCCCGACTGCGGGTCAAATCTTGGGACGCAGCGGTATCCGGAAAGCATACGAATCAGGCCGAGGCTCTATCACGATCCGGGCAAAAGCTGAGATCGAACAAACATCTTCGGGTAAAGAAAGAATTATCGTTACAGAGTTACCTTACCAAGTAAATAAGGCGAAATTAATTGAGAAAATTGCTGATCTCGTAAGGGACAAAAAGATAGAGGGTATCACAGATCTGCGTGATGAGTCAGATCGTACAGGTATGAGAATTGTCATTGAAATCAGACGCGATGCCAATGCGAATGTCATCTTAAACAATCTGTACAAACAAACTGCTCTACAAACATCTTTTGGCATCAACCTGCTTGCACTAGTTGATGGACAGCCGAAAGTTTTAACTCTTAAGCAATGCCTGGAGCATTACCTTGACCATCAAAAAGTTGTCATTAGACGCCGTACTGCTTATGAATTGCGTAAAGCAGAAGCGAGAGCTCATATCTTGGAAGGATTGAGAGTTGCACTGGATCATCTCGATGCAGTTATCTCCCTTATCCGTAATTCTCAAACGGCTGAAATTGCGAGAACAGGTTTAATTGAACAATTCTCACTGACAGAGAAGCAAGCACAAGCAATCCTTGACATGAGGCTCCAGCGTTTAACGGGACTGGAACGTGAAAAGATCGAAGAAGAATACCAATCTCTTGTTAAATTAATTGCAGAGCTAAAAGACATCTTGGCAAATGAATATAAAGTGCTTGAGATCATTCGTGAAGAACTCACGGAAATCAAAGAGCGTTTTAACGATGAAAGACGTACTGAGATCGTCACTTCTGGACTGGAGACAATTGAAGATGAAGATCTCATCGAGAGAGAAAATATCGTAGTTACTCTGACGCACAACGGATACGTCAAACGTCTTCCTGCATCAACTTACCGCAGTCAAAAACGAGGCGGAAAAGGTGTACAAGGTATGGGAACAAACGAAGATGATTTCGTTGAACATTTGATCTCTACGTCAACTCATGACACGATTCTCTTCTTCTCGAACAAGGGGAAAGTGTATCGTGCAAAAGGGTATGAAATCCCTGAATACGGCAGAACGGCAAAAGGAATCCCGATTATTAACCTGCTGGAGGTAGAAAAGGGTGAGTGGATCAACGCGATTATTCCAGTCACGGAATTCAATGCGGAGCTTTACCTTTTCTTCACTACAAAGCATGGGGTTTCAAAACGAACATCGCTATCTCAATTCGCTAATATCCGAAACAATGGTCTAATTGCTCTGAGTCTTCGTGAAGATGATGAACTGATGGGTGTACGTCTGACTGACGGCACAAAACAAATCATCATTGGAACGAAAAACGGTTTACTGATCCGTTTCCCTGAAACAGATGTCCGGGAGATGGGAAGAACTGCGGCGGGCGTAAAAGGCATCACCCTGACGGATGACGACGTTGTTGTCGGCATGGAGATCTTAGAGGAAGAATCACACGTCCTTATCGTAACTGAAAAAGGGTACGGAAAACGAACTCCGGCTGAAGAGTACAGAACCCAAAGCCGGGGCGGAAAAGGACTCAAAACAGCGAAAATCACCGAGAACAACGGCCAACTAGTAGCAGTGAAAGCTACTAAAGGTGAAGAGGATCTAATGATTATTACAGCTAGCGGCGTACTCATCAGAATGGACATCAATGATATCTCCATCACCGGACGTGTCACTCAAGGTGTGCGTCTCATTAGAATGGCAGAAGAAGAGCATGTTGCTACAGTAGCTTTAGTAGAGAAAAACGAAGAAGATGAGAATGAAGAAGAACAAGAAGAAGTGTGAGAAAAAGCGCAGCTGAAATAGCTGCGCTTTTTTGTGTCATAACCCTTTACAGTCATAAAAATTATGGTATAATCATTTCTGTTGTCTTTTTAAAGACACAAGCATGACCATTATGACTAGTAAAAACTTTTTTAAAAAAGTATTGACCTAGTTAACTAAAAATGTTACTATTAAGTAGTCGCTTCGAGAGAAGCACACAAAGTTCTTTGAAAACTAAACAAGACAAAACGTACCTGTTAATTCATTTTTTATAAATCGCACAGCGATGTGCGTAGTCAGTCAAACTACTTTATCGGAGAGTTTGATCCTGGCTCAGGACGAACGCTGGCGGCGTGCCTAATACATGCAAGTCGAGCGGACAGATGGGAGCTTGCTCCCTGATGTTAGCGGCGGACGGGTGAGTAACACGTGGGTAACCTGCCTGTAAGACTGGGATAACTCCGGGAAACCGGGGCTAATACCGGATGGTTGTTTGAACCGCATGGTTCAAACATAAAAGGTGGCTTCGGCTACCACTTACAGATGGACCCGCGGCGCATTAGCTAGTTGGTGAGGTAACGGCTCACCAAGGCAACGATGCGTAGCCGACCTGAGAGGGTGATCGGCCACACTGGGACTGAGACACGGCCCAGACTCCTACGGGAGGCAGCAGTAGGGAATCTTCCGCAATGGACGAAAGTCTGACGGAGCAACGCCGCGTGAGTGATGAAGGTTTTCGGATCGTAAAGCTCTGTTGTTAGGGAAGAACAAGTACCGTTCGAATAGGGCGGTACCTTGACGGTACCTAACCAGAAAGCCACGGCTAACTACGTGCCAGCAGCCGCGGTAATACGTAGGTGGCAAGCGTTGTCCGGAATTATTGGGCGTAAAGGGCTCGCAGGCGGTTTCTTAAGTCTGATGTGAAAGCCCCCGGCTCAACCGGGGAGGGTCATTGGAAACTGGGGAACTTGAGTGCAGAAGAGGAGAGTGGAATTCCACGTGTAGCGGTGAAATGCGTAGAGATGTGGAGGAACACCAGTGGCGAAGGCGACTCTCTGGTCTGTAACTGACGCTGAGGAGCGAAAGCGTGGGGAGCGAACAGGATTAGATACCCTGGTAGTCCACGCCGTAAACGATGAGTGCTAAGTGTTAGGGGGTTTCCGCCCCTTAGTGCTGCAGCTAACGCATTAAGCACTCCGCCTGGGGAGTACGGTCGCAAGACTGAAACTCAAAGGAATTGACGGGGGCCCGCACAAGCGGTGGAGCATGTGGTTTAATTCGAAGCAACGCGAAGAACCTTACCAGGTCTTGACATCCTCTGACAATCCTAGAGATAGGACGTCCCCTTCGGGGGCAGAGTGACAGGTGGTGCATGGTTGTCGTCAGCTCGTGTCGTGAGATGTTGGGTTAAGTCCCGCAACGAGCGCAACCCTTGATCTTAGTTGCCAGCATTCAGTTGGGCACTCTAAGGTGACTGCCGGTGACAAACCGGAGGAAGGTGGGGATGACGTCAAATCATCATGCCCCTTATGACCTGGGCTACACACGTGCTACAATGGACAGAACAAAGGGCAGCGAAACCGCGAGGTTAAGCCAATCCCACAAATCTGTTCTCAGTTCGGATCGCAGTCTGCAACTCGACTGCGTGAAGCTGGAATCGCTAGTAATCGCGGATCAGCATGCCGCGGTGAATACGTTCCCGGGCCTTGTACACACCGCCCGTCACACCACGAGAGTTTGTAACACCCGAAGTCGGTGAGGTAACCTTTTAGGAGCCAGCCGCCGAAGGTGGGACAGATGATTGGGGTGAAGTCGTAACAAGGTAGCCGTATCGGAAGGTGCGGCTGGATCACCTCCTTTCTAAGGATATTATACGGAATATAAGACCTTGGGTCTTATAAACAGAACGTTCCCTGTCTTGTTTAGTTTTGAAGGAACTTTGTTCCTTGAATAAGTTAAGATGGGCCTGTAGCTCAGCTGGTTAGAGCGCACGCCTGATAAGCGTGAGGTCGGTGGTTCGAGTCCACTCAGGCCCACCATCTTATATAACGGGGCCTTAGCTCAGCTGGGAGAGCGCCTGCTTTGCACGCAGGAGGTCAGCGGTTCGATCCCGCTAGGCTCCACCAACGTGTTCTTTGAAAACTAGATAACAGTAGACATCACATTCAATTAGTAATACAAGATATCACATAGTGATTCTTTTTAACGGTTAAGTTAGAAAGGGCGCACGGTGGATGCCTTGGCACTAGGAGCCGATGAAGGACGGGACGAACACCGATATGCTTCGGGGAGCTGTAAGCAAGCTTTGATCCGGAGATTTCCGAATGGGGAAACCCACCACTCGTAATGGAGTGGTATCCATATCTGAATTCATAGGATATGAGAAGGCAGACCCGGGGAACTGAAACATCTAAGTACCCGGAGGAAGAGAAAGCAAATGCGATTCCCTGAGTAGCGGCGAGCGAAACGGGATTAGCCCAAACCAAGAGGCTTGCCTCTTGGGGTTGTAGGACACTCTGTACGGAGTTACAAAAGAACGAGGTAGATGAAGAGGTCTGGAAAGGCCCGCCATAGGAGGTAACAGCCCTGTAGTCAAAACTTCGTTCTCTCCTGAGTGGATCCTGAGTACGGCGGAACACGTGAAATTCCGTCGGAATCCGGGAGGACCATCTCCCAAGGCTAAATACTCCCTAGTGACCGATAGTGAACCAGTACCGTGAGGGAAAGGTGAAAAGCACCCCGGAAGGGGAGTGAAAGAGATCCTGAAACCGTGTGCCTACAAGTAGTCAGAGCCCGTTAACGGGTGATGGCGTGCCTTTTGTAGAATGAACCGGCGAGTTACGATCCCGTGCAAGGTTAAGCAGAAGATGCGGAGCCGCAGCGAAAGCGAGTCTGAATAGGGCGCATGAGTACGTGGTCGTAGACCCGAAACCAGGTGATCTACCCATGTCCAGGGTGAAGTTCAGGTAACACTGAATGGAGGCCCGAACCCACGCACGTTGAAAAGTGCGGGGATGAGGTGTGGGTAGGGGTGAAATGCCAATCGAACCTGGAGATAGCTGGTTCTCTCCGAAATAGCTTTAGGGCTAGCCTCAAGGTAAGAGTCTTGGAGGTAGAGCACTGATTGGACTAGGGGCCCCTACCGGGTTACCGAATTCAGTCAAACTCCGAATGCCAATGACTTATCCTTGGGAGTCAGACTGCGAGTGATAAGATCCGTAGTCGAAAGGGAAACAGCCCAGACCGCCAGCTAAGGTCCCAAAGTATACGTTAAGTGGAAAAGGATGTGGAGTTGCTTAGACAACCAGGATGTTGGCTTAGAAGCAGCCACCATTTAAAGAGTGCGTAATAGCTCACTGGTCGAGTGACTCTGCGCCGAAAATGTACCGGGGCTAAACGTATCACCGAAGCTGCGGACTGTTCTTCGAACAGTGGTAGGAGAGCGTTCTAAGGGCTGTGAAGCCAGACCGGAAGGACTGGTGGAGCGCTTAGAAGTGAGAATGCCGGTATGAGTAGCGAAAGAGGGGTGAGAATCCCCTCCACCGAATGCCTAAGGTTTCCTGAGGAAGGCTCGTCCGCTCAGGGTTAGTCGGGACCTAAGCCGAGGCCGAAAGGCGTAGGCGATGGACAACAGGTTGATATTCCTGTACCACCTCCTCACCATTTGAGCAATGGGGGGACGCAGGAGGATAGGGTAAGCGCGGTATTGGATATCCGCGTCCAAGCAGTTAGGCTGGGAAATAGGCAAATCCGTTTCCCATAAGGCTGAGCTGTGATGGCGAGCGAAATATAGTAGCGAAGTTCCTGATTCCACACTGCCAAGAAAAGCCTCTAGCGAGGTGAGAGGTGCCCGTACCGCAAACCGACACAGGTAGGCGAGGAGAGAATCCTAAGGTGATCGAGAGAACTCTCGTTAAGGAACTCGGCAAAATGACCCCGTAACTTCGGGAGAAGGGGTGCTCTGTTAGGGTGCAAGCCCGAGAGAGCCGCAGTGAATAGGCCCAGGCGACTGTTTAGCAAAAACACAGGTCTCTGCGAAGCCGTAAGGCGAAGTATAGGGGCTGACGCCTGCCCGGTGCTGGAAGGTTAAGAGGAGCGCTTAGCGTAAGCGAAGGTGCGAATTGAAGCCCCAGTAAACGGCGGCCGTAACTATAACGGTCCTAAGGTAGCGAAATTCCTTGTCGGGTAAGTTCCGACCCGCACGAAAGGCGCAACGATCTGGGCACTGTCTCAACGAGAGACTCGGTGAAATTATAGTACCTGTGAAGATGCAGGTTACCCGCGACAGGACGGAAAGACCCCGTGGAGCTTTACTGCAGCCTGATATTGAATGTTGGTACAGCTTGTACAGGATAGGTAGGAGCCTTGGAAACCGGAGCGCCAGCTTCGGTGGAGGCATCGGTGGGATACTACCCTGGCTGTATTGACCTTCTAACCCGCCGCCCTTATCGGGCGGGGAGACAGTGTCAGGTGGGCAGTTTGACTGGGGCGGTCGCCTCCTAAAAGGTAACGGAGGCGCCCAAAGGTTCCCTCAGAATGGTTGGAAATCATTCGCAGAGTGTAAAGGCACAAGGGAGCTTGACTGCGAGACCTACAAGTCGAGCAGGGACGAAAGTCGGGCTTAGTGATCCGGTGGTTCCGCATGGAAGGGCCATCGCTCAACGGATAAAAGCTACCCCGGGGATAACAGGCTTATCTCCCCCAAGAGTCCACATCGACGGGGAGGTTTGGCACCTCGATGTCGGCTCATCGCATCCTGGGGCTGTAGTCGGTCCCAAGGGTTGGGCTGTTCGCCCATTAAAGCGGTACGCGAGCTGGGTTCAGAACGTCGTGAGACAGTTCGGTCCCTATCCGTCGCGGGCGCAGGAAATTTGAGAGGAGCTGTCCTTAGTACGAGAGGACCGGGATGGACGCACCGCTGGTGTACCAGTTGTTCTGCCAAGGGCATCGCTGGGTAGCTATGTGCGGACGGGATAAGTGCTGAAAGCATCTAAGCATGAAGCCCCCCTCAAGATGAGATTTCCCATTCCGCAAGGAAGTAAGATCCCTGAAAGATGATCAGGTTGATAGGTCTGAGGTGGAAGTGTGGCGACACATGGAGCTGACAGATACTAATCGATCGAGGACTTAACCACATTTTGAATGATGTCACACCTGTTATCTAGTTTTGAGAGAACACTCTCAATTTGTTTGGTGGCGATAGCGAAGAGGTCACACCCGTTCCCATACCGAACACGGAAGTTAAGCTCTTCAGCGCCGATGGTAGTCGGGGGTTTCCCCCTGTGAGAGTAGGACGCCGCCAAGCAAGCTTAAACCCAGCTCATTGAGCTGGGTTTTTTGTTTGTTAAAAATGAAGAAGAAACTGTGAAGCGTATTTAGGGAATTTCTTTTCTGTTACTAATAAAAACTGCTGAATTAACACGTAGTCATCACTTATATGCTGTGTTAATAACTCATACCACCATTCTGTTTCATACCTTGCAATCATCCCAACGTTGTACAAAATCAAATAATGAATTGTCATTTCGGGAAGCCGAAGAAATTGCTCCCTTTGAGAAGGGATATAATATTGGTTCTTTTCCATGTCAAACAATAAGCTGGTCGATGTCCATGGCTCCTTGTCTTGTGGCGAAACTTCGAACAGCAGCCCGTGTTCATTTTTTTTTGTAAAAGACCATTGATAATGATGGGACATGTATTCAGCAAACCTTGAATCAGACATTTTGTAATTGATTACTACTTCCTCCGGTACAAAAATTTCGTTCTTATCCTTCTCAACTATTGTCATAAATCGTTCTTTCTGCTGAAAGTAGAAAATATCGCTAAGTTCTGGAATGGCCATTAATAATTTTTTCATGGTATACCGTTCATCTACTATATCCGATTGTCCGAATAAATGTTTCATAAAATGTACGCATAGGCCATTCCGTTGTATTTTCACTTCATCATCGCTAAAACAATAGTTTTGTTTCTTTCGTTTTCTTGTTGTTACACCATGTGCCAGTACTGATGTATGGCTTGGATAATGAGGATCACGTGTAATTAAGCATGCTTTGATAAGCTGTGCCATTCCATAAAATAAAAGAATCGGTTTGATTTCTAAGGGAGAATATGCGGCTTGTTTATAAAACGATTCGGCATGCTTTAAGAAATAAATAAACCGTTCACTGTTTTTAAAAGAGTTTTTTTTCGCATCGTCAATACCGTTTAAGGTATAAACCTTTTCTAGAAATTTCTGGGTTGATTCGACGGAGTAAAATAGCGCTAAGTCTTTCCACTCATGATATGCCATGTATATTTCTTAATCCTTTCCGTTATCTAAATATTTCAACTCTTTCCCGCTTCCTTGACATGCTCTTGGCTAGTTGATAATCTACATATAATATTTTGCCGAAAAGAGGGGGATTTACTAATGTGGGAAAGTAAATTTTCAAAAGAAGGCTTAACGTTCGACGATGTGCTGCTTGTGCCAGCAAAGTCTGAGGTACTTCCGCGTGATGTGGATTTATCTGTAGAACTTACAAAAACGTTAAAGCTAAATATTCCTGTCATCAGCGCAGGTATGGACACAGTAACAGAATCAGCAATGGCAATTGCAATGGCAAGACAGGGCGGCTTGGGCATCATTCACAAAAATATGTCCATTGAACAGCAGGCTGAACAAGTTGATAAAGTAAAGCGTTCTGAGCGCGGCGTTATCACAAATCCCTTCTTTTTAACTCCTGATCACCAAGTATTTGATGCGGAGCATTTGATGGGGAAATACAGAATTTCCGGTGTTCCGATTGTAAATAACGAAGAAGACCAGAAGCTTGTTGGAATTATTACAAACCGTGACCTTCGTTTTATTTCTGACTACTCAATGAAAATCAGCGATGTCATGACGAAAGAAGAGCTAGTTACTGCATCTGTAGGAACTACTCTGGATGAAGCTGAAAAGATTTTGCAGAAACATAAAATTGAAAAGCTTCCTCTCGTAGATGACCAGAATAAATTAAAAGGTCTTATCACAATTAAAGACATTGAAAAAGTCATTGAGTTTCCGAACTCATCTAAAGACATTCACGGCCGCCTGATCGTTGGCGCGGCAGTTGGTGTAACTGGCGATACAATGACTCGCGTCAAAAAGCTTGTTGAAGCCAACGTTGATGTGATTGTTATCGATACAGCTCACGGACACTCTCAAGGCGTTTTAAACACAGTCACAAAAATCCGTGAAACGTATCCAGAATTAAACATTATTGCTGGGAACGTAGCAACAGCTGAAGCGACAAGAGCGCTTATCGAAGCTGGAGCAGACGTTGTCAAAGTTGGAATAGGGCCTGGTTCAATTTGTACTACACGTGTTGTAGCCGGCGTCGGTGTTCCACAAATTACAGCAATTTATGATTGTGCGACTGAAGCAAGAAAACACGGCAAAACAATCATAGCCGACGGTGGGATTAAATTCTCTGGCGATATCACTAAAGCATTGGCAGCCGGCGGACATGCTGTTATGCTCGGAAGCTTGCTTGCAGGCACCTCAGAAAGCCCTGGTGAAACTGAAATCTACCAAGGCAGAAGATTTAAGGTATACCGCGGCATGGGATCAGTTGCTGCAATGGAAAAAGGAAGTAAAGACCGTTACTTCCAAGAAGAAAACAAAAAATTTGTTCCAGAAGGAATTGAAGGACGCACACCTTACAAAGGACCAGTTGAAGAAACCGTTTATCAGCTAGTCGGAGGCCTTCGTTCTGGTATGGGGTATTGCGGGTCCAAAGATCTGCGTGCGCTAAGAGAAGAAGCTCAGTTCATTCGCATGACTGGCGCAGGACTTCGCGAAAGCCATCCGCATGACGTACAGATTACAAAAGAATCACCTAACTATACAATTTCATAATAAATTGTTACAAATTAAAAACATTTGACAGGGTCTCTGACTCTGTCTATTTTTTTTATACTGATTATGATAAAATTTATACTGTTGTGCATTGAAAATGTCCTTAACGGCTTAATTATAGATGAAGAAAATGAAATACGGAGGTCGTACGATTGAACATCAAGAAATGTAAACAGCTACTGATGTCATTGGTTGTGTTAACTCTAGCTGTCACGTGTCTGGCTCCAATGTCAAAAGCAAAAGCAGCCAGCGATCCAATTGATATCAATGCATCTGCTGCTATTATGATCGAAGCTTCTTCAGGTAAAATTCTTTACAGTAAAAATGCAGATAAGAGACTGCCAATTGCGAGTATGACAAAAATGATGACAGAGTATCTGTTATTGGAAGCAATTGATCAAGGTAAAGTGAAATGGGACCAAACCTATACGCCTGATGACTATGTGTATGAAATTTCCCAAGATAACAGCTTATCAAACGTTCCTCTTCGGAAAGACGGGAAATACACAGTAAAAGAATTATATCAAGCTACAGCAATTTATTCTGCAAATGCTGCTGCTATTGCGATTGCAGAAATCGTTGCCGGTTCTGAAACTAAGTTTGTTGAAAAAATGAATGCAAAAGCAAAAGAACTAGGCTTAACAGATTACAAATTTGTTAACGCAACAGGTCTTGAAAACAAAGATCTTCACGGCCATCAGCCTGAGGGGACAAGCGTAAATGAAGAAAGTGAAGTTTCTGCAAAGGATATGGCAATTCTTGCGGATCACTTGATTACTGACTACCCTGAGATACTGGAGACTTCCAGTATCGCCAAAACGAAATTCCGAGAAGGTACCGATGATGAAATGGACATGCCGAACTGGAATTTTATGCTGAAGGGGCTTGTCAGCGAGTATAAAAAAGCGACTGTAGACGGACTGAAAACAGGTTCTACTGACTCTGCGGGTTCATGCTTTACAGGAACAGCTGAACGCAACGGTATGCGTGTCATCACTGTTGTTTTAAACGCAAAGGGCAACCTTCATACAGGCCGTTTCGATGAAACGAAAAAAATGTTTGATTATGCTTTCGACAATTTCTCCATGAAAGAAATTTATGCTGAAGGCGATCAAGTAAAAGGCCATAAAACAATTTCAGTTGATAAGGGTAAAGAGAAAGAAGTAGGCATTGTGACAAACAAGGCGTTCTCTCTTCCTGTCAAAAATGGTGAAGAAAAGAATTACAAAGCGAAGGTCACACTGAATAAAGACAACTTAACTGCTCCTGTGAAAAAAGGAACCAAGGTTGGGAAGCTGACTGCGGAATACACAGGTGATGAAAAGGATTACGGATTCCTTAACAGCGATCTGGCTGGCGTAGACCTTGTTACAAAAGAAAATGTAGAAAAAGCAAACTGGTTTGTTTTGACAATGCGCAGTATCGGCGGATTTTTTGCCGGAATTTGGGGAAGCATTGTTGATACGGTAACCGGCTGGTTTTAATCAATTGAAAGAGCTCTGATGGATGTTAGGGCTCTTTCGCGTAATATACTGAAAAAACTCAATTTTTAATAAAAAATGATTTTCAAAGCGCTAAAAACCGAATAAAATAGTATATATCCATATGAATTATTGGATTTCTAGGATACAATAAGGATTAGAAATCATATAACTATACCTTGATTAGGGGGACCAAGAAATGGCTCAAACAGGTACTGAACGTGTAAAACGCGGAATGGCAGAAATGCAAAAAGGCGGCGTCATCATGGACGTCATCAATGCGGAACAAGCGAAAATCGCTGAAGAAGCTGGAGCTGTCGCTGTAATGGCGCTAGAACGTGTGCCAGCAGATATTCGCGCGGCTGGAGGAGTTGCCCGTATGGCTGACCCTACAATCGTGGAAGAAGTAATGAATGCAGTATCTATCCCGGTAATGGCAAAAGCGCGTATCGGACATATTGTTGAAGCGCGTGTGCTTGAAGCTATGGGTGTTGACTATATTGATGAAAGTGAAGTTCTGACGCCGGCTGACGAAGAATTTCATTTAAATAAAAATGAATACACAGTTCCTTTTGTCTGTGGCTGCCGTGATCTTGGTGAAGCAACACGCCGTATTGCGGAAGGTGCTTCTATGCTTCGCACAAAAGGTGAGCCTGGAACAGGTAATATTGTTGAGGCTGTTCGCCATATGCGCAAAGTTAACGCTCAAGTGCGCAAAGTAGTTGCGATGAGTGAGGATGAACTAATGACAGAAGCGAAAAATCTAGGTGCTCCTTACGAGCTTCTTCTTCAAATTAAAAAAGACGGCAAGCTTCCTGTCGTTAACTTTGCCGCTGGCGGCGTAGCAACTCCAGCTGATGCTGCTCTCATGATGCAGCTCGGTGCTGACGGAGTATTTGTTGGTTCTGGTATTTTCAAATCAGACAACCCTGCTAAATTTGCGAAAGCAATTGTGGAAGCAACAACTCACTTTACTGATTACAAATTGATCGCTGAGCTGTCAAAAGAGCTTGGTACTGCAATGAAAGGGATTGAAATCTCAAACTTACTTCCAGAACAGCGTATGCAAGAACGCGGCTGGTAAGAACATAGGAGCGCTGCTGACATGTTAACAATAGGTGTACTAGGACTTCAAGGAGCAGTTAGAGAGCACATCCATGCGATTGAAGCATGCGGCGCGGCTGGTCTTGTCGTAAAACGTCCGGAGCAGCTGAACGAAGTTGACGGGTTGATTTTGCCGGGCGGTGAGAGCACGACGATGCGCCGTTTGATCGATACGTATCAATTCATGGAGCCGCTTCGTGAATTCGCTGCTCAGGGCAAACCGATGTTTGGAACATGTGCCGGATTAATTATATTAGCAAAAGAAATTGCCGGTTCAGATAATCCTCATTTAGGTCTTCTGAATGTGGTTGTAGAACGTAATTCATTTGGCCGGCAGGTTGACAGCTTTGAAGCTGATTTAACAATTAAAGGCTTGGACGAGCCTTTTACAGGGGTATTCATCCGTGCGCCGCATATTTTAGAAGCTGGTGAAAATGTTGAAGTTCTATCGGAGCATAATGGTCGTATTGTAGCCGCGAAACAGGGGCAATTCCTTGGCTGCTCATTCCATCCGGAGCTGACAGAAGATCACCGAGTGACACAGCTGTTTGTTGAAATGGTTGAGGAATACAAGCAGAAGGCACTTGTATAAAACAGTTGAAAGCTGTGGAAACTTATAGTACATTATAAGCACAAATAAAGATCGAAAAGCGTTGATAGGAACTAGTAGGGAGCCTCTCTTTCTAAGAGAGCCGATGGTTGGTGCGAATCGGTGAAAGATGCTGTCTGAATCCATCCTTGAGCGAAATGCTGAAACAAGTAGGCATTTACGGGATAACCGTTATGTTTGAAAGTGGAAAACGAGTCTTTGATTTGTTTTCAATCAGGGTGGCAACGCGAGAGCTCTCGTCCCTTTATGGGGATGAGGGCTCTTTTTATTTTCGACAAATCAATAAAAAAAGGAGTGTTTCGCATGCTTGATACGAAAATGCTGAGAGCAAATTTTCAAGAAATTAAAGCAAAGCTTGTACACAAAGGCGAAGACTTAACTGATTTTGATAAGTTTGAGGCGCTGGATGATAGACGAAGAGAGCTTATCGGCAAGGTTGAAGAGTTAAAAGGAAAACGAAATGAAGTTTCTCAGCAGGTTGCTGTGCTGAAGCGTGAGAAAAAAGACGCGGATCACATTATTAAAGAAATGCGTGAAGTCGGCGAGGAAATTAAAAAGCTTGATGAAGAATTACGGACAGTGGAAGCTGAGCTTGATACAATCCTTCTCTCAATCCCAAATATTCCGCATGAGTCTGTACCTGTCGGTGAAACAGAAGACGACAACGTAGAAGTGCGTAAATGGGGTGAAAAGCCTTCATTTGCTTATGAGCCGAAGCCGCACTGGGATATTGCGGATGAGCTGGGTATTCTGGATTTTGAACGTGCTGCCAAAGTAACAGGAAGCCGTTTCGTGTTCTATAAAGGCTTAGGTGCTCGTCTGGAGCGTGCGCTTTATAACTTTATGCTTGATCTGCATGTGGATGAGTATAACTACACTGAAGTGATCCCGCCATATATGGTAAACCGCGCAAGCATGACGGGAACGGGGCAGCTTCCTAAATTTGAAGAGGATGCATTTAAAATCAGGGAAGAAGATTATTTCTTAATTCCAACGGCGGAAGTGCCGATTACAAACATGCATCGCGATGAAATCCTTTCAGGTGACAGCCTGCCGATCAACTATGCGGCATTCAGTGCTTGCTTCCGTTCTGAAGCTGGTTCAGCAGGACGTGACACACGCGGATTAATTCGTCAGCACCAATTTAATAAAGTTGAGCTTGTAAAGTTTGTGAAGCCTGAAGATTCTTATGAAGAATTAGAGAAGCTTACAAACCAAGCAGAACGGGTTCTTCAGTTGCTTGAGCTTCCATACCGTGTCATGAGCATGTGTACGGGTGACTTAGGCTTTACGGCTGCGAAAAAATACGATATCGAAGTTTGGATTCCGAGCCAAGACACATATCGAGAAATTTCTTCTTGCAGCAACTTCGAAGCGTTCCAGGCGAGACGTGCGAATATTCGTTTCAGACGTGAAGCGAAAGGCAAGCCTGAGCACGTACACACACTGAACGGTTCAGGACTGGCGGTTGGAAGAACAGTTGCCGCTATATTAGAAAATTATCAGCAGGAAGACGGAAGCGTTGTGATTCCGAAAGTGCTTCGTCCTTATATGGGGAATAGAGAAGTAATGAAACCGTAAATTATGGAAAGGCGTGCCTGACAAGGTGCGCCTTTTTGCTTATGTAAACACGGCATTTTCATAAAAACAAAAAAAGTTTTTAAAAATGCTTGACCACACAAGAACATACGTGATATAGTAAGTCTTGTCGATACGGAGGAATACCCAAGTCCGGCTGAAGGGATCGGTCTTGAAAACCGACAGGGGTGTCAAAGCCCGCGGGGGTTCGAATCCCTCTTCCTCCGCCATATTGATTTTAATTCTAATGAAACACAAGCATATATTGGAGATTGTTTTGTCCGTTGCATTCGGTGCGGCGGATTTTTTATTTTAAAGAAAAAGTGAATCTCGACTGAGATTCACTTTTTTTGATTATCATGAATAACTGAAGCAATTTGATCTACAATATTTTCAATCGAGTTTTCATCGTTCAGCAGATCATAATCTTCAATGCGAAGTTTTAAAACAGGGCAGGCATTAAAACCGCTTATCCAGTTCTCGTAGCGTGCATGCATTTCTTCCCAATAAGACCTGCTTGTCTGAAGCTCCATCTCACGGCCGCGTTGTTCAATCCGGTTTAAAATGTTCTCCAGATCTCCTTCTAAATAGATCAACACATCTGGGTGTGGGAAATACGGTGTCATTACCATTGCTTCGAAAAGGCTTGTGTAAGTCTTATAATCAACCTTTGACATTGTCCCTTTGTCAGCATGCATTTTTGCGAAAATTCCTGTATCTTCATAAATCGAACGATCCTGTACAAAACCTCCGCCGGCTTCAAAAATTGTTTTCTGTTCTTTGAAGCGTTCAGCTAAGAAATAAATTTGAAGGTGAAAGCTCCAACGTTCAAAATCATGATAGAACTTTTCCAAGTATGGATTATGATCGACTTCCTCCAAAGATGTTTTAAATCCAAGCCGTTTGGCTAAAGTTTTTGTTAAAGTCGATTTTCCGACACCTACTGTTCCTGCTACTGTAATAATTGAATTCTTAGGGATATGATGTTCCTTCATACGATAAGCTCCTTTACATGGGCGGCAATGCGTTCAAAGTCGCTCTTATTCAAAACGAAATCCTTTGAATCACCATCTACGGTTAACACTGTAAGTTCAGGGTCTGCTTCCTGCAGCTGCTTGATGGCGACTTCATAATCTGAAATCAGCTGCTCCAAATAGCTAGTTTCAATTTTTTTCTCAAAGGGGCGCCCGCGTTTTTCAATGCGGTGTAGCAACGTAGGCAGACTGGCCTTTATGTAAATGATGAAATTCGGCTTTGGCAGATCATCCGTTAGCAGGTGATATATCTTTTTGTATTTTTCCAGCTGATGTGGAGACAAGGTGCGTTCCGCAAAAATCACATTTTTATAAATATGATAATCAGCTATTACAGGCTGTCCCTTTTTTAAAAAGTGATCACTGGTGTCTTCAAGCTGTTTGTATCTGTGACAAAGAAAAAACATCTCGAGCTGGAAGCTCCATTCCTCTATATTGTCATAAAACTTATCAAGGTACGGGTTATCCTCTACAATCTCATTGATCATAGGGAATCCGAATTCTTGTGAGAGCATCGTTGCGAGAGTTGTTTTTCCTGCCCCGATAGGACCTTCTATTGCAATAAAAGGGGCTGTATTCATCGGAATCCTCCTTATATCTGAAAAACGTGCGTCAGTTACCGACCTTCATATTGTATCACAACCCTTGGGTGCCCCCATGAAAAAAAGACGTTTCCAAATTATCGAAACGTCTTTTTGACAACATTAAATTGATCAGACAGCAGCAGCCAGTTTTGCGGAAAGGAAAGACCCAGCTTCCAATAGCTGATGCCTCTTAAATTCAGCTCTTTAATCAGATTGAATTTTGCTTGAATCGAGCGGGCATCCTCGAACCATACCTCGTGTCTTCTGTTTTCTGCATCAGTATAGCGGAAGAAAGGGGCCTGAGCGGTTTGGTCATACTGAATTTCTGCATTGTTTTGATCGGCAATGACAATGGCTTGTTGAGGGCTTATTGCTCTTGCCGGAGTTCCGCCAGCTGCGTATGGCAGTGTCCAGTCATACCCATATAAATTCTGGCCCATGACAATTTTATTCGCAGGCATTTCAGTCAAAGCATATTCTATGACATCCCGAACAGGCCCGATTGGAGAAACAGCTTGAGCCGGCCCGCCGCTATAGCCCCATTCATATGTCATGAGAACAACAAAGTCGACGATTTGGCCATGGGCTCTGTAATCATGGGCTTCGTACCATCTGCCCTGCTGTGTTGCGCTTGTTTTTGGGGCAAGCGCCGTAGAAATTTCTAAGCCTTCTCGATGGAAAAGATCCCTTGCTTCGCGGAGAAATTGGTTATAGGCTTCTCTATCCTCAGGCCGCAAATATTCAAAGTCAAAATGAATATCATAGAAACCATATCTTTTTGCATTCTCGACTATTTCATTTAAAAGTCTTCTTTTTACAGTATCGTCGTTCAAAAGGATCCGGCCGAGTTCATCGCTGAATGCCTGGTTTTCTAGGTTCGTTATAATCATCATCAATGCCGTGTTTTGATTCTCTGTAATGCTCCTTAAATTCGTTAAAGGCGGTGCGACTAAGGTTCCGTTACGCTGTGCTTGGAAGCTGAATGCGCCAAGGTACGTTAAGTAGGGTGACGCTTCTCTGGCCGCCTGCTGGAGATTTTCGCTGACTTGATTTCCTCGGGGCTCCAAATAAGCATTTGATTCGATGTCTCGTTTAGGAGCTGGTGGGATGTATAAACGGAAACCAATCTGAAGCACGGTATTTAACTGGATGCGGTTAACCCTTGCGAGCTCGGCTGCTGTTGTATTGAACTGCCGGGCGATGGATGTCAGGGTATCACCTCGCTTCACACCATAGAACTGGCCAGCTATTGGAATGACAATGGTTTGTCCGACAACAAGGCTGTCGGGATTCGGTATTTCATTCGTTTCAGTGATCTCATTTGCGGTTGTTCTGTATTGTGAAGCGATAGCAGAAAGAGTGTCGCCTTGTTTTACCACATAAATTTGAATGAAAAACGCCTCCTTTCATATCGCTATCAATGTATGAAAGAAAAGCGCTGATCATGTTTACTTTTCTGTAATTTGTTCTTCCGTCGTAATTTCTGCGAAAAGAACATTCTCCATCATGGTTAAGGCGAATTCGTTATCTTCGTCACTGTTTGACGCGATACAGTCCTTAGGAATCGTGATGCTGTATTCCCTCATATAAGCGTCATTAGCAGTAAACAGCACACATATATTGCCGGCTATACCTGTTAAGATAATATGTCTCACCTGCAACTCAGTAAGGAGGGTGTGAAGTGCAGTTTCGTAGAAAGCGGAATGTTTTGGTTTGATTAAAAAATAATCAGCATCTTCCGGAGCTATCTTTGTGATGATATCCTTGCTTCTTTCATTTGTGCATTCTTGCTGAATGTTTTTAATGTCAGCTTGCCAAAGTCCATAATGATCATTGATGTAAATAATCGGCCATTCATTTTGTCTCGCGTGCTCCTTTAATGATAAAATATGAGGAACGATTTTTTCTGTTTTTTTAGCGAGGGTTTCTCCCATATCGAATTCAAAATTATTGATCATGTCTACAATGAGAAGGGCTGTATCTGCTTTGGACAATCGACAGTCTCCTTTCCGTTTCAGTTATAGTTAATATGTAGCCTTTTTAGGCAATGAAAAAACTTTGAAAAGAGAGCTTATCCTTATGACACAAGATGAACTTTATATGAAAGAAGCAATTAAAGAAGCGAAAAAGGCTGAAGAGAAAGGTGAAGTGCCGATAGGTGCGGTGCTTGTCGTTAATGATGAAATTATAGCGCGTGCACATAATTTAAGAGAGACTGAACAGCGATCTATTGCCCATGCAGAAATGCTTGTAATTGAAGAAGCGTGTAAGGCACTGGGAACATGGCGGCTGGAAGGTGCGACTCTTTATGTGACGCTTGAGCCTTGTCCAATGTGTGCTGGTGCAGTCGTACTTTCTCGAGTGGAAAAAGTGGTTTTTGGCGCATATGATCCGAAAGGCGGCTGTTCAGGCACGCTAATGAACCTTCTTCAGGAGGATCGCTTTAATCATCAGGCTGAAGTGGTGAGCGGTGTGCTTGAGGAAGAATGCGGCGGAATGCTCAGTGCGTTTTTCAGAGAACTAAGAAAAAAGAAGAAAGCCGCCAGGAAAAACTTGTCTGAATAGTACGGTTGCAATTTTTAGGGGAAACAGATATACTTAAGTGTGCATCGTAATAGATGCAACATAAAATTTGATATTTATTTTGCCGTGCTAAGCGGGGAGGTAGCGGTGCCCTGTACCTGCAATCCGCTCTAGCAGGGCCGAATCCCTTCTCGAGGTTCGTTTACTTTAAGGCCTGCCTTAAGTAAGTGGTGTTGACGTTTGGGTCCTGCGCAATGGGAATTCATGAACCATGTCAGGTCCGGAAGGAAGCAGCATTAAGTGAAACCTCTCATGTGCCGCAGGGTTGCCTGGGCCGAGCTAACTGCTTAAGTAACGCTTAGGGTAGCGAATCGACAGAAGGTGCACGGTAAATCAATCATCAAATTTTCAGACTCACCTAACATTAGGTGAGTTTTTTGTTATGTAAAAAGAGCTTTTGGAATCGAAACAAGGTTCATGTATAATGGGAATGATGAATAACGGAGGAGGGCAAACCCGTGAGTTACCAAGCTTTATATCGAGTATTCAGGCCTCAGCGCTTTGAAGATGTGGTCGGACAAGAACACATTACAAAAACGCTGCAAAATGCCCTTTTGCAAAAAAAGTTTTCTCACGCCTATCTGTTTTCCGGGCCTAGAGGAACCGGAAAAACCAGTGCAGCCAAAATATTTGCTAAGGCTGTCAACTGTGAACATGCTCCTGTTGATGAGCCATGCAACGAATGTGCGGCCTGTAAAGGGATAACAAACGGGTCAATATCCGATGTCATAGAAATTGACGCCGCTTCTAATAACGGTGTTGATGAGATTCGTGACATTCGCGATAAAGTGAAGTTTGCTCCATCGGCCGTCACATATAAGGTATATATCATAGATGAGGTGCATATGCTTTCTATCGGCGCTTTTAATGCATTACTAAAAACATTAGAAGAGCCGCCTGAGCATTGTATTTTCATATTAGCAACAACTGAACCGCACAAAATTCCTTTAACCATTATCTCTAGATGTCAGCGTTTTGACTTTAAACGAATTACCTCCCAAGCGATTGTAGGCCGCATGAATAAAATTGTTGATGCTGAACAGCTACAAGTGGAGGAAGGATCGCTGGATATCATCGCGAGTGCTGCAGACGGAGGGATGAGGGATGCCCTGAGCCTTCTTGATCAGGCCATATCATTCAGCGGTGATATCCTGAAAGTCGAAGATGCGCTTTTAATTACGGGTGCTGTTTCTCAATTATATATCGGGAAGCTTGCACAATCCCTGCATGATAAAAACGTTTCTGACGCACTGGAAACATTAAATGAATTGCTTCAGCAAGGAAAAGATCCAGCTAAGCTGATAGAAGATATGATTTTCTATTTCAGGGACATGCTGCTGTACAAAACAGCCCCTGGCTTAGAGGGAGTGCTTGAGAAAGTAAAAGTTGATGAAACGTTCCGGGAACTAAGTGAACAAATTCCGGCTCAGGCCCTATATGAAATGATTGATATTCTGAACAAGAGCCATCAGGAAATGAAATGGACAAATCATCCGCGTATCTTTTTCGAAGTGGCCGTTGTGAAGATTTGCCAAACCTCACATCAATCTGCTGCTGATCTCCCGGAAGTGGATATGCTGATGAAAAAAATCCAGCAGCTCGAACAGGAAGTAGAGCGGCTCAAAACAACGGGCATAAAAGCAGCTGCGGAAAGCCCGAAAAAAGAAGCGCCGCGTGTGCCAAAGGGCGGGAAATCCAATTACAAAGCGCCAGTAGGCAGAATTCATGAGATTTTGAAGGAAGCCACAAGACCGGATCTTGATCTGCTCAGAAACAGTTGGGGCAAGCTTCTTGCTCATCTCAAACAGCAAAACAAAGTATCACATGCCGCTTTGCTGAATGACAGTGAACCTGTGGCTGCCGGATCGGCGGCATTTGTTCTGAAATTCAAATATGAAATTCATTGTAAAATGGTCGCTGAGGATAACAACGGAGTCCGGACTAATCTTGAGCAGATTTTAGAATCGATGCTCGGAAAAAGAATGGATTTGATTGGCGTTCCAGAAGCACAATGGGGTAAAATAAGAGAAGAATTTTTAGAAGATCATCAGCAGGAAAATGAAGGATCAAATGAACCGGCTGAAGAAGACCCGCTTATTGCCGAAGCGAAAAAGCTTGTTGGAGCGGATTTAATTGAAATAAAAGACTAACAAAATGAAAGAGAGTGAATGCTATGCGTGGCGGAATGGGTAATATGCAAAAAATGATGAAACAAATGCAAAAAATGCAAAAGGACATGGCGAAGGCTCAAGAAGAGCTTGCAGAAAAGGTTGTTGAAGGAACTGCAGGCGGCGGTATGGTAACAGTAAAAGCAAACGGCCAAAAAGAAATCCTGGATGTTATCATCAAAGAAGAAGTCGTTGATCCTGAAGATATTGATATGCTTCAAGATTTAGTGCTTGCTGCAACGAATGAAGCTTTGAAAAAAGTTGACGAAATCACAAACGAAACAATGGGTCAATTTACAAAGGGAATGAACATGCCAGGTTTATTCTAGGGGGATAAAAGAACATGCAATATCCTGAACCAATATCAAAGCTGATTGACAGCTTTATGAAATTGCCAGGGATCGGACCGAAAACAGCGGTTCGTCTGGCTTTTTTTGTTCTAGGTATGAAAGAAGATGTAGTATTAGATTTTGCGAAAGCATTAGTAAATGCGAAACGCAACCTGACATATTGTTCAGTTTGCGGGCATATTACAGACCAGGACCCTTGCTATATATGTGAAGATACGCGCAGGGATAAGTCTGTTATCTGTGTTGTGCAAGACCCTAAGGATGTTATCGCTATGGAGAAAATGAAGGAATACAATGGACAGTATCACGTTCTTCATGGCGCTATTTCTCCAATGGACGGCATCGGACCGGAGGATATTAAAATACCAGAATTGTTAAAACGATTACAGGATGATCAAGTGACAGAAGTGATCCTCGCGACAAACCCTAATATAGAAGGGGAAGCAACGGCGATGTATATATCAAGGCTCCTCAAGCCGTCTGGTATTAAGCTCTCCCGTATTGCCCACGGACTGCCCGTCGGCGGTGACTTGGAATATGCTGACGAGGTCACTCTTTCTAAAGCACTTGAAGGAAGACGTGAATTGTAAGGAGGAAAAAGCGATCCATGGGTTTTCTTCGCAAGAAAACATTAAGAAGAGAGTTTGATGAAAAACTAACCGAGCAGCTTTTTAAGCAAAAGGAAGAGTGGAACAGGCAAAAAAAGCTGGTTGAAAAAAGCTTAGAACCGTCTGCTGAAGTGTTATACGAACTGAAAGTAGCTGAAGCGAAGTATTTTTTTTACTTAAGGGAAGCGAAGCAGCGAAATTTAAAAATCAGCCGGTGGAAGTAAGTGGTCTAAACTCCTGGATCTTCTCATAAGCTTGTACTAGAACAAGCGAAGGAGATGAGAAGATTCATGGAGCCTATTTTTATTATTGGGATTATTTTAGGACTGGTTATTCTTCTTTTTTTATCAGGTTCAGCTGCAAAGTCTTTAAAGTGGATGGGCATCACAGCTGTTAAATTTGTGGCAGGTGCTTTGCTGCTGGTTTGTGTAAATATGTTTGGCGGCAGTCTTGGCATTCATGTGCCGATTAATCTGGTTACAACAGCTATCAGCGGAATTTTAGGGATACCCGGAATAGCTGCGTTAGTCGTTATTAAGCAATTTATCATTTAATTGATATTATGTATTGACTTAGATAATTGAAGGTGTTATTCTAATATACGTCGCTGATGACGAACAGCTTTTTCGAAAAGAAAATGTTAAAAAGTTGTTGACAGTAGCGGCGGTAAATGTTATGATAATAAAGTCGCTTAAACGAGCGGTAAACAAAGTTCTTTGAAAACTAAACAAGACAAAACGTACCTGTTAATTCATTTTTATAAATCGCACAGCGATGTGCGTAGTCAGTCAAACTACTTTATCGGAGAGTTTGATCCTGGCTCAGGACGAACGCTGGCGGCGTGCCTAATACATGCAAGTCGAGCGGACAGATGGGAGCTTGCTCCCTGATGTTAGCGGCGGACGGGTGAGTAACACGTGGGTAACCTGCCTGTAAGACTGGGATAACTCCGGGAAACCGGGGCTAATACCGGATGGTTGTTTGAACCGCATGGTTCAAACATAAAAGGTGGCTTCGGCTACCACTTACAGATGGACCCGCGGCGCATTAGCTAGTTGGTGAGGTAACGGCTCACCAAGGCAACGATGCGTAGCCGACCTGAGAGGGTGATCGGCCACACTGGGACTGAGACACGGCCCAGACTCCTACGGGAGGCAGCAGTAGGGAATCTTCCGCAATGGACGAAAGTCTGACGGAGCAACGCCGCGTGAGTGATGAAGGTTTTCGGATCGTAAAGCTCTGTTGTTAGGGAAGAACAAGTACCGTTCGAATAGGGCGGTACCTTGACGGTACCTAACCAGAAAGCCACGGCTAACTACGTGCCAGCAGCCGCGGTAATACGTAGGTGGCAAGCGTTGTCCGGAATTATTGGGCGTAAAGGGCTCGCAGGCGGTTTCTTAAGTCTGATGTGAAAGCCCCCGGCTCAACCGGGGAGGGTCATTGGAAACTGGGGAACTTGAGTGCAGAAGAGGAGAGTGGAATTCCACGTGTAGCGGTGAAATGCGTAGAGATGTGGAGGAACACCAGTGGCGAAGGCGACTCTCTGGTCTGTAACTGACGCTGAGGAGCGAAAGCGTGGGGAGCGAACAGGATTAGATACCCTGGTAGTCCACGCCGTAAACGATGAGTGCTAAGTGTTAGGGGGTTTCCGCCCCTTAGTGCTGCAGCTAACGCATTAAGCACTCCGCCTGGGGAGTACGGTCGCAAGACTGAAACTCAAAGGAATTGACGGGGGCCCGCACAAGCGGTGGAGCATGTGGTTTAATTCGAAGCAACGCGAAGAACCTTACCAGGTCTTGACATCCTCTGACAATCCTAGAGATAGGACGTCCCCTTCGGGGGCAGAGTGACAGGTGGTGCATGGTTGTCGTCAGCTCGTGTCGTGAGATGTTGGGTTAAGTCCCGCAACGAGCGCAACCCTTGATCTTAGTTGCCAGCATTCAGTTGGGCACTCTAAGGTGACTGCCGGTGACAAACCGGAGGAAGGTGGGGATGACGTCAAATCATCATGCCCCTTATGACCTGGGCTACACACGTGCTACAATGGACAGAACAAAGGGCAGCGAAACCGCGAGGTTAAGCCAATCCCACAAATCTGTTCTCAGTTCGGATCGCAGTCTGCAACTCGACTGCGTGAAGCTGGAATCGCTAGTAATCGCGGATCAGCATGCCGCGGTGAATACGTTCCCGGGCCTTGTACACACCGCCCGTCACACCACGAGAGTTTGTAACACCCGAAGTCGGTGAGGTAACCTTTTAGGAGCCAGCCGCCGAAGGTGGGACAGATGATTGGGGTGAAGTCGTAACAAGGTAGCCGTATCGGAAGGTGCGGCTGGATCACCTCCTTTCTAAGGATATTATACGGAATATAAGACCTTGGGTCTTATAAACAGAACGTTCCCTGTCTTGTTTAGTTTTGAAGGAACTTTGTTCCTTGAATAAGTTAAGATGGGCCTGTAGCTCAGCTGGTTAGAGCGCACGCCTGATAAGCGTGAGGTCGGTGGTTCGAGTCCACTCAGGCCCACCATCTTATATAACGGGGCCTTAGCTCAGCTGGGAGAGCGCCTGCTTTGCACGCAGGAGGTCAGCGGTTCGATCCCGCTAGGCTCCACCAACGTGTTCTTTGAAAACTAGATAACAGTAGACATCACATTCAATTAGTAATACAAGATATCACATAGTGATTCTTTTTAACGGTTAAGTTAGAAAGGGCGCACGGTGGATGCCTTGGCACTAGGAGCCGATGAAGGACGGGACGAACACCGATATGCTTCGGGGAGCTGTAAGCAAGCTTTGATCCGGAGATTTCCGAATGGGGAAACCCACCACTCGTAATGGAGTGGTATCCATATCTGAATTCATAGGATATGAGAAGGCAGACCCGGGGAACTGAAACATCTAAGTACCCGGAGGAAGAGAAAGCAAATGCGATTCCCTGAGTAGCGGCGAGCGAAACGGGATTAGCCCAAACCAAGAGGCTTGCCTCTTGGGGTTGTAGGACACTCTGTACGGAGTTACAAAAGAACGAGGTAGATGAAGAGGTCTGGAAAGGCCCGCCATAGGAGGTAACAGCCCTGTAGTCAAAACTTCGTTCTCTCCTGAGTGGATCCTGAGTACGGCGGAACACGTGAAATTCCGTCGGAATCCGGGAGGACCATCTCCCAAGGCTAAATACTCCCTAGTGACCGATAGTGAACCAGTACCGTGAGGGAAAGGTGAAAAGCACCCCGGAAGGGGAGTGAAAGAGATCCTGAAACCGTGTGCCTACAAGTAGTCAGAGCCCGTTAACGGGTGATGGCGTGCCTTTTGTAGAATGAACCGGCGAGTTACGATCCCGTGCAAGGTTAAGCAGAAGATGCGGAGCCGCAGCGAAAGCGAGTCTGAATAGGGCGCATGAGTACGTGGTCGTAGACCCGAAACCAGGTGATCTACCCATGTCCAGGGTGAAGTTCAGGTAACACTGAATGGAGGCCCGAACCCACGCACGTTGAA
>NZ_CP151962.1:35000-162500 GCF_038593095.1 Bacillus sp. FSL L8-0358
AATCATACATGTGTGATTTGTGATCAAGAGAAGAATAGAGGCATTCATCTTTATACGAAATTCATATGCTTAGATTGTGAGAGAAAAGTAATTTCTACATCAACTTCTGATCCTGACTATGCGTTTTACGTAAAAAAACTAAAGAGCATTCATACACCGCCATTATATTCATAGACCTGAAAAGGTCTTTTTTTATACTCTTAATAATAAAAAGAAGATGAAACTTGTTTAAGGATTGAACGTAGTAGATAATAATATTAAAACAGAGTATAGACACAGGAGTCGATTATCTCATGCAGAGATTTTTTCACTTTTTGATGTGGAGTTTAACTAGCAGTGCGACTTTTGTTTTCATAGGAATATTGAGCTTTTTCGGTTTAAACCAGTCGCTTTTTTTATCTTTTGTTTATGGGCTTGCTTCTGGAGCAGCCGTATATATAGCTGGCATCTGGAATGCAAGACGGTTATTTCTTAAAAAGCATGAATTGACAGGAAGAGAGTATGCTTACATTAAGAAAAACTTAGAGGAAGCAAGGCAGAAAATGATCCGTCTTAGGAAAGCCTTGTTTCAGGCTAAAAGCATTCAAATGTTTAAGCAAAATGCAGAAATGCTAAGGATTGTGAGAAGGATTTATCTCCTCACCAAAAAAGAGCCAAAGCGGTTTTATCAGGCAGAACGTTTTTTTTATCAAACTCTCGATTCGATTGTTGAATTGACAGAGAAGTATGCTTTTCTATCATCTCACCCAAAAAAAAGCAAAGAACTGTCGATGTCGTTAAGTGAGACACGCATCACTCTTACTGAATTGACCAAGCGTTTAGAGGAAGATTTAACTCAAGTAATGGGTGATGAAATTGACGAGTTGCAGTTTGAATTAGATGCAGCAAAACATTCATTAAAGAAATAAGGGAAGAGGGTAAGAGCGATGAACCGAGACCAAAGCGACCTTCATATAGATGAATTATTGGCAGATCCTTTTGGTGGTAACATAGAGATACCAGGTTCGGAGGCTGTAAAAGCAGAGAAAGAGCAAGTACGGCTTGTTGATGTTCTTCCCGAGGAAAACAAGGAAAAAGCAATTCAGCTTGCTGGACAGATTGATCATAAAAATATGCAAAGCATTGTCTTATACGGTTCACAAGCTCAATCTAAACTGCTGAACTTTTCTCATGATATGATTAATCATGTTCAAAAGAAGGATGTCGGGGAGATTGGCGAAATACTTGGAGAGCTGATGAAAAAGCTGGAGCAAGTAAATCCTGATGATCTCCAATCTAAGAAAAAGGGTTTTTTGGCACGCATGTTTGGAAGAGTATCAAGTTCTCTTCAAGAGGTGCTGTCTAAATACCAAAAGACCAGCGTGCAGATAGACAGAATCAGCTTGAAGCTGGAGCACTCTAAAAATGCTTTAATCAGTGACAACAAGCTGTTAGAGCAGTTATATGAAAAAAATAAAGAATATTTTGCCGCGCTGAATGTTTATATTGCTGCAGGAGAACTGAAGCTGGAGGAATTAAAAACAAAAACGATTCCTGAACTGAAGCAACAGGCTGAATCGAGTGATCATAACCAAATGGCCGTTCAAGAAGTAAATGATTTGATTCAATTTGCTGATCGGTTAGATAAAAGGGTGCACGATTTGCTGCTGAGCAGGCAAATTACAATCCAAAGTGCGCCGCAAATCAGGCTGATTCAAAATACAAACCAAGCGTTAGCTGAAAAGATCCAGTCATCCATTGTGACAGCGATTCCGCTATGGAAAAATCAAGTTGCCATTGCACTGACGCTTTTAAGGCAGCGCAATGCAGTGGATGCACAACAGAAAGTATCTGATACAACCAATGAGCTTTTGCTGAAAAATGCGGAGCTTTTAAAAACCAATACAATTGAAACTGCACGGGCAAATGAAAGAGGTCTTGTTGATATAGATACCCTGAAGAAGGTGCAGGAAAGCTTAATAAGCACGCTTGAAGAAACACTGACTATACAAGAAGAAGGACGAATCAAACGCCGTCAGGCAGAAGAAGAGCTTATGATGATGGAAGGCGACCTGAAGCAAAAGCTGCTTACAATAAAGGAAAGATAGTTACCAGTAAGTCTGGCTTTAAGTTCTCTCAGAGGCACGATATAATAAGGTGTAAGAAGACACATTCAAAGGATTGTTTTCATGAACACACCTTTATATAAAGCATTAATTCAACATGCGAGAAGAAATTCTCATTCATTTCATGTTCCGGGACATCACAATGGAGATGTCTTTTTTGATGACGCTAAGTCAATATTCGATCCGCTTCTCACCATTGATGTAACTGAACTGGCAGGACTGGATGATCTCCATCATCCTTCCGGGGTGATTAAGGAAGCTCAGGAGCTTGCCAGTCAATTATATGGATCGGCGGAAAGTTTTTTTCTGGTAAATGGTACGACTGTCGGAAACTTAGCGATGATTTTATCTGTTTGTGAACCTGGTGATACAATTCTGGTTCAAAGAAACTGTCATAAATCTGTATTCCATGCTGTTGATTTGGCCGGTGCTGAGCCGGTTTATCTAGCACCTGACGTTGATTCAGCGATGCATGTGCCTACGCATGTTCCGCTTGGAACAATTAAAGAGGCCCTGGCAGCATATCCAGATGCGAAAGGCTTGGTACTGACCAATCCGACATATTACGGACATAGTGCTGATTTGACTGAGATCATTACTGAAGCCCATCATTACGGTATTCCTGTTTTGGTCGATGAAGCGCATGGCGCACATTTTATTTTAGGTGAGCCTTTTCCGGTTTCAGCTTTAAAAATGGGGGCAGATATTGTTGTTCAGTCAGCCCACAAAACGTTGCCTGCCATGACGATGGGTTCTTATTTGCATCTCAACAGCAGCTGCAGGATTAACAGGGATCGGGTGGCAGAGTATTTAAACCGATTACAAAGCAGCAGCCCGTCTTATCCGATTATGGCTTCGTTAGATATTGCCCGCGCTTATGTACAGCATATTATAGAAGAACAAAAGCTTTCTGACATTCTGCAGCGGATACAAACACTTAAACAAACGTTTGATTCACTTACAAATGCAGAAGCTGTTAACCCTGCTAATCCACTGATCATCACGGATCCGCTAAAGCTCACAATTCGTTCAAAACGCGGGCATTCTGGCTATACGCTGCAAAGCATATTAGAGCGTGCCAACATATTCACTGAGCTTGCTGATGAAAATCAAGTACTGCTCGTTCTCCCATTGGGAGGAAAACGGAGAATAAATGCTGAAACCATTAGAAGCATTGATGAAGAGATTGAGAAAACGCCTCCGGATCAGACGTTTGTTTCTGCAGAATGGGGAGTGCAGCCTGTTACTGTCTTGCCTTATCCAAAAAAGGTCTTACATTCGCTTAAGAAAGAATATGTGGACTTTGAGGAAGCAGCTGGCCGGCTGAATGCAGAAGATATCATCCCTTATCCTCCGGGTATCCCGATGATTATGGCGGGAGAAAGAATAACAAAAGAAAGTGTGCAAAAGCTCAGCCGCTTGATCAGCATGAAAACGCATGTTCAAGGGAATATGAAAATCAAAGAGAAACAACTACTTGTTTATATAGAAGAGGAGAAATCATGAACGGTTTATTTATTACATTCGAAGGTCCTGAAGGTGCGGGAAAAACGACTGTTCTGCAGGAAATCAAAAACATACTGACAGCAGAAGGCCTTCAGGTTATGGCAACTCGAGAGCCAGGCGGAATAGATATTGCAGAACAAATTCGAGAGGTTATTCTGAATGAGAACAACATATTAATGGACCCAAAAACAGAAGCTCTCTTATATGCGGCTGCAAGACGCCAACATTTAGTTGAAAAAGTAAAACCTGCTTTAGAACAGGGGTTTATCGTTCTTTGCGACAGATTCATAGACAGTTCTCTTGCTTATCAAGGATATGCAAGAGGACTTGGAATTGATGAGGTTCTGTCCATTAATGAATTTGCCATTGGAGATATGATGCCCCATGTAACGGTTTATTTTTCAATTGATCCGGAAGAAGGACTGAAGCGTATTTACGCAAATGGCTCACGGGAGAAAAACAGGCTCGATTTAGAAAAACTGGATTTTCATACAAAAGTACAAGAAGGTTATCAAGAGCTGATGAAGCGATTTCCGGAAAGATTTCATTCAGTTGATGCCGGGCAATCCAAAGACCTCGTCGTTCAGGATGTTCTAAAGGTGATCGATGAAGCGTTAAAAAAAATTCAATTGTGACCTGTTTCCCAATAGTTGATATAATAATGTAAACGAGATCGCGTTGTTTCCAATCTAAAGGAGGCCTTCACAGATGAAATTGATAGTGGCAGTTGTACAAGATCAGGACAGCAACAGACTTTTGAAAACCTTAACGGATCACAACTTCAGAGTCACAAAGCTTGCGACGACAGGAGGATTTCTTAAATCAGGCAATACAACGTTTATGATCGGTGTCGAGGATATACGCGTCAATAAAGCGTTGAGTCTCATTAAAGAAAACGGGCAGAAACGTGATCAAATGATTGCCCCTGTATCTCCAATGGGCGGAAATGCTGATTCTTATGTCCCTTATCCAGTCGAAGTTGAAGTTGGCGGAGCGACAGTATTTGTCCTTCCAGTCGATGAATTTCATCAATTTTAAGGATTTGAAACTGTGAAAATTAATAAAGATATACGTACATTTATAGATAATAAGCAGCTTCCCTCTGTGAAAACATCTGAGATCACAGCATCGTTTAAAACATCAATGGAAAACCAAAGCAGTAAAATGAAGCTAGATCAGCTTACCAGGCTGTTATCTGATATAGAGGCATTCGGAAAAAGGCTAACGAAATCTCGGAATTTTAAAGACTTAGCGAGATTTAAAGGACTTGTGAAACGTTTTGTCAAAGAAGCTGTGGACAGCGGCCTTTCACATGAAACATCGAAAAGCTTTGACCTTTACGGGAACAGCAGAACGCTGGGACTTGTGAAAGAAATAGATGACAAATTGATACAGCTTACGGAAGAGATGATGGATCAGGAAAAACCGGCAATTGATTTGCTGGAGCGTATTGGCGAAATAAAAGGTTTATTAATTAACCTTTACACATAGAGAGTGATACAATGGCAATATCCTGGAAGGAAATGAACGAGCTTCAGCCCAGAGTGATGAAGCTTTTATATAATAGTATTGAGAAGGACAGACTATCACACGCTTATTTGTTTGAGGGGAAAAAAGGAACAGGCAAGCTTGATGCCGCGCTGCTTCTTGCAAAAAGCTTCTTTTGTCTGGAGGATGGCGCGGAGCCTTGTGAGAGCTGCCGAAACTGTAAACGGATAGAGTCAGGGAACCATCCTGATCTCCATCTTGTTCAGCCTGATGGCTTATCAATCAAAAAGGCGCAAATTCAAGCGCTCCAAGAAGAGTTTTCTAAGACAGGACTTGAATCGCATAAAAAGCTGTATATTATTTCGCACGCAGATCAAATGACAGCAAATGCGGCGAACAGCCTGCTGAAATTTTTAGAAGAACCGAACAAAGACACAATGGCCGTCCTCATCACTGAGCAGCCCCAAAGGTTATTGGATACCATCATTTCAAGATGCCAAACCCTTCCTTTTCAGCCTTTGCAGCCGAAAGCAATTGAAGACAGACTGATTGAACAGGACGTCTCGCTTCATATGGCAAGGCTTCTGGCCAACATGACCAATAATGTAGCAGAAGCAGTCGAATTAAGTCGAAATGATGAGTTTGCAGAGTCTAGAGCGAAAGTGATAAAATTGTATGAAGTCCTACACCAGCGGAAAGGACATGCTTTTTTCTTTATTCAAGATCAATGGATGCCCTTTTTCAAAGAAAAAACCCATCAAGAAATGGGTCTTGATATGCTCTTATTGATATATCGTGATGTGTTGTCCATCCAAATAGGAAATGAAGATAAATTGATTTATCAAGACTTATTCCAATCAATAAAACAGCATGCGCTACAATCAACACAACAAAGCGTTACGAATCAGATACTTGCTGTTTTAGAAGCAAAGAAACGGCTTCATTCCAATGTGAATGTACAAGGATTAATGGAGCACTTGGTGTTAATGTTGCAGGAGGGATAAGCTTGTACAATGTAATTGGTGTCCGCTTTAAGAAAGCGGGTAAAATATATTATTTTGATCCGAATGGATTTCATATAGAACATGACAGCTGCGTAATTGTAGAAACTGTCAGAGGCGTTGAGTACGGCCAGGTCGTAATTGCAAATAAACAGGTGGATGAGCATGATGTGGTGCTTCCCCTTCGAAAAGTGATACGTGTGGCTGACGAGCGCGATCTTCTCATTGTAGAAGAAAATAAACAGGAAGCACTATCAGCATTTGATATCTGCCAAAAGAAAGTGATTGAGCATGGCTTGGATATGAAGCTGGTCGATGTTGAATTCACGTTTGATCGCAATAAAGTCATTTTTTACTTCACTGCTGACGGCCGAGTCGACTTCAGAGAGCTTGTAAAGGATTTGGCATCTATCTTTAAGACAAGAATTGAGCTGCGCCAAATAGGAGTAAGGGATGAGGCAAAAATGCTCGGAGGAATCGGTCCTTGCGGAAGAATGCTTTGCTGTTCAACGTTCCTTGGAGATTTTGAACCCGTTTCCATTAAAATGGCCAAGGATCAGAACTTGTCTTTAAATCCTACGAAGATTTCGGGTCTTTGCGGACGATTGATGTGCTGTCTAAAATATGAGAACGATGAGTATGAGACGGCAAAAGAACAGCTTCCGGATATAGGAGAAATGATTACGACAGCAAACGGTCCCGCGAAGGTCGTCGGACTAAATATTCTGGAACGGGTGCTTCAGGTGGAACTGATAAACCGTGAAAAAGTGATAGAATATACTTGGGAAGAGCTCTTGGAAGAGGGCGTCGTATCCGCACAAACCACAGATTAACGAGGTGTGGAACCTTGGATAAAAAAGAGTTATTTGATACAGTCATTAACTTAGAAGAACAAATCGGCTCACTGTACCGGCAGCTGGGGGATTTGAAGCAGCATATCGGTGAGATGATTGAGGAAAATCATCATTTACAGCTTGAAAACAAGCATTTGCGCAAACGGCTGGACGATACGACGCAGCAGATTGAAAAGTTCAAAGCTGATAAAAAAGAATCAAAAACACAGAAGGCAGAGCAAACTGATATAGGGGAAGGATATGATAATCTGGCACGTCTGTATCAAGAAGGATTTCATATCTGCAATGTCCACTATGGTAGTGTTCGAAAAGAAGATTGTCTTTTCTGTCTGTCATTCTTAAATAAAAAATAGGGAAAAGGCTTCCGCATAAGACGGGAGCCTTTTTCAAAGGTACTGAAAGGATAAGAAGATGGTTTCATTACATGATGATGAAAGATTAGATTATTTGCTGGCAGAGGACATGAAAATCATACAAAGCCCAACAGTGTTTGCTTTTTCGTTGGACGCTGTGCTTCTGTCCAAATTTGCGTACGTTCCGATTCAAAAAGGGAAAATTGTTGATTTATGCACCGGCAATGGTATTGTGCCGCTGCTGCTCAGTACAAGATCAAAAGCAGACATTCTGGGAGTCGAAATTCAAGAAAGGCTGCATGATATGGCTGTTCGCAGCGTGGAGTATAATAAGTTGGACGATCAGATCCAGATCATACATGATGACCTGAAAAACATGCCGGAGAAACTTGGACATAATCGATATGATGTTGTCACCTGCAATCCGCCGTATTTTAAAACGCCGAAACAAACTGAACAAAACATGAACGAGCATCTCCGAATCGCAAGACATGAAATCCACTGCACACTGGAGGATGTCATTTCAGTCAGCAGCAAGCTGCTCAAGCAAGGGGGAAAAGCAGCTCTTGTTCACCGGCCGGGAAGGCTTCTGGAGATTTTTGAACTGATGAAGGCTTATCAAATCGAGCCGAAACGTGTACAATTTGTCTATCCGAAGCAAGGGAAAGAAGCCAATACCATTTTGGTTGAAGGCATCAAAGGCGGGCGCCCGGATTTGAAAATTCTTCCTCCTTTATTCGTTTATGATGAACAAAATGAATATACAAAAGAAATCAGGACCATTTTATATGGAGACAAATAACCATTTCTTCTACGTCGTGAAATGTAAGGACAATAGCTGGTATGCCGGGTATACCAACGATCTGCATAAACGAGTGAAAACACACAATGATGGAAAGGGCGCAAAGTACACAAAAGTAAGACGTCCGGTTGAATTAATTTTTGCCGAGAGCTTTTCAACAAAGCGAGAAGCTATGCAGGCGGAATATTATTTCAAAAAACTAACTCGGAAGAAAAAAGAACTTTATATAGAAGAAAAGCGGAACAGCAAGGAGGCTGTATATGTTAAGGCGCCAAATGAGCTTTAATGGAAAGTCGGACATGGGAATTCTTTACTTGGTCCCAACCCCAATCGGAAATCTAGAGGATATGACATTCCGGGCGATCGACACGCTGAAATCAGTGGATGCGATTGCTGCGGAAGATACGAGGCAAACGAAAAAGCTTTGTCATGTATATGAAATTGAAACACTGCTCGTCAGCTATCACGAACACAATAAAGAAAGCAGTGGGCACAAAATTATTGAATGGCTGAAATCGGGAAAAAACATTGCTCTTGTCAGTGATGCCGGTCTGCCGACGATTTCTGATCCCGGAGCGGAAATTGTAAAGGATTTTACGGATATAGGCGGTTATGTTGTTCCGTTGCCGGGAGCAAATGCTGCATTAACAGCTCTTATTGCTTCAGGCATTGTACCGCAGCCTTTTTTCTTTTACGGTTTTCTCAACAGACAGAAAAAAGAAAAGAAGAAGGAGCTTGAAGCCCTTAAAAAACGGCGGGAAACGATCATTTTTTATGAAGCGCCTCACAGATTGAAGGAAACCTTGTCAGCGATGGCAGAGATATTAGGAGATCGGGAAATCGCTGTAACGCGTGAACTCACTAAGAAATATGAAGAGTTTATCCGAGGAACCATATCTGAGGTCATTGGTTGGGCAAACGAGGATCAGATACGCGGCGAGTTTTGTCTTGTCGTAGAAGGAAGTAATAATGAAGAGGTAGATGAGGAAGAACAATGGTGGGAAACCCTCACTGCGAAAGAACATGTCGAGCATTACATCTCGAAAGGCGCTACGTCTAAAGAAGCCATTAAAAAAGCAGCAGTCGATCGCAATGTACCAAAGCGTGAAGTGTACGATGCTTACCATATTAAGCAATAAAAAAACGTTCTTGTGTCATAACAAGAACGTTTTTTGTACAAGAAATGATTATTTAAGGTTTTGAAGCTGGTTTTGGATTTCGCTGATGATTTGCTCAGCGCCTTCTTTACTAAGAACCAATTTACCGCCTGCAAGTTTAAGGTTATCATCAGAAACTTCACCAGTTACTTGGCAAGTCATGTTTGGTTTATATTTTTTAAGGATGATTTTTTCATCATCAACATAGATTTCAAGAGCATCTTTTTCTGCGATTCCAAGAGTACGACGCAGTTCGATAGGAATAACTACACGTCCTAATTCATCAACTTTACGTACAATACCAGTAGATTTCATAAACATTCTCCTCCCAAGAGATACTTATTTGTTTACATTATATTTTTCTTCGTCATTATTCGACAAAATCCTTACCTTCATAGCATAACAAGGTTTCCAATAATCGTCAATCATTTTGTTTACTATTGATTGTAAGAATTAGTTCTTATAGTCAGTAATGTCTTGGAAACTACCGAAATAACAGCATTTTATAAATATTTAATAAAGCTATTATCCTACTAAAAATCCTTTTAAATCAAGACTTTCGAACCAAAGTTTTTTATTTCATTTGATTATATACGACAAAATTCGACACGAACAGACTTTTTTTATTTTCATTAAAGATTTTTAATTTTAATTATTCTTTTTCAGGGTGTATGTATATATTCTTGATCTTAAAGGCTAAGATGGTATCATAGATAAAGGATAAATATAAATAATATTCATATATGATTTGCACTTATCGCCGCTCTCGTCCTTTGGGCGGGAGCTTTTTGACATTCTGATTAGGAGGTTTCAAGATGCCGCAAGAAAACAATACATTTTACATTACAACACCGATTTATTATCCGAGCGGAAAATTACATATCGGCCATGCATATACGACAGTCGCAGGAGATGCAATGGCACGTTACAAAAGATTAAAAGGGTTCGATGTTCGCTATTTAACGGGAACGGACGAGCATGGACAAAAGATCCAGCAAAAAGCTGAACAGGAAAACATTACACCTCAGGAGTATGTGGATCGCGCAGCGGCAGATATTCAAAAACTGTGGAAGCAGCTTGAAATCTCAAACGACGATTTTATCCGCACGACAGAAAAACGGCATAAAGTTGTCATTGAAAAGGTGTTTCAAAAGCTTCTTGATAACGGGGACATCTATCTTGATGAGTATGAAGGCTGGTACAGCATCCCTGATGAAACGTTCTACACGGAGACTCAGCTCGTTGATATTGAGCGGAATGAAAAGGGAGAGGTCATCGGCGGAAAAAGCCCTGACAGCGGTCACCCAGTTGAATTGATCAAAGAGGAATCTTATTTCTTCCGCATGGGGAAATACGCGGATCGCCTTCTGAAATACTATGAAGAAAACCCGACATTCATTCAGCCAGAATCACGCAAAAACGAAATGATTAATAACTTTATCAAACCTGGACTTGAGGATTTGGCAGTATCACGTACCACTTTTGATTGGGGCGTGAAGGTGCCGGAAAATCCAAAGCATGTTGTATATGTTTGGATTGACGCACTATTTAACTATTTAACGGCACTCGGTTATGATACAGAAAATGATGAGCTTTATCAAAAATATTGGCCTGCCGATGTTCATTTAGTCGGTAAGGAGATTGTACGGTTCCATACTATTTACTGGCCAATTATGCTGATGGCGCTGGATCTTCCGCTGCCGAAGCAAGTATTCGCGCATGGCTGGCTTTTGATGAAAGACGGAAAAATGTCGAAATCAAAAGGAAACGTTGTAGATCCGGTTACATTAATTGAACGCTATGGTTTAGACGAGCTTCGCTATTACCTGCTTCGTGAAGTGCCGTTCGGATCTGACGGTGTTTTCACGCCGGAAGGATTTGTTGAGCGAATCAACTATGATTTAGCGAATGATTTAGGAAATCTATTGAATCGTACTGTTGCGATGATCAATAAGTATTTTGACGGACAAATTGGTTCTTACAAAGGTGCTGTTACGGAATTTGACCAAACGCTCACTTCTGTTGCTGAAGAAACAGTGAAAGCTTATGAGAAAGCAATGGAAAATATGGAGTTCTCGGTAGCACTTTCGACTTTATGGCAGCTCATCAGCCGCACAAACAAATACATTGATGAGACAGCTCCATGGGTGCTTGCGAAAGATCCGGCAAAAGAAGAAGAATTGCGATCAGTTATGTATCATCTCGCTGAATCATTGCGTATTTCAGCGGTACTGCTTCAGCCATTCTTAACAAAAACACCTGAAAAAATGTTCGAGCAGCTGGGCATTACTGATGAATCTTTAAAAGCTTGGGACAGCATTACAACTTTCGGCCAGCTGAAAGATACAAAAGTACAAAAAGGCGAGCCATTGTTCCCTCGTTTAGAGGCAGAAGAAGAAATTGCTTACATCAAAGGGAAAATGCAAGGTTCGGCACCAGCGAAAGAAGAAACAAAAGAAGAAGAGCCGCAAGAGGTCGATCGTTTACCTGAAATTACGATTGATCAATTCATGGATGTAGAGCTTCGTGTAGCTGAGGTCATTGAGGCAGAGCCAGTGAAAAAAGCAGACCGTTTATTGAAACTGCAGCTTGATCTTGGTTTTGAAAAGCGCCAAGTGGTATCCGGCATTGCGAAGCATTATACGCCTGAAGAGCTTGTTGGAAAAAAACTCGTTTGTGTAACAAATCTAAAACCGGTTAAACTCAGAGGAGAGCTTTCTCAAGGTATGATCCTTGCAGGAGAAGCAGATGGCGTTTTAAAGGTCGTGTCTATTGATCAGTCGTTACCAAAAGGCACAAGAATTAAATAATGATAAAACAAAAGGTGTTTCACGTGTAACAATTCGTCGAACACCTTTTGTGTTTCGACAAGAAAGGAGTTTTTCACTTATGTTGTTTGACACACACGCGCATTTAAATGCAGAACAATATGATACTGATCTTGAAGAGGTTATTGAACGGGCAAAAGCTGAAAAAGTTGAACGAATTGTCGTAGTTGGTTTTGACCGTCCGACGATTACCCGTGCGATGGAAATGATTGAGGAATATGATTTTATTTATGCAGCCATTGGCTGGCACCCTGTTGACGCTATTGACATGACAGAGGAAGACTTAGCGTGGATTAAAGAGCTTTCTGCTCATGAGAAAGTGGTAGCGATAGGGGAAATGGGACTGGATTATCATTGGGATAAATCACCTAAAGATATTCAAAAAGAGGTGTTTAGAAAACAAATCGCCTTAGCGAAAGAGGTCAATTTGCCTATTATCATTCATAACCGTGATGCAACGGAGGATGTCGTGACCATTTTGAAAGAGGAAGGCGCAGAATCTGTGGGCGGAATCATGCACTGCTTTACAGGAAGTGCGGAAGTGGCAAGAGAATGCATGAAAATGAATTTTTATTTATCATTTGGGGGACCGGTGACATTTAAAAATGCGAAGAAACCGAAGGAAGTAGTGAAGGAAATTCCCAATGACCGGCTGCTGATTGAAACGGACTGCCCGTTTCTCACACCGCACCCTTTCCGCGGGAAAAGAAATGAGCCAAGCTATGTGAAATATGTGGCAGAACAAATCGCCGAATTAAAAGAAATGACCTTTGAAGAGATTGCTTCCATCACGACTGAAAATGCGAAAAGACTTTTCCGTATAAACTGACAAAAAACGCTAGCGGGTTTTGTAAGAGCTTGTCCCTTACAGCGTTTTTCTATAAAAGTTCTACATGCTTTCTTCTCCTCATAGGATAGGTTTGTCGACAAGTCTTTCTTCCGTTTCTCAGTGTATTTCAGGATAATGAAGAGGACACTGAGCTTTTGGGAGAAAGAGAAGGGAGGGTTGACAGCCTTTTAGATACTCTATATAATCTCTCCGAGGAGAAGGAGGCGTTTTTCATCACACAAAAAATGAAAAAGCTGTTTTCCGTAAAGCTTAGCAAAAGCAAAGTCATTCTGGTTGCTGCTTGTTTGCTTTTGGCAGGAAGCGGGACTACGTACGCGGCTCATGAGCTGACGAAACAATCAGTCTCAGTTTCTATCAATGGCAAAAAGAAACATATACGCACACATGCAAATACAGTCGGTGATCTTTTGGAGGCGCTTGATATCAAGACAAGAGACGAAGACAAGATCACACCTGCTAAACAGACAAAGATAACAGCAGACATGGACGTTGTGTATGAGGCTGCAAAACCTGTGAAGCTTACAATAAACGGGGAAGAAAAGACGTTATGGTCAACAGCAAAAACGGTCGGTGCATTACTGGACGAACAAGATGTTGATGTGAAAGAACAAGATCAAATTGATCCCGCAATAGATACAGATATTTCGAAAGACATGAAGATTAACATAGAGCCCGCATTTCAGGTTACTGTGAATGATGCAGGGAAACAAAAGAAGATCTGGACGACTTCGACTACGGTCGCTGACTTTTTAAAACAGCAAAAGATGAACATAAAAGACGAAGATAAAATCAAGCCTGCGTTAGATGCAAAGCTGACGAAAGGAAAGGCTGATATTACAATTACTCGTATCGAAAAGGTCACCGATGTAGTTGAAGAGAAGATTGCGTTCGATGTGAAAAAGCAAGAAGACGCTTCTCTTGAAAAAGGGAAAGAAAAGGTCGTCCAAAAAGGAAAAGAAGGCAAGCTAAAAAAACATTTCGAAGTCGTTAAAGAAAACGGTAAAGAAGTGTCCAGAGAGCTTGTTAAAGAAGAAACAGCTGAACAAAGCAAAGATAAAGTAATTGCTGTCGGCACAAAGCAAAGCAGTCCAAAAGTTGAAACGGTCAGTGCTTCAGGTGATTCAAAAACAGTTGTGTCCCGCAGCAATGAATCAACAGGCAAAGTCATGACTGTATCATCTACGGCTTATACGGCAAGCTGCAGCGGTTGTTCAGGACATACAGCGACAGGCGTCAATTTAAAAAATAATCCGAATGCCAAAGTCATCGCTGTGGATCCAAATGTCATTCCGCTAGGCTCCAAAGTCCACGTGGAAGGCTATGGATATGCCATTGCTGCAGATACCGGTTCAGCGATTAAAGGGAACAAGATAGACGTCTTTTTCCCAGAGAAATCATCGGCGTACCGATGGGGAAATAAAACAGTCAAAATTAAAATCTTAAATTAGTATATACTTATGTATTCAGAGGGTTTTGCGCCCTCTGTTTTTTTCGTTATAATAGACAAAGTGCATTTTCTGCTTATTAGACGCTCGACATAAGAAAAAGTTTCATGAATATACAAAAGTTTTTATTTTGTCTTGGAGGAAATAATGAAAATTAAAGAGATCATTGTGGTCGAGGGGCGTGACGATACGGCCCGCATCAAATTGGCTGTTGATGCAGACACAATTGAAACAAATGGTTCAGCCATCGATGATCATGTGATTGACCAAATCCGTTTGGCCCAGAAGACCAGAGGCGTCATTATTTTAACGGATCCGGACTTTCCGGGAGAGAAGATTCGCAAAACCATCTCAGAGGCTGTACCCGGCTGTAAGCATGCATTTTTGCCAAAGCATCTTGCCAAACCTAAAAACAAGCGGGGAATTGGTGTGGAGCATGCATCGGTTGAAAGCATTAGGGCATGTTTAGAAAATGTGCATGAGGAGATGGAAGCGCAGCCGAGTGACATTTCAGCTGAGGATTTGATTCATGCCGGACTAATAGGCGGACCTGCGGCCAAACGCCGCCGGGAACGACTGGGTGATCTGTTGAAAATCGGCTATACAAATGGCAAACAGCTTCAAAAACGGCTGCAAATGTTTCAAATTAAAAAAAGTGATTTTATGAGTGCGCTCGATACCGTTATGCGGGAGGAACAGAATGAATAAAGATATTGCGACACCGATTAGAACGAAAGAGATACTGAAGAAATATGGTTTTTCTTTTAAAAAGAGCTTAGGACAGAATTTCTTAATTGATACGAACATTTTAAACAGAATTGTCGATCACGCAGAAGTGACGGAGAAAACAGGTGTCATTGAAATCGGCCCGGGAATCGGGGCTTTAACCGAACAGCTTGCCAAGCGGGCGAAAAAGGTCGTGGCATTTGAGATTGATCAGCGATTATTGCCGATTCTGAAGGATACACTGTCACCTTACGACAATGTCACTGTCATTCATCAGGACGTGTTAAAGGCTGATGTCAAATCAGTCATTGAAGAACAATTTCAAGATTGTGATGAAATCATGGTAGTTGCCAACCTTCCTTATTACGTAACAACACCGATTATCATGAAACTGCTTGAAGAACATCTTCCGCTGAAAGGGATTGTGGTCATGCTGCAAAAAGAAGTGGCTGAGCGCATGGCGGCTGATCCTTCATCTAAGGAGTACGGCTCGCTTTCAATCGCGGTGCAGTTTTATACAGAAGCCAAAACGGTGATGATCGTACCGAAAACCGTATTTGTTCCTCAGCCTAATGTCGATTCCGCAGTCATCCGGCTGATTCTCCGAGACGGCCCGGCAGTGGACGTGGAAAACGAATCCTTTTTCTTTCAGCTCATCAAGGCAAGCTTTGCACAGCGCCGTAAAACGCTGCTCAATAACTTAGTTAACAATCTGCCTGAAGGAAAAGCGCAAAAATCAACGATTGAGCAAGTGCTCGAAGAAACAAATATTGACGGCAAGCGCCGAGGTGAATCCCTGTCTATTGAGGAATTCGCAGCGCTGTCTAACGGATTGTATAAAGCCCTTTTCTAAAAGGGCTTTTTGTTTTGCGCACCACATGGACTGCCGCTACATAGGCTAGAGAAGGACCTTTCATTCAATGATAAGAAAAACTTGGACTCAGCGAAAAAAGGCGCTTTCTCAAGGCTCTTTCTTTCATGATGAGGCTTAGTCTATGTGTGGAGTGAGGAACGTGCAATTTCAAATAGGGGATATGGTAGCCAGAAAATCCTATCAGATGGATGTTTTGTTTCGAATTATAAGAATAGAGCAAACAAGCAAAGGAAATTCAATTGCCATTTTGCATGGAGATGAAGTCAGGCTGATTGCTGATTCGGATTTTTCTGATCTGGTAGCAGTGAAAAAAGATGAGCAGATGATGCGGAAAAAGAAAGATGAGAGCAGAATGAATGAGTCGCTCGAATTACTCCGCCAGGATTATAAACTGCTCAGAGAAAAGCAGGAGTACTATGCGACAAGCCAATATCAGCATCAGGAGCATTATTTCCATATGCCGGGCAAAGTGCTTCATCTGGATGGTGACGAAGCATATCTGAAAAAATGCCTGAATGTCTATAAAAAAATTGGAGTGCCGGTCTATGGCATCCATTGCCATGAAAAGAAAATGTCTGCTTCTATTGAAGAATTGCTCGACAAATATCGACCTGATATCCTGGTGATCACAGGGCATGATGCGTATTCGAAGCAAAAGGGCGGTATTGATGATTTGAATGCGTACAGACATTCTAAGCACTTTGTTGAAACAGTTCAAACAGCCCGAAAAAAGATCCCTCACTTAGATCAGCTTGTTATTTTTGCGGGGGCCTGCCAATCCCATTTTGAATCACTCATCAGAGCGGGTGCGAATTTTGCGAGTTCACCGTCAAGAGTCAATATTCATGCGCTTGATCCGGTATATATCGTCGCGAAGATCAGCTTTACGCCGTTTATGGAACGGATTAATGTATGGGAAGTGCTCCGTAATACGCTGACAAGAGAGAAAGGGCTTGGAGGTATTGAAACAAGAGGAGTTCTGAGAATTGGTATGCCTTATAAGTCCAATTAACAGTTGAAAACCTGCATAGGAGAGCTATGCGGGTTTTTTATTTTACATAATGATACATAATTTACCGAAACTTGCGGAACATAATTGAGGAATCATAGAATTTTGTCAAAATAATTTTATTGACAACGTCTTGTTAACGTTGATATAATTTAAATTTTATTTGACAAAAATGGGCTCGTGTTGTACAATAAATGTAGTGAGGTGGATGCAATGGCGAAGACGTTGTCCGATATTAAAAGATCGCTTGATGGGAATTTAGGTAAAAGGCTGACGTTAAAAGCAAACGGTGGCCGCCGAAAAACGATTGAGCGTTCGGGCATTTTAGCTGAGACGTACCCTTCTGTTTTTGTGATACAACTAGATCAAGACGAGAACTCGTTTGAAAGAGTTTCATACAGTTATGCTGATATTTTGACTGAGACTGTTGAGCTGACATTTAATGATGACGCCGCAAGCTCAGTGGCATTTTAACGGGCAGTGAACCTTTTGTTTACTGCTTTTTGTTTTGCCCTTTTTTGTTTCCATTAATTTTAACGAAAGTTCCATCTAATTTAACAAAAGATAAAACAGTCACATATTATCGTGACGTGCACGAATGGCTATCACTTCTAAAAAAGGGGTTGTTTCGTTTGGGCAGACGTCGTGGAGTTATGTCAGATGAGTTTAAATATGAGCTGGCTAAAGACCTTGGTTTTTATGACACAGTAAAAAATGGCGGCTGGGGCGAAATTCGGGCTCGCGATGCCGGTAACATGGTGAAGCGTGCTATTGAAATCGCCGAACAGCAAATGGCTCAGAATCAGAATAACCGATAAGGATGTGACCCGGGGGACGTGCTGTTCCCTGGTTTTTTTATTTTGGATATAAATACATAATGGGCTGAATATGGATATGTTCATCCTGTACTTCAAATGTGATACAATGTTCATACTTATGTTTAGATGGAGAAGTAGGTGAAAGCTATGCGTATTTTAGAAAAAGCGCCAGCTAAGATCAATCTGTCACTTGACGTCACCCGAAAACGCCCGGATGGCTATCATGAAGTCGAAATGATCATGACGACAATTGATTTAGCTGATCGAATTGAATTGACGGAGCTTGCAGAGGATGAAGTGAGGGTTTCCTCCCACAACCGATTTGTGCCTGATGACCAAAGAAACTTAGCTTATCAGGCTGCCAAGCTGATCAAGGACAGATACAACGTGAAAAAGGGAGTTTCCATCATGATTACGAAGGTAATTCCGGTGGCTGCCGGTCTTGCCGGCGGAAGCAGTGATGCGGCGGCGACGCTCAGAGGGCTGAACAGACTGTGGAATTTAAATCTGTCCGCGGAAACGCTTGCTGAGCTTGGAGCGGAAATTGGCTCTGACGTTTCATTTTGTGTCTATGGCGGAACTGCATTAGCAACAGGGCGCGGCGAGAAAATTAAACATATCAGCACGCCTCCGCACTGCTGGGTCATTTTAGCGAAGCCGACAATCGGTGTTTCAACTGCTGAAGTGTACAGAGCGCTGAAACTGGATGGTATAGAGCATCCTGATGTACAAGGCATGATCGAGGCGATAGAAGAAAAGAGTTTTCAGAAAATGTGCAGCCGTTTAGGCAATGTGCTTGAATCTGTTACGCTCGATATGCATCCTGAAGTTGCGATGATCAAAAACCAGATGAAACGCTTTGGTGCAGATGCCGTGTTAATGAGCGGGAGCGGCCCGACAGTGTTTGGACTGGTTCAGTATGAGTCAAAGGTGCAGAGAATTTATAACGGGTTAAGAGGCTTCTGCGATCAAGTTTATGCGGTGAGAATGATCGGCGAACAGAACGCTCTTGATTAAATCCGTATGTTAAGTTATATTGATCTTAAAATATTCGGATTTTGGGGGTAAGTTCATGAAGTTTCGTCGCAGCGGCAGATTGGTGGACTTAACAAATTATTTGTTAACCCATCCGCACGAGTTAATACCGCTAACCTTTTTCTCTGAGCGGTATGAATCTGCAAAATCATCGATCAGTGAAGATTTAACAATTATTAAACAAACCTTTGAACAGCAGGGGATCGGTACTTTGCTTACTGTTCCCGGAGCTGCCGGAGGCGTTAAATATATTCCGAAAATGAAGCAGGCCGAAGCTGAAGAGTTTGTGCAGACACTTGGACAGTCGCTGGCAAATCCTGAGCGTATCCTTCCGGGCGGTTATGTATATTTAACGGATATCTTAGGAAAGCCATCTGTACTCTCCAAGGTAGGGAAGCTGTTTGCTTCCGTGTTTGCAGAGCGCGAAATTGATGTTGTCATGACCGTTGCCACGAAAGGCATCCCTCTTGCGTACGCAGCTGCAAGCTATTTGAATGTGCCTGTTGTGATCGTTCGTAAAGACAATAAGGTAACAGAGGGCTCCACAGTCAGCATTAATTACGTTTCAGGCTCCTCAAACCGCATTCAAACAATGTCACTTGCGAAAAGAAGCATGAAAACGGGTTCAAACGTACTCATTATTGATGACTTTATGAAAGCAGGCGGCACAATTAATGGTATGATTAACCTGTTGGATGAGTTTAACGCAAATGTGGCGGGAATCGGCGTCTTAGTTGAAGCCGAAGGAGTAGATGAACGTCTTGTTGATGAATATATGTCACTTCTTACTCTTTCAACCATCAACATGAAAGAGAAGTCCATTGAAATTCAGAATGGCAATTTTCTGCGTTTTTTTAAAGACAATCTTTTAAAGAATGGAGAGACAGAATCATGACAAAAGCAGTCCACACAAAACATGCCCCAGCGGCAATCGGGCCTTACTCACAAGGGATTATCGTCAACAATATGTTTTACAGCTCAGGTCAAATCCCTTTGACTCCTTCAGGCGAAATGGTGAACGGCGATATTAAGGAGCAGACTCATCAAGTATTCAGCAATTTAAAGGCGGTTCTGGAAGAAGCGGGTGCTTCTTTTGAAACAGTTGTAAAAGCAACTGTATTTATCGCGGATATGGAACAGTTTGCGGAAGTAAACGAAGTGTACGGACAATACTTTGACACTCACAAACCGGCGAGATCTTGTGTTGAAGTCGCGAGACTCCCGAAGGATGCGTTAGTCGAGATTGAAGTTATTGCACTGGTGAAATAATAAGAAAAGTGATTCTGGGAGAGCCCGGGATCACTTTTTTATTTACCTTATGCCCGAAATGAAAGCTTTATGACCTAATTGTGTAACTATATCCTATTTTTTCAAAAAATATTTTAAAAACGAGCAGGATTTCAGAAAAAATCGTGGAATTGATACACTAATGCTTTTATATAGGGAAAAGGTGGTGAACTACTGTGGAAGTTACTGACGTAAGATTACGCCGCGTGAATACCGATGGTCGCATGAGAGCGATTGCATCCATCACGCTGGATCACGAATTTGTTGTACATGATATTCGTGTGATTGATGGAAACAATGGTCTTTTCGTTGCGATGCCGAGTAAACGCACCCCTGATGGAGAGTTCCGCGATATTGCTCATCCTATTAATTCAAGCACGCGAGGAAAGATTCAAGATGCCGTGTTAAATGAGTATCATCGTCTGGGTGACACTGAAGCATTAGAATTCGAAGAAGCTGGAGCTTCTTAAAAAATAACCAAAAAGCAAGGACTGCTGAAAGGGCTGACATAAGCCTTTTGCCGGCGGTCCTTTTTTAATTCTGATTTTTCAAACTTAGTTGCACTCAATAGAAAATTCTTGCACTTCATGAAGTCTCCTTGAAATCAGAAGATATTTAGGATATATTTTTCTATGGATAAAAGGGATATTGGAGGCCAATAAATGGATAAGCGGTTTGCAGTTGTTTTAGCGGCTGGACAAGGAACGAGAATGAAATCGAAGCTTTATAAAGTCCTTCATCCAGTTTGCGGTAAGCCTATGGTAGAGCACGTCGTGGACGAAGCCTTAAAATTATCTTTATCGAAGCTTGTCACGATTGTCGGACATGGTGCGGAAGAAGTGAAAAAGCAGCTTGGTGATAAAAGCGAGTACGCGCTTCAAGCAGAACAGCTTGGCACTGCTCATGCTGTAAAACAGGCACAGCCATTTCTTGCTGACGAAAAAGGCGTCACGATTGTCATTTGCGGAGATACGCCGCTTTTGACAGCAGAGACGATGGAACAGATGCTGAAAGAACATACACAAAGAGAAGCGAAAGCTACGATTTTAACTGCGGTTGCAGAAGATCCAACCGGATACGGCCGCATTATTCGCAGCGAAAACGGAGCGGTTCAAAAAATCGTTGAGCATAAGGACGCCTCTGAAGAGGAACGTCTTGTAACTGAGATCAATACCGGTACGTATTGTTTTGACAATGAAGCGCTATTTCGGGCTATTGATCAGGTGTCTAATGATAATGCCCAAGGCGAGTATTATTTGCCGGATGTCATAGAGATTCTTAAAAATGAAGGCGAAACTGTTGCCGCTTACCAGACTGGTAATTTCCAAGAAACGCTCGGAGTTAATGATAGAGTTGCTCTTTCTCAGGCAGAACAATTTATGAAAGAGCGTATTAATAAACGGCATATGCAAAATGGCGTGACGTTGATTGACCCGATGAATACGTATATTTCTCCTGACGCTGTTATCGGAAGCGATACTGTGATTTACCCTGGAACTGTGATTAAAGGTGAGGTGCAAATCGGAGAAGATACGATTATTGGACCTCATACGGAGATTATGAATAGTGCCATTGGCAGCCGTACTGTGATTAAACAATCGGTAGTCAATCACAGTAAAGTGGGGAATGATGTAAACATAGGACCTTTTGCTCACATCAGACCTGATTCTGTCATCGGGAATGAAGTGAAGATCGGGAATTTTGTAGAAATTAAAAAGACTCAATTCGGAGACCGAAGCAAGGCATCTCATCTAAGCTATGTCGGCGATGCTGAGGTAGGCACTGATGTAAACCTGGGCTGCGGTTCAATTACTGTCAATTATGATGGAAAGAATAAGTATTTGACAAAAATTGAAGATGGCGCGTTTATCGGCTGCAATTCCAACTTGGTTGCCCCTGTCACAGTCGGAGAAGGCGCTTATGTGGCGGCAGGTTCAACTGTTACGGAAGATGTCCCTGGAAAAGCACTTGCTATTGCCAGAGCGAGACAAGTAAATAAAGACGATTATGTGAAAAATATTCATAAAAAATAATCCTAAATTCGGAGGTTTATCCATGTCTAATCAATACGGAGATAAGAATTTAAAGATTTTTTCTTTGAATTCGAATCCAGAGCTTGCAAAAGAAATCGCAGATATAGTTGGAGTTCAATTAGGGAAATGTTCTGTCACAAGATTTAGTGACGGGGAAGTCCAAATTAATATCGAAGAAAGTATTCGCGGATGTGATTGTTACATCATCCAGTCTACAAGTGACCCCGTTAACGAGCATATTATGGAACTGCTGATTATGGTAGATGCGTTAAAACGCGCTTCTGCAAAAACGATTAACATTGTTATTCCTTATTACGGTTATGCGCGTCAAGACAGAAAAGCAAGATCCCGTGAGCCAATCACAGCTAAACTTTTCGCTAACCTGCTTGAAACAGCCGGTGCGACTCGTGTGATTGCACTTGACCTGCATGCGCCGCAAATTCAAGGATTCTTTGATATACCGATTGACCACTTAATGGGTGTTCCGATTTTAGGAGAATATTTTGAAGGCAAAAATCTTGAAGATATCGTCATTGTTTCACCAGACCATGGCGGTGTGACACGTGCCCGCAAACTGGCTGACCGACTAAAAGCGCCGATTGCGATTATCGATAAACGCCGTCCGCGTCCAAACGTGGCGGAAGTCATGAATATTGTAGGTAACATCGAAGGGAAGACTGCTATCCTCATCGATGACATTATTGATACTGCAGGTACGATTACACTTGCTGCTAATGCGCTCGTTGAAAACGGAGCGAAAGAAGTATATGCATGCTGTACACACCCTGTACTATCAGGCCCTGCGGTTGAACGGATTAATAATTCAACAATTAAAGAGCTTGTTGTGACAAACAGCATCAAGCTTCCTGAAGAAAAGAAAATTGAACGCTTTAAGCAGCTTTCAGTCGGACCGCTTCTGGCCGAAGCGATTATTCGCGTTCATGAGCAGCAATCAGTCAGCTACCTTTTCAGCTAAACCGATTTTGAAAGGTTTAAACCTTTATCGTTTTGGGTATTGTTTGTAATAGGACAACTAAAACGACAATAGGATGGTGCTGAATATGGCAACTTTAACGGCAAAAGAAAGAACGGACTTTACTCGTTCGTCTCTTCGGAATATCCGTACTTCAGGACATGTTCCAGGTATCATATATGGGAAGGATACGGGCAACAAACCTGTGTCATTAGACAGTGTGGAGCTCATCAAAACGCTGAGGGACGAAGGCAAAAATGCAGTCATTACGCTTGAGGTCAGCGGAGAAAAACACTCAGTCATGGTAACAGACCTGCAGACGGATCCGCTGAAAAATGAAATCACTCATGCTGATTTTCAAGTAGTTAATATGAGTGAGGACATTGAAGTGGAAGTTCCGATTCATCTGACCGGAGAAGCCATTGGAGTGAAAAACGGAGGCGTACTGCAGCAGCCGTTATATGCACTTACTGTAAAGGCCAAGCCAAAAGCCATTCCGCAAACGATTGAGGCTGATATTTCAAGCCTCGATGTAAATGAAGTACTGACGATTGCGGATTTGCCTGCTGGCGGTGACTACTCCTTTAATCATGAATCAGATGAGGTTGTGGCTTCAATCCTTCCTCCGCAGCAGCAGGAAGCAGCTGAGGTCGATGAAGAGGAATCTGCCGATGCTCAGCCAGAAGGTGAAAACGAACAATAATAGCTTAAGGCGTAACCCTCCCGCGGTTACGTCTTTTGTGCTAGAATGAGAAGAATTATAGCCCGTTTATGAAGACGGGAGTTATGTGACTAAGGGAGGATTCGCCATGCTTGTGATTGCCGGTCTCGGAAACCCGGGGAAGAACTATGAAAATACACGGCATAATGTCGGATTTATGGTGATAGATCAGCTTGCAAAGGAATGGAATATAGAGCTGAATCAAAATAAATTTAACGGATTATACGGAACCGGATTTGTTTCCGGCAAAAAGGTTCTACTTGTAAAACCGCTTACATATATGAATTTATCAGGAGAATGTTTGCGGCCTTTAATGGACTACTATGATGTCGATAACGAAGATTTGACAGTCATTTACGACGACCTTGACCTTCCTACTGGCAAGATCCGTTTAAGAACGAAAGGAAGCGCCGGAGGGCACAATGGCATCAAATCACTGATCCAGCATCTTGGTACATCCGAGTTTGACCGTATCCGCATCGGAATCGGCCGGCCTGTAAACGGCATGAAGGTCGTTGATTATGTGTTAGGCTCCTTTACCAAGGAGGAGGCACCTGAGATCGAAGGAGCGGTTGATAAATCAGTGAAGGCTTGTGAGGCTTCTTTGAGTAAACCGTTTTTAGAAGTCATGAACGAATTTAACGCAAAGGTATAAAATGTAACAACAAAGTCCATACTACACCAAAATGACTTTTTCATCAGGAGGTCCCTTGTATGGCTTTGCATTATTATTGTCGTCATTGCGGAGTGAAAGTAGGCAGTCTCGAATCTTCAATGGTATCGACAGACTCACTTGGATTTCAGCACTTAACAAATGAGGAAAGAAACGATATGATTTCTTATAAAGAAAATGGAGATGTCCATGTTTTGACGATATGTGAAGACTGCCAAGAGGCGCTTGACCGAAATCCGCATTACCACGAAAATCACACATTTATTCAATAAAAAGCTTTGGTGTAGACACTAGACCAAAGCGTTTTTCTGTTCTCACAGGAAACAGAGAGGAGGGGCCATATGGACAACATTCAAACCTTTATAAAAGAAAGCGATGACTTTAAATCCATCATCAACGGTTTACACGAGGGCCTGAAGGAACAGCTGCTCGCGGGTCTGTCGGGTTCCGCGCGTTCTGTTTTTACTTCTGCTCTGGCTAATGAAACGAATAAGCCTATCTTTCTAATCACCCATAACTTATATCAAGCCCAGAAAGTAACAGATGATCTGACTTCACTTCTAGAGGATCGGTCTGTCCTTTTGTATCCCGTCAATGAACTCATTTCATCAGAAATCGCAGTTGCAAGCCCTGAATTGCGGGCGCAGCGATTAGATGTCATTAATAGACTAACGAATGGAGAAGCGCCAATTGTCGTTGCTCCGGTAGCTGCAATCAGAAGAATGCTGCCGCCTGTAGAGGTGTGGAAAAGCAGCCAGATGCTCATTCAAGTAGGCCATGATATCGAACCTGACCAGCTTGCCTCACGGCTGGTAGAGGTAGGGTATGAGCGGTCTGATATGGTTTCTGCGCCTGGGGAATTCAGTATTCGCGGGGGAATCATTGACATTTATCCGCTGACTTCAGAGAATCCGGTGAGAATTGAACTTTTTGACACCGAGGTGGATTCAATCCGCAGCTTTAATTCAGATGATCAGCGGTCAATTGAGACCCTTACCTCGATCAATATCGGTCCCGCGAAGGAATTAATTATCAGACCGGAAGAAAAAGCGCGGGCGATGGAGAAAATCGATAGTGGTCTTGCCGCGAGCCTGAAAAAATTAAAGGCTGACAAACAAAAAGAAATACTTCATGCGAATATTTCTCACGATAAAGAACGCTTGTCTGAAGGCCAGACAGATCAGGAGCTCGTGAAGTATCTCTCATATTTCTATGAAAAGCCTGCTAGTTTACTAGATTATACACCTGATAATACACTTCTGATTTTGGATGAAGTCAGTCGGATTCATGAGATGGAAGAACAGCTTCAAAAAGAAGAAGCGGAGTTTATCACAAATCTTCTTGAGGAAGGGAAGATTTTGCATGACATTCGTTTGTCATTCAGCTTCCAAAAAATAGTGGCTGAGCAAAAACGGCCTCTGCTGTACTACTCTTTATTTTTGCGGCATGTACACCATACGAGCCCGCAAAATATCGTCAATGTGTCAGGCCGGCAAATGCAGAGTTTCCATGGCCAAATGAACGTGCTTGCGGGCGAAATGGAGCGTTTTAAAAAATCAAATTTCACTGTTGTGTTCTTAGGAGCAAACAAGGAACGTACACAGAAATTGTCATCTGTTTTGGCTGATTATGATATCGAGGCCGCCGTGACAGACAGCAAAAAAGCGCTTGTTCAGGGACAGGTCTATATCATGGAAGGCGAGCTCCAATCGGGATTTGAGCTGCCGTTAATGAAGCTTGCCGTTATCACGGAAGAAGAACTGTTCAAAAACCGTGTAAAGAAGAAGCCGCGAAAACAGAAGCTTACCAATGCAGAGCGCATCAAAAGCTATTCTGAGCTTCAAATTGGAGATTATGTCGTTCATATTAATCACGGGATCGGAAAATACCTGGGGATTGAGACTCTTGAAATCAACGGCATTCATAAAGACTATTTAAATATACATTATCAGGGAAGTGACAAGCTTTACGTCCCTGTAGAACAAATTGATCAGGTCCAAAAATATGTCGGCTCCGAAGGAAAAGAGCCAAAGCTGTATAAATTAGGCGGAAGTGAATGGAAGCGGGTCAAGAAAAAAGTAGAGACATCCGTTCAGGATATTGCTGATGACTTAATTAAGCTGTATGCCGAAAGAGAAGCGAGCAAGGGCTATGCGTTTTCTCCTGACCATGAGATGCAGCGTGAATTCGAATCGGCTTTCCCTTATCAAGAGACTGAGGATCAGCTCCGTTCTATTCACGAAATCAAAAAAGACATGGAAAGAGAACGTCCGATGGACCGCTTGCTGTGCGGAGATGTGGGCTACGGTAAAACAGAGGTTGCCATACGTGCCGCGTTTAAGGCGATCGGTGACGGAAAGCAGGTAGCTCTGCTCGTTCCGACAACAATTTTGGCACAGCAGCACTATGAAACCATAAAAGAGCGCTTCCAGGACTATCCGATTAATATCGGCCTTCTCAGCAGGTTCAGAACGAGAAAAGAAGCAAACGAAACAATCAAAGGGCTGAAAAACGGAACGGTTGATATCGTCATCGGGACGCATCGGCTGCTATCAAAGGATGTCGTGTATAAAGATTTAGGGCTCCTCATCATTGATGAAGAGCAGCGTTTCGGTGTAACCCATAAAGAAAAGATCAAGCAAATAAAAGCCAATGTTGATGTATTAACGTTAACAGCAACGCCGATTCCGCGTACGCTGCATATGTCTATGCTTGGCGTAAGGGACCTTTCAGTCATCGAGACTCCGCCGGAAAATCGGTTCCCTGTACAGACGTATGTTGTGGAATACAACGGAGCTCTTGTCAGAGAGGCAATTGAACGTGAGCTTGCACGCGGGGGCCAAGTCTATTTCTTGTACAACCGGGTAGAGGACATTGAGCGGAAAGCGGATGAAATTTCAATGCTAGTCCCTGACGCGAAGGTAGCATATGCGCATGGGAAAATGACAGAAAATGAATTAGAAACCGTTATGCTAAGTTTCCTTGAAGGAGAATCAGACGTTCTCGTCAGCACAACCATTATCGAAACTGGCGTGGACATCCCGAACGTCAATACGTTGATCGTATTTGACGCCGACAAGATGGGACTTTCTCAGCTTTACCAGCTGCGGGGGCGTGTCGGTCGTTCTAACCGTGTGGCGTATGCGTACTTCACGTATCGCCGGGATAAAGTGCTGACAGAAGTGGCTGAAAAAAGGCTGCAGGCTATTAAAGAATTCACAGAGCTAGGTTCCGGTTTTAAAATCGCAATGCGTGACTTAACGATTCGCGGAGCCGGGAATCTTCTTGGTGCCCAGCAGCATGGCTTCATTGATTCGGTCGGATTTGACCTCTATTCACAAATGCTGAAGGAGGCCATTGAGGAGCGTAAAGGAGACACAGCGAAGACAGAGCAGTTTGAAACAGAAATTGATGTCGAGCTTGATGCGTATATTCCGGAAACTTATATTCAAGACGGCAAACAGAAAATTGATATGTATAAACGCTTCAGGTCTGTGGCGACAATCGAAGAGAAGAATGAGCTTCAAGATGAAATGATCGACCGCTTTGGAAACTATCCAAAAGAAGTCGAATACTTGTTTACTGTTGCAGAAATGAAGGTCTATGCGAGACAGGAACGTGTCGAACTGATTAAGCAGGATAAAGATGCTGTCAGATTGACGATTTCTGAAGAAGCAAGTGCTGAAATTGACGGACAGAAGCTGTTTGAGCTTGGCAATCAATATGGCAGACAAATCGGACTGGGAATGGAAGGGAAAAAACTCAAAATCTCCATACAGACGAAAGGCCGTAGTGCTGATGAATGGCTCGACACCGTGCTGGGCATGCTGAAGGGCTTAAAAGATGTGAAAAAGCAAACCATTTCATCAACGTAAATTTTGTTACTCTCTGGTGTATATTACATTTGATGTGACGGATACTAATTTCAAGCGAGGCGGAAGGTACATAAAGTAACTGCTTTAGGTCTTTCCCACATGTATATACCATCAAATGAAAGAGAGGCACCAGAGATGAAAGCAACCGGTATCGTACGTCGTATTGATGACTTAGGTCGGGTCGTGATTCCTAAAGAAATTCGAAGAACTCTGAGAATCAGGGAAGGCGATCCGCTTGAGATTTTTGTAGATCGTGACGGAGAAGTGATTTTGAAAAAGTACTCTCCGATCAGTGAGCTTGGAGACTTTGCAAAGGAGTATGCAGACGCGCTTTACGACAGCCTCGGCCATTCAGTGCTGATTTGTGATCGTGATGTATATATTGCCGTGTCCGGCAGCTCCAAAAAAGATTACTTAAACAAGTCAATCAGCGAAATGCTGGAAAGAACAATGGATCAGCGCAGCTCCGTGCTTGAGAGTGATGCGAAATCAGTACAGCTTGTGAATGGAATTGATGAGGACATGAATTCTTATACTGTCGGCCCAATTGTGGCGAACGGTGATCCGATAGGTGCTGTGGTAATCTTTTCAAAAGATCAGACAATGGGCGAAGTAGAGCATAAAGCCGTTGAAACAGCAGCTGGATTTTTGGCTCGTCAAATGGAACAGTAGGTCTTATTCCTTTCTTCGAAAATAGGTATGTAAAGAACAGCTCTCCTTGGGACGCTGTTCTTTTTCATGCGTGCCGAAAAAGGAATCCAAGGGTTGGGATGTGGTATAATAACCTCGTTTTTATTTGTGCCGCGGTAATACGTGAACCGTATTGCCCCTGACGTTGGGAAGGAGCTTTTGGATGGACAATTCAATAGGCGTTAAACGGCATTGGATTTGGCAGGGGGCTTTTGTTTTAATTCTGGCAGGCGTCATCACAAAAATTTTAAGTGCCGTTTACAGAGTCCCGTTTCAAAACATTGTCGGCGATGTTGGATTTTATATATATCAGCAGGTATATCCCTTTCTTGGTATTGCGGTCATGCTGTCCACATCAGGATTTCCAGTCATTATTTCAAAGCTGATGAATGATTATAGTGAAAAAAATCATCACACCATATTAAAAATATCAGCGTTATTTTTGTCTTTAATCGGTATTTTATTATTTCTTTGTTTATATTTGGGTGCTGTTCCTATTGCACTCTTTATGGGAGATTCGCATCTAGCCGTGTTAATTCAAGTGACCGCGTACGCGTTTCTGCTGTTCCCATTTGTTGCGTTGCTTAGAGGCGGTTTTCAGGGGCGGCACGAAATGCTCCCTTCAGCCTTATCACAGATGACAGAGCAGTTTCTGCGTGTTGCAGTGCTCTTGGGTTTATCATTTTGGCTCGTGAAAAAGGGAGCCTCGCTTTATACTGCGGGAGCGGCAGCCGCTTCAGGCTCTCTTGCCGGAAGTTTGGTTGCATTGGTGATACTGGGGTTTTTTTGGTTCAAAACGAAAAGAGACAACCAAACGGATAGGCAAAACGAAAATGTCATCACAACAAAAGAATTGACGAAAAAACTGCTTTTATATTCGGTTACAATCTGTGTAAGCAGTTTGCTGCTTTTGTTTATCCAGCTTGTTGATGCTTTGAATTTATATGCATTGCTTTCGGGCGGTGAGGCAAGCGAAGAAGCAAAACGCCTAAAGGGGATCTATGATAGGGGACAACCCTTGCTGCAGCTCGGTTCAATTTTCGCGGTGAGCATTGCGACGTCACTCGTTCCGTATATTTCTATGGCCGTAAAAAACAATGAGCTGAAGATCATGAAAGAAAAAATCACGTCATCTTTGAAACTATGCCTTGTGCTCGGTACGGGCGCAGCGGCTGGGTTGATTTGCATTCTAAAGCCGGTGAATATCATGCTGTTTCAAAATGAAGAAGGGACAGGTGCGTTACAAGTATTTAGCTGCTCCATTTTGTTTGCATCTATGGCGGTAACGGCAGCGGCAGTCTTACAGGGAGCGGGGTACACAGTTTTTCCTGCGATAGCGGTGGGAGCGGGTGTTGCAGTGAAATGGGTGTTAAACACACTTTTGGTTCCGCGCTATGGGATTGAAGGCGCATCGCTTGCGACAGCGGCTTCCTTTGCGGCTGTCGCCGGCCTTAACTTGTATCAGCTTCGGCAAAAGGAATGGCTCGATAAGCTTAGAGGCGTTTTGATTCCGATTATTGGATCTGCTCTTTTGATGTCAGCTGTCTTGCTTGCGTATATGCGTTTCTGGACTTTTTTGTTTCCTGCTACAGGAAGAGGAGCGGCTGTGATTGAGAGTCTTTCTGCTGTTGTCATTGGTGGCGCGGTGTTTATTTATTGTATGATGAGATTGGGAATATTTACAGATGAAGAGCTGAACAGTGTGCCATTCGGCAGCAAGTTAAGCAAATTCATGAGAAGGAGAGAACAAAATGGCGGGTAAAATTACTGTCGTCGGACTTGGTGCCGGAGACATGGACCAATTGACAATTGGTATACACAAGCTGCTGACGAAGGCAGATACGCTGTATGTCAGAACCAAGGATCATCCTTTAATTGAGGAGCTTGAAAAAGAAACGAAGAACATCCGTTTCTTTGATGATATATATGAGAAACATGATCAGTTCGAGGCGGTATATGAAGAAATTGCAGATATCCTCTTTGAAGCGGCGCGGCGTGAGGACGTGGTTTATGCTGTGCCGGGACACCCTTTTGTCGCAGAAAAAACAGTTCAGCTGCTGACGGAGCGGCAGGAAAAGGAAAATGTTCAAGTGAAAGTAGCGGGAGGACAAAGCTTTCTTGATGCCACATTTAATTCTTTGCAAATTGACCCGATTGAAGGTTTTCAATTTGTGGATGCCGGCACATTGTCCGCGGATGAGCTTGAGCTCAGACATCATCTGATCATATGTCAGGTTTACGACCAAATGACGGCTTCTGAAGTCAAGCTGACATTGATGGAGAAGCTGCCTGATGATTATGAGGTCGTCATTGTGACTGCAGCAGGCAGCCGTGGCGAGGAGATCAGGACAGTGCCATTATTTGAGCTGGACCGCAATGTCGCCTTGAACAACTTAACAAGTGTGTATATTCCGCCGATTAAAAAAGAGAAGCTGCTTTATCACGAATTCTCCACGTTCCGAAGCATCATCAGAGAGCTTCGCGGACCTAATGGATGTCCGTGGGATAAAAAGCAGACGCATCAGTCATTAAAGCAGTACATGATTGAAGAATGTTATGAGCTTCTCGAAGCTATTGACGAAGAAGACACAGACCATATGATCGAAGAGCTTGGCGACGTTTTGCTTCAGGTCTTGCTTCACGCGCAAATTGGTGAAGATGAAGGTTATTTCACAATTGATGATGTCATAAAAGGAATCAGTGAAAAAATGGTCCGAAGACATCCCCATGTGTTTAAAGATGTTAAGGTTCAGGATGAAAACGATGTTTTGGCCAATTGGGAAGATATAAAAAAGGCCGAAAAAAATACATCTGAATCATCGTTACTAGACAGTGTGCCGAAAACCCTTCCAGCTCTTTCGAAAGCTGCTAAATTGCAGAAAAAAGCAGCGAAGGTCGGTTTTGACTGGGAAGACGTCAGCGATATTTGGGAAAAGGTAAGTGAGGAAATGAAAGAATTTTCTTCTGAGGTTTCTGAAGCTCCTCACGAACACAATCTTAAAGCCGAGTTTGGCGACATTTTGTTCGCGCTGGTGAATGTAGCCCGCTTTTACAAAATAGAGCCGGAGGAAGCGCTGGCCATGACTAATGACAAATTCCGGAGACGGTTCTCGTACATTGAGGAAACAGCGAAGGAAAAGGGAGTCGAGCTGGCTGATATGTCCCTTGAGGACATGGACAAACTGTGGAATGAAGCAAAAGAAACTGAGAGGAGATCATAGATATGAGATTAGATAAATTTTTGAAAGTATCACGGCTGATCAAACGGCGTACACTAGCGAAGGAAGTAGCTGACCAAGGACGAATCTCTATTAACGGAAACCAAGCTAAAGCAAGCTCTGACGTAAAACCGGGAGATGAACTATCGGTCCGCTTCGGCCAAAAGCTTGTAACGGTTCAAGTTAATGAATTGAAAGACACGACGAAAAAAGAAGAAGCTGCAAACATGTACACGATTCTAAAAGAAGAAAAACTCGGCGAATAGGCTTGTTCTAAAAAAATCCCCCACCTCATACAATGCAGTAATAATGCTAAAAGTATCGAGGATATGGGGGCTGAATAGATGAATTCATATTATGATCAAAAAGGTTCTTCGTCTGTTCCGGAACAGCATGATGTGACAATGAAAGGCCGGAAGCATTTAGATATTTCTGGGGTTAAGCATGTGGAGAGTTTTGATAACGAAGAATTCCTGCTGGAAACGGTGATGGGAATGCTCTCCGTCAGAGGCCAAAACCTGCAGATGAAAAATCTTGATGTGGAAAAAGGGATTGTTTCGATTAAAGGCAGGGTATTTGATTTAGTGTACTTAGACGAACAACAAGGGGATAAAGCTAAAGGGTTTTTTAGCAAGTTGTTTAAATGACGCTGACGACACAATTCTATACAATGCTGGCGATGTCCGGTATGGGTCTCTGGCTTGGTGCTTCGCTTGATACATACCGGCTCTTTGTCATTCGTGCCAAAACAGCCAGATGGCTATTATTTATTCATGATATTCTTTTCTGGATTGTGCAAGGGCTGCTTTTCTTTTATGTCTTGCTTCATGTAAATGAGGGAGAATTCAGGATTTACATCTTTTTAGCGGTTCTGCTGGGCGTTGCGACGTATCAGAGCCTTTGCAAACGAATCTATATAAAAATACTGAAATTCATCATTTACCTTGGTGTTTCTGTTTATCAATTCTTCAAAAAACTCATTCAGCACGTGTTATTTCGTCCTATTGTGTGGACATGCGGAGCGATCATCTGGATGGCGGCACTTTTATTCAAGAAAACATACAGCCTGATTGGTTTTCTCCTGTTGTGTCTATATAAAATAGTCATGGTTCTGTGTTTTCCGATCCGTTTTATCGCGAAACAATGTTTGAAACTTCTTCCTGTGAAAATGCGTCTAACTTTTAGACGTTATTTTGAAAAAGGTGCAGGATTTCTCAAAAAGAAGAAGAAACTATTGATAACCATAAGAACGACCATTACACGGTTTTTGAAGAAATGAAAGGAGGACCGTCTGGTTTGAATTTTTCAAGGGAACGAACGATAACTGAAATACAAAACGACTATAAAGAACAAGTAGAACGGCAAAATCAGCTGAAGAAACGAAGACGCAAAGGGCTGTACAGACGGTTAACTGTATTCGGCGCCCTAGTATTCCTGACGGCAATTGTGCTGGCAAGCTCTGTATGGTCCCAAACATCTTCCCTTAGTGCAAAAGAAGAAAAGAAAGAACAGCTTGAAAAAGAACTGAAAAGTTTAAAGACAAAACAAACGGATTTAAAAGAAGAAATATCCAAATTGAAGGATGAGGATTACGTCACAGAGCTTGCCAGAAGGGACTTATTCATGTCTGGAGACGGAGAAATTATCTTCAATGTGGAGAAGAAGAGCAAGTAGCCTTGTTGACACTTAAATTTTTATTTAGGTATAATTAAGCAAACGATCTTTTTATAAGCCTAAGGAGGAGCACTTTTTTTATGTCGATTGAAGTTGGCAGCAAGTTGCAAGGGAAAATTACAGGTATTACAAATTTTGGAGCATTTGTTGAATTGCCTGGAGGCTCAACCGGTCTCGTTCACATTAGTGAGGTAGCTGATAATTATGTCAAAGACATTAACGACCACTTAAAAGTCGGCGACCAAGTTGAAGTGAAAGTCATCAACGTTGAAAAAGACGGGAAAATTGGTTTATCTATTAAAAAAGCTAAAGACCGTCCGCAAGCCAGACCTAGAAATGATTTCCGTCCGAAAGAATCTTTTGAACAGAAAATGAATAAGTTTTTAAAAGACAGCGAAGATCGCTTGTCATCTTTAAAACGCAATACGGAATCAAAACGTGGAGGGCGCGGAGCAAGAAGAGGATAACTTGCTGCTTTCTATAAAATAAATGAAGCATCCGTTCATCCCGACGGATGCTTTTTTATTATCCTCACCCTCTTTAAGAGTCAGAAAATTACAACATTAAAGTTTCTGTTGACGAAAGAGACAAACCTTTGTATTATATAACTTGTGCTTAGAAGCACAAAACAATATGGCGGTGTAGCTCAGCTGGCTAGAGCGTACGGTTCATACCCGTGAGGTCGGGGGTTCGATCCCCTCCGCCGCTACCATATTTGTTTGGCCCGTTGGTCAAGCGGTTAAGACACCGCCCTTTCACGGCGGTAACACGGGTTCGAATCCCGTACGGGTCATCCTAAAAAATCGGTTTCTCTTGCAGAAGCCGATTTTTTTCATTTTTAGACAACATTTCGGACATAAACGAATATCAAGGCAGAAACCGTCGAAGATTTCTTTGGTATTGTTACCTTCTTTTGACAAAATCCTATCTGTGCTTTCGCTATAATGACAGGCAACGAATATAACAGGTGGGAGATGAGAGGAATGGAAAAAGCAGAAAGAAGAGTGAACGGGCCAATGGCGGGACAAGCTTTGGAAAAACTCCAATCGTTTTTTAACAGGGGCACGAAGCTGGTGACTCATCATTTGCATTCACTGTTTTTCTATAAAGGATTCATTTATGTTGTCATCGGATTTTTGCTTGGACGTGCTTTCATATTATCCGAAGTGCTTCCTTTCGCACTTCCTTTCTTTGGAGCGATGCTTCTCATCAGAAGAGACAAAGCGTTTTATGCGGTTTTGGCTGTGCTTGCAGGTGCGCTGACCATATCTCCAAAGCACTCATTGCTCATACTGGCGGCATTGCTGGCATTCTTTGTATTTTCTAAAGTGGCTGCCTTCATTACCGACGATCGTGTAAAAGCACTCCCGATTGTCGTGTTCTTCTCCATGGCTGCAGCAAGAGCCGGGTTTGTTTATGCCCAAAATGGCGTATTTACAACCTATGATTATGTAATGGCTATCGTTGAGGCTGGACTTTCGTTTATCTTAACACTGATTTTTCTTCAGAGCCTTCCGATTTTTACTGTGAAAAAAGTGAAACAATCATTAAAAATAGAGGAAATTATCTGCTTTATGATTCTTATTGCTTCTGTTTTAACGGGGCTGGCCGGATTGTCCTACCAAGGAATGCAGGCAGAACATATATTGGCTCGTTATGTTGTATTGAGTTTTTCCTTTATTGGCGGAGCAAGCATTGGCTGTACGGTTGGTGTTGTGACCGGCCTGATTCTTGGCTTGGCGAATATCGGAAACCTCTATCAGATGAGTCTGCTTGCTTTTTCCGGTTTATTAGGCGGTTTGCTGAAGGAAGGAAAAAAAGCGGGTGCAGCAATCGGTCTGATCGTTGGATCACTTCTTATATCTTTATATGGTGAAGGCTCTGCCGGTCTGATGACAACGCTCTATGAGTCATTAATCGCAGTCGGCCTGTTTTTGCTCACACCTCAATCTATTACAAGGAAAGTTGCGAGATATATTCCGGGAACTGTCGAGCATCTTCAAGAGCAACAGCAATACGCTAGAAAAATCCGAGATGTCACTGCTCAGAAGGTAGACCAGTTCTCCAATGTATTTCACGCGCTGTCTGAAAGCTTTGCAACCTTTTACCAAGCATCAGACGAACAGACAGATGACAGCGAAGTTGATCTGTTCTTAAGCAAAATCACGGAGCATTCCTGTCAGACGTGCTACAAGAAAAACAGGTGCTGGGTACAGAACTTTGATAAAACATATGACTTAATGAAACAAGTTATGCTTGAAACAGAGGAAAAAGAATATGCATCAAACCGAAGGCTGAAAAAAGAGTTTCAACAGCATTGTTCTAAATCAAAGCAGGTTGAAGAGCTGATTGAGGATGAGCTCGCACATCATCATGCCCATTTGACACTCAAGAAAAAAGTCCAAGACAGCAGGCGTCTTGTTGCTGAACAGCTTTTAGGCGTTTCTGAAGTCATGGCCGACTTTTCTCGGGAAATAAAAAGAGAGCGAGAACAGCACTTTCTGCAGGAAGAGCAAATCATAGAGGCACTCCAACATTTCGGAATTGAGATTCAGCATGTCGAGATCTATAGCCTTGAACAAGGAAATATCGATATTGAAATGACCATTCCGTTCAGCGGACATGGAGAAAGTGAAAAAATCATTGCCCCTATGCTGTCTGACATTCTGGAAGAACAAATTCTTGTGAAAGCCGAACAGCACTCTCCGCATCCGAATGGATACAGCCATGTCGCCTTTGGATCAACAAAATCATACAGGGTGTCCACGGGAGCTGCTCACGCTGCGAAGGGCGGCGGCCTTGTCTCCGGCGACAGCTACAGCATGATGGAGCTTGGAGCCAGAAAATATGCTGCAGCAATCAGTGACGGAATGGGCAATGGCGCAAGAGCGCATTTTGAAAGCAATGAAACGATCAAGCTTCTTGAAAAAATCCTTGAATCGGGAATTGATGAAAAAATAGCAATTAAAACGATCAATAGCATACTGTCTCTAAGGACAACTGACGAAATATATTCCACGCTTGACCTGTCTATTATCGATCTTCAAGATGCCAGCTGTAAATTTTTGAAGGTTGGATCGACGCCCAGCTTTATCAAACGGGGTGACCAGGTCATGAAAGTTCAAGCGAGCAATCTGCCAATCGGTATTATTAATGAATTCGATGTGGAGGTTGTGAGTGAACAGCTGAAAGCGGGTGACCTCTTAATTATGATGAGTGATGGCATTTTTGAGGGGCCTAAGCATGTGGAAAATCACGACTTATGGATGAAGCGTAAAATGAAAGGGTTGAAAACAAATGACCCGCAGGAGATTGCCGATTTGCTTATGGAAGAAGTCATCCGCACAAGATCCGGCCAAATTGAGGACGATATGACTGTTGTTGTCGTCCGGATTGATCACAATACACCGAAGTGGGCATCCATTCCTGTTCCGGCAATCTTTCAAAACAAACAAGAAATTTCATAACGCTTCCGTATAAATCAAATTTCTTCTGGCGAAGATGGGAATATATGAATCTGAGAATCCTCGTATTCTCCAGGAGGAATGAATGTGAACAACGGACATTTAAATCAAATTTTGCTGATAACGGATGGCTGCTCAAACCATGGGGAAGACCCGCTTGCGATGGCTGCTTTTGCTAAAGAGCAGGGGATTACGGTAAATGTCATTGGTATAATGGAAGAAAATCAAATTGACCCTGAGGCAATGAAGGAAGTCGAAGGGATTGCGCTTGCCGGAGGAGGCGTGCACCAAGTCGTTTATGCATCTCAGCTTTCACAAACTGTTCAAATGGTAACAAAAAAAGCGATGACGCAAACCTTACAAGGTGTAGTCAATCAAGAACTGAAACAGATTCTCGGAAAGAATGTGGAAATGGAAGAGCTTTCTCCGGAAAAACGCGGCGAAGTCATGGAAGTGGTCGACGAGCTTGGAGAAACGGTGCATCTTCAGGTTTTGGTTCTTGTTGATACAAGTGCAAGTATGGCGCCAAAGCTTCCAACAGTAAAAGAGGCGCTGATTGATTTGTCTGTAAGCCTCAATTCCCGAATCGGGAATAACGAATTTGCGATGTGTATATTTCCCGGGAAAAAACAAGAGGTCGAACTTGTGCTGAACTGGACACCGAAGCTGCAATCTCTTTCCACACTCTTTGCAAAGCTTTCGACAGGCGGCATCACGCCGACAGGTCCGGCAATTCGTGAAGCGACACTGCAGTTTGAAAAAATACGCTCAAGAAGGGGCATGCTTGCAGATGATGAACGACGCTTTGACGAGTTTGGCATGTAGCCTCAAGCCGGGTACGACAATCAAAGGCAAGTGGAATGGAAACACTTATACATTGCGTAAACAGCTTGGTAAAGGGGCCAATGGAATTGTGTATTTGGCAGAAGCATCAGATGGACATGTTGCCTTAAAGGTGAGTGATGACAGCCTGTCTATTACTTCTGAAGTGAATGTCTTGAAATCTTTCTCAAAGGCCCAGTCCGTTACGATGGGGCCTTCTTTTTTTGATACGGATGATGCCTATATTCCCAGTGCCAATACGAAAGTTTCATTTTATGCAATGGAATACATAAAAGGGCCGCTGCTTTTGAAGTATGTCAGTGATAAAGGAGCAGAGTGGATACCGGTATTAATGATTCAGCTGTTATCCAGCTTATCGGTGCTTCACCAGCAAGGATGGATATTCGGCGATCTTAAACCTGATAATCTGATCGTAACTGGTCCGCCCGCAAGGATCCGCTGCATTGATGTGGGCGGCACGACAAAGGAAGGCCGGGCGATAAAAGAGTATACGGAGTTTTATGACAGAGGCTATTGGGGGTATGGAACAAGAAAGGCAGAGCCATCCTACGATCTGTTCGCAGTTGCCATGATTATGATCAACAGTGTGCATAAAAAAGAATTTAAGAAAACGAACCAGCCCAAAGAACAGCTTAGGTCTCTCATCGAAGGAAACCCGCTGCTTCAAAAGTATAAAAAAGTGCTTTTTTCAGCCTTGAACGGAGATTATCAATCCGCAGATGAAATGAAGAAGGATATGCTAGACGCGGGGCAAAAAGCAGCACAAAGAAAACAGCCTATAAAAGCATCACCGCAACCTGCCACACGACAAAGACAGCAAAAATCGCGCCAAGGAAAAATAACGAAGACGCGATATACCCCAAAACAGAAACCGGCTAAGTCGGGGGGGTTATTTGAAACAACGCTTATCGTGATCAGTGTTTTAGCGCTTTATTTCGCCTATATTGTCTTTTTCTTAATCTGAATGGTGCAAACTGCAGAGCCTATGCTTCTTCTTTGCTTGGAGGGGTTGAAAGTGTTAGGATATGAATATCTTTAAAATACCTGCTCATTGTGAGGAGGACATTGTGAAAAGTGTCAAAGATTTTTTAAACAAACACAATCTTACGTTAAAAGGGGCGACAATCATTGTAGGCGTTTCCGGCGGTCCGGACTCAATGGCTCTTCTTCACGCGTTGCATACATTATGCGGCCGTTCAGCGAATGTTATTGCAGCTCACGTTGATCATCGGTTCAGAGGTGCGGAATCCGAGGAGGACATGCGTTTCGTCCAAGCTTATTGTAAAGCTGAACAGCTCGTGTGCGAAACGGCTCAAATCAATGTAACCGCATATGCACAGGAAAAAGGACTCAATAAGCAGGCTGCAGCACGCGATTGCCGCTACCGGTTTTTTGAGGAAATCATGTCGAAGCACCAAGCGGACTATCTGGCGCTTGCACATCATGGTGATGACCAGGTTGAAACAATGCTTATGAAACTGGCTAAGGGTACGCTTGGAACGGGACTTGCGGGAATGCAGCCGGTTAGACGTTTTGGGACGGGGCGGATCATCAGGCCGTTCTTAACCATTACAAAGGAAGAGATCCTTCACTATTGCCGTGAAAATGGCTTGAGCTACCGGACGGATGAAAGCAACGCCAAAGATGACTACACAAGAAACAGATTCAGAAAAACAGTGCTCCCGTTTTTGAAGCAGGAATCTCCTGATGTGCATAAAAGGTTTCAGAAAGTGAGTGAAGCACTGACGGAAGATGAGCAATTCTTACAGTCATTAACGAAAGATGAAATGAATAAAGTAATCACAAGCCAGTCTAATACATCAGTTGAAATCAATTCCTCTCAATTGCTTGCCCTCCCGATGCCTTTACAAAGAAGAGGAGTTCAACTAATATTAAACTATCTTTATGAAAACGTTCCATCATCCTTTTCAGCCCATCACATTCAGCAGTTTCTCGATTGGGCGGAAAATGGCGGTCCTTCAGGAGTACTGGACTTTCCGAAAGGGCTGAAGGTGGTCAAATCATATCAGACATGTTTGTTTACATTTGAACAATGGCAGTGCAAAAATGTTCCCTTTGAATACCAAATTAGCGGAGCTGCTGATGAAACGGCAGTGCTCCCCAATGGATATCTGATAGAGGCAAAGCATTATGCGGACTCGCCTGAAGAACATGGGAATGCTGTTTTTATCACAAGTGAAAAAAAGGTGCGGTTTCCCTTAACAATCCGGACGAGAAAAGCTGGAGACCGGATCAAACTAAAAGGGATGAACGGCTCAAAAAAGGTAAAGGATATATTTATTGATAAGAAACTGCCTCTCCAAGAAAGAGACAACTGGCCGATTGTGACGGACGCAAGCGGTGAAATTATCTGGATACCTGGCTTGAAAAAATCAATTTTTGAAGATCTTGTGATTCCAAACAGCGACCGCATTGTATTACAATATAGACAGCATGAAAAGTGTAGGGGGCAAGCAAAATCATGATGAAACATGATATCGAGAAAGTACTGATCTCAGAGGAAGAGATACAAAAGAAAGTAAAAGAGTTAGGTGCAGAATTAACGAGCGAGTATCAAGATACATTTCCGTTGGCAATCGGTGTGTTAAAAGGAGCACTTCCTTTTATGGCGGATCTTATCAAGCATATTGATACATATTTGGAAATGGATTTCATGGATGTATCAAGCTACGGAAATTCTACGGTTTCTTCTGGAGAAGTAAAAATCATTAAAGATTTGGATACATCTGTAGAGGGCCGGGACATCTTAATTATTGAAGATATCATCGACAGTGGGTTAACCTTAAGTTATCTCGTAGAGCTCTTCCGATACCGTAAAGCAAAATCAATTAAGATTGTTACCCTTTTGGATAAACCGAGCGGAAGAAAAGCGGACATCAAAGCAGACTTTGTCGGTTTTGAAGTTCCTGACGCGTTTGTAGTGGGTTACGGACTTGATTATGCTGAGCGCTATCGCAATCTGCCTTATATCGGAGTGTTAAAACCGGCAGTTTATGAAAGCTGATCGGCAGCCTGCTTCCGAGATGGTTATTGTTTGTATTGGAATGATTTTCTATGGTACTATTGAACATAGTTGTGCTTACTGTGGGAGGAGGTAAGGAATGAATCGGGTCTTCCGTAATACCATTTTTTATTTACTTATTTTATTAGTAGTAATCGGGGTTGTGAGCTACTTCCAGACCTCAAATCCGAAAACAGAAAATATGTCGTACAGTACGTTCATCAAAAACCTGGATGACGGGAAAGTTGATAGCGTATCGGTTCAGCCTGTCAGAGGTGTTTATGAGGTAAAAGGGCAGCTGAAAAACTACGACAAAGATCAATACTTTTTGACTCATGTTCCTGAAGGAAAGGGAGCAGACCAGATATTTAACGCTTTGAAAAAGACAGACGTAAAGGTTGAGCCCGCTCAAGAAACAAGCGGATGGGTGACGTTCCTGACGACCATCATCCCATTTGTCATTATCTTTATTCTGTTTTTCTTCCTGCTCAATCAGGCTCAAGGCGGCGGCAGCCGTGTCATGAACTTTGGCAAGAGTAAAGCGAAGCTGTATACAGAGGAAAAGAAACGCGTCAAATTTAAAGACGTTGCAGGGGCTGACGAAGAAAAGCAAGAACTTGTTGAAGTTGTTGAGTTTCTGAAAGATCCCCGCAAGTTTGCCGAGCTCGGCGCCAGAATACCGAAAGGCGTGCTTTTAGTCGGACCTCCGGGTACCGGTAAAACATTGCTTGCCAAGGCTTGTGCAGGAGAAGCCGGCGTACCTTTCTTCAGCATCAGCGGATCTGATTTCGTTGAAATGTTTGTAGGGGTCGGTGCTTCCCGTGTGCGTGACTTGTTTGAAAATGCGAAAAAGAATGCGCCTTGTTTGATCTTCATTGATGAAATTGACGCAGTTGGACGCCAGCGTGGCGCTGGTCTCGGCGGTGGACACGATGAACGTGAACAGACGCTAAACCAATTGCTTGTTGAAATGGACGGATTCAGCGCTAATGAAGGAATTATCATCATTGCTGCGACGAACCGTGCGGACATCTTGGACCCAGCCTTACTTCGTCCGGGACGTTTTGACCGTCAAATCACAGTGGACCGCCCAGATGTCATTGGCCGTGAAGCTGTATTGAAAGTCCATGCGAGAAACAAACCGCTGGATGAAACGGTTAACCTAAAATCAATTGCCATGAGAACACCAGGCTTCTCGGGCGCTGACTTAGAAAACCTCTTGAATGAAGCTGCGCTTGTAGCGGCTCGTCAAAACAAGAAAAAAATCGATGCGCGTGATATTGACGAAGCGACGGACCGTGTAATTGCCGGACCTGCTAAGAAGAGCCGCGTTATCTCCAAGAAAGAACGCAATATCGTGGCTTATCACGAAGGCGGACACACCGTTATCGGTCTCGTTTTAGATGAGGCAGATATGGTTCATAAAGTAACGATTGTTCCTCGGGGCCAGGCTGGCGGTTATGCTGTTATGCTGCCAAGAGAAGACCGTTATTTCCAAACAAAGCCGGAGTTGCTTGATAAAATTGTCGGTCTCTTGGGCGGACGTGTTGCTGAAGAGATTATCTTCGGTGAAGTCAGCACAGGGGCGCACAATGACTTCCAGCGTGCGACGAACATTGCAAGACGAATGGTTACGGAATTCGGTATGTCAGAAAAACTGGGACCGTTGCAATTTGGACAGTCTCAGGGTGGCCAGGTATTCTTAGGCCGTGATTTCAACAACGAACAGAATTACAGTGATCAAATCGCTTACGAAATTGATCAGGAAATTCAGCGTATCATCAAAGAATGTTATGAGCGTGCGAAACAAATCCTGACTGAAAATCGTGACAAGCTTGAATTGATTGCCCAAACGCTTCTGAAAGTTGAAACGCTTGACGCTGAACAGATCAAACACCTTATCGATCATGGAACATTACCTGAGCGTAATTTCTCAGATGATGAAAAGAACGATGATGTGAAAGTAAACATTCTGACAAAAACAGAAGAAAAGAAAGACGATACGAAAGAGTAATTAGCTTTCTTTCTAAAAAAACTGCCGGCTGACGCTGGCAGTTTTTTTATGTAAATGATGGGCTCAGATGCGGCTTTTACAATCATCCAATTCTGGTATCGATTTGTTTACAAATGAGCCGCTGATCGTGTATGGTATTGTAGAATGTTTGTAAAAAGTAAAGTAGAGAAACTATTCAAAAGTGGTGATAGAGGTTGTTACTGGTTATCGATGTGGGGAACACCAATACTGTACTTGGTGTATATCATGATGGAAAATTAGAATATCACTGGCGTATAGAAACAAGCAGGCATAAAACAGAAGATGAGTTTGGGATGATTTTGCGCTCCTTATTTGATCACTCCGGGCTTATGTTTGAACAGATAGATGGCATTATTATTTCGTCAGTAGTGCCGCCAATCATGTTTGCGTTAGAAAGAATGTGCACAAAATACTTTCATATCGAGCCGCAAATTGTTGGTCCTGGTATGAAAACCGGTTTAAATATAAAATATGATAATCCGAAAGAAGTGGGGGCAGACAGAATCGTAAATGCTGTCGCTGCGATACACTTATACGGCAATCCATTAATTGTTGTCGATTTCGGAACCGCCACAACGTACTGCTATATTGATGAAAACAAACAATACATGGGCGGGGCGATTGCCCCTGGGATTACAATTTCGACAGAGGCGCTTTACTCGCGTGCAGCAAAGCTTCCGCGTATCGAAATCACCCGGCCCGACAATATTATCGGAAAAAACACTGTTAGCGCGATGCAATCTGGGATTTTATTTGGCTATGTCGGCCAAGTGGAAGGAATCGTTAAGCGAATGAAATGGCAGGCAAAACAGGAACCAAAGGTCATTGCGACAGGAGGCCTGGCGCCGCTCATTGCGAACGAATCAGATTGTATAGACATCGTTGATCCATTCTTAACCCTAAAAGGGCTGGAATTGATTTATGAAAGAAACCGCGTAGGAAGTGTATAGGAGGTTTAGTAATGGATTATTTAGTAAAAGCACTTGCGTATGACGGAAAAGTTCGGGCTTATGCAGCGAGAACGACTGATATGGTAAATGAGGGGCAGAGACGCCATGGTACGTGGCCGACAGCATCCGCTGCATTGGGCCGCACAATGACAGCTTCACTTATGCTCGGCGCTATGCTGAAGGGCGATGATAAGCTGACCGTGAAAATCGAGGGCGGAGGTCCGATCGGAGCTATTGTAGCTGATGCCAATGCCAAAGGAGAAGTCAGAGCCTATGTCTCTAACCCGCAAGTTCATTTTGATTTAAATGAACAAGGCAAGCTTGATGTCAGACGTGCGGTTGGAACAAACGGAACGTTAAGTGTCGTAAAAGATTTAGGTTTGCGCGAGTTCTTCACAGGACAAGTAGAAATCGTTTCAGGAGAATTAGGAGATGATTTCACTTACTATCTTGTATCATCTGAGCAGGTTCCTTCATCAGTGGGCGTAGGTGTGCTCGTAAATCCTGACAATACCATTCTTGCGGCAGGGGGCTTTATTATTCAGCTGATGCCGGGAACAGATGATGAAACAATCACAAAAATTGAACAGCGTCTATCTCAAGTAGAGCCGATTTCTAAGCTCATCCAAAAAGGGCTGACACCAGAAGAAATTTTAGAAGAAGTCCTAGGCGAGAAACCTGAGATTTTGGAAACGATGCCTGTCAGATTCCATTGCCCTTGTTCAAAAGAACGGTTCGAAACAGCCATTTTAGGACTAGGCAAAAAAGAAATTCAAGATATGATAGAAGAAGATGGACAAGCCGAAGCAGTATGCCATTTTTGTAATGAAAAGTACTTATTTACAAAAGAAGAGCTGGAAGGGCTTCGTGACCAAACTACCCGCTAAGCTCTTTAGCGGGTTTTTAATTTGAGAAAAGGGGCTGAAAGCAGGTTTGAAATCAAGAACAATCTGGACCATTATTTTAGGGGCGCTGTTGGTTTGCTGTATTGCTGTTGCATATACGCTGACGAAATCCCAAGCCGGCGCATCGTCATCCGGTGAGTCTATTGCGACTATTGGAGGCAAGAGTGTGACAAGAGAAGAATGGCTGAAAGAAATGGAAGATCAGTATGGTAAGTCAACGCTTGAAGATATGATCAATGTCCGAGTTGTTGAGCAGCTGGCTAAAAAGAACAAACTTAAAATATCCAAAAGCGAAGTTGATCGTGAGTTTTTGCTGATTAAAGCGGTCAATAATTCCTTTTACGAAGATGAACATACGACGGAGAAAGAGTGGAAAGACCAAATTCGTTATAATATCCTCCTTGAGGATTTGTTAACAAGGGATATCGATATCTCAAACAAAGAATTGGAATCATTCTATAATAAAAATAAGGAACTATATCAGTTTGATGATTCGTATCGAATTCGGCACATTGTTGTAAAAGATGAAGAAGAAGCGAGAGAAGTCCTGAAAGAACTGAAAGGCGGATCAAGCTTTGAAGCTGTCGCTGCCGAAAGATCTACAGACAGATATACATCACCATACGGCGGAGATTTAGGTTTTGTCACAGAGGCATCAGACAACATTCCATCAGCATACATTGAAGAGGCGAAAACACTCAAAGAGGATGAATGGTCTCAGGAACCAATAAAGGTCAGCAACGGATATGCCATTATCCAGCTGAAAGAAAAACTAAAGGCAAGAACGTTCTCATTTGATGAAGTAAAGGGCCAGATCAGACGGCAAATCGCAATGGATCAGCTAGGTGATAAAGCGACAGTTAAGACACTTTGGAAAGAAGCCGATGTATCTTGGTTTTATGGGGAAAAAAGTACTAAGTGATTGACAAAAAATTTTGAAATTGATAGATTATATACATAATACCAATACAAATAGTCGGAAATTGAGGTGTCGAGAATGGTACGTGTAGCAAACTCCATTACTGAATTAATTGGGAATACGCCAATCGTTAAATTAAATCGCCTTGCAGATGAAAACAGTGCGGATGTATATCTAAAACTTGAATACATGAACCCTGGAAGCAGTGTAAAAGACCGTATCGGTTTAGCCATGATTGAAGCGGCTGAAAAAGAAGGAAAATTAAAAGCCGGTGATACAATCATTGAACCGACAAGCGGAAATACAGGAATCGGGCTTGCAATGGTTGCTGCTGCTAAAGGATTAAAAGCCATTTTGGTTATGCCTGATACAATGAGCATGGAGCGCCGCAACCTTCTGCGCGCATACGGTGCTGAGCTTGTGCTGACTCCTGGTGCGGAAGGCATGAAAGGCGCCATTAAGAAAGCTGAAGAGCTTGCTGAAAAGCACGGATACTTTGTGCCGCAGCAGTTTAACAACCCTTCTAACCCAGAAATTCACCGCCAAACAACGGGTAAAGAAATCGTTGAGCAATTCGGTGATGATCAGCTTGACGCATTTGTAGCCGGAATCGGAACGGGCGGAACGATTACGGGAGCGGGTGAAGTGCTGAAGGAAGCGTACCCTTCCATCAAGATTTATGCTGTTGAACCGTCAGATTCCCCAGTGCTTTCAGGAGGAAAACCAGGCCCCCACAAAATTCAGGGAATCGGAGCTGGATTCGTGCCGGACATCTTAAACACTGAAGTATATGATGAAATCTTCCCTGTGAAGAATGAAGAAGCATTCGAATATGCCCGCAGAGCTGCACGTGAAGAAGGAATTCTCGGAGGCATCTCATCAGGTGCGGCAATTTATGCTGCTCTTCAAGTGGCAAAAAAACTCGGAAAAGGCAAAAAAGTATTGGCCATCATTCCAAGTAATGGCGAACGTTATCTAAGCACGCCGCTGTATCAATTCGATTAAAAAAAGCCAAAACTCCCGGTCCGCCGGGAGTTTTTTTATATTTCGTGCATCAAATATGCCATGTCTGCGACGAATGTTATTCTTGGAAGAGAAATTCACTTTTTTCACTAACAACATTGCTTTACAATTAAAACAAGTAAAAAAGAAAATAGAGGAATGATACAAATGGCACAACGCAGACCGGCAGGCAAAAAAGTACCTTTTCAAAAAGACTCATTCTTACAACAATTTGAGAAACTTGCGCAATCCCGAAAACATCATGTACTTCTCGAAAGTGCAAGAGGCGGCAGATATAGTATAGCCGGTCTTGATCCAATTGCGACTGTGAAAGGAAAAGACGGAATAACTACAATTAAGCATGGTGATGAGATGCTGTTTAAAGAAGGTGATCCATTACGGGCCTTCCACAGCTGGTTTAAAACGCTGGAAACAGAAGCGAATCATGAGTTCCCTGACTTTCAGGGCGGGGCAATCGGGTTTCTCAGCTATGATTACGCACGGTACATTGAAAATTTTAAAATGCTCTCATTAGATGATCTAGAAACACCAGATATTTATTTTCTTGTTTTTGATGATATAGCAGTTTATGACCATCAAGAAGAGTCTCTATGGCTGATTACTCATGTTAATGGTTCTGATCAGGAAACAGCGGATGTGAAACTATCTGAGTTAGAGCAGATGTGGCTGACTGAGCTTCCCGCTGTCTCTTCGCGAGAGATGAAGCCTGAAACAGATGGTTCCTTCGCGGCGCCATTTACCGAGGATGGGTTCTCACAAGCTGTAGAGAAAATCAAACAATACATTGCCAGCGGAGATGTGTTTCAAGTCAATCTATCAATAAGGCAGTCACAGTCACTGTCTGCCCACCCATATCAAATATACAAAACCTTGAGAGAAGTAAATCCTTCTCCTTATATGGCGTATTTAGAAACACCTGATTTCCAAATCATTTGCGGATCGCCTGAACTGCTTGTCAGCAAAAAGGGCAAGCTATTAGAGACGAGACCGATTGCGGGCACCCGTTCCAGAGGGAAAACAAATGAAGAAGACGAGGCGCTAGCAAACGAATTGATACACAATGAAAAAGAACGCGCGGAACATGTCATGCTGGTTGATCTTGAGCGAAATGACCTGGGAAGAGTATCACGTTACGGGTCTGTGCGCGTAAATGAATTCATGGCAATTGAAAAATACTCGCATGTGATGCACATTGTGTCTAATGTCCAAGGTGAACTGCAGGATGGGTATGATGCTGTAGATATTATTCATGCTGTGTTTCCCGGAGGAACCATTACTGGTGCACCGAAAGTAAGAACGATGGAAATTATAGAAGAACTTGAGCCGACACGCCGAGGGCTTTATACTGGATCTATAGGATGGTTTGGATATAATCACGATCTGCAGTTTAATATCGTCATTCGAACCATTTATGCAACCGGAGGGCAGGCATTTATGCAGTCCGGCGCAGGAGTTGTGATTGATTCTGTTCCGAAGCACGAATACAAGGAATCATTCAAAAAAGCTTTTGCGATGCAAAGAGCATTAGAGCTGAGCAAAGAAGAGACAAAAATTAGATGAGGTGAGCGGAGAAATGATTTTAATGATTGATAACTACGATTCATTCACGTACAACTTGGTACAGTATTTGGGCGAGCTTGGGGAAGAGCTGGTTGTGAGACGCAATGACAGCATCACAATCGAAGAAATTGAAGAACTGTCTCCGGACTTTCTGATGATATCTCCCGGACCTTGCAGCCCTGATGAGGCGGGAATCAGCCTCGAAGCAATTAAACATTTCGCAGGGAAAATTCCTATTTTCGGTGTATGTCTCGGACATCAGTCCATCGCACAAGTGTTCGGCGGTGATGTTGTTAGGGCAGAACGGCTTATGCACGGGAAAACCTCGGATATCGAGCATGACGGCAAGACCATTTTTGAAGGGTTGAAAAATCCCCTTGTTGCGACGCGATACCACTCGCTGATCGTAAAACCTGAGACGCTGCCAAACTGTTTTACAGTAACAGCACAAACGAAAGAAGGAGAAATCATGGCTATTCGCCACAATGACCTCCCGATAGAGGGCGTGCAATTTCACCCAGAGTCTATTATGACCTCCTTTGGGAAAGAAATGCTCAGAAATTTTATTGAGACATATCGCAAGGAAGTTATTGCGTGATGATATATGTGAACGGCCGGTATATGGAGGAGAAAGATGCAGTTCTTTCTCCTTTTGACCATGGGTTTTTATATGGGATCGGTGTTTTCGAAACCTTCAGGCTCTACGAAGGCTGCCCGTTTTTGCTTGATTGGCATATAGAAAGGCTTGAACGCGCACTTAAGGATCTGCAAATCGAATATACTGTTTCAAAGCATGAGATCCTTGAGATGCTGGACAAGCTGCTTAAGCTAAATGATATCAAGGATGGCAATGTCCGCGTCAGACTGAACATATCTGCGGGGATCAGCGATAAAGGCTTTGTCGCCCAGACGTACGATAAGCCGACCGTTTTATGCTTTGTGAATCAGCTTAAACCAGAAAGTCTTCCTTTGCAAAAAGAAGGGAAGATTTTATCGATACGGAGAAACACTCCTGAGGGGTCGTTCCGGTTAAAATCTCATCATTATTTAAATAATATGTATGCGAAACGGGAAATTGGAAATGATCCGCGTGTCGAGGGAATTTTCCTAACGGAGGATGGAGCTGTTGCAGAGGGTATCATATCTAATGTCTTCTGGAGAAAAGGTCGCTGTATCTATACGCCATCGCTTGATACCGGTATTCTGGACGGCGTCACGAGACGTTTTATCATAGAAAATGCAAAGAATATCGGCCTGGAGCTCAAAACGGGCCGATATGAGCTAGAAGCTCTCTTGACAGCTGACGAAGCGTGGATGACGAACTCGGTTCTTGAAATCATCCCGTTTACTAAAATAGAAGAAGTAAACTATGGAAGCAAAAGCGGAGAAGCAACCTCCGCTCTTCAATTGTTATACAAAAAAGAAATAAAGAACATGATTCATGAAAAGGGAGGAAGAGCATGGCGCAGCACACAATAGATCAAACACAAGTAATCCACACTAAGCCCAGTGCTTTATCATATAAAGAGAAGACGCTGGTGATGGGAATTTTAAACGTAACGCCTGACTCTTTCTCGGACGGCGGAAAATATGACAGCTTGGACAAGGCGCTGCTGCACGCGAAAGAGATGATCGATGATGGTGCCCATATCATTGATATCGGAGGGGAATCGACAAGGCCTGGCGCTGAGTGCGTATCTGAGGATGAGGAGATGTCCAGAGTCATTCCGGTGATTGAGCGGATTGCGAAAGAGCTTGGTGTTCCTATTTCTGTAGACACGTACAAGGCTTCTGTCGCAGATGAAGCAGTGAAAGCCGGCGCATCCATTATCAATGATATTTGGGGTGCCAAACATGATCCGAAGATGGCTTCCGTTGCAGCTGAACATAATGTTCCAATTGTTCTCATGCATAACCGCCTTGAAAGAAACTACAATGACTTATTGCCGGATATGCTGTCGGACTTAATGGAGAGTGTAAAAATTGCTGTTGAGGCCGGAGTAGACGAGAAGAACATTATTCTTGATCCCGGTATCGGTTTCGCGAAAACCTATCACGATAACCTGGCAGTGATGAACAAACTAGAGATTTTCAGCGGGTTGGGATATCCGGTTCTTCTGGCAACCTCCCGAAAAAGATTCATCGGACGTGTTCTGGATCTTCCGCCTGAGGAGCGGGCTGAGGGCACAGGCGCGACTGTGTGTCTCGGCATTCAAAAAGGCTGTGACATTGTCAGGGTCCATGATGTAAAGCAAATTGCCAGAATGGCGAAAATGATGGACGCGATGCTGAATAAGGGAGGGGTGCACCATGGATAAAGTTTATGTAGAAGGTATGGAGTTTTACGGATATCACGGTGTGTTCAAAGAAGAAAACAAGCTTGGCCAGCGGTTTAAAGTCGATTTAACTGCTGAGCTGGATTTGAGCAAAGCTGGACAAACAGACGACCTTGAGCAAACGATCAACTATGCTGAGCTCTATCACGTATGTAAAGATATCGTGGAAGGGGAGCCTGTAAAATTGGTAGAAACGCTGGCGGAACGTATTGCTGGCACTGTTCTCGAAAAATTTCAGCCTGTTCAGCAATGTACGGTGAAAGTGATTAAGCCAGACCCGCCAATTCCCGGACACTATAAATCAGTAGCAATTGAAATTACGAGAAAAAAGTCATGAACAACATAGCTTATATTGCACTTGGATCTAATATTGGAGATAGAGAAACGTATTTAAGGCAAGCAGTGGCTTTACTGCATCAGCATGCTGCGGTGACAGTCACTAAAGTGTCGTCTATTTACGAAACTGACCCGGTCGGATACGAAGACCAAGCTGAATTTTTGAATATGGCTGTTGAAATCAAGACATCACTGAACCCTTTTGAACTCCTTGAACTGACGCAGCAGATAGAAAATGAATTAGGCAGAACAAGGGAAGTAAGATGGGGGCCGCGGACGGCAGACCTTGACATTTTGTTATTTAATCGTGAAAATATTGAAACAGAGCAACTAATTGTTCCGCATCCGAGAATGTATGAGCGTTTGTTTGTCCTTGCGCCTCTTGCGGAAATTTGCCAGCAGGTTGAAAAAGAGGCTACAAACGCCGAAACAGACCAAGAAGGTGTAAGAGTATGGAAGCAGAAATCTGGGGTAGACGAATTCGTGCATTCAGAAAGCTGAAAGGTTATACTCAAGAAGGATTTGCAAAAGCATTAGGTATATCAGTTTCTATTCTCGGCGAAATTGAACGCGGAAACCGATTGCCGTCAGCTGCCATCATTCAAGATGCAGCAGATGTTTTAAATATAAGTGCGGACGAATTGGCGCCGCCAGAAAAATAGAACAAATGAAAGGAGGAGAAAAATTGTTCAAAATCGGAGATATTCAATTGAAAAACCGGGTTGTGCTCGCACCTATGGCTGGTGTCTGCAACTCTGCGTTCAGATTGACTGTAAAGGAATTCGGAGCCGGATTGGTATGCGCTGAAATGGTCAGTGACAAAGCGATCCTTTACAACAATGCAAGAACAATGGGTATGCTTTATATCGATGAACGTGAGAAACCACTCAGCCTTCAAATTTTCGGAGGAAAAAAGGAAACCCTTGTGGAAGCGGCGAAGTTTGTAGACCAAAACACAACTGCTGATATCATTGATATTAACATGGGATGTCCCGTGCCGAAGATTACAAAATGCGATGCGGGAGCCAAATGGCTTCTCGACCCTGATAAGATTTACGAAATGGTTTCTGCAGTAGTGGATGCTGTTAATAAACCAGTTACAGTGAAAATGAGAATGGGCTGGGATGAAGACCACATTTTCGCAGTGAAAAATGCACAGGCTGTAGAACGTGCGGGCGGTAAAGCAGTGGCACTTCACGGCCGTACGAGAGTGCAGATGTACGAAGGAACGGCAAACTGGGATATCATCAAAGAAGTAAAACAATCAGTATCGATTCCGGTTATCGGAAACGGCGATGTTAAGACACCGCAGGATGCTAAGCGTATGCTCGATGAGACAGGAGTAGACGGGGTGATGATCGGACGCGCTGCATTGGGCAACCCGTGGATGATTTACCGTACGGTTCAGTATCTTGAAACAGGTGAATTAAAAGAAGAGCCGCAAGTACGCGAAAAAATGGCCGTATGCAAACTGCATCTTGACCGTCTGATTGACTTAAAAGGTGAAAACGTAGCGGTAAGAGAAATGAGAAAGCACGCTGCATGGTATCTGAAAGGCGTAAAAGGCAATGCGAACGTTCGTAATGAAATCAATCATTGCGAGACGAGAGAAGAGTTTGTACAGCTTTTAGATGCATTTACGGTTGAAGTTGAGGCAAAAGAGCTTCAAAATGCAAAAGTAGGATAATACTTACCTCTATTTGCTGCTCACTGCTAGTTTTACGCTGGCAGTTTTTCTGCTTTTTTCATGAAACAATATCTGTAATGGAGTGATAACAATGAGTCAAGAAGAGCATAACCATGAAGAATTGAATGATCAGCTGCAAGTCAGACGCGATAAAATGAATCAGCTGAGAGATAACGGCATCGATCCATTCGGCGCACGTTTTGAAAGAACTCATCAGTCTCAAGAAGTTATTTCGGCATATCAAGATCTAACCAAAGAAGAGTTAGAAGAAAAAGCGATTGAAGTTACAATCGCAGGCCGCATGATGACAAAACGCGGCAAAGGAAAAGCCGGCTTTGCCCATCTTCAGGATTTAGAAGGCCAAATCCAAATCTACGTAAGAAAAGACAGTGTCGGTGACGACCAATATGAAATCTTCAAGTCTTCTGACCTCGGTGATCTTATCGGTGTAACCGGAAAAGTCTTCAAAACAAATGTAGGCGAATTGTCTGTTAAAGCAACTTCCTTTGAATTGCTGACAAAAGCGCTTCGTCCGCTTCCTGACAAATACCATGGTTTAAAAGACGTTGAGCAGCGCTACCGTCAGCGTTACCTGGATCTTATCGTAAACCCAGACAGCAAACATACATTCATTACACGAAGCAAGATCATTCAAGCTATGAGAAGATACCTTGATGATCATGGATACTTAGAAGTAGAAACACCTACAATGCACAGCATTCCTGGGGGAGCTTCTGCACGTCCGTTTATCACTCACCACAACGCGTTAGACATTCCACTCTATATGCGTATTGCTATCGAACTGCACCTAAAACGCCTAATTGTCGGCGGTTTAGAAAAAGTATATGAAATCGGCCGTGTTTTCCGTAACGAAGGTGTCTCTACACGCCATAATCCTGAATTTACAATGATTGAGTTATATGAAGCATATGCGGACTATAAAGATATCATGAGCTTAACTGAAAACCTTGTCGCTCATATCGCCCAAGAAGTGCTTGGCACAACTACGATTCAATACGGGGAAGAGCAAATCGACCTTAAACCGGAGTGGAAAAGAATCCATATGGTTGACGCAGTCAAAGAAGCGACCGGCGTTGATTTCTGGGAAGAGGTTACTGTTGAGCAGGCGCGTGAATATGCAAAAGAACATGGAGTAGAAATTAAAGATTCTATGACAGTAGGGCATATCATCAACGAATTCTTCGAACAAAAAATTGAAGAAACGCTTATTCAGCCAACGTTTATTTACGGGCATCCTGTAGAAATTTCTCCTCTTGCTAAGAAAAACCCTGAGGACCCGCGTTTTACAGACCGTTTTGAGCTGTTTATCGTTGGCCGTGAACATGCCAACGCGTTTACAGAGCTGAATGATCCTATTGATCAAAGAGAACGCTTTGAAGCGCAATTAAAAGAGCGTGAAGCCGGTAATGATGAAGCTCATCTAATGGATGAAGACTTTGTTGAAGCTCTGGAATACGGTATGCCGCCAACAGGAGGTTTAGGCATCGGTATCGACCGTCTGGTTATGCTGCTGACGAATGCCCCTTCTATTCGCGATGTGCTGTTATTTCCGCAAATGAGACAACGCTAATAAAGAAGAGCGGTATCCTCCATAGGGAAAGGATGCCGCTCTTTTTAAATTCCTTAGTATTTCTTCAAAAAAACTATTGCACTATTATTTACTAGGTGGTATATTATTATTCGTTGCCGCTAAACAAGGCGATAACGAAAAAATAACTTAAAAAAAGTTATTGACTTCACTGAGTCAACGAGTTATAATAATAAAGTCGCTTGAACGAAGTGAACAAAATGATCTTTGAAAACTAAACAAGACAAAACGTACCTGTTAATTCAGTTTTTAAAAATCGCACAGCGATGTGCGTAGTCAGTCAAACTACTTTATCGGAGAGTTTGATCCTGGCTCAGGACGAACGCTGGCGGCGTGCCTAATACATGCAAGTCGAGCGGACAGATGGGAGCTTGCTCCCTGATGTTAGCGGCGGACGGGTGAGTAACACGTGGGTAACCTGCCTGTAAGACTGGGATAACTCCGGGAAACCGGGGCTAATACCGGATGGTTGTTTGAACCGCATGGTTCAAACATAAAAGGTGGCTTCGGCTACCACTTACAGATGGACCCGCGGCGCATTAGCTAGTTGGTGAGGTAACGGCTCACCAAGGCAACGATGCGTAGCCGACCTGAGAGGGTGATCGGCCACACTGGGACTGAGACACGGCCCAGACTCCTACGGGAGGCAGCAGTAGGGAATCTTCCGCAATGGACGAAAGTCTGACGGAGCAACGCCGCGTGAGTGATGAAGGTTTTCGGATCGTAAAGCTCTGTTGTTAGGGAAGAACAAGTACCGTTCGAATAGGGCGGCACCTTGACGGTACCTAACCAGAAAGCCACGGCTAACTACGTGCCAGCAGCCGCGGTAATACGTAGGTGGCAAGCGTTGTCCGGAATTATTGGGCGTAAAGGGCTCGCAGGCGGTTTCTTAAGTCTGATGTGAAAGCCCCCGGCTCAACCGGGGAGGGTCATTGGAAACTGGGGAACTTGAGTGCAGAAGAGGAGAGTGGAATTCCACGTGTAGCGGTGAAATGCGTAGAGATGTGGAGGAACACCAGTGGCGAAGGCGACTCTCTGGTCTGTAACTGACGCTGAGGAGCGAAAGCGTGGGGAGCGAACAGGATTAGATACCCTGGTAGTCCACGCCGTAAACGATGAGTGCTAAGTGTTAGGGGGTTTCCGCCCCTTAGTGCTGCAGCTAACGCATTAAGCACTCCGCCTGGGGAGTACGGTCGCAAGACTGAAACTCAAAGGAATTGACGGGGGCCCGCACAAGCGGTGGAGCATGTGGTTTAATTCGAAGCAACGCGAAGAACCTTACCAGGTCTTGACATCCTCTGACAATCCTAGAGATAGGACGTCCCCTTCGGGGGCAGAGTGACAGGTGGTGCATGGTTGTCGTCAGCTCGTGTCGTGAGATGTTGGGTTAAGTCCCGCAACGAGCGCAACCCTTGATCTTAGTTGCCAGCATTCAGTTGGGCACTCTAAGGTGACTGCCGGTGACAAACCGGAGGAAGGTGGGGATGACGTCAAATCATCATGCCCCTTATGACCTGGGCTACACACGTGCTACAATGGACAGAACAAAGGGCAGCGAAACCGCGAGGTTAAGCCAATCCCACAAATCTGTTCTCAGTTCGGATCGCAGTCTGCAACTCGACTGCGTGAAGCTGGAATCGCTAGTAATCGCGGATCAGCATGCCGCGGTGAATACGTTCCCGGGCCTTGTACACACCGCCCGTCACACCACGAGAGTTTGTAACACCCGAAGTCGGTGAGGTAACCTTTTAGGAGCCAGCCGCCGAAGGTGGGACAGATGATTGGGGTGAAGTCGTAACAAGGTAGCCGTATCGGAAGGTGCGGCTGGATCACCTCCTTTCTAAGGATATTATACGGAATATAAGACCTTAGGTCTTATAAACAGAACGTTCCCTGTCTTGTTTAGTTTTGAAGGATCATTCCTTCGAAACGTGTTCTTTGAAAACTAGATAACAGTAGACATCACATTCAATTAGTAATACAAGATATCACATAGTGATTCTTTTTAACGGTTAAGTTAGAAAGGGCGCACGGTGGATGCCTTGGCACTAGGAGCCGATGAAGGACGGGACGAACACCGATATGCTTCGGGGAGCTGTAAGCAAGCTTTGATCCGGAGATTTCCGAATGGGGAAACCCACCACTCGTAATGGAGTGGTATCCATATCTGAATTCATAGGATATGAGAAGGCAGACCCGGGGAACTGAAACATCTAAGTACCCGGAGGAAGAGAAAGCAAATGCGATTCCCTGAGTAGCGGCGAGCGAAACGGGATTAGCCCAAACCAAGAGGCTTGCCTCTTGGGGTTGTAGGACACTCTGTACGGAGTTACAAAAGAACGAGGTAGATGAAGAGGTCTGGAAAGGCCCGCCATAGGAGGTAACAGCCCTGTAGTCAAAACTTCGTTCTCTCCTGAGTGGATCCTGAGTACGGCGGAACACGTGAAATTCCGTCGGAATCCGGGAGGACCATCTCCCAAGGCTAAATACTCCCTAGTGACCGATAGTGAACCAGTACCGTGAGGGAAAGGTGAAAAGCACCCCGGAAGGGGAGTGAAAGAGATCCTGAAACCGTGTGCCTACAAGTAGTCAGAGCCCGTTAACGGGTGATGGCGTGCCTTTTGTAGAATGAACCGGCGAGTTACGATCCCGTGCAAGGTTAAGCAGAAGATGCGGAGCCGCAGCGAAAGCGAGTCTGAATAGGGCGCATGAGTACGTGGTCGTAGACCCGAAACCAGGTGATCTACCCATGTCCAGGGTGAAGTTCAGGTAACACTGAATGGAGGCCCGAACCCACGCACGTTGAAAAGTGCGGGGATGAGGTGTGGGTAGGGGTGAAATGCCAATCGAACCTGGAGATAGCTGGTTCTCTCCGAAATAGCTTTAGGGCTAGCCTCAAGGTAAGAGTCTTGGAGGTAGAGCACTGATTGGACTAGGGGCCCCTACCGGGTTACCGAATTCAGTCAAACTCCGAATGCCAATGACTTATCCTTGGGAGTCAGACTGCGAGTGATAAGATCCGTAGTCGAAAGGGAAACAGCCCAGACCGCCAGCTAAGGTCCCAAAGTATACGTTAAGTGGAAAAGGATGTGGAGTTGCTTAGACAACCAGGATGTTGGCTTAGAAGCAGCCACCATTTAAAGAGTGCGTAATAGCTCACTGGTCGAGTGACTCTGCGCCGAAAATGTACCGGGGCTAAACGTATCACCGAAGCTGCGGACTGTTCTTCGAACAGTGGTAGGAGAGCGTTCTAAGGGCTGTGAAGCCAGACCGGAAGGACTGGTGGAGCGCTTAGAAGTGAGAATGCCGGTATGAGTAGCGAAAGAGGGGTGAGAATCCCCTCCACCGAATGCCTAAGGTTTCCTGAGGAAGGCTCGTCCGCTCAGGGTTAGTCGGGACCTAAGCCGAGGCCGAAAGGCGTAGGCGATGGACAACAGGTTGATATTCCTGTACCACCTCCTCACCATTTGAGCAATGGGGGGACGCAGGAGGATAGGGTAAGCGCGGTATTGGATATCCGCGTCCAAGCAGTTAGGCTGGGAAATAGGCAAATCCGTTTCCCATAAGGCTGAGCTGTGATGGCGAGCGAAATATAGTAGCGAAGTTCCTGATTCCACACTGCCAAGAAAAGCCTCTAGCGAGGTGAGAGGTGCCCGTACCGCAAACCGACACAGGTAGGCGAGGAGAGAATCCTAAGGTGATCGAGAGAACTCTCGTTAAGGAACTCGGCAAAATGACCCCGTAACTTCGGGAGAAGGGGTGCTCTGTTAGGGTGCAAGCCCGAGAGAGCCGCAGTGAATAGGCCCAGGCGACTGTTTAGCAAAAACACAGGTCTCTGCGAAGCCGTAAGGCGAAGTATAGGGGCTGACGCCTGCCCGGTGCTGGAAGGTTAAGAGGAGCGCTTAGCGTAAGCGAAGGTGCGAATTGAAGCCCCAGTAAACGGCGGCCGTAACTATAACGGTCCTAAGGTAGCGAAATTCCTTGTCGGGTAAGTTCCGACCCGCACGAAAGGCGCAACGATCTGGGCACTGTCTCAACGAGAGACTCGGTGAAATTATAGTACCTGTGAAGATGCAGGTTACCCGCGACAGGACGGAAAGACCCCGTGGAGCTTTACTGCAGCCTGATATTGAATGTTGGTACAGCTTGTACAGGATAGGTAGGAGCCTTGGAAACCGGAGCGCCAGCTTCGGTGGAGGCATCGGTGGGATACTACCCTGGCTGTATTGACCTTCTAACCCGCCGCCCTTATCGGGCGGGGAGACAGTGTCAGGTGGGCAGTTTGACTGGGGCGGTCGCCTCCTAAAAGGTAACGGAGGCGCCCAAAGGTTCCCTCAGAATGGTTGGAAATCATTCGCAGAGTGTAAAGGCACAAGGGAGCTTGACTGCGAGACCTACAAGTCGAGCAGGGACGAAAGTCGGGCTTAGTGATCCGGTGGTTCCGCATGGAAGGGCCATCGCTCAACGGATAAAAGCTACCCCGGGGATAACAGGCTTATCTCCCCCAAGAGTCCACATCGACGGGGAGGTTTGGCACCTCGATGTCGGCTCATCGCATCCTGGGGCTGTAGTCGGTCCCAAGGGTTGGGCTGTTCGCCCATTAAAGCGGTACGCGAGCTGGGTTCAGAACGTCGTGAGACAGTTCGGTCCCTATCCGTCGCGGGCGCAGGAAATTTGAGAGGAGCTGTCCTTAGTACGAGAGGACCGGGATGGACGCACCGCTGGTGTACCAGTTGTTCTGCCAAGGGCATCGCTGGGTAGCTATGTGCGGACGGGATAAGTGCTGAAAGCATCTAAGCATGAAGCCCCCCTCAAGATGAGATTTCCCATTCCGCAAGGAAGTAAGATCCCTGAAAGATGATCAGGTTGATAGGTCTGAGGTGGAAGTGTGGCGACACATGGAGCTGACAGATACTAATCGATCGAGGACTTAACCATATTTTTGAATGATGTCACACCTGTTATCTAGTTTTGAGAGAACACTCTCAATTTGTTTGGTGGCGATAGCGAAGAGGTCACACCCGTTCCCATACCGAACACGGAAGTTAAGCTCTTCAGCGCCGATGGTAGTCGGGGGTTTCCCCCTGTGAGAGTAGGACGCCGCCAAGCAATTGCACGTTAGTGCAATTATGGAGGATTAGCTCAGCTGGGAGAGCATCTGCCTTACAAGCAGAGGGTCGGCGGTTCGAGCCCGTCATCCTCCACCATTATGCCGGTGTAGCTCAATTGGTAGAGCAACTGACTTGTAATCAGTAGGTTGGGGGTTCAAGTCCTCTTGCCGGCACCACTTTTATATGATATAATACTCAAGTCTCTTGTAGAAGAGCCATTAGCTCAGTTGGTAGAGCATCTGACTTTTAATCAGAGGGTCGAAGGTTCGAGTCCTTCATGGCTCACCATTTTACGCGGGTGTGGCGGAATTGGCAGACGCGCTAGACTTAGGATCTAGTGTCTTTATGACGTGGGGGTTCAAGTCCCTTCACCCGCATTATATAGGATAACAGTTAGAAAAACTGGACATCCTGTCTGCGGAAGTAGTTCAGTGGTAGAACACCACCTTGCCAAGGTGGGGGTCGCGGGTTCGAATCCCGTCTTCCGCTCCAACTATACCATCCACGCCGGGGTGGTGGAATTGGCAGACACACAGGACTTAAAATCCTGCGGTAGGTGACTACCGTGCCGGTTCAAGTCCGGCCCTCGGCATTATGTTTTGCGCCCGTAGCTCAATTGGATAGAGCGTTTGACTACGGATCAAAAGGTTAGGGGTTCGACTCCTCTCGGGCGCGCCATATCTTTTAATAGAATAGATGGGAAATCGGGAAGTAGCTCAGCTTGGTAGAGCACATGGTTTGGGACCATGGGGTCGCAGGTTCGAATCCTGTCTTCCCGACCATTTTTATGGGGCCTTAGCTCAGCTGGGAGAGCGCCTGCTTTGCACGCAGGAGGTCAGCGGTTCGATCCCGCTAGGCTCCACCAAAAGTTTTTTAAAAAAGTTATTGACTTTGAAGAAGTGATATTGTATACTAACAAAGTTGCTTTAACAAAGCGGACAAAAAATGATCTTTGAAAACTAAACAAGACAAAACGTACCTGTTAATTCAGTTTTTAAAAATCGCACAGCGATGTGCGTAGTCAGTCAAACTACTTTATCGGAGAGTTTGATCCTGGCTCAGGACGAACGCTGGCGGCGTGCCTAATACATGCAAGTCGAGCGGACAGATGGGAGCTTGCTCCCTGATGTTAGCGGCGGACGGGTGAGTAACACGTGGGTAACCTGCCTGTAAGACTGGGATAACTCCGGGAAACCGGGGCTAATACCGGATGGTTGTTTGAACCGCATGGTTCAAACATAAAAGGTGGCTTCGGCTACCACTTACAGATGGACCCGCGGCGCATTAGCTAGTTGGTGAGGTAACGGCTCACCAAGGCAACGATGCGTAGCCGACCTGAGAGGGTGATCGGCCACACTGGGACTGAGACACGGCCCAGACTCCTACGGGAGGCAGCAGTAGGGAATCTTCCGCAATGGACGAAAGTCTGACGGAGCAACGCCGCGTGAGTGATGAAGGTTTTCGGATCGTAAAGCTCTGTTGTTAGGGAAGAACAAGTACCGTTCGAATAGGGCGGCACCTTGACGGTACCTAACCAGAAAGCCACGGCTAACTACGTGCCAGCAGCCGCGGTAATACGTAGGTGGCAAGCGTTGTCCGGAATTATTGGGCGTAAAGGGCTCGCAGGCGGTTTCTTAAGTCTGATGTGAAAGCCCCCGGCTCAACCGGGGAGGGTCATTGGAAACTGGGGAACTTGAGTGCAGAAGAGGAGAGTGGAATTCCACGTGTAGCGGTGAAATGCGTAGAGATGTGGAGGAACACCAGTGGCGAAGGCGACTCTCTGGTCTGTAACTGACGCTGAGGAGCGAAAGCGTGGGGAGCGAACAGGATTAGATACCCTGGTAGTCCACGCCGTAAACGATGAGTGCTAAGTGTTAGGGGGTTTCCGCCCCTTAGTGCTGCAGCTAACGCATTAAGCACTCCGCCTGGGGAGTACGGTCGCAAGACTGAAACTCAAAGGAATTGACGGGGGCCCGCACAAGCGGTGGAGCATGTGGTTTAATTCGAAGCAACGCGAAGAACCTTACCAGGTCTTGACATCCTCTGACAATCCTAGAGATAGGACGTCCCCTTCGGGGGCAGAGTGACAGGTGGTGCATGGTTGTCGTCAGCTCGTGTCGTGAGATGTTGGGTTAAGTCCCGCAACGAGCGCAACCCTTGATCTTAGTTGCCAGCATTCAGTTGGGCACTCTAAGGTGACTGCCGGTGACAAACCGGAGGAAGGTGGGGATGACGTCAAATCATCATGCCCCTTATGACCTGGGCTACACACGTGCTACAATGGACAGAACAAAGGGCAGCGAAACCGCGAGGTTAAGCCAATCCCACAAATCTGTTCTCAGTTCGGATCGCAGTCTGCAACTCGACTGCGTGAAGCTGGAATCGCTAGTAATCGCGGATCAGCATGCCGCGGTGAATACGTTCCCGGGCCTTGTACACACCGCCCGTCACACCACGAGAGTTTGTAACACCCGAAGTCGGTGAGGTAACCTTTTAGGAGCCAGCCGCCGAAGGTGGGACAGATGATTGGGGTGAAGTCGTAACAAGGTAGCCGTATCGGAAGGTGCGGCTGGATCACCTCCTTTCTAAGGATATTATACGGAATATAAGACCTTGGGTCTTATAAACAGAACGTTCCCTGTCTTGTTTAGTTTTGAAGGATCATTCCTTCGAAACGTGTTCTTTGAAAACTAGATAACAGTAGACATCACATTCAATTAGTAATACAAGATATCACATAGTGATTCTTTTTAACGGTTAAGTTAGAAAGGGCGCACGGTGGATGCCTTGGCACTAGGAGCCGATGAAGGACGGGACGAACACCGATATGCTTCGGGGAGCTGTAAGCAAGCTTTGATCCGGAGATTTCCGAATGGGGAAACCCACCACTCGTAATGGAGTGGTATCCATATCTGAATTCATAGGATATGAGAAGGCAGACCCGGGGAACTGAAACATCTAAGTACCCGGAGGAAGAGAAAGCAAATGCGATTCCCTGAGTAGCGGCGAGCGAAACGGGATTAGCCCAAACCAAGAGGCTTGCCTCTTGGGGTTGTAGGACACTCTGTACGGAGTTACAAAAGAACGAGGTAGATGAAGAGGTCTGGAAAGGCCCGCCATAGGAGGTAACAGCCCTGTAGTCAAAACTTCGTTCTCTCCTGAGTGGATCCTGAGTACGGCGGAACACGTGAAATTCCGTCGGAATCCGGGAGGACCATCTCCCAAGGCTAAATACTCCCTAGTGACCGATAGTGAACCAGTACCGTGAGGGAAAGGTGAAAAGCACCCCGGAAGGGGAGTGAAAGAGATCCTGAAACCGTGTGCCTACAAGTAGTCAGAGCCCGTTAACGGGTGATGGCGTGCCTTTTGTAGAATGAACCGGCGAGTTACGATCCCGTGCAAGGTTAAGCAGAAGATGCGGAGCCGCAGCGAAAGCGAGTCTGAATAGGGCGCATGAGTACGTGGTCGTAGACCCGAAACCAGGTGATCTACCCATGTCCAGGGTGAAGTTCAGGTAACACTGAATGGAGGCCCGAACCCACGCACGTTGAAAAGTGCGGGGATGAGGTGTGGGTAGGGGTGAAATGCCAATCGAACCTGGAGATAGCTGGTTCTCTCCGAAATAGCTTTAGGGCTAGCCTCAAGGTAAGAGTCTTGGAGGTAGAGCACTGATTGGACTAGGGGCCCCTACCGGGTTACCGAATTCAGTCAAACTCCGAATGCCAATGACTTATCCTTGGGAGTCAGACTGCGAGTGATAAGATCCGTAGTCGAAAGGGAAACAGCCCAGACCGCCAGCTAAGGTCCCAAAGTATACGTTAAGTGGAAAAGGATGTGGAGTTGCTTAGACAACCAGGATGTTGGCTTAGAAGCAGCCACCATTTAAAGAGTGCGTAATAGCTCACTGGTCGAGTGACTCTGCGCCGAAAATGTACCGGGGCTAAACGTATCACCGAAGCTGCGGACTGTTCTTCGAACAGTGGTAGGAGAGCGTTCTAAGGGCTGTGAAGCCAGACCGGAAGGACTGGTGGAGCGCTTAGAAGTGAGAATGCCGGTATGAGTAGCGAAAGAGGGGTGAGAATCCCCTCCACCGAATGCCTAAGGTTTCCTGAGGAAGGCTCGTCCGCTCAGGGTTAGTCGGGACCTAAGCCGAGGCCGAAAGGCGTAGGCGATGGACAACAGGTTGATATTCCTGTACCACCTCCTCACCATTTGAGCAATGGGGGGACGCAGGAGGATAGGGTAAGCGCGGTATTGGATATCCGCGTCCAAGCAGTTAGGCTGGGAAATAGGCAAATCCGTTTCCCATAAGGCTGAGCTGTGATGGCGAGCGAAATATAGTAGCGAAGTTCCTGATTCCACACTGCCAAGAAAAGCCTCTAGCGAGGTGAGAGGTGCCCGTACCGCAAACCGACACAGGTAGGCGAGGAGAGAATCCTAAGGTGATCGAGAGAACTCTCGTTAAGGAACTCGGCAAAATGACCCCGTAACTTCGGGAGAAGGGGTGCTCTGTTAGGGTGCAAGCCCGAGAGAGCCGCAGTGAATAGGCCCAGGCGACTGTTTAGCAAAAACACAGGTCTCTGCGAAGCCGTAAGGCGAAGTATAGGGGCTGACGCCTGCCCGGTGCTGGAAGGTTAAGAGGAGCGCTTAGCGTAAGCGAAGGTGCGAATTGAAGCCCCAGTAAACGGCGGCCGTAACTATAACGGTCCTAAGGTAGCGAAATTCCTTGTCGGGTAAGTTCCGACCCGCACGAAAGGCGCAACGATCTGGGCACTGTCTCAACGAGAGACTCGGTGAAATTATAGTACCTGTGAAGATGCAGGTTACCCGCGACAGGACGGAAAGACCCCGTGGAGCTTTACTGCAGCCTGATATTGAATGTTGGTACAGCTTGTACAGGATAGGTAGGAGCCTTGGAAACCGGAGCGCCAGCTTCGGTGGAGGCATCGGTGGGATACTACCCTGGCTGTATTGACCTTCTAACCCGCCGCCCTTATCGGGCGGGGAGACAGTGTCAGGTGGGCAGTTTGACTGGGGCGGTCGCCTCCTAAAAGGTAACGGAGGCGCCCAAAGGTTCCCTCAGAATGGTTGGAAATCATTCGCAGAGTGTAAAGGCACAAGGGAGCTTGACTGCGAGACCTACAAGTCGAGCAGGGACGAAAGTCGGGCTTAGTGATCCGGTGGTTCCGCATGGAAGGGCCATCGCTCAACGGATAAAAGCTACCCCGGGGATAACAGGCTTATCTCCCCCAAGAGTCCACATCGACGGGGAGGTTTGGCACCTCGATGTCGGCTCATCGCATCCTGGGGCTGTAGTCGGTCCCAAGGGTTGGGCTGTTCGCCCATTAAAGCGGTACGCGAGCTGGGTTCAGAACGTCGTGAGACAGTTCGGTCCCTATCCGTCGCGGGCGCAGGAAATTTGAGAGGAGCTGTCCTTAGTACGAGAGGACCGGGATGGACGCACCGCTGGTGTACCAGTTGTTCTGCCAAGGGCATCGCTGGGTAGCTATGTGCGGACGGGATAAGTGCTGAAAGCATCTAAGCATGAAGCCCCCCTCAAGATGAGATTTCCCATTCCGCAAGGAAGTAAGATCCCTGAAAGATGATCAGGTTGATAGGTCTGAGGTGGAAGTGTGGCGACACATGGAGCTGACAGATACTAATCGATCGAGGACTTAACCATATTTTTGAATGATGTCACACCTGTTATCTAGTTTTGAGAGAACACTCTCAATTTGTTTGGTGGCGATAGCGAAGAGGTCACACCCGTTCCCATACCGAACACGGAAGTTAAGCTCTTCAGCGCCGATGGTAGTCGGGGGGTTTCCCCCTGTGAGAGTAGGACGCCGCCAAGCAAGCTTAAACCCAGCTCATTGAGCTGGGTTTTTTGTATTTTGGTTTATTGGTATCATAAAATTCCACTTAACTGTATAATATAATAACTTTATACCGAATTTTAAATCAGCAATCAGGTTTTGTGGACCGCGAAAATGGAAATAATAAAGGATAGAGCGAGAAAGTTGAAAATTCTCGAGAAACGGCTTATAGTAAGATTATAGTCAAATATAGTCAAAGTCAGTAAAGGAGGGGGTTGAGTGGGACATAATATTTCTGACATCATTGAACAATATTTAAAACGAGTGTTAGATCAAAATGGCAAGGAAATTTTAGAGATTAAACGAAGTGAAATTGCAGATAAATTTCAATGCGTTCCTTCCCAAATAAATTATGTCATCAACACCAGATTTACAAGCGAAAGAGGATATATTGTTGAGAGCAAACGCGGGGGCGGCGGTTACATCAGAATCATTAAAATTAAAATGAACAATGAAGTTGTCCTGATCAATAATATTATTTCTCAAATTAATACCCATTTGTCTCAAGCAGCCTCTGATGACATTATTTTAAGGCTATTAGAAGACAAGGTAATTTCAGAAAGAGAAGCAAAAATGATGGTCAGCGTAATGGACCGCTCAGTTTTACACATTGACTTACCTGAACGTGATGAATTAAGAGCAAGAATGATGAAGGCAATGCTGACTTCTTTAAAATTAAAATAAGCGGGTGAAAAGATTGATTTGTCAAGAGTGCCACGAGAGACCAGCCACTTTTCACTTTACAAAGGTTGTTAACGGAGAAAAAATAGAAGTTCATATTTGTGAACAATGTGCCAAAGAAAATAGTGATTCATATGGTATAAGTGCAAATCAGGGTTTCTCTATTCATAATTTACTTTCGGGTTTACTGAACATGGATTCTTCATTTCAAAATGCAGGAACTCAAATGTTCAGTCACTCGGAGCAAATATCTGCTTGTCCGAAATGCGGAATGACTTTTCAGCAATTCAGAAAAATTGGCCGTTTTGGATGTTCTGAATGTTACAAAACATTTCATAGCAACATTACACCAATCCTACGTAAAGTGCACAGCGGAAACACTGTGCATGCAGGTAAGATACCGAAACGAATAGGCGGCAATCTTCATGTCAGACGGCAGATTGATATGCTAAAAAAGGAATTAGAATCCTTAATCCATCAAGAAGAATTTGAAAATGCAGCTCATGTAAGAGATCAAATTCGTTCATTAGAACAATCACTCAAAAGTACAGATAGTGAGGAGGAACAGGAGTAATGTCGCTAAAGCATTTTATTCAGGACGCACTAAGCAGTTGGATGAAGCAGAAAGGACCTGAAAGTGACATTGTACTCAGCAGCCGCATACGTTTAGCAAGGAACTTTGAGCATATTCGGTTCCCTACGCGGTATTCCAATGAAGAAGCCTCATCCATCATACAGCAATTTGAAGATCAGTTTTCAGAGCAAGAAATTCCCGGAATCGGCAAATTTGTTTTGATTAGAATGAATGATGCGCAGCCTTTAGAGAAGCGTGTACTTGTTGAAAAACATCTAATCAGCCCGAATCTGACAGAGTCTCCTTTTGGCGGCTGTTTGCTTTCTGAAAATGAGGAAGTAAGCGTCATGCTAAATGAAGAGGACCATATTAGAATTCAGTGTCTTTTCCCTGGATTTCAGCTTTTAGAAGCAATGAAAGCCGCAAACCAGGTCGACGACTGGATTGAAGAAAAAGTTGATTATGCATTCAATGAGCAAAGAGGATACTTAACCAGCTGTCCTACAAACGTAGGTACAGGTTTAAGGGCTTCGGTCATGATGCATCTGCCGGCATTGGTTTTAACTAGGCAAATAAATCGAATTATACCGGCAATTAATCAATTAGGCTTAGTTGTTAGAGGAATTTATGGGGAAGGCAGCGAAGCAGTAGGGAATATCTTTCAAATTTCAAATCAGATCACGCTTGGTAAGTCAGAGCAGGATATTGTAGAGGATCTTAACAGTGTTGCTGCTCAGTTGATTGAACAAGAACGATCTGCCCGAGAAGCGATTTATCAAACTTCTAAAATCGAACTCGAGGATCGGGTATATCGGTCTTATGGGGTCTTGTCTAATTGCCGGATGATAGAATCGAAAGAAACTGCAAAGTGCCTTTCAGATGTTCGGTTAGGCATAGACCTAGGCATTATAAAAGGACTTTCAAGCAACATACTTAACGAACTTATGATTTTGACGCAGCCAGGGTTTTTACAGCAATACTCGGGAGGCGCTTTGCGTCCGAACGAAAGGGACATTCGAAGAGCGGCTCTCATCAGAGAACGGCTTCACTTAGAAATGAATGGGAAAAGACAGGAGGATGAATCGATATGATGTTTGGAAGATTTACAGAACGAGCTCAAAAAGTACTGGCGCTAGCACAGGAAGAAGCACTTCGGTTAGGTCATAATAACATTGGCACTGAGCATATTTTATTAGGACTGGTAAGAGAAGGAGAGGGCATTGCTGCTAAAGCTCTTCAAGCGCTTGGACTCGGTTCAGATAAAATTCAGAAAGAAGTAGAAAGTTTGATCGGGCGCGGGCAGGAAATGTCTCAAACGATTCATTATACTCCTAGAGCTAAAAAAGTCATTGAGCTTTCAATGGATGAAGCAAGAAAACTCGGTCATTCTTATGTTGGAACAGAACATATTCTTCTTGGTCTGATTCGTGAAGGAGAAGGTGTTGCTGCGAGAGTTCTGAATAATCTCGGTGTCAGCTTAAATAAAGCAAGACAGCAGGTGCTCCAGCTTCTAGGAAGTAATGAAACAGGATCATCAGCGGCAGGAACAAACAGCAATGCGAATACGCCTACGCTTGACAGCTTGGCAAGAGACTTAACTGCTATTGCGAAGGAAGACAGTCTTGACCCTGTAATCGGCAGAAGCAAGGAGATCCAGCGTGTCATTGAAGTGTTAAGCCGCAGAACGAAAAACAACCCTGTTCTCATAGGGGAACCAGGTGTAGGTAAAACGGCTATCGCAGAAGGTTTGGCACAGCAAATTATCAATAATGAAGTACCCGAAATTTTGCGTGATAAACGTGTGATGACATTAGACATGGGAACAGTTGTTGCCGGCACAAAATACCGTGGAGAATTTGAGGATCGCCTGAAGAAGGTCATGGATGAAATTCGCCAGGCAGGAAATATCATTCTATTCATCGATGAGCTCCATACACTAATCGGGGCAGGCGGAGCAGAAGGTGCTATTGATGCATCTAATATTTTAAAACCATCACTTGCTCGCGGCGAACTCCAATGTATTGGTGCAACGACTCTTGATGAGTACCGTAAATATATTGAAAAAGATGCAGCACTGGAACGCCGTTTTCAGCCGATTCAGGTTGATCAGCCATCTGTAGATGAAAGTATTCAAATTTTACAAGGTCTGCGTGACAGATACGAAGCCCACCACCGCGTTTCTATCACTGATGATGCCATTGAAGCTGCGGTTAAGCTTTCTGACAGATATATTTCTGACCGCTTCCTTCCGGATAAAGCAATTGACTTGATCGATGAAGCAGGTTCAAAGGTGAGACTGCGCTCATTTACAACGCCTCCTAACTTAAAAGAGCTTGAGCAGAAGCTTGATGAGGTTCGTAAAGAGAAGGATGCGGCAGTGCAAAGCCAAGAGTTTGAAAAAGCTGCTTCCTTGCGTGATACTGAACAACGCCTGCGCGAGCAAGTAGAGGATACGAAGAAATCATGGAAAGAGAAGCAAGGGCAGGAAAACTCAGAGGTTACTGTGGATGATATTGCGATGGTTGTATCCAGCTGGACCGGTGTGCCTGTATCTAAAATCGCCCAAACTGAAACTGATAAGCTTCTCAATATGGAAAACATTCTTCATTCCCGCGTCATCGGCCAGGATGAGGCAGTTGTAGCTGTTGCAAAAGCCGTCAGACGTGCGAGAGCAGGGTTGAAAGATCCTAAACGCCCAATCGGCTCATTCATTTTCTTAGGCCCTACAGGTGTAGGTAAAACAGAGCTTGCACGAGCACTCGCTGAATCCATTTTTGGCGATGAAGAATCCATGATCAGAATTGATATGTCTGAATACATGGAAAAACACTCAACTTCAAGACTTGTTGGTTCACCTCCGGGATATGTGGGATATGATGAAGGCGGTCAATTGACAGAGAAAGTCAGAAGAAAACCTTACTCTGTCGTGCTTCTTGATGAGATCGAGAAAGCGCACCCTGATGTCTTCAATATCCTTCTGCAAGTTCTTGAAGACGGACGATTGACTGATTCTAAAGGACGCACAGTCGATTTCCGCAATACCATTCTGATCATGACATCAAACGTCGGAGCAAGTGAGCTGAAACGCAATAAATATGTCGGCTTTAACGTTCAGGATGAAACTCAAAATCATAAAGACATGAAAGATAAAGTGATGGGTGAATTGAAACGAGCGTTCAGACCTGAGTTCATCAACCGTATTGATGAAATCATTGTCTTCCATTCACTTGAGAAAAAACATCTTACTGAAATTGTGTCATTAATGTCTGATCAATTAACGAAACGCCTGAAAGAACAAGATCTTTCTATCGAATTGACAGATGCTGCAAAAGCGAAAGTCGCGGAAGAGGGCGTTGACCTGGAATACGGTGCCCGTCCGTTAAGAAGAGCGATCCAAAAACATGTCGAGGATCGTTTATCTGAAGAACTCCTCAGAGGAAATATTCATAAAGGACAGCATATTGTTCTTGATGTAGAAGATGGCGAATTTGTCGTAAAAACGACTGCTAAAACGAATTAATATAGAAGACGGAAATGAGGCATACAGCATGTAAGTGTATGCCTCACTTTCATATCAAGAAATAGAACAAGGGAGAGGTCTTACACTATATATGGCTAAAACAAAATCGAAATTCATCTGCCAATCCTGCGGCTACGAGTCTCCAAAATGGATGGGGAAATGTCCGGGCTGCGGTGCTTGGAATACAATGGTGGAAGAAATGATTAAAAAAGCACCGGCCAATCGGAGAGCGGCTTTTTCTCATTCTGTTCAAACTGTACAGAAACCTTCACCTATTACATCAATCGAAACATCAGAAGAACCCCGCGTCAAAACACAGCTTGGCGAGTTTAACAGAGTACTCGGCGGAGGTGTCGTTAAAGGCTCCCTCGTTTTAATCGGCGGTGATCCTGGTATCGGAAAGTCAACGCTATTACTGCAGGTTTCCGCTCAATTATCAGGCTCATCAAACAGTGTGCTGTATATTTCGGGAGAAGAATCTGTAAAGCAAACGAAGCTGCGAGCAGACCGGCTCGGCATTAATAATCCGTCACTGCATGTTTTATCTGAAACCGATATGGAGTATATTTCGTCTGCTATACAAGAGATGAATCCAGCGTTTGTCGTTGTTGACTCTATTCAGACGGTTTACCAAAGCGATATTACATCGGCTCCAGGCAGTGTGTCACAAGTCAGAGAATGTACCGCTGAGCTGATGAAAATTGCAAAAACAAAAGGTATTCCGATTTTTATCGTAGGGCACGTGACGAAAGAAGGGTCTATTGCAGGTCCGAGACTGTTGGAGCATATGGTTGACACTGTTTTATATTTTGAGGGAGAACGCCACCATACTTTCCGTATTTTGCGGGCTGTAAAAAACCGTTTCGGATCTACAAACGAAATGGGCATTTTTGAAATGCGGGAAGAGGGGCTCACTGAGGTTTTGAATCCTTCAGAAATTTTCTTAGAAGAACGCTCTGCTGGTTCCGCAGGCTCGAGTATCACTGCCTCTATGGAGGGCACTAGACCGATTCTTGTTGAAATTCAGGCGCTTATCTCGCCAACAAGCTTTGGCAACCCAAGGCGTATGGCAACGGGAATAGACCATAACAGGGTTTCTCTGTTAATGGCTGTGTTAGAAAAAAGAGTAGGGCTGCTGCTGCAAAATCAGGATGCTTATTTGAAAGTGGCTGGCGGCGTTAAGCTTGATGAACCGGCAATTGATCTTGCCATTGTGATTAGTATCGCATCAAGCTTTAGAGACACACCTCCAAATCCTGCAGATTGTTTTATTGGAGAAGTGGGATTAACCGGAGAAGTCCGGCGGGTTTCAAGAATTGAACAGCGTGTGAAAGAAGCGGCAAAGCTTGGTTTTAAACGCATGATCATACCCGCGGCAAATCTGGATGGATGGACAAAACCAAAAGGGATTGAGGTTATCGGAGTAGCAAATGTTGCAGAAGCGCTTCGTACTTCATTAGGAGGATAATAGATGGAAAAAGAGAAAAAAGGGGCGAAACACGAGTTAGACCTGTCATCTATATTGCAGTTTGTTGCTCCAGGTACACCGCTCAGAGCGGGGATGGAAAACGTCTTGAGAGCAAATACAGGCGGTCTGATTGTTGTTGGATATAATGATAAAGTAAAAGAAGTGGTGGACGGCGGCTTTCACATAAACACGGCTTTTTCTCCGGCGCATTTATATGAGCTGGCTAAAATGGATGGAGCGATCATTTTAAGTGATTCGGGTCAAAAAATCCTCTACGCGAATACTCAGCTGATGCCGGATGCCACAATTTCTTCATCAGAAACAGGAATGCGGCACAGAACTGCCGAAAGAGTAGCTAAGCAAACTGGCTGTCTTGTGATCGCAATTTCTGAAAGAAGAAATGTCATAACGTTATATCAGGAAAACATGAAGTATACACTAAAAGACATAGGATTTATTTTAACCAAGGCGAACCAAGCCATTCAAACACTTGAAAAATATAAGACAATCCTCGATAAAACGATTAATGCACTGAACGCGTTAGAGTTTGAGGAACTTGTTACCTTCAGTGATGTCTTGTCTGTCATGCATCGTTATGAAATGGTACTGAGAATCAAAAACGAAATTAATATGTATATCAAAGAGCTGGGGACAGAAGGACATCTGATCAAACTGCAAGTCATTGAATTGATTACGGATATGGAAGAAGAGGCCGCTTTATTTATTAAGGACTATGTAAAAGAAAAGATTAAAGATCCGTTTGTTCTCTTGAAGGAGCTGCAGGATATGTCCAGTTATGATCTGCTGGATGATTCCATTGTGTATAAGCTTCTCGGTTACCCTGCTTCTACTAATCTTGATGATTATGTATTGCCGAGAGGATACAGGCTGTTAAATAAGATACCGCGTCTTCCGATGCCGATTGTTGAAAATGTTGTAGAAGCATTTGGAGTCCTGCCAAGGATTATTGAGGCGAGTGCAGAAGAATTAGATGAAGTAGAGGGAATCGGTGAAGTACGAGCCCAAAAAATCAAAAAAGGATTAAAACGCCTGCAAGAGAAGCATTATTTAGACAGACAACTGTGATTTCGGTTAAAACCTTATGAATACGGGTATATTAATGTTGGTTTTTGTTTATTCTGATATTCGTAGGATGCATAAGACTTTGTGAAATTAAAATGTTAAAAAAGGAGGTGGGGGTATGTTAAAACGAATAGTTCAGGCGTTCTTCATTATTTTTGGCGGCGTTGTTGGTATATTTTTGATACCTGAATTGTTTGTACTGTTAAATATACAGGACATACCTTTAATAACAAACGCATATACGTCTGCGGCAATAGGAGCAATTATCTTTTTTCTCATCAGTATATGGGGTACAGAATACGTTGTGAACTGGGTGAAGTGGATAGAGGATTCATTGTTAAAAGCGCCGGTTCCAGATTTGTTATTTGGAAGTCTTGGCTTAGTTTTTGGACTTATAATTGCTTATCTTATCGTAAATGTTATTCCTTTAGACAATATACCTTACCGCATATTCAGCACAATAATTCCTGTATTTTTGGCTTTCTTCCTCGGTTATCTCGGCTTCCAGGTGGGCTTTAAGAAAAAGGATGAATTGATCAGCCTGTTTTCCATTTCCGCCAGAATGCAAAAGAAAAAAGGAACAGCTGATGAAGAACATGAGGTTCAAGACAAGAAGCTGAAAATTTTGGACACTAGTGTTATTATTGATGGGAGAATAGCAGATATTTGTCAGACTGGTTTTTTAGAGGGAGTTATCGTGATTCCGCAGTTTGTTCTTGAGGAATTGCAGCATATTGCAGACTCTTCAGATGTTTTAAAACGAAACAGAGGACGCCGCGGTCTTGATATCCTGAACCGCATTCAGAAAGAATTAGACATTGAAGTTGAAATTTACGAAGGCGACTTTGAAGATATTCAGGAGGTTGACAGCAAGCTCGTCAAACTTGCTAAGCTGACATCCGGGGTCGTCGTGACGAATGATTTTAATTTAAATAAAGTGTGCGAGCTTCAGAAGGTAGCAGTATTAAACATTAATGACCTTGCCAATGCGGTCAAGCCTGTTGTGCTTCCTGGCGAGGAAATGAATGTTCAGGTCATTAAGGACGGGAAAGAGCATAATCAGGGAGTTGCCTACTTGGATGACGGTACGATGATTGTCGTTGAAGAAGGACGGAATTATATCGGCAAGCATATTGATGTACTCGTCACAAGTGTGCTGCAGACAGCAGCGGGACGAATGATTTTTGCGAAGCCTAAGCTGTTGGAGAAGGCGCTGTAAAGGGAGAAGAAACAATGAGTTATGATGTGGTGATTCCTGCAGCCGGACAGGGAAAGCGGATGAAGGCAGGGAGAAATAAACTGTTCATTGAGCTGAAAGGAGACCCGGTGATCATACACACGTTAAGAGTGTTTGACAGCCACCGGCAGTGCGATAAAATCATTTTGGTGATTAACGAGCAGGAGCGGGAGCACTTTCAGCAATTGCTGTCCGATTACCCGTTTCAAACTTCGATTGAGCTTGTTGCAGGCGGAGAAGAGCGTCAGCACAGTGTGTATAAGGGGCTGAAAGCCGTAAAGCAGGAAAAGATTGTCCTTGTACATGACGGTGCCCGCCCATTTATAAAACATGAACAAATTGACGAACTGATCGCAGAGGCGGAACAGACAGGAGCGGCCATCCTTGCTGTTCCGGTAAAAGATACGATTAAACGCGTTCAAGATTTACAAGTCAGTGAGACGATTGAACGTTCAAGCTTGTGGGCTGTCCAAACGCCACAAGCTTTTCGTCTTTCTTTATTGATGAAGGCTCACGCTGAGGCCGAGCGCAAGGGATTTTTAGGGACGGATGACGCCAGCCTCGTTGAACAGATGGAGGGCGGTTCGGTCCGTGTTGTAGAAGGCAGCTATACAAATATTAAGCTGACGACGCCAGACGATTTGACGTCAGCTGAAGCTATCATGGAATCAGAAAGTGGGAATAAACATGTTTAGAATTGGACAAGGATTTGATGTGCATCAATTAGTGGAGGGCCGTCCTCTCATTATTGGCGGAATTGAAATCCCGTACGAAAAAGGGCTGCTTGGCCATTCTGATGCAGACGTATTGCTGCATACCGTCGCTGACGCCTGCCTGGGAGCTGTGGGTGAAGGAGACATCGGCAAGCATTTTCCTGACACAGATCCCGAGTTCAAGGACGCAGATTCTTTCAAATTACTTCAGCATGTCTGGGGAATCGTGAAACAGAAGGGGTATGTCCTTGGGAACATTGATTGCACCATCATAGCGCAAAAGCCGAAGATGCTGCCGTACATAGAAGATATGAGAAAAAGAATTGCTGAAGGCCTTGAGGCAGATGTTTCTCAAGTAAATGTAAAAGCAACAACGACAGAAAAGCTTGGATTTACAGGCCGGGCGGAAGGAATAGCGGCTCAGGCGACAGTACTGATACAAAAAGGCTAACTTGTTTTGATGCCGGGTCTATTTGGTGGTAGAATAGATTCATACATTTTTGCCTGAGGCCATACATGACATGAAAGGAAGTATTTGAAAATGGGAAACGAAGTACGCGTCCGTTATGCACCGAGTCCAACCGGACATTTGCATATTGGAAATGCCAGAACGGCGCTTTTTAATTATTTATTTGCCCGCAATCAAGGCGGTAAGTTTATCATTCGAGTTGAGGATACTGATAAAAAGCGCAATATTGAGGGCGGAGAACAAAGCCAGCTGAATTATCTGAAGTGGCTAGGTATTGACTGGGATGAGAGTGTGGATGTCGGAGGAGAGTACGGCCCATACCGTCAGTCAGAGCGTAACGATATCTATAAAGTGTACTATGAAGAGCTTCTTGAAAAAGGGCTTGCTTATAAATGTTACTGTACGGAAGAAGAGCTTGAAAAAGAGCGTGAAGAACAGATTGCCCGCGGAGAAATGCCTCGTTATTCCGGAAAACACAGAGACCTGACTCAGGAAGAACAGGAGAAATTTATCGCTGAAGGCAGAAAACCGAGTATTCGTTTCCGAGTGCCGGAAGGGAAAATCATCGCCTTCAATGATATCGTAAAAGGTGAAATTTCTTTTGAATCAGATGGCATCGGCGACTTTGTTATTGTGAAAAAGGACGGAACGCCGACTTACAACTTCGCGGTAGCGATTGATGACTACTTAATGAAAATGACACACGTGCTGCGTGGTGAGGATCATATTTCTAACACACCGAAACAGATTATGATTTATCAAGCATTCGGATGGGATATTCCTCAGTTCGGACACATGACGCTGATCGTAAACGAAAGCCGTAAAAAGCTCAGCAAACGTGATGAATCCATTATTCAATTCATCGAGCAGTACAAAGAGCTTGGCTACCTGCCAGAAGCACTGTTCAACTTTATCGGCCTGTTAGGCTGGTCACCTGTTGGAGAAGAAGAGCTTTTCACAAAAGAACAGTTTATTGAAATTTTTGATGTAAATCGTTTATCTAAATCACCAGCTTTGTTTGATATGCATAAGCTAAAATGGGTTAACAACCAATATGTGAAGAAGCTGGATCTTGATCAGGTTGTTGAATTGACGCTTCCGCATTTGCAAAAAGCCGGCAAAGTTGGCACTGAGCTTTCTGCTGAAGAACAAGAATGGGTTCGTAAACTGATTTCCCTGTATCATGAGCAATTAAGCTACGGTGCGGAAATTGTTGAGCTGACTGATTTGTTCTTTACGGATGAGATCGAGTATAATCAAGAAGCGAAAGCTGTTCTGGAAGAAGAACAGGTTCCTGAAGTGCTCAGCACATTCGCAGCGAAGCTTGAAGAGCTTGAGGAGTTCACTCCGGATAACATCAAAGCATCGATCAAAGCAGTGCAGAAAGAAACTGGCCATAAAGGAAAAAAACTGTTTATGCCGATTCGTGTTGCTGTAACAGGGCAAACTCACGGTCCGGAACTGCCGCAATCAATTGAATTGATCGGTAAAGAGACTGCAATTCAGCGTTTGAAAAATATCTAAATAAATGATTGTTGACAGGGAAGAGTATAAAGCTTTAGGCCATTACAGAAAGGATCTCCATTGGCTGAGAGAGATCCATGAGCCGGGTTTTAGAAGTGCGCCCTTAAGACCTTTGAAGAACGTTTTTTGAAATCAGTATTCAAAGGCGGCCGCCGCCGTTACAGGCTGAAGTTGGGAGAGCAGAAGTCTGCTTTTCAAACAGAGTGGAACCGCGCGGTTAAAGCGTCTCTGTCATGTTTACATGCAGAGACGCTTTTTTTATTGGGTAGAGGAAATTAGATAGAGAAACGGGGGGAAGCATGTGTTTTTTAGAATGCTCAAAGAAGACATTGATACTGTGTTCGATCAAGATCCCGCAGCAAGAAGCTATTTTGAAGTGATTTTAACTTATTCCGGTTTACATGCTATATGGGCGCATCGGATTGCACATGCTTTATATAAACGAAAATTTTATTTCCTTGCACGCCTTATATCTCAAGTAAGCCGATTTTTTACCGGGATAGAAATCCACCCCGGCGCTACAATCGGGAGAAGATTTTTCATAGACCACGGCATGGGGGTTGTCATTGGGGAGACATGTGAAATCGGCAATAACGTAACCGTTTTTCAGGGGGTTACCCTCGGGGGAACGGGGAAAGAAAAGGGAAAAAGGCACCCAACGATTAAAGATGACGCATTGATAGCCACAGGTGCTAAAGTGCTCGGTTCTATTACGGTCGGTGAAGGCTCAAAGATTGGCGCTGGTTCAGTAGTGCTGCATGATGTTCCTGATTTTTCAACAGTTGTCGGTATCCCTGGGCGGGTCGTTGTACAAAATGGCAAGAAAGTAAGACGCGATTTAAACCATCAGGATTTGCCCGATCCAGTTGCTGACCGCTTTAAGTCTTTGGAACAGCAGATTTTAGAGCTGAAGGCAGAACTTGAAGACAGAAAAGAAAGGATCAATCAAAAATGACAATCACACTTTATAATACATTGACTAGACAGAAGGAAACATTCGTTCCTCTTGAAGAGGGAAAAGTGAAAATGTATGTATGCGGACCCACGGTTTACAATTACATTCATATCGGGAACGCGCGTCCGGCAATCGTTTACGATACGGTTCGAAACTATTTAGAGTATAAAGGCTATGATGTGCAGTATGTCTCTAACTTCACAGACGTAGACGATAAATTAATTAAAGCGGCAAATGAACTCGGTGAGGATGTACCCACCATTTCAGAGCGTTTTATTAAAGCATACTTTGAAGACGTAGGTGCGCTAGGCTGCCGAAAAGCCGACCTTCATCCGCGAGTAATGGAGAACATGGACGCCATTATCGAATTCGTAGATCAGCTCGTGAAAAAGGGCTACGCATATGAATCAGAAGGTGACGTATATTTCAAAACCAGAGCATTTGAAGGGTACGGAAAGCTTTCTCAGCAATCAATCGATGAACTTAGATCAGGTGCACGCATCCGAGTCGGCGAGAAAAAAGAAGATGCTCTTGATTTCGCATTGTGGAAAGCGGCAAAAGAAGGAGAAATCTCTTGGGATAGCCCTTGGGGGAAAGGACGTCCGGGCTGGCACATTGAATGCTCAGCAATGGTGAAAAAGTATCTCGGTGACCAGATTGATATTCATGCGGGCGGACAGGATTTAACATTCCCTCACCATGAAAACGAAATCGCGCAATCTGAGGCGCTGACAGGCAAAACGTTTGCGAAGTACTGGCTTCATAATGGTTATATCAATATTGATAATGAAAAAATGTCAAAATCACTAGGCAACTTTGTGCTTGTCCATGACATCATTAAACAGCATGATCCGCAGCTTTTGAGATTCTTTATGCTATCTGTTCATTATCGCCATCCGATTAACTATTCAGAAGAGCTTCTGGAGAATACGAAAAGCGCGTTCAACCGTTTAAAAACAGCGTACAGCAATCTTCAGCACCGTCTGAACAGCAGTACGAATTTAACCGAAGATGACGATCAATGGATTGAAAAAGTTGAAGAACACCGCAAAGCATTCGAAGAAGCGATGGACGATGATTTTAATACGGCGAATGCCATTTCAGTCTTGTTTGACTTAGCGAAACACGCCAATTATTATCTTCAGAAAGATCATACGGCTGATCATGTGATTACGGCGTTTATTGAGATGTTTGACCGCATTGTTTCTGTCCTCGGTTTTTCGTTGGGAGAGCAGGAACTTCTCGATCAAGAGATTGAAGACTTAATCGAAAAGCGAAATGAAGCGCGCCGGAATCGCGATTTTGCATTGTCAGACCAGATCCGCGACCAGCTGAAAAGCATGAATATCATTCTTGAAGATACGGCTCAAGGCACTCGCTGGAAACGGGGAGAATAACAGATGCTTGAATTTGATACGATAAAAGATTCTAAGCAGCTTAACGGTCTTGCGCTTGCTTATATAGGTGATGCCATTTTTGAAGTGTATGTCAGGCATCACCTGCTTAAGCAGGGCTTTACCAAACCAAATGATCTTCATAAGAAATCAAGCCGGATTGTTTCAGCAAAGTCACAGGCTGAGATCCTATTTTTTCTGCAGAATCAATCATTTTTTACAGAAGAAGAGGAAGCGGTGCTGAAAAGAGGCAGAAATGCCAAATCAGGGACAATACCTAAAAATACAGATGTTCAGACGTACCGCTACAGTACAGCATTTGAAGCGCTTCTGGGCTACCTTTTTCTAGAGAAAAAAGAGGAACGACTTAGTCAGCTCGTAGCCGAAGCTATACAATTCGGGACGTCAGGGAGGAAAACAAATGAGTCAGCAACATGATTACGTCATAGGGAAAAATGCAGTGATCGAGACGTTAAAATCTGATCGGAAGCTGTATAAGCTGTGGATGGCGGAAAACACCGTAAAGGGACAAGCACAGCAAGTGATTGAGCTTGCCAAAAAGCAGGGAATCACGATTCAATACGTCCCGAGAAAAAAACTCGATCAAATGGTGACAGGACAGCATCAGGGCGTAGTGGCACAGGTTGCAGCGTATGAATATGCAGAACTGGACGATTTATATAAAGCAGCTGAAGAAAAAAATGAACAGCCTTTCTTCCTCATTCTGGACGAGCTTGAAGACCCTCATAATCTGGGTTCCATTATGAGGACAGCAGATGCGGTCGGCGCTCATGGCATCGTTATTCCAAAACGGAGAGCTGTCGGGCTGACAACAACAGTGGCAAAAGCTTCAACAGGAGCAATTGAGCACATTCCTGTAGCAAGAGTCACCAATTTGGCACGGACGTTAGAAGAGATGAAAGAGCGGGGAATCTGGGTTGTCGGAACGGATGCGTCCGCGCGTGAGGATTACCGCAATATGGACGGCAATATGCCTTTGGCTCTAGTCATCGGAAGTGAAGGAAAAGGGATGGGCCGCCTTGTGAAGGAAAAGTGCGATTTTCTCATTAAACTCCCGATGGCCGGAAAGGTAACTTCACTAAATGCATCTGTCGCGGCTGGTCTTTTGATGTATGAAGTCTACCGGAAACGAAACCCTCTGGGAGAATAAAGACCCATGGATATCCTGTTAGTAGACGGGTACAACATGATTGGAGCCTGGCCGCAGCTGAAGGATTTAAAAGCGAACAGTTTTGAAGAGGCGAGAGACGTACTGATTCAGAAAATGGCGGAATATCAATCGTATACAGGAAACAGGGTTATTGTTGTTTTTGACGCGCATCTCGTAAAAGGGCTTGAGAAAAAACAGACCAACCATCGAGTTGAAGTAATTTTTACAAAAGAAAATGAGACGGCTGATGAGCGGATAGAAAAGCTCGCTCAGGCTTTGAATAATGTTGCGACTCAAATTCACGTTGCGACCTCTGACTATACTGAGCAGTGGGCGATTTTCGGACAGGGGGCATTGCGGAAATCGGCCCGGGAGCTTTTGAGAGAGGTAGAAACGATTGAAAGGCGAATAGAGAGACGGGTAAGAAAAATCACTTCCGAAAAGCCGGCGGGTAAAATTGCTTTATCGGAAGAGGTTTTGAAAACGTTTGAAAAGTGGAGGCGGGGAGACTTAGATTAAGTTGACGCTTTTTTGCCCAATACTGTATAATATTTCTATCTACGTGCGCCGGGGGGATCGGAGTGAATCTACAGAACAACAAGGGAAAATTCAACAAAGAGCAGTTTTGCCAGTTGGAGGACGAGCAGGTCATTGAAAAGGTTCATGTTGGGGACAGTGATGCGTTAGATTACTTGATTACGAAGTACCGAAACTTTGTTCGGGCAAAAGCAAGATCCTATTTCTTAATAGGGGCGGACAGAGAGGATATTGTTCAGGAAGGCATGATAGGCCTCTATAAGTCTATTCGTGACTTCAAAGAGGACAAGCTTACCTCATTCAAAGCTTTCGCAGAATTATGTATTACCCGCCAAATTATTACCGCAATAAAGACAGCTACTCGCCAGAAACACATTCCTTTGAATTCCTACGTCTCATTAGATAAACCGATTTTTGATGAAGAATCAGACCGAACGCTGCTGGATGTCATTTCAGGAGCGAAAACCTTAAATCCTGAGGAAATGATCATTAATCAGGAAGAATTTGATGATATTGAAATGAAAATGGGTGAACTATTAAGTGATTTAGAGAGAAAAGTACTTGTCTTATATCTCGACGGGAGAAGTTACCAAGAGATTTCTGATGAACTGAACCGACATGTGAAATCGATCGACAATGCCCTTCAGCGTGTGAAACGCAAGCTGGAGAAGTACTTGGAAATTCGCGAAATCAGTTTGTAATAGGAATTTATGCTATATTGACAGTATTTTTCTGACTATGATATGTTACTAAAGATAAGAACTAATGTCTATTTAGAAAAAGGTGTAATGACATGAGAAAAAAGATTACGTTAGCATGCAAGACATGCGGAAACCGTAATTATACGACAATGAAGAGCTCTGCATCAGCGGCTGAGCGATTAGAAGTAAAGAAATACTGCAGTACTTGCAATTCACATACAGCTCATCTTGAAACAAAATAGTTTTTGCGCTTTTAAATTGTGGAGGTCTTTTACATGCGTATTATGAAATTCTTTAAAGATGTTGGGAAAGAAATGAAAAAGGTAAGCTGGCCTAAAGGAAAAGAGTTAACGCGTTATACCATTACGGTAATTTCAACAGTTATCTTTTTTGTTATCTTTTTTGCCCTCCTTGACACAGGAATTTCTCAATTAATTCGTTTAATAGTTGAATAATGATCAGCAATACGTGCTATAATAGATCATAATATTACTTGCCAAAACCCGTTCAGCGGGTTTTTTATTGTGGCTTAAAATGATAGTTATCATAGGCTTGCCGCCTATTTTTGAAGCGTTATGGTAATTCACTAAAACCAAATGCGGGGAGGGAAGGACTGGACAGTCCTGAATAGAATGGAAAAGAATTGGTATGTTGTTCACACGTACTCTGGTTATGAGAATAAAGTAAAAGCCAACTTGGAAAAACGTGTTGAATCAATGGGGATGCAGGATAAAATTTTCCGTGTAGTCGTACCCGAAGAAGAAGAAACGGATATCAAAAACGGCAAGAAAAAAGTCGTGAAAAAGAAAGTATTCCCTGGTTATGTGCTTGTTGAAATTGTAATGACAGACGACTCTTGGTATGTTGTCCGCAACACGCCGGGCGTTACTGGATTCGTAGGATCTGCCGGGTCAGGTTCAAAACCGACGCCGCTTCTTCCGGGCGAAGCAGAAACCATTCTGAAGAGAATGGGCATGGATGAACGCAAAACTGATATTGACTTTGAACTGAAAGAGACAGTGAAAGTAATAGACGGACCTTTTGCTAACTTTACAGGATCAATTGAAGAGATTGATTATGATAAAAGCAAGGTCAAAGTTTTCGTTAATATGTTCGGCCGTGAAACGCCGGTTGAGCTGGAATTTACTCAAATCGATAAATTGTAATGTGAAAAAACTTGAAATTGCTATATATAAATGATAATATAGCAAAGGTACGTCTTGGACTTATCCAAGGCAACTAGCATGATATTTCGTCATTCATATAAAGAATGAAACCTTGAGTGGGAGGGTTTACCCTATTTACCACATCACGGACTTAAGGAGGTGTGTCTCGTGGCTAAAAAAGTAGTTAAAGTTGTAAAATTGCAAATTCCTGCTGGAAAAGCTAACCCAGCGCCACCAGTTGGACCTGCACTTGGTCAAGCCGGTGTTAACATCATGGGATTCTGTAAGGAGTTTAACGCTCGTACAGCTGACCAAGCTGGTTTAATCATTCCTGTTGAAATTTCGGTTTACGAAGACCGTTCATTTACATTTATTACAAAAACTCCACCTGCTGCAGTATTGCTTAAAAAAGCAGCTGGAATTGAGTCTGGTTCTGGTGAACCAAACCGTAATAAAGTGGCAACCGTTAAGCGCGATAAAGTACGCGAAATCGCTGAAACGAAAATGCCTGACTTAAACGCAGCAGACGTTGAAGCGGCAATGCGCATGGTTGAAGGTACTGCCCGCAGTATGGGTATTGTAATCGAGGATTAATTTGTTTCTTGTCGGGTTGCGAGTTTTAACAAGTTCGCAACCCTTATTCGTGGGAGGTTATTCCGCTATAACCACATAAGGAGGAAATTTTAAAATGGCTAAAAAAGGTAAAAAGTACGTTGAAGCTGCTAAGCTTGTAGACCGTTCTAAAGCTTACGACGTCTCTGAAGCAGTAGCTCTCGTTAAAAAAACAAACACAGCTAAATTCGACGCTACAGTTGAAGTGGCTTTCCGTTTAGGGGTTGACCCTCGTAAAAACGACCAGCAAATCCGTGGAGCAGTTGTGCTTCCAAACGGAACTGGTAAAACTCAGCGCGTTCTCGTTTTCGCAAAAGGCGAAAAAGCGAAAGAAGCTGAAGCTGCTGGTGCAGATTTCGTAGGCGATACTGACTACATCAACAAAATTCAACAAGGCTGGTTCGATTTCGATGTTATCGTAGCTACACCTGACATGATGGGTGAAGTTGGTAAAATCGGTCGTGTACTTGGACCAAAAGGTTTAATGCCAAACCCTAAAACTGGTACAGTTACTTTCGAAGTTGAAAAAGCTATCGGCGAAATCAAAGCTGGTAAAGTTGAATACCGCGTTGATAAAGCTGGAAACATTCATGTTCCTATCGGTAAAGTTTCTTTCGAGGATGAAAAACTTGTTGAGAACTTCACAACAATGTACGATACAATCCTTAAAGCTAAACCTGCTGCAGCTAAAGGCGTTTACGTGAAAAACGTTGCTGTAACTTCTACTATGGGACCTGGTGTCAAAGTAGACTCTTCAACTTTTAACGTAAAATAATATTGACATGACATCAACATTCTGATATTATTCAAAATGTTGTAAAATAGAATATCATTTATACCGTAGACAGTAGGGGCCTAACCGCTTAATTATCCTACCGAGGTGTATATTATCACAGCTATTACGTTACGTATGCTTGTATATACAGCCTCCATGTCTCATGGAGGCTTTTTATATGGAATCCGTCGTCTCAGTCGTGATCACCTAACGGTATAAGTGTTACACAAGAATCTACAGGAGGTGTAACCATGAGCAGCGCAATTGAAACAAAAAAAGTTGTTGTTGAAGAAATTGCTTCTAAACTGAAAGAAAGTAAATCAACGATCATCGTTGACTATCGCGGACTTAACGTTTCTGAAGTAACTGAACTTCGTAAACAGCTTCGCGAAGCTAACGTTGAGTTCAAAGTTTACAAAAATACGATGACTCGCCGTGCGGTTGAACAAGCTGAGCTTAATGGTTTGAATGATTTCTTAACTGGACCGAACGCGATCGCATTCAGCACTGAAGATGTTGTCGCTCCGGCTAAAGTTCTTAATGACTTCGCTAAAAATCACGAAGCTCTTGAAATCAAAGCTGGCGTTATCGAAGGTAAAGTTTCTACTGTTGAAGAAGTGAAAGCTCTTGCTGAACTTCCATCACGCGAAGGCTTGCTTTCTATGTTGCTTAGCGTACTTCAAGCTCCAGTTCGCAACCTTGCTCTTGCTGCAAAAGCTGTGGCAGAACAAAAGGAAGAACAAGGCGCTTAATCTAATCAGTTTTTCATAAATTAAAACAAAATGGAGGAATTACAAATGGCTTTAAATATCGAAGAAATCATTGCTTCCGTTAAAGAAGCAACTGTACTTGAATTGAACGACCTAGTAAAAGCAATCGAAGAAGAATTTGGCGTAACTGCTGCTGCTCCTGTAGCTGTAGCTGGCGGAGCTGCTGCAGGCGGAGCTGCTGAAGAGCAAAGCGAATTCGATCTTATCCTTGCTGGTGCAGGATCTCAAAAAATCAAAGTTATCAAAGTTGTACGTGAAATCACTGGTCTTGGCTTGAAAGAAGCTAAAGAACTTGTTGACAACACTCCAAAACCACTTAAAGAAGGTATTGCTAAAGAAGAAGCTGAAGAGCTTAAAGCTAAACTTGAAGAAGTTGGCGCTTCTGTAGAAGTTAAGTAATCTTCACTTACCTGTAGGGGAAGCTCGCTTTTATGAGGCGAGCTTTTTCTTTGCCATTCTTTAAGCCATGAAAAAAGGAGGTTCTAATAATGAGTGAGCACTATTATTCAGAAAAACCTTCAGTGAAAAGCAACAAGCAAACCTGGTCTTTTAGGCTTCGGAATAAAGATTTCACGTTTACCAGCGACAGCGGGGTTTTTTCTAAAAAAGAAGTTGATTTCGGCTCCCGCCTGCTGATTGATTCTTTTGAAGAGCCTGAGGTTGAGGGCGGCATTTTGGATGTAGGCTGCGGATACGGCCCGATTGGTTTATCGCTCGCCAGCGACTTTAAAGACCGGACTATCCACATGATTGACGTTAATGAGAGAGCCGTAGAACTATCAAATGAAAATGCGGAACATAACGGAATAACAAACGTTAAGATTTATCAAAGCGATTTGTTTTCAAACGTTGATTCTGCTCAAACATTTGCTTCTATTCTTACAAATCCCCCAATCCGAGCCGGAAAAAAAGTTGTCCATGCTATCTTTGAGAAAAGCGCTGAACACTTAAAAGCTTCAGGTGAATTGTGGATCGTCATACAGAAAAAGCAAGGCGCGCCTTCTGCCATTGAAAAGCTCGAGGAACTGTTCGATGAAGTTTCTGTCGTTCAAAAAAAGAAAGGCTATTATATCATAAAAGCAAAAAAAGTTTGACTCGGTATTTTAACTATGTTAATATTGTAAAATGCCAATGTATATATTTTGCTTGATATGATGAATTGTCAATATCTATGTATAAATTATACAAGTATGGAAATGCTAATAAAATCGGTATTTGTTTTTGGATGTGGTTTTCTTAATTAGAAACCCTTTTTTCTTTTGTCTTGTAAAAGTATTTTCTTTCTTTGGAAGAAATGCTTATTACACATATAATACGCATGATTTGAGGGGTGAATCAGTTGACAGGTCAACTAGTTCAGTATGGACGACACCGCCAGCGCAGAAGCTATGCTCGCATTAGCGAAGTGTTAGAATTACCAAATCTCATTGAAATTCAAACCTCTTCTTATCAGTGGTTTCTTGATGAGGGTCTTAGAGAGATGTTTCAAGACATATCACCAATTGAGGATTTCACTGGTAACCTCTCTCTTGAGTTCATTGATTATAGTTTAGGTGAGCCTAAATATCCTGTAGAGGAATCAAAAGAACGTGATGTGACTTACTCAGCTCCGCTAAGAGTGAAGGTTCGTTTAATTAACAAAGAAACTGGAGAGGTAAAAGACCAAGATGTCTTCATGGGTGATTTCCCTATTATGACAGATACAGGTACTTTTATCATTAACGGTGCGGAACGTGTTATCGTTTCCCAGCTTGTTCGGTCTCCAAGTGTATATTTCAGTGGTAAAGTAGACAAAAACGGTAAAAAAGGTTTTACCGCAACTGTCATTCCAAACCGTGGCGCATGGTTAGAATACGAAACTGATGCGAAAGATGTTGTTTATGTCCGCATTGATCGCACACGTAAGTTGCCGGTTACGGTTCTTTTGCGTGCTCTCGGCTTCGGCTCCGATCAAGAGATTCTTGATCTCATAGGAGAAAACGAATACTTGCGAAATACGCTTGATAAAGATAACACAGAAAACAGCGACAAAGCGTTGCTGGAAATTTACGAGCGTCTCCGTCCTGGAGAGCCGCCTACAGTAGAAAATGCGAAAAGCTTGCTTGATTCTCGTTTCTTTGATCCGAAACGATACGATCTTGCCAATGTAGGACGCTATAAAATTAATAAAAAACTTCATATTAAGAATCGCCTCTTCAATCAGAGACTTGCTGAAACGCTTGTTGATCCTGAAACAGGAGAAATCCTTGCTGAAAAAGGCCAGATTCTTGATAGAAGAACACTTGATAAAGTACTGCCATACTTAGAAAACGGAATCGGTTTCAGAAAGTTGTATCCGAATGGCGGCGTTGTTGAAGATGAAGTGACTCTTCAATCAATTAAAATCTTTGCTCCGACTGATCAAGAAGGAGAACAGGTTATTAATGTAATCGGCAATGCTTACATCGAAGAAGAGATTAAAAACATCACGCCTGCTGATATTATTTCTTCAATCAGCTACTTCTTCAACCTGCTGCACGGAGTAGGCGACACAGATGATATCGATCATCTTGGAAACCGCCGTTTACGTTCTGTAGGCGAGCTTCTCCAGAACCAATTCCGTATCGGTTTAAGCCGTATGGAGCGTGTGGTTCGTGAGAGAATGTCAATTCAAGATACGAATACAATTACGCCTCAGCAACTGATCAATATTCGTCCTGTTATTGCGTCCATTAAAGAGTTCTTTGGAAGCTCACAGCTTTCTCAATTCATGGATCAGACGAACCCGCTTGCTGAATTAACGCACAAGCGTCGTCTGTCAGCATTAGGACCGGGCGGATTGACACGTGAGCGTGCCGGAATGGAAGTGCGTGACGTTCACTACTCCCACTATGGCCGTATGTGTCCGATTGAAACGCCTGAGGGCCCGAACATCGGTTTGATCAACTCACTATCATCTTATGCAAAAGTAAACCGTTTTGGCTTTATTGAAACGCCATATCGCCGCGTTGACCCTGAAACAGGGAAGGTAACGGGCAGAATCGATTACTTAACTGCTGATGAAGAGGATAACTATGTTGTCGCTCAAGCGAATGCTCGTCTTGATGACGAAGGCGCCTTTATTGATGACAGCATCGTAGCTCGTTTCCGCGGGGAGAACACTGTTGTTTCCAGAAATCGTGTAGACTACATGGATGTATCGCCTAAGCAGGTTGTATCTGCTGCGACAGCATGTATCCCGTTCTTAGAAAACGATGACTCCAACCGTGCCCTCATGGGAGCGAACATGCAGCGTCAGGCTGTGCCTTTGATGCAGCCGGAAGCGCCATTTGTTGGAACTGGTATGGAATACGTATCAGGAAAAGACTCTGGTGCCGCTGTTATTTGTAAACACCCTGGTATCGTTGAACGCGTAGAAGCGAAAAACGTTTGGGTTCGCCGTTATGAAGAAGTAGACGGTCAAAAAGTAAAAGGAAACCTGGATAAATACAGCCTGCTGAAATTTGTCCGCTCTAACCAAGGTACGTGCTACAACCAGCGTCCGATCGTAAGTGTCGGCGATGAAGTGGTAAAAGGAGAAATCCTTGCTGACGGTCCTTCTATGGAGCTTGGTGAACTTGCACTTGGCCGTAACGTAATGGTCGGCTTCATGACATGGGATGGCTACAACTATGAGGATGCCATCATCATGAGTGAACGCCTAGTGAAGGATGATGTTTATACATCTATCCACATTGAAGAATACGAATCAGAAGCACGTGATACGAAACTTGGACCTGAAGAAATCACTCGCGATATTCCAAACGTCGGTGAAGATGCGCTTCGCAATCTTGATGACCGCGGAATCATCCGTATTGGGGCAGAAGTAAAAGACGGAGATCTTCTTGTTGGTAAAGTAACGCCTAAAGGCGTAACTGAACTGACTGCAGAAGAACGCCTTCTTCACGCCATCTTTGGCGAGAAAGCCCGCGAGGTTCGTGATACTTCTCTTCGTGTGCCTCATGGCGGCGGCGGAATTATCCATGACGTTAAAGTCTTCAACCGTGAAGACGGAGACGAACTTCCTCCAGGTGTTAACCAGTTAGTACGCGTATATATCGTTCAGAAACGTAAGATTTCTGAAGGGGATAAAATGGCCGGTCGTCACGGTAACAAAGGTGTTATCTCTAAGATTCTTCCTGAAGAAGATATGCCTTACCTTCCTGACGGCACACCAATTGATATCATGCTTAACCCGCTGGGCGTACCATCACGTATGAACATCGGGCAGGTATTGGAACTTCACATGGGTATGGCCGCTCGTTACCTTGGCATTCACATTGCATCTCCTGTATTTGACGGAGCGCGAGAAGAGGATGTCTGGGAAACACTTGAAGAAGCCGGCATGTCTCGTGACGCCAAAACAGTGCTTTACGACGGACGTACTGGAGAGCCGTTTGATAACCGTGTATCTGTCGGTATCATGTACATGATCAAACTGGCTCACATGGTTGACGATAAACTTCATGCACGCTCTACAGGCCCTTACTCACTTGTTACGCAGCAGCCTCTTGGCGGTAAAGCGCAATTTGGCGGACAGCGTTTTGGTGAGATGGAGGTTTGGGCACTTGAAGCTTACGGTGCGGCTTACACTCTTCAAGAAATTCTGACTGTTAAGTCTGATGACGTGGTTGGACGTGTGAAAACATACGAAGCCATCGTTAAAGGCGACAATGTTCCTGAACCAGGTGTTCCGGAATCATTCAAAGTATTAATCAAAGAACTTCAAAGCTTAGGTATGGATGTCAAAATCCTTTCTGGTGATGAAGAAGAAATAGAAATGAGAGATTTAGAAGACGAAGAAGATGCGAAACAAGCTGACGGCCTGGCATTATCAGGTGATGAAGAGCCGGAAGAAACAGCATCTGCAGACGTTGAACGCGATGTAGTAACAAAAGAATAATCTCTAGTTATAAAGGCAAGTGACATCGGTTAATCCGAAGATAAAAAGGGAGGTAGGCCCCTTGCTAGATGTGAACAATTTTGAGTATATGAACATCGGTCTTGCTTCACCAGATAAAATCCGTTCATGGTCTTTTGGTGAAGTGAAAAAGCCTGAAACGATAAACTATCGTACGTTAAAACCTGAAAAGGACGGTCTATTCTGCGAACGCATTTTCGGACCGACTAAGGACTGGGAATGTCATTGCGGGAAGTACAAGCGAGTTCGTTATAAAGGCGTAGTTTGTGACCGCTGCGGAGTCGAAGTAACACGGGCTAAAGTCCGTCGTGAGAGAATGGGGCACATTGAACTGGCTGCCCCAGTTTCCCACATTTGGTATTTCAAAGGTATTCCAAGCCGTATGGGTCTTGTGCTGGATATGTCACCTCGTGCTTTAGAAGAAGTCATTTACTTTGCTTCTTACGTTGTAACTGATCCGGCGAATACACCGCTTGAAAAGAAACAGCTTCTGTCTGAGAAAGAATATCGTGCTTATCTTGATAAATACGGTAATAAATTCCAAGCATCTATGGGTGCTGAAGCAATTCATAAACTTCTTCAAGATATCGATCTTGTAAAAGAAGTTGATATGTTAAAAGAAGAGCTGAAAACTTCACAAGGACAACGCCGTACTCGTGCGATCAAACGTCTTGAAGTTTTAGAAGCCTTCCGTAACTCAGGAAACAAGCCTTCTTGGATGATCCTTGATGTGCTTCCTGTTATTCCTCCGGAGCTTAGACCGATGGTTCAGCTAGATGGCGGACGTTTTGCGACTTCTGATTTGAATGACCTTTATCGTCGTGTCATCAACCGTAACAATCGTTTGAAACGCCTTTTGGACCTTGGTGCGCCTAGCATCATCGTTCAAAACGAAAAGCGTATGCTTCAAGAGGCTGTCGATGCCCTAATTGACAACGGCCGCCGCGGACGCCCTGTAACAGGTCCTGGTAACAGACCGTTAAAATCTCTTTCTCACATGCTGAAAGGGAAGCAAGGCCGTTTCCGTCAAAACCTTCTTGGTAAACGTGTTGATTACTCCGGACGTTCTGTAATCGTTGTTGGTCCTCATTTGAAAATGTACCAATGCGGATTACCGAAGGAAATGGCGCTTGAACTTTTCAAACCTTTCGTTATGAAAGAACTTGTTGAAAAAGGTCTTGCTCACAACATTAAGAGTGCGAAACGCAAAATTGAGCGCGTACAGCCTGAAGTTTGGGATGTACTAGAATCAGTTATTAAGGAGCACCCGGTACTGCTGAACCGTGCCCCTACACTTCACAGATTAGGTATCCAGGCGTTTGAACCAACGCTTGTTGAAGGACGCGCAATTCGTCTTCACCCGCTCGTATGTACAGCTTACAACGCTGACTTTGACGGTGACCAAATGGCGGTTCACGTACCATTATCTGCTGAAGCACAAGCTGAAGCACGCATCTTGATGCTTGCTGCTCAAAACATCTTGAACCCTAAAGATGGTAAACCGGTTGTAACACCGTCTCAGGATATGGTACTAGGTAACTATTACCTGACACTTGAGCGTGCCGGTGCTGTCGGTGAAGGTATGGTCTTCAAGAATACAGACGAAGCGCTTCTTGCTTATCAAAACGGATATGTTCACCTTCATACGAGAGTAGCTGTTGCAGCTAACTCACTTAAGAATGTGACATTTACCGAAGAACAGCGCTCAAAATTGTTAATTACAACTGTCGGTAAGCTTGTCTTCAATGAAATTCTTCCGGAATCATTCCCTTACATGAATGAACCAACGAAGAGCAACATTGAAGAAAAAACACCTGACCGTTTCTTCTTAGAAAAAGGTGCTGACGTTAAAGCTGTTATCGCACAGCAGCCAATCAATGCGCCGTTTAAAAAAGGCATTCTGGGTAAAATCATCGCGGAAATCTTTAAACGATTCCATATTACGGAAACGTCTAAAATGCTTGACCGCATGAAAAACCTAGGTTTCAAATATTCAACTAAAGCTGGTATTACAGTTGGGGTTTCTGACATCGTCGTACTCGATGATAAACAAGAAATTCTTGAAGAAGCGCAAAGCAAAGTTGACAACGTTATGAAGCAGTTCCGCCGCGGTCTTATCACTGAAGAAGAACGCTATGAGAGAGTCATCTCTATCTGGAGTGCTGCAAAAGACGTTATTCAAGGCAAACTGATGAAATCACTTGATGAACTCAACCCGATCTACATGATGAGTGACTCTGGTGCCCGTGGTAACGCATCTAACTTTACGCAGCTTGCCGGAATGCGCGGCCTGATGGCCAACCCGGCTGGACGTATCATTGAGTTGCCGATCAAATCAAGTTTCCGTGAAGGTCTGACAGTATTGGAGTACTTTATCTCCACACACGGTGCGCGTAAAGGTCTTGCCGATACCGCTCTTAAAACTGCTGACTCAGGTTACCTTACACGCCGTCTCGTTGACGTTGCGCAGGATGTTATCATCCGTGAAACTGATTGCGGAACTGACCGAGGCATTCTTGCTAAGCCTCTTAAAGAAGGAACTGAAACAATTGAGCGCTTAGAAGAACGCTTAATCGGACGTTTTGCAAGAAAACAAGTGAAGCACCCTGAAACAGGTGAAGTGCTTGTGAATGAAAACGAACTGATTGATGAAGATAAAGCACTGGAGATTGTCGAAGCCGGCATTGAAGAAGTGTGGATCCGTTCTGCCTTCACATGTAATACGCCTCATGGTGTATGTAAACGATGCTATGGCCGAAATCTTGCAACTGGCTCCGATGTTGAAGTCGGTGAAGCTGTCGGAATCATTGCTGCCCAATCAATCGGTGAGCCTGGTACACAGTTAACAATGCGTACATTCCATACAGGCGGGGTTGCCGGAGACGATATCACACAGGGTCTTCCGCGTATCCAAGAGCTTTTCGAAGCGCGTAATCCGAAAGGTCAAGCAACAATTACAGAAATCGACGGTACAGTCGTTGAGATCAATGAAGTTCGTGATAAGCAACAGGAAATTGTGGTTCAAGGCGCAGTGGAAACACGTTCTTATACGGCACCTTACAACTCCCGCCTGAAAGTAGCGGAAGGAGATAAAATTACTCGAGGCCAAGTACTGACAGAAGGTTCAATCGATCCGAAAGAACTTCTTAAAGTGACTGACCTGACGACTGTTCAAGAGTATCTTCTCCATGAGGTTCAAAAGGTTTACCGTATGCAGGGTGTTGAAATCGGTGATAAACACGTAGAAGTAATGGTTCGCCAGATGCTTCGCAAAGTACGCGTAATTGATGCTGGTGACACTGATGTGCTTCCAGGTACATTGCTTGATATTCACCAATTTACTGAAGCGAACAAAAAGGTATTGCTTGAAGGCAATCGACCTGCTACAGGCCGTCCTGTCTTACTCGGTATTACAAAAGCATCTCTTGAAACTGATTCATTCTTATCTGCTGCTTCCTTCCAGGAAACAACACGTGTCCTTACAGATGCAGCGATCAAAGGTAAGCGTGACGAGCTTCTCGGCTTGAAAGAGAATGTTATCATCGGTAAGCTTGTTCCAGCTGGTACAGGAATGATGAAATACCGTAAAGTAAAACCAGTATCAAATGTTCAGCCGACTGACGATATGGTTCCGGTTGAATAACTGATTTCATTCTGCTGAAAGACTGTTTTTGCGGTCTTTCAGCAGATATATTTATGAAAAAGTCACTCTATGAGAAGATAGAAACTAAAAAATGTCATACCTTGTTGACATTCGTCTCCTAGAATGATAATATAACCAAGGTGCTCGAAATAAACCTGTTACTTTGGAGGATATGTTTATGTCTTATGATAAAGTATCACAGGCCAAATCAATTATTATTGGTACGAAGCAAACAGTGAAAGCTCTAAAGCGAGGTTCAGTAAAGGAAGTAGTCGTTGCAAAAGACGCAGATCCGATACTCACGTCAAGTGTTGTTTCACTTGCTGAAGATCAAGGTATCTCTGTCTCAATGGTTGAATCCATGAAAAAGCTCGGCAAAGCCTGCGGAATTGAGGTAGGAGCAGCCGCTGTTGCCATTATTTTATAACGTACTTTTGTTTTTGCGTAAGATTCCATCTTGTGTAAAGACATTGTTTTTTGCCTTTTGATGAACCACCTGGGTATGTGGGTTATAAAACGTAATGAAGGGAGGAAAAATTCATGCCTACAATTAATCAGCTAATTCGCAAAGGACGCGTGAGTAAAGTAGAAAACTCAAAGTCTCCTGCACTTAACAAAGGATACAACAGCTTTAAAAAAGAGCACACTAACGTATCTTCTCCACAAAAACGCGGGGTATGTACTCGTGTTGGTACAATGACACCGAAAAAACCGAACTCAGCACTTCGTAAATATGCTCGTGTTCGTTTGACTAACGGAATCGAGGTTACTGCTTACATTCCTGGTATCGGTCACAACCTGCAAGAGCACAGTGTTGTACTTATCCGCGGCGGACGTGTAAAAGACTTACCAGGGGTACGTTACCACATCGTTCGTGGTGCGCTTGATACTGCTGGAGTTGAAAACCGTGCACAAGGCCGTTCTAAATACGGTACGAAAAAACCTAAAGCAAAATAATATACGAAAATACGCATAATTGATGAAGGGAGGATATTCAGATGCCACGTAAAGGTCCTGTAGCAAAAAGAGATGTTTTACCTGATCCGATTTACAACTCTAAGCTTGTATCTCGTCTAATCAACAAAATGATGATCGATGGTAAAAAAGGTAAGTCTCAAACAATCCTATACAAGTCATTCGATATCATTAAAGAACGTACTGGCAATGATGCAATGGAGGTTTTCGAACAAGCATTGAAAAACATCATGCCTGTACTTGAAGTAAAAGCACGCCGTGTAGGTGGTGCGAACTACCAAGTTCCTGTAGAAGTTCGTCCTGAACGTCGTACGACTCTTGGACTTCGCTGGTTAGTTAACTACGCTCGTCTTCGCGGAGAAAAAACGATGGAAGAGCGTTTAGCTAACGAAATCCTTGACGCAGCTAACAACACTGGTGCTGCTGTTAAGAAACGTGAAGACACTCATAAGATGGCTGAAGCAAACAAAGCATTTGCTCACTATCGCTGGTAGGATTTATAGATTAACAAAACACAATTTCCTAATAAGGAAGGAGAAATTACCCAATGGCAAGAGAGTTCTCCTTAGAAAAAACTCGTAATATCGGTATCATGGCTCACATCGATGCCGGTAAAACGACTACTACAGAACGTATCTTGTTCTATACTGGTCGTATCCACAAAATTGGTGAAACTCATGAAGGAGCTTCACAAATGGACTGGATGGAGCAGGAACAAGAACGTGGTATCACAATCACTTCCGCTGCGACAACTGCTCAGTGGAAAGGATACCGCGTAAACATCATCGATACTCCAGGACACGTAGACTTCACAGTTGAAGTTGAACGTTCTCTTCGTGTACTTGATGGTGCTGTTGCTGTACTTGACGCGCAATCAGGCGTTGAGCCTCAAACAGAAACTGTTTGGCGTCAGGCAACAACTTATGGAGTACCGCGTATCGTTTTTGTTAACAAAATGGACAAAATCGGTGCAGACTTCCTTTACTCTGTAGGAACTTTAAGAGACCGTCTTCAAGCAAACGCTCATGCAATTCAATTGCCGATCGGTGCTGAAGATAACTTCGAAGGTATCATTGACCTTGTAGAAAACGTTGCGTATTTCTACGAAGATGACCTCGGAACTCGTTCTGATGCAAAAGAAATCCCTGAAGAGTACAAAGAGCAAGCTGAAGAGCTTCGCAACAGCCTTATTGAAGCTGTATGTGAGCTTGATGAAGAGCTTATGGATAAGTACCTTGAGGGTGAAGAAATCACAATTGACGAGTTAAAAGCAGGAATTCGTAAAGGTACATTAAATGTTGAATTCTACCCTGTTCTTGTTGGTTCTGCCTTCAAAAACAAAGGTGTTCAACTAGTACTTGATGCTGTTCTTGACTACCTTCCTGCACCAACTGACGTTGCTGCAATCAAAGGTACACGTCCTGATACAAATGAAGAGATTGAGCGTCATTCTTCTGACGAAGAGCCATTCTCTGCATTAGCATTTAAGGTTATGACTGACCCTTACGTTGGTAAGTTGACGTTCTTCCGTGTGTACTCTGGAACACTTGATTCTGGTTCATACGTGAAAAACTCTACTAAAGGCAAACGTGAGCGTGTTGGACGTATTCTTCAAATGCACGCTAACAGCCGTGAAGAAATCTCTACTGTATACGCAGGGGATATCGCAGCTGCTGTAGGTCTAAAAGATACAACTACTGGAGATACTCTATGTGATGAGAAGGATCTTGTTATCCTTGAGTCAATGGAATTCCCAGAACCAGTTATCGACGTTGCTATTGAGCCTAAATCAAAAGCTGACCAAGATAAAATGGGTATCGCTTTAGCGAAACTTGCTGAAGAAGATCCTACATTCCGTACTCAAACAAACCCAGAAACTGGCCAAACGATCATCTCTGGTATGGGTGAACTTCACCTTGATATCATTGTTGACCGTATGAAACGCGAATTTAAAGTAGAAGCCAATGTTGGTGCTCCTCAAGTTGCGTACCGTGAAACATTCCGTACCGGTGCAAAAGTTGAAGGTAAATTCGTACGTCAGTCTGGTGGACGCGGTCAGTTCGGACACGTTTGGATCGAATTCGAACCAAACGAAGAAGGCGCTGGCTTTGAATTTGAAAATGCGATTGTCGGTGGGGTTGTTCCTCGTGAATACATCCCAGCTGTTCAAGCAGGTCTGGAAGATGCACTTGAAAATGGTGTACTAGCAGGCTTCCCGCTTATCGACATTAAAGCTAAACTTTTCGACGGTTCTTACCATGATGTTGACTCAAACGAAATGGCATTTAAAGTTGCTGCTTCTATGGCATTGAAAAATGCAGTCAGCAAATGTAACCCAGTTCTTCTTGAACCAATCATGAAAGTAGAAGTGGTTATTCCAGAAGAATACATGGGAGATATCATGGGTGATATCACTTCACGTCGCGGACGCGTAGAAGGTATGGAAGCACGCGGTAACGCTCAAGTTGTTCGCGCTATGGTTCCTCTTGCTGAAATGTTCGGTTACGCTACTGCACTTCGTTCTAATACGCAAGGTCGCGGTACGTTCACTATGCACATGGATCACTACGAAGAAGTGCCGAAGAGCGTCGCAGAAGAAATTATCAAAAAAAATAAAGGCGAATAATTGATTTTGCCGCTTAACTCAAGTATAACTACTATTGTAAGATGAGGAAGTGAAAGCTTTCTTTCACTTCCTATCACTCTATACATTACTAATTAAAAGCTCTTAAGGAGGATTTTAGAATGGCTAAAGAAAAATTCGACCGTTCCAAATCACATGCCAATATTGGTACAATTGGACACGTTGACCATGGTAAAACAACTTTAACTGCTGCTATCACAACAGTACTTCATAAGAAATCTGGTAAAGGTACAGCTATGGCGTACGATCAAATTGATGGTGCTCCAGAAGAACGCGAGCGCGGTATCACAATCTCTACTGCACACGTTGAGTACGAAACTGAAACTCGTCACTATGCACACGTTGACTGCCCAGGACACGCTGACTATGTTAAAAACATGATCACTGGTGCTGCGCAAATGGACGGAGCTATCCTTGTAGTATCTGCTGCTGATGGCCCAATGCCACAAACTCGTGAGCACATCCTTCTTTCTAAAAACGTTGGTGTACCATACATCGTTGTATTCTTAAACAAATGCGACATGGTAGACGACGAAGAGCTTCTTGAACTAGTTGAAATGGAAGTTCGCGATCTTCTTAGCGAATACGACTTCCCTGGCGATGATGTACCAGTTGTTAAAGGTTCTGCTCTTAAAGCTCTTGAAGGAGACGCTGAGTGGGAAGCTAAAATCTTCGAACTTATGGATGCGGTTGATGAGTACATCCCAACTCCAGAACGCGACACTGAAAAACCATTCATGATGCCAGTTGAGGACGTATTCTCAATCACTGGTCGTGGTACAGTTGCTACTGGCCGTGTAGAACGCGGACAAGTTAAAGTCGGTGACGAAGTTGAAATCATCGGTCTTCAAGAAGAGAACAAGAAAACAACTGTTACAGGTGTTGAAATGTTCCGTAAGCTTCTTGATTACGCTGAAGCTGGTGACAACATTGGTGCCCTTCTTCGCGGTGTATCTCGTGAAGAAATCCAACGTGGTCAAGTACTTGCTAAACCAGGTACAATCACTCCACACAGCAAATTCAAAGCTGAAGTTTACGTTCTTTCTAAAGAAGAGGGTGGACGTCATACTCCATTCTTCTCTAACTACCGTCCTCAGTTCTACTTCCGTACAACTGACGTAACTGGTATCATCCATCTTCCAGAAGGCGTAGAAATGGTTATGCCTGGAGATAACACTGAAATGAACGTTGAACTTATCTCTACAATCGCTATCGAAGAAGGAACTCGTTTCTCTATTCGTGAAGGCGGACGTACTGTTGGTTCAGGCGTAGTTTCTACAATCACTGAGTAATAGTATGATTTTAAACGAGACCCCTGCGGGTCTCGTTTTTTGTTTGCTTATCTTTTTCTTGTATAATAGGATCTATCATATTCGAGGGGTTAATATTTATGATTCCTGAAAAGAAATCAATCGCAATCATGAAAGAACTAAGCATTGGAAATACAAAGCAAATGCTGATGATTAATGGAGTTGACGTGAAAAATCCATTGCTGCTTTTTTTACATGGCGGGCCGGGAACGCCGCAAATCGGATATGTTAGACATTATCAAAAAGAGCTGGAACAGTATTTTACAGTAGTTCATTGGGATCAGAGAGGATCGGGGCTTTCTTATTCTAAGCGAATTTCGCATCACTCTATGACAATAAATCACTTCATTAAAGATACAATCCAAGTCACTCAATGGCTTTTAGCTCATTTTTCAAAATCAAAACTTTACCTAGCCGGTCATTCTTGGGGGTCAATACTGGCGCTTCATGTTCTGCAGCAGTGTCCTGATTTATTTTACGCGTATTATGGAATCAGCCAGGTTGTTAACCCTCACGATGAAGAATCAACTGCTTATAAACATATTCGTGAAATTTCTGAATCAAAAAAAGCCAGCTTATTATCTTTCCTCACACGTTTCATTGGTGCTCCGCCTTGGAAGCAGGATATCCAGCACCTTATCTATCGGTTTTGTGTCGAGCTTAGCAGGGGAGGATTCACTCGTCGTCATCGTCAATCTCTAGCTGTAATATTTCAAATGCTTACTGGCAATGAGTATGGAGTGCGGAATATGCACAGCTTCTTTAATGGATTGCGCTTCAGTAAAAAACATTTAACTGATGAGTTGTACCGGTTTAATGCTTTTACATCAGTTCCTTCTATTAAAGTACCGTGTGTTTTCATTTCAGGGAAACATGACTTAATTGTTCCTGCTGAAATATCGAAACAGTATTATCATAAACTTGAGGCACCCGAAAAGCGCTGGTTTCAATTTGAGAACTCAGCTCACACCCCGCATATTGAGGAGCCGTCATTATTCGCGAACACATTAAGTCGACATGCACGACACCATTTATGATAGATCCTTGATAAATAAGAAAAACCCCTGTATAATAAAAAAAGTGTGCAAACCATGCATATTTTAAATAAGTCTTGCAACATGCGCCTATTTTCTGTATAATGGTGTATGTTGGTCTTTGACTGCGATGAAGTGAGAGGTTGCTGACACACCCGGCCGCTTTGCCATGGCAAGGTGTTCAGGTTTTTCTCACGGAGAACTGTCTAACGTGATGTAGGCGAAAAGGAGGGAAAATAATGGCAAAACAAAAAATTCGTATTCGTTTGAAAGCATATGATCATAGAATCCTTGATCAATCTGCAGAGAAGATTGTTGAAACGGCAAAACGTTCTGGTGCCAGCGTATCTGGTCCGATTCCGTTGCCAACTGAAAAATCAGTTTACACAATCCTTCGTGCGGTGCACAAATACAAAGATTCTCGTGAGCAATTTGAAATGCGTACACATAAACGTTTAATCGACATTGTGAACCCAACACCACAAACTGTTGATGCTCTTATGCGATTAGACTTACCATCTGGTGTCGATATCGAAATTAAACTTTAATTCTAAAATATAGAATGATCTTAATAGGAGGTGTGACGAATGACCAAAGGAATCTTAGGAAGAAAAATTGGTATGACGCAAGTATTCGCTGAGAATGGTGATCTTATTCCGGTAACTGTTATCGAGGCTGCTCCAAACGTTGTTCTTCAAAAGAAAACAGCTGAAAACGACGGTTACGAAGCAATCCAGCTTGGTTTTGACGACAAGCGTGAAAAGCTTTCTAACAAACCTGAAAAAGGACACGTTGCAAAAGCGGAAACTGCTCCTAAGCGCTTCGTTAAAGAATTACGCGGAGTGGAAATGGATGCGTATGAAGTTGGTCAGGAAGTCAAGGTTGAAATTTTCTCTGCTGGAGAAATCGTAGATGTAACAGGAGTATCTAAAGGTAAAGGTTTCCAAGGTGCGATCAAGCGCCACGGACAATCTCGCGGACCTATGTCTCACGGTTCACGCTACCACCGTCGTCCTGGTTCAATGGGACCTGTAGATCCTAACCGTGTATTCAAAGGTAAATTATTACCTGGACGTATGGGCGGAGAGCAAATCACTGTTCAAAACCTTGAAATCGTAAAAGTTGATGCAGAACGCAATCTTCTTTTGATCAAAGGTAACGTACCTGGTGCGAAGAAATCTTTAATCACTGTTAAAAGTGCTGTTAAATCTAAATAATTCTCTTAGGAAAGGAGGAAATTGATTATGCCAAAAGTAGCATTATACAACCAAAACGGTTCTACTGCTGGTGACATCGAATTAAACGCTTCTGTATTTGGTATCGAACCAAATGAGAGTGTTGTATTCGACGCTATTCTTATGCAAAGAGCTTCCTTACGTCAAGGAACTCACAAAGTAAAAAATCGTTCTGAAGTACGCGGCGGAGGTCGTAAACCATGGCGTCAAAAAGGTACTGGACGTGCCCGTCAAGGTTCAATCCGTTCACCGCAATGGCGCGGAGGTGGTGTCGTATTCGGCCCAACACCACGCAGCTATTCTTATAAATTACCTAAAAAAGTTCGCCGCTTGGCAATCAAATCAGTATTGTCTTCTAAAGTGATCGACAACAACATCATCGTTCTTGAAGATCTTACTCTTGATACGGCTAAAACAAAAGAAATGGCAGCTATCCTTAAAGGATTATCTGTTGAGAAAAAAGCTTTAATCGTAACTGCGGATGCAAATGAAGCAGTAGCATTATCTGCTCGTAACATTCCTGGAGTTACTGTTGTTGAAGCTAACGGAATCAACGTTTTAGACGTTGTCAACCACGAGAAGCTTCTGATTACAAAAGCAGCGGTTGAAAAAGTAGAGGAGGTGCTTGCATAATGAAAGATCCTCGTGATGTTCTAAAGCGCCCCGTCATTACTGAACGTTCTGCTGATTTAATGACTGAAAAAAAATATACTTTTGAAGTTGATGTAAGAGCTAACAAAACAGAAGTGAAAGACGCGGTTGAAAGCATCTTTGGAGTGAAAGTTGACAAAGTCAACATCATGAACTACAAAGGCAAATCAAAACGTGTTGGACGCTACACTGGTATGACTAGCCGTCGCAGAAAAGCGATCGTAAAACTTACTGCAGACAGCAAAGAAATCGAAATTTTTGAAGCTTAATTATCTGTAAAAAGAAGGAGGGAAATTCAAAATGGCGATTAAAAAGTATAAACCGACCTCTAATGGACGTCGTGGCATGACAACTTCAGATTTTGCTGAAATCACGACTGACAAGCCGGAAAAATCCTTGCTTGCTCCCCTTCACAAAAAAGGCGGACGTAACAACCAAGGTAAATTGACTGTACGTCACCAAGGTGGCGGACATAAACGCCAATACCGTGTTATCGACTTCAAACGCGATAAAGATGGTATACCTGGACGCGTTGCTACAGTTGAATACGATCCAAACCGTTCAGCTAACATCGCTCTAATCAACTATGCAGACGGAGAAAAACGTTACATTCTTGCTCCTAAAGGAATTCAAGTAGGTACTGAAATCATGTCAGGTCCTGAAGCTGACATTAAAGTAGGTAATGCACTTCCACTTATCAACATCCCTGTTGGTACAGTTGTGCATAACATTGAATTAAAACCTGGTAAAGGCGGACAGCTTGTACGTTCAGCTGGTACATCTGCTCAGGTTCTTGGTAAAGAAGGTAAATACGTTCTTGTACGTCTTAACTCTGGTGAAGTTCGCATGATCCTTTCTGCTTGCCGTGCTTCTATCGGTCAAGTAGGTAACGAACAGCACGAACTTATCAACATTGGTAAAGCTGGACGTTCTCGCTGGAAAGGCATCCGTCCTACAGTTCGTGGTTCTGTAATGAACCCTAACGATCACCCACACGGTGGTGGTGAAGGACGTGCGCCAATCGGACGTAAATCACCAATGTCTCCATGGGGCAAACCAACTCTTGGATTCAAGACTCGTAAGAAAAAGAACAAATCCGATAAATTTATCGTACGTCGTCGTAAAAATAAATAACGGGGTTGTCTACGGTTCTTTTCGGACCGTAGTGCAATCACGAAGGGAGGTTCCAAAATGGCTCGCAGCTTAAAAAAAGGACCATTTGTCGATGGACACTTGATGACTAAAATCGAGAAATTAAATGAAACAGACAAGAAACAAGTCGTAAAAACTTGGTCTCGTCGTTCTACTATTTTCCCACAGTTTATTGGTCACACAATCGCAGTCTATGACGGACGTAAACACGTGCCTGTATTCATTTCTGAAGATATGGTAGGGCACAAGTTGGGTGAATTCGCTCCAACTCGTACGTACAAAGGTCATGCTAGTGATGACAAAAAAACAAGACGCTAAGAGAGGAGGCTTTTAAATGCAAGCTAAAGCTGTTGCAAGAACAGTCCGTATTGCTCCTCGTAAAGCACGTCTAGTAATGGACCTGATTCGAGGCAAGCAAGTAGGTGAGGCAGTATCAATCTTGAACCTTACACCAAGAGCTGCTTCTCCAATTATCGAGAAAGTATTAAAATCCGCTATTGCAAATGCTGAGCATAACTATGAAATGGACGCTAACAACCTGGTTATTTCTCAAGCATTCGTTGACGAAGGCCCTACGTTAAAAAGATTTCGCCCACGTGCTATGGGACGTGCGAGCCAAATCAACAAACGTACGAGCCACATTACAATCGTTGTATCAGAAAAGAAGGAGGGATAAGTAGTGGGTCAAAAGGTAAATCCAGTCGGTCTTCGTATCGGAGTCATTCGTGATTGGGAATCTAAGTGGTACGCTGGTAAAGATTACGCTGACTTCCTGCACGAAGATTTAAAAATTCGTGAATACATTAGCAAACGCCTTTCTGACGCTTCTGTTTCTAAAGTAGAAATCGAGCGTGCAGCAAACCGCGTTAACATTACGATCCACACAGCTAAGCCTGGTATGGTTATCGGTAAAGGCGGTTCTGAAGTCGAAGCACTTCGCAAAGCCCTTAACAGCCTTACTGGCAAGCGTGTACACATTAACATTCTTGAAATCAAAAGAGCAGATCTTGATGCACAGTTAGTTGCTGACAACATCGCTCGTCAATTAGAAAACCGTGTTTCTTTCCGCCGTGCGCAGAAACAACAAATCCAACGTACTATGCGTGCTGGAGCACAAGGTGTGAAAACAATGGTTTCTGGTCGTCTTGGCGGTGCAGATATCGCTCGTTCTGAATACTACAGTGAAGGAACTGTTCCATTGCACACATTACGTGCGGACATTGACTATGCAACATCTGAAGCTGACACTACTTACGGTAAGCTTGGTGTGAAAGTCTGGATCTATCGTGGAGAGGTTCTTCCTACTAAGAAGAAAACTGAGGAAGGAGGAAAATAATATGTTATTACCAAAACGCGTTAAATATCGCAGAGAGCATCGCGGAAAAATGCGTGGCCGTGCGAAAGGCGGTACTGAAGTACATTTCGGTGAATTCGGTATCCAAGCTCTTGAAGCTTCTTGGATTACTAACCGTCAAATCGAAGCTGCACGTATTGCGATGACTCGTTACATGAAACGTGGCGGTAAAGTTTGGATCAAAATTTTCCCTTCTAAACCTTACACTGCTAAACCACTTGAGGTACGTATGGGATCCGGTAAAGGGGCTCCTGAAGGTTGGGTAGCTGTTGTAAAACCGGGCAAAGTTTTATTTGAAATTTCTGGTGTGTCTGAAGAGGTTGCTCGTGAAGCGCTTCGCCTTGCATCTCACAAATTGCCAATTAAAACGAAGTTCGTAAAACGTGAAGAAATTGGTGGTGAATCAAATGAAAGCTAATGAAATTCGTGACCTTACCACTGCTGAAATTGAACAAAAAGTAAAGTCTCTTAAAGAAGAACTTTTCAATCTTCGCTTTCAATTAGCGACAGGACAACTTGAAAATACTGCTCGCATTCGTGAAGTGCGCAAAGCTATCGCGCGCATGAAAACTGTGATTCGTGAAAGAGAAATTGCTGCTAATAAATAATCACTGAGGGGAGGTCGTGAGCATGAGCGAACGTAACCAACGCAAAGTTTACCAAGGCCGTGTTGTTTCTGACAAAATGGATAAAACCATTACTGTTGTTGTTGAGACATACAAAAAACATACACTTTACGGTAAACGCGTAAAATACTCAAAAAAATTCAAAGCACATGATGAAAATAATCAAGCTAAAATCGGTGACATCGTTAAGATTATGGAAACACGTCCATTGTCTGCAACTAAGCGTTTCCGTCTAGTTGAAGTTGTCGAAGAAGCTGTTATTATCTAATAAAGTTCGGAATTCTTTTTCCGAAGGGAGGTAACAAATAATGATTCAACAAGAGACTCGTTTAAAAGTAGCTGACAACTCTGGCGCACGTGAAGTACTTACTATTAAAGTTCTTGGTGGTTCTGGACGTAAAACAGCTAACATTGGTGATGTAATTGTTTGCACGGTTAAACAAGCAACACCAGGAGGCGTTGTCAAAAAAGGTGAAGTCGTAAAAGCTGTTATCGTTCGCACTAAAAGCGGAGCGCGCAGAAGTGACGGTTCATACATCAGCTTCGATGAGAATGCATGTGTTATCATCCGTGACGACAAGAGCCCACGCGGAACTCGTATCTTCGGACCAGTTGCTCGTGAATTGCGTGAAAACAACTTTATGAAAATTGTTTCTCTAGCTCCAGAAGTTATCTAATGAAATAAATGCCTTACTCAAGGAGGTGCGATCAGGATGCATGTAAAAAAAGGCGATAAAGTTATGGTTATCTCTGGTAAAGATAAAGGCAAACAAGGAACAATCCTTGCTGCTTTCCCTAAAAAGGACCGCGTTTTAGTTGAAGGTGTTAACATGGTAAAGAAACACTCTAAACCAACTCAAGCTAACCCTCAAGGCGGTATTTCTAATCAAGAGGCGCCAATTCATGTATCAAACGTTATGCCGCTCGATCCTAAAACAGGTGAAGTGACTCGCGTAGGATACAAAGTGGAAGATGGCAAAAAAGTTCGTGTAGCAAAAAAATCTGGGCAAGTTCTAGATAAATAGTATTAAAAGGAAGGGAGGTCTATCTCATGAACCGCCTTAAAGAAAAGTACAATAAAGAAATTGCACCTGCTTTAATGACTAAGTTCAACTATGATTCAGTCATGCAAGTGCCTAAAATCGAAAAAATCGTAATCAACATGGGTGTTGGTGACGCTGTTCAAAACGCCAAAGCAATCGACAGTGCTGTTGAAGAATTAACGTTTATCGCAGGTCAAAAACCTGTCGTTACTCGTGCGAAGAAATCAATTGCTGGATTCCGTCTTCGTGAGGGAATGCCTATCGGTGCGAAAGTAACTCTTCGCGGAGAGCGCATGTATGATTTCCTTGATAAACTTATTTCTGTATCTTTACCGCGTGTACGTGACTTCCGCGGGGTTTCTAAAAAATCTTTCGACGGTCGCGGTAACTACACACTTGGTATCAAAGAACAGTTAATCTTCCCTGAAATTGACTACGATAAAGTAACAAAGGTTCGCGGAATGGACATCGTTATCGTAACAACTGCTAATACTGACGAAGAAGCTCGTGAGCTATTAACTCAAGTAGGTATGCCGTTCCAGAAATAATCAATGAAAGGGAGGCGAAATCGTGGCTAAAAAGTCTATGATTGCGAAACAACAACGTACACCAAAGTTTAAAGTACAAGAGTACACACGCTGTGAACGCTGCGGACGTCCGCATTCAGTCATTCGTAAATTTAAACTTTGCCGTATTTGTTTCCGTGAGCTTGCATATAAAGGACAAATTCCTGGCGTGAAAAAAGCCAGCTGGTAATCCCCAAGAAAGGGAAGGAGGTAATTATATAATGGTTATGACAGATCCAATTGCAGATATGCTAACTCGTATTCGCAATGCAAACATGGTACGTCATGAGAAGCTTGAAATTCCTGCTTCTAAATTGAAAAGAGAAATTGCTGAAATTTTAAAGCGTGAAGGTTTCATTCGTGACGTTGAGTTCGTAGAAGACAGCAAACAAGGTATCATCCGCGTTTTCTTGAAATACGGACAAAACAACGAGCGCGTTATCACTGGTCTTAAAAGAATCAGCAAGCCTGGTTTGCGTGTTTATGCTAAATCTAATGAAGTACCTCGCGTACTTAACGGTCTTGGAATCGCGATTATTTCTACATCACAAGGTGTTTTAACGGACAAAGAAGCCCGTGCAAAACAAGCTGGTGGAGAAGTTCTAGCATACGTTTGGTAAGAAGTTTAACATGAATGGAGGTGTTTGGTATGTCTCGTGTAGGTAAGAAGCTACTTGAGATTCCTTCTGATGTTACAGTAACGTTAAATGATAACAACACTGTAGCTGTGAAAGGACCAAAAGGAGAATTAACTCGTACGTTTCACCCTGATATGGAGATTAAAGTAGAGGACAATGTGCTTACAGTCGCTCGTCCTTCTGATCAAAAAGAGCACCGTGCCCTGCATGGTACGACTCGCAGTCTGCTTGGCAACATGGTTGAAGGTGTATCTAAAGGATTTGAAAGAGGTTTGGAATTAGTCGGTGTCGGTTACCGTGCTTCTAAATCCGGAAATAAACTTGTTTTAAACGTTGGATACTCTCATCCTGTTGAGATCGTTCCTGAAGAAGGCATCGAAATCGAAGTTCCTTCTCAAACAAAAGTAGTTGTAAAAGGTACAGACAAAGAACGCGTAGGAGCTATTGCTGCTAACATCCGCGCTGTACGTTCTCCAGAGCCTTACAAAGGTAAAGGAATCCGCTACGAAGGTGAAGTTGTTCGCCGTAAAGAAGGTAAATCTGCTAAGTAAGATCGCTTAAAGTGAAGAAAGGAGTGACCTAGATGATTACGAAAACTAGCAAAAATGCTGCTCGTCTTAAAAGACACGCTCGTGTTCGCGCTAAACTTTCCGGTACTGCTGAAAGACCGCGCCTGAACGTTTTCCGTTCTAACAAGCACATTTACGCTCAAATCATCGATGATGTAAATGGTGTAACACTTGCTAGTGCATCTACTCTCGATAAAGACTTGAACGTTGAAAGCACTGGAGATACTTCTGCTGCTACTAAAGTTGGAGAATTAGTTGCAAAACGCGCTGCTGAAAAAGGCATTTCTGACGTAGTATTTGACCGTGGCGGATACTTATACCATGGACGTGTAAAAGCTTTGGCTGATGCCGCTCGTGAAGCTGGACTTAAATTTTAATAAAAGAAGGAGGGACACATGATTATGCGTCGTATTGACCCAAGCAAATTAGAGTTAGAAGAACGCTTAGTTACGGTTAACCGCGTAGCGAAAGTTGTTAAAGGTGGTCGTCGTTTCCGCTTCGCAGCTCTAGTCGTTGTCGGTGACAAAAACGGACACGTAGGATTCGGTACTGGTAAAGCACAAGAAGTACCAGAAGCGATCCGCAAAGCTGTTGAAGATGCGAAAAAGAATTTGATTGAAGTACCAATGGTTGGAACTACAATTCCACACGAAATCATCGGACGTTTCGGTGCAGGTAACATCTTGTTAAAACCTGCTTCTGAAGGTACTGGAGTTATCGCTGGAGGCCCTGTACGTGCGGTACTTGAGCTAGCTGGTGTAGCTGATATCCTTTCTAAGTCTTTAGGTTCTAACACACCGATCAACATGATTCGTGCAACACTTCAAGGTTTAAGTGAACTTAAACGTGCTGAAGACGTTGCGAAGCTTCGTGGAAAATCTGTAGAAGAACTGTTAGGATAAGGAGGGAACATTAATGGCTAAATTAGAAATTACCCTCAAACGAAGTGTAATCGGTCGCCCGGAAGACCAACGCGTTACTGTAAGAACACTTGGTTTAAAGAAAACAAACCAAACTGTTGTTCATGAAGACAACGCTGCGATCCGTGGTATGATTAATAAAGTATCTCATTTAGTTTCTGTTAAAGAACAATAAAAATATTTGATCGGATAAGGAGGTGTCCTAATGAAACTTCATGAATTAAAACCTTCAGAAGGTTCACGCAAAACGCGTAATCGCGTAGGTCGTGGTATTGGTTCTGGCAACGGTAAAACAGCTGGTAAAGGTCACAAAGGTCAAAACGCTCGTTCTGGCGGCGGTGTACGCCCTGGATTCGAGGGGGGACAAATGCCTTTATTCCAACGTCTTCCTAAACGCGGTTTCACTAACATCAACCGCAAGGAATACGCTGTAGTCAACCTAGACAAATTGAACGGTTTTGCAGAAGGAACGGAAGTCACTCCTGAACTTCTTCTAGAGACTGGTGTTATTAGCAAACTTAATGCAGGAGTAAAGATTCTTGGCAACGGTAAATTAGAGAAAAAATTAACTGTAAAAGCCAATAAATTCTCTGCTTCTGCGAAAGAAGCTGTTGAAGCTGCTGGCGGTACAGCTGAGGTGATCTAACTTGTTTAAAACAATCTCCAACTTTATGCGTGTGAGTGATATCAGGAATAAAATCATATTCACTTTACTCATGCTTATCGTCTTTCGCATAGGTGCGTTTATTCCTGTGCCTTATGTTAACGCTGAAGCGTTACAGGCGCAGTCTCAAATGGGTGTTTTTGATCTCCTTAATACATTTGGCGGCGGTGCGCTTTACCAATTTTCCATTTTCGCAATGGGAATTACTCCTTATATCACGGCTTCGATCATCATTCAGCTGCTTCAGATGGATGTTGTACCGAAGTTTACCGAGTGGTCTAAGCAAGGTGAAGTTGGCCGCCGTAAATTAGCTCAGTTCACAAGGTACTTTACGATTGTGCTTGGTTTCATCCAAGCGTTAGGTATGTCATATGGATTCAACAATCTGGCAAACGGTATGCTGATCGAAAAATCCGGTGTATCGACATATCTTATCATTGCTTTAGTGCTCACTGGCGGAACTGCCTTTTTAATGTGGCTTGGGGAACAAATTACTTCTCATGGAGTAGGCAACGGAATATCGATCATTATCTTCGCGGGGATTGTGTCTAGTATTCCAAAAACAATTGGGCAAATATATGAGACTCAATTTGTCGGTAGCAACGATCAGTTGTTTATTCATATTGTGAAAATCGCACTTCTTGTGATTGCGATTTTAGCAGTTATTGTTGGAGTTATTTTCATTCAGCAAGCCGTACGGAAAATTGCGATTCAATATGCTAAAGGCACAGGTCGTTCACCTGCTGGCGGAGGTCAGTCTACACACCTTCCATTGAAAGTGAATCCTGCAGGGGTTATTCCGGTAATCTTTGCGGTTGCGTTTTTGATAACGCCGCGGACGATCGCGTCATTCTTTGGAACAAACGATGTGACAAAGTGGATTCAAAACAACTTTGATAATACGCATCCGGTGGGTATGGCGATATATGTTGCGTTGATTATTGCCTTTACGTACTTTTATGCTTTTGTACAGGTAAACCCTGAACAAATGGCTGATAACCTTAAAAAACAGGGTGGCTATATCCCGGGGGTTCGTCCAGGGAAAATGACTCAAGATAGAATTACGAGCATTTTGTATCGACTTACGTTTGTGGGTTCTATATTCTTAGCCGTGATTTCCATTCTTCCTATCTTTTTCATTCAATTCGCTGGATTGCCTCAAAGTGCACAAATTGGCGGAACATCTTTGTTAATTGTTGTCGGGGTAGCCTTGGAGACAATGAAACAACTAGAAAGCCAGTTGGTGAAACGAAACTACCGTGGATTTATGAAAAACTAGAGGAAATGGATTTATCCATTCCCTCTTAATAAAGAGAGGACGGGGGAAATCCGAATGAACTTAGTCTTAATGGGGCTTCCTGGTGCCGGTAAAGGCACACAGGGCGAACGAATTGTTGAGGATTATGGGATTCCTCATATCTCAACAGGAGATATGTTCCGTGCTGCTATGAAAGAAGAAACACCACTCGGACTCGAAGCAAAATCTTATATTGATAAGGGAGAGCTCGTACCTGACGAAGTCACAATCGGAATTGTAAAAGAGAGACTTGGCAAAGATGATTGTGAAAGAGGTTTTCTTCTGGACGGATTTCCGCGAACAGTCGCTCAAGCCGAAGCTCTTGAAGAAATTCTTGAGGAATACGGCAAGCCGATTGATTATGTCATTAACATTGAAGTCGACAAAGACGCTCTTATGGAACGTCTGACTGGACGCAGAATTTGCAGTGTTTGCGGCACAACCTATCATTTAGTCTTTAATCCGCCGAAAACGCCGGGTATTTGTGATAAAGACGGAGGCGAACTCTATCAACGGGCAGATGATAATGAGGAAACCGTCTCTAAACGGCTTGAGGTAAACATGAAGCAAACTCAGCCTTTACTCGATTTCTATTCAGAGAAAGGTTATCTTGCAAACGTGAATGGCCAACAGGACATTCAAGACGTTTATGCAGATGTGAAGGATCTTCTTGGAGGATTAAAAAAATGATTATCTGTAAAACCCCACGTGAACTTGGTATCATGCGGGAAGCAGGGCGAATCGTGGCTTTAACTCATGAAGAGTTAAAAAGGCACATTAAACCAGGAATCTCGACAAAAGAATTGGATCAAATTGCCGAACGTTTTATTAAGAAGCAGGGTGCAATCCCATCTTTTAAGGGGTATAATGGGTTTCGCGGGAGCATTTGCGTATCAGTTAATGAAGAACTGGTTCACGGCATACCTGGCAGCAGGGTGCTGAAGGACGGTGACATCATCAGTATTGATATCGGTGCTAAATTAAATGGTTATCATGGTGACTCTGCATGGACATATCCGGTAGGAAACATCAGCGATGATGACAAAAAACTTCTGGAAGTGACAGAGGAGTCTTTATATAAAGGCTTGCAGGAAGCAAAACCAGGTGAACGTTTGTCGAATATTTCCCACGCAATACAAACGTATGTCGAAAATGAGCAGTTTTCAGTTGTTAGGGAGTATGTCGGACATGGTGTTGGTCAAGACTTGCATGAGGACCCGCAAATTCCTCATTACGGTCCGCCCAACAAAGGACCACGGCTTAAACCTGGCATGGTTCTCGCTATTGAACCTATGGTGAACGCTGGCAGCCGCTACGTGAAAACATTGGCTGATAACTGGACGGTTGTAACGGTAGATGGGAAAAAGTGTGCTCATTTTGAACATACGATTGCGATTACGGAAACGGGTTTTGATATACTGACGAGAGTCTAGATGATGAAAATAATTCCGAAGACAGATGTTTTTCAAGCTTGATAGGGCAGAAAGCTTGGGGGAACATTGGCAAGACCGAATTCATCTTGCTGCTTGTCGTTGGAATTTTAACCATCATCAATGTACTAACAGCAGACGGAGAAAAGCGTACATTTCATTCTCCTAAGAAAAAGAATATCAATCATTTAACCCTTTATGATTGCGTATCTCCGGAAGTTCAGAACAGTATAAACGAAACAGGGCGTGTGACAAACTTCTTTTGAAATTTGTCAGAAAGCAAGTTACTGATTTGAAGAAGGGAGAACACTTGAATGGCGAAAGACGATGTAATTGAAGTGGAAGGTACTATAGTCGAAACACTGCCAAACGCGATGTTCAAAGTTGAACTTGAAAATGGCCACACTGTTTTGGCTCATGTATCTGGTAAAATCCGCATGCACTTCATTCGCATTTTACCTGGAGACAAAGTTACGGTAGAATTATCTCCATATGACTTAACTCGTGGCAGGATTACGTACCGTTACAAATAAAGCACTCCGGAAACTGAAGGAGGTTGGAAACACATGAAAGTGAGACCATCAGTTAAACCAATCTGCGAAAAATGTAAAGTTATTCGCAGAAAAGGAAAAGTAATGGTGATCTGTGAAAATCCAAAGCATAAACAAAAACAAGGATAATTTATAAGGAGGTGCCCAGAGAATGGCTCGTATTGCTGGTGTAGATATCCCACGTGACAAACGTGTTGTTATTTCTTTAACATACATCTTCGGAATTGGCCGCACAACGGCTCAGCAAGTTTTAAAAGAAGCTGGAGTTTCAGAAGATACTCGTGTGCGCGATCTTACTGAAGAAGAACTTGGTAAAATCCGTGATATTATTGACAAACTGAAAGTAGAAGGTGACCTTCGCCGTGAAGTTTCTCTTAATATCAAACGTCTGATCGAAATCGGAAGCTACCGCGGAATCCGTCATCGCAGAGGATTACCTGTTCGCGGACAAAACTCTAAAAACAACGCGCGTACTCGTAAAGGTCCGCGTCGTACTGTAGCTAACAAGAAAAAATAAGTAAGGGAGGTTCTTAAACAATGGCTGCTGCTCGTAAATCTAACACGCGTAAACGTCGCGTGAAAAAGAATATTGAGTCTGGAATTGCTCATATTCGTTCAACTTTCAATAACACGATCGTTACGATCACTGACACTCATGGTAATGCTATTTCTTGGTCTAGTGCCGGAGCTTTAGGATTCAGAGGTTCTCGTAAATCTACTCCTTTTGCTGCGCAAATGGCTGCAGAAACAGCTGCTAAAGGTTCAATCGAACATGGTCTTAAAACTCTAGAGGTTACTGTTAAAGGACCTGGTTCAGGCCGTGAAGCTGCAATCCGTGCACTTCAAGCTGCTGGACTAGAAGTCACTGCTATCAGAGACGTAACTCCTGTTCCTCATAACGGATGCCGTCCACCAAAACGTCGCCGCGTGTAATTTGTTTGTATAGATTTTGTGTCCCTGTCAATAATGGGTTATGATACAGTTATTTATGAAACGAATGCACCGACTCGTTGCCTGAGCACATACGGGACTAAACAATGGGGAATTTCGGATGGAATCTCATATGATTCTATTCGAGGTTTCGACGTTTTGAAGGAGGGTTTTAAGTAATGATCGAGATTGAAAAACCAAAAATCGAAACGGTTGAAATCAGCGACGATGCCAAATTTGGTAAGTTTGTCGTAGAGCCACTTGAGCGTGGATATGGTACAACTCTGGGTAACTCCTTACGTCGTATCCTCTTATCCTCACTCCCTGGTGCCGCTGTAACATCAATCCAGATAGATGGTGTACTGCACGAATTCTCGACAATTGAAGGCGTTGTGGAAGATGTTACAACGATTATCTTACACATTAAAAAGCTTGCATTGAAAATCTACTCTGATGAAGAGAAGACGCTAGAAATTGATGTACAGGGTGAAGGAACTGTAACGGCAGCTGATATTACACACGATAGTGATGTAGAGATCTTAAATCCTGATCTTCATATCGCGACTCTTGGTGAGAATGCGAGTTTCCGAGTTCGCCTTACTGCTCAAAGAGGACGTGGGTATACGCCTGCTGACGCAAACAAGAGAGACGATCAGCCAATCGGCGTGATTCCGATCGATTCTATCTATACGCCAGTTTCTCGTGTATCTTATCAGGTAGAGAACACTCGTGTAGGCCAAGTTGCAAACTATGATAAACTTACACTTGATGTTTGGACTGATGGAAGCACTGGACCGAAAGAAGCAATTGCGCTTGGTTCAAAGATTTTAACTGAACACCTTAATATATTCGTTGGTTTAACTGACGAAGCTCAACATGCTGAAATCATGGTTGAAAAAGAAGAAGATCAAAAAGAGAAAGTTCTTGAAATGACAATTGAAGAATTGGATCTTTCTGTTCGTTCTTACAACTGCTTAAAGCGTGCGGGTATTAACACGGTTCAAGAGCTTGCGAACAAGACGGAAGAAGATATGATGAAAGTTCGAAATCTAGGACGCAAATCACTTGAAGAAGTGAAAGCGAAACTAGAAGAACTTGGACTCGGACTTCGCAAAGACGATTGACTAGTTTCCCTTGTGAACTAGGATTTTCGTGTGTTTTTTATTCAGAAACAGCATTCCAATAAAGGAGGGGACATCACATGTCATACAGAAAACTAGGACGTACGAGTGCACAGCGTAAAGCTATGCTTCGTGATCTTACAACTGATTTGATCATCAACGAAAGAATCGAAACAACTGAAACACGTGCGAAAGAACTTCGCTCTGTAGTTGAAAAAATGATCACGCTTGGCAAACGCGGTGATCTTCACGCTCGCCGTCAAGCTGCTGCATACATCCGCAACGAGGTTGCAAACGAAGAAAATAACCAAGATGCACTTCAAAAATTATTCTCTGACATTGCAACTCGTTACGAGGAGCGCCAAGGCGGATACACACGTATTATGAAGCTTGGTCCTCGCCGTGGTGACGGAGCACCAATGGCAATTATCGAATTGGTTTAATCACATATTTTTGTGTATCTAAAGAAGGGCGGGACAGTTTCTAACTGGATCTATGCCCTTTTTTTAGATACTGCAACTTTTAATAGAGAGAAAAGCAGAGCATTAGCTGAGAGGAGGCCGGTTTTCCATGAATCAAAATCAGTTGATATCGGTAGAGGATATCGTATTTCGATATCGGAAGGACGCAGAAAGACGAGCACTAGACGGCGTCTCCCTGCAGGTGTATGAGGGTGAATGGCTTGCAATCGTAGGTCATAACGGTTCAGGGAAATCAACACTGGCCCGGGCATTGAATGGTTTAATTCTTCCTGAATCAGGCGACATTGAGGTTGCCGGGATTCAATTGACAGAGGAGTCTGTTTGGGAAGTGCGTAAGAAGATAGGTATGGTCTTTCAAAATCCGGATAACCAATTTGTCGGAACGACTGTTCGCGATGATGTGGCTTTTGGTTTAGAAAACAATGGTGTACCGCGGGAAGAAATGATTGAGAGAGTAGACTGGGCAGTAAAACAGGTGAATATGCAAGATTTTCTCGATCAAGAGCCGCACCATCTCTCCGGAGGCCAAAAGCAGAGAGTTGCGATTGCGGGGGTTATTGCCGCACGTCCTGATATTATTATCTTAGATGAAGCAACATCCATGCTTGATCCGATCGGGCGAGAAGAAGTGCTTGAAACGGTAAGACATTTAAAAGAGCAGGGCATGGCGACTGTCATATCCATTACACATGATCTGGATGAGGCAGCAAAAGCAGATAGGATCATTGTCATGAATGGCGGTAAAAAATATGCTGAAGGGCCGCCTGAAGAGATTTTTAAATTGAATAAAGAACTTGTTCGAATTGGGCTTGATTTACCCTTCTCATTCCAGCTTAGCCAGCTTTTAAGAGAAAATGGACTGGCTTTGGAAGAAAACCATTTGACTCAGGAAGGGCTGGTGAAAGAGCTGTGGACATTACAATCAAAGATGTAGAGCATCGCTATCAAATGAAGACGCCGTTTGAGCGCCTAGCACTATATGATATCAATGCATCGATTAAAGAAGGAAGCTACGTAGCCGTTATCGGGCATACAGGCTCTGGCAAGTCCACTCTTCTTCAGCACCTAAATGGTCTCCTGAAGCCGACGAAGGGACGGATATCACTAGGCAGCACTGTCATTCAGGCAGGGAAAAAGAATAAAGATCTGAAAAAACTTCGTAAAAAAGTCGGAATCGTTTTCCAATTTCCTGAGCATCAATTATTCGAAGAAACAGTTCTTAAAGATATTTCATTCGGGCCGATGAACTTTGGTGTTAAAAAAGAAGATGCTGAACAAAAAGCGAGAGAGATGCTGCAACTTGTAGGTTTATCAGAAGAGCTTTTGGACAGGTCACCCTTTGAATTAAGCGGGGGACAAATGCGCAGAGTTGCAATTGCCGGCGTACTTGCAATGGACCCTGAAGTGCTTGTTCTGGATGAACCGACTGCAGGATTGGACCCAAGAGGGCGAAAAGAGATTATGGACATGTTTTATGAGCTTCATCAACGGGGGAACCTGACGACGATCCTTGTGACACACAGCATGGAGGATGCAGCTGCATACGCTGATGAAATGATTGTTATGCATAAAGGAACGATACAAGCATCAGGCAGTCCGCGTGATCTGTTTTTAAAGGGTGAAGAGATGGCCGGCTGGGGGCTGGATCTTCCTGAAACAATAAAATTCCAAAGACACCTTGAAGATGCACTGGGTGTGAGATTTAATGAGCCTATGCTCACAATCGAAGATGCCGCTGCTGAAATCCGTGCTCTTTTTCAGGGGGAGAAGACTTTATGATGGACAGCATGATTATCGGCAAGTATGTTCCGGGTACTTCACTTGTGCACCGGCTTGACCCCAGAACAAAACTGATCACGATCTTTTTATTTGTCTGCATCGTATTCTTAGCCAATAATGTTCAGACATATGCGTTGCTTGGTTTATTTACAATTGGCGTCGTTTCTTTTACAAGAGTTCCTTTTTCTTTTTTAATGAAAGGACTGAAGCCAATCATCTGGATTGTCCTTTTTACGTTCCTTCTTCACATCCTTATGACACATGAAGGACCGGTTATCTTTCAAATAGGTTTTTTCAAAGTCTATGAGGGCGGTCTGGTTCAGGGGATATTCATTTCTCTTAGATTCGTCTATTTGATTTTAATCACAACCTTATTAACGCTTACGACCACACCGATTGAGATTACCGATGGAATGGAGCAGCTGCTGAACCCATTGAAAAAATTAAAGCTTCCTGTTCATGAGCTGGCTCTTATGATGTCAATTTCTTTACGGTTTATTCCGACACTGATGGAGGAGACAGATAAGATCATGAAGGCTCAGATGGCGCGAGGCGTTGATTTTACAAGCGGGCCTGTCAAAGATAGAGTGAAGGCTATTGTCCCGCTTCTTGTCCCGCTCTTCGTCAGCGCATTTAAACGCGCCGAAGAGCTTGCGGTTGCAATGGAAGCAAGAGGCTATCAAGGCGGAGAAGGACGTACGAAATATAGAAAGCTTGTATGGACAGGAAAAGACACTTCTGTCATTGTCAGCTTAATTGTATTAGCTGCTTTGTTATTTTTCTTAAGGGCTTAGAGGTGCTGTATGAGAATGAAATGCACGATTTCTTATGACGGACATTTGTTTAACGGTTATCAGGTTCAGCCGGGCAAAAGAACAGTTCAGGATGAACTGGAGAAGGCTTTGGCTGTCCTGCATAAGTCAAAAGACAGAATTCCGGTCGTTTCGTCTGGAAGAACAGACAGCGGGGTTCACGCAGCCGGACAGGTGATTCATTTTGACACTCCGCTGTCTATCCCGGCTGAGAGATGGCCACATGCCTTAAATGCACTGCTTCCGGACGATATCGCAGTCAAACAGGCAGAAATTGCGGATGATGGGTTCCATGCACGATTTAGCGCAGTCAAAAAAGAATATCGCTACTTTGTATACACGGAGAAACACCCGGACGTATTTAAACGGCATTACGCTTACCATTTTTCATATCGCCTTAATGTGCAGGACATGAGAGAAGCGGCAAAGCATCTTATAGGGACACATGATTTTACGAGCTTTTGCGCGGCTAAAACAGAAGTGCAGGACAAGGTAAGAACGATTTACGAACTTGATTGGACTGAGACGGCTGATGGCCTGCAAATGCGGATCACAGGCAGCGGTTTCTTATATAATATGGTCAGAATTATTGCGGGTACTTTGCTTGATGCAGGTATTGGAAAAATTTCTCCCGATGATGTGAAATCCATGCTGGAAGCGAAGGATCGCGAAGCAGCAGGGCGCACAGCGCCGGGGCACGGACTATATTTATGGAACGTTTACTATGACAACTAAACCAGGTGTATAATATTTTCTTGACAGAGTCTGCATAAAGTTATAAGATATCATATGGTATGTATTTCAACCCCACGATAAGCCCCGGAACTTATTGTGTTGTGAAATAGAACGTAATCGAAGTTTATTGAAAATGACAGATCATTTAGGAGGGAAATTCAATGCGTACAACACCTATGGCTAACGCAAGTACTATTGAACGCAAGTGGTTAGTTGTTGATGCTGCTGGCAAGACTTTAGGTCGTCTTTCTTCAGAAGTTGCAGCTATCCTTCGCGGAAAACACAAACCAACTTACACACCACACGTTGATACTGGAGATCATGTGATCATCATCAACGCTGAAAAAATCGAGTTAACTGGTAAAAAGTTAACTGACAAAATCTACTACCGTCACACTCAACATCCAGGCGGATTAAAATCAAGAACTGCTCTTGAAATGCGTACAAACTACCCTGAGAAAATGCTTGAGCTTGCTATCAAAGGCATGCTTCCAAAAGGTTCTCTAGGTCGTCAAATGTTCAAAAAATTGAACGTATACCGTGGTTCTGAGCATCCACACGAAGCACAAAAACCTGAAGTTTACGAACTTCGCGGTTAATTAAAAAGGAGGTTACCAATTTGGCACAGGTTCAATATTACGGTACTGGCCGTCGTAAAAGCTCTGTAGCGCGTGTGCGTTTAGTTCCAGGAGAAGGCCGTATCGTCGTTAATAATCGTGAAATCAGCGAACATATCCCATCTGCAGCTTTAATCGAAGATATCAAACAACCATTAACTTTGACTGAAACAGCTGGCACTTATGATGTTTTAGTAAACGTACATGGAGGCGGCTTATCTGGTCAAGCTGGAGCAATCCGTCACGGTATCGCTCGTGCTTTGCTTGAAGCAGATCCAGAATACCGTACAACTCTTAAACGTGCAGGTCTTCTGACTCGTGACGCTCGTATGAAAGAACGTAAAAAATACGGTCTTAAAGGCGCTCGTCGTGCACCTCAGTTCTCAAAACGTTAATTTTACGTTTTCAAAAAGCTCTCGACCTTGGGTTGGGAGCTTTTTTCTTTCAATAAAACGTGGCAGCTCCGCATAAAAATAACAACTGAATGGACGCTTGACGGGGTTAAGCAAATTGTTTGTTTATAAACGGTCTCACTGTAATAATCATGATAGCTTTCATTTTTATTTAATTGGAAGTTCGGTCAATGTTTATTATCGTTATGTGATCAGCCCAGCTCCATCTAACCACTGTATCTCATCCGTTAAAGTTCACTGCTGATTCTTAACCCGGAGAAACAAGGGCTCTCATTGCTAATGGCATTATGTAACGAAGTAAGTGTAAATCTGATGATATAAATCACATATCTCCTTTGTGATTTTTTTGCGTTTTTATGAACTTTTTTCTAAATATGCAAAGGGAAAGCGATATCAATCTAGAAATATTTGTTATACTCTATACATTAAAGTAAGGAGAAGATTCATGAATGCGTTAGTAGCTCATAATAGCAAAGCCTGGGATAAAAAAGTAGAAACAGGCAATGAATGGACTGTTGCTGTTGAGCAGCAGGTTATCGAACAAGCAAAAAAAGGCAATTGGGATATAAGGGTAACACCAATGAAAGATGTACCGAAGGATTGGTTTCCGCCTGTCAAAGGTCTGAAAGTACTCTGTTTAGCATCAGGCGGCGGCCAGCAGGGTCCAGTTTTGGCAGCCGCAGGCGCGGATGTCACTGTATTAGATAACTCAGAAAAACAGCTGAATCAGGATAGAATGATTGCTCAGCGAGATGGTCTTACGATACACACTGTCAAAGGAAGCATGGACGATTTAAGTGTATTTAATGATGAATCATTTGATGTCATTGTACATCCTGTTGCCAATGTTTTTGTTGAGAATGTCCTCCCGGTATGGAAGGAAGCGCACCGTGTGTTGAAAAGGAACGGTGTTCTAATCTCGGGTTTTGTCAATCCTGTTGTATTTCTGTTTGATACAGAATTAGAACAGCAAGGTGTTTTAAAAGTAAAACACTCCATTCCATATGCTGACCCAGAAGATCTTCCGAAACATAAAGTGAAAAAACTGATCGAAAATAATGAGGCTCTGGAATTCGGCCATTCCTTAGAAGACCAAATCAAAGGCCAAATTGATGCCGGTTTTATCGTTACTGGTTTTTATGAAGATAAAGGCGGATTTGTATTAGACCAATATATCCATACATATTCTGCAACAAGAAGCGTGAAAGTATGAAAAGCAGCGACCTGTTAGAGGGGCTGCTTTTTTCATAACTAATTACAGAACATTTGTTCCTGACCCTGCAGAAAGCTGATTTTTTATCGATTTTACACCTTCATTTGGGCGAATTTCCAACCGAATTCGGGCATTGTTTCATCATCCAAACCTCAAAATAATCGGTAAAAGGAGAGTGAATTTATATGGCAGAAGTACTGTCTTTTATGGATGTGAAACGCCAAAAGGATTTTGAATTAGAAAAGAACTTGCTCAAAGAACTCTCTCTGAGACAAATTATCCAGTCTGTTAAGGATTGTTTGGAACCATTATTTCCATTTTTACATGATGAACGAGATATTATTACTGAAGGCTGTATTGATTTTGCGATTGAAGCTTATTTGTTAGGCGGGCGTTTTGGGATATTCGGCTATTACGGAGAATCCATGCAAAGTATCAGTGCCCGCTCTGCAAGAGAAGAAGAAGAGCTACGTATGGAGTTTTTTGATTATCTCTATAATTGGATACACGAGCAATACTCAACACTTGATAAAAACACGGTTTATGAAGCGGCACGCAAGTTCATTAAAGATTGGTGGACAGCAGGGTTTGTTCAAAGAGAAAAACAGTGTAAGCTTCGCATGCGATAATCATATTTCCCGGCCCTGTCCCATAGTTATGTAATAACGGACAAGCGGGAGGGGAAGGGATGAGGAAAAAGCTTAAATGGCTCGGTTTTTTGCTAGGCTTCATCGTATTACTATTTCTGTTCAAATATCAGTTCAGCAATAACGACTCTTGGAAGCCGTGGAGCCTGCCCTTGAGCGGTAAAATCATTTATCTAGATCCAGGTCATGGCGGGCCTGACGGCGGAGCAGTCGGCGGAAAGCTGTTAGAGAAGGATGTTACCCTGGAAGTGGCTTTTAGAGTCAGGGATTATCTTCAAGAACAAGGAGCGCTTGTTATCATGACCAGAGAAAGTGATACTGATCTCGCTCCAGAAGGAACAAAAGGCTATAGTCGACGAAAAGCTGAGGATCTAAGACAACGAGTCAAATTAATAAACCATTCAGAGGCGGAGCTCTATATCAGCATTCATCTTAATGCGATTCCGTCACAAAAATGGAGCGGAGCCCAAAGCTTTTATTACGGGAAATATGCGGAAAATGAGAAAGTCGCAAAATACATTCAGGATGAGCTGAGAAGAAATCTGGAAAACACAACCCGGAAAGCAAAGCGGATTCATGGTATCTACTTAATGCAAAACGTCACCAAACCGGGGGCGCTTATAGAAGTCGGATTTTTATCCAATCCAAGTGAAGCAACGTTGCTCGGTAAACCGAAATATCAAGACAAGGTGGCATCTTCCATATATAAAGGCATTTTGCGATATTTCACAGAAAAAGGAGACCCTCCGGAGTAATGGAGGGTTTTCTTGCGGTTCTAAGCATAAGACACCCGCCATTTATGTATGATATAATAATAATTGTAAACGAATACACAAAAGGGTGAGGTTCGATGATAAGAGAAGATGAAGTAAGAAAACTAGTCGGAGAAATGCGCGAACCTTTTCTTCAAAGACCTCTGGGAGAATTGGATGCCGTTAAGGAAATTAAAATAAAGCCTGAAAAACGGCATATCAGTGTAAAAGTCGCTCTTGCAAAAACAGGAACTGCAGAACAAATGCAGATTCAGCAAGAGATCGTAAACGTATTAAAAGGGGCAGGAGCTGAGACAGTCGGCCTTCGATTTGAAGAGCTGCCTGAAGAAACGGTTGCTAAATTCGGGGCGCCGTCAGCCGAGAAAAAAACATTATTAAATATGGATAACCCGCCAGTCTTTCTTGCTGTAGCAAGTGGAAAAGGCGGCGTAGGCAAGTCAACTGTGTCGGTAAACCTAGCTATTTCTCTGGCTCGTCTAGGGAAAAAGGTTGGTTTAATTGATGCGGATATTTATGGGTTCAGTGTGCCGGACATGATGGGTATCACTGTGCGTCCAACAATTGAAGGAGAGAAACTTCTTCCTGTTGAACGCTTTGGAGTAAAGGTCATGTCAATGGGCTTTTTCGTAGAAGAAAATGCCCCGGTCGTATGGAGAGGGCCAATGCTCGGCAAAATGCTGAATAACTTTTTCCACGAAGTAGAGTGGGGAGAAGTAGACTATATCGTTCTTGATCTTCCGCCTGGTACAGGGGACGTTGCTCTCGATGTACATACAATGCTTCCGAGCTGCAAAGAAATCATCGTATCTACGCCGCATCCGACAGCTGCTTTTGTCGCGGCCAGAGCGGGCTCTATGGCGATTAAAACCGATCATGAGGTCGTGGGGGTCATAGAGAACATGGCTTATTATGAAAGTGCAAAGACAGGGGAAAGAGAATATGTCTTTGGAAAAGGCGGAGGAGATAAACTAGCTGAGGAACTAAATGTGCCTTTGCTTGGCCGAATCCCATTGAAACAGCCAGATTGGGATAAGGACCAATTTGCTCCGTCTGTTTATGACGAAAATCATCCAATCGGAGAAATATATCAGGACATCGCAAAAAAAATAGATGCAAAAATGTCAGTGCAGGTATAAAAGGTGAACCGGGATTCCAGATCCCGGCTTTCCCTTTATTCACTTTCTTTTGCTGTGTCTTTTGCTGCTTTTTTCAGCTCATCTTCGAACTGCTTTTTGTAAAGCGGACTAGAAAGTGTTTCGTTAATAACCTCTTCTAAATAACTGCGGAATTCTTGGCTTTTTGCCAGCTGGCTGTACTTTTTATCCATGCCGGGATCCTGCATAACGCTCATCAGCATCTTCTGGTAATCTGGATCCTTCATCAGCTTTTTAATCACTTTTTCATGCTCTGTCTGAAGAGTTTTGGCAAAGCCCTCAGCAAAATCAGTGTCTTCAAAGATGTTTTTCCAAAATTCTTCACCTTTTTTAGATGTGAGTGTTTTTTCTATTGTTCCTTTAATTGCATCTTGGTCAATCACCAGCGCTTCATTCATGGCATCATCATTTAATAATTCCTTAATAGCTTTCTTTCCATCATCAGTTTTTAATATATCAACAACCATTTTTTTGGTCTGATCATAGTCCATATCCGCTGCTTGGTCTTTTGGAGCGCAAGCTGTTACAGATAATAACAAAAAACAGCTCATCAATAGCGTTTTGGCTTTTGACATGCTTAAGCTCCTTTCACATACTTGTCTTACTTTTAATATGATTCATCTGTTTGGAATTATACATAACAAAATATCGCTGTTCGCGATTTTTGAGGGGATGAATAAAGAAATGAAAAGCCGTGGTTTAGTTCGTTTTTTCTTTTCTAATTTAGCTGTCGGGGCGCTTATCACGAGTATTGTGGGTTTTGCTTTAAAGTGGGGAGAATATAGAGGGCTGTTTCTAACATTTGAAGCGGGACAGATTTTCTCTGTTTTATTTTGGTTTATCGGTGTAGGCATGATTTTCAGTGTGATCAGCCAAATGGGTTTTTTCGTATTTTTAACAGTTCATCGGTTTGCGCTTGAGATATTAAGGTCCTCCTCTTTGTGGAATTTGCTGCAGTTGTTTTTCATCCTGTTTGTTGCTTTTGATTTAATGTACGTGCGTTTTTTATTTTTTGGAGAGAGCGGAGAATCGCTGGCTGGCTATGCGTGGTTACCGGTGTTTTTATTGATCTTTGGAGTGATTACAGCTTATATAAAGCAAAAGCAGTCCTCTAAGAAAACATTTGTTTCATCGTTGTTTTTGATGGTTGTGATTACCGCATTAGAATGGTTCCCTGCATTAAGAGTAAATGATGAGGACTGGCTTTATTTAATGCTTTTTCCGTTAATGGCATGTAATGCCTTCCAATTGCTGATGCTGCCGAAGTTTGCAGCAAAGTAATTACTTTACCTCTGCGGATTTGGCATCAGAATTTGCGATGAGATCACCCACGGTTACATTTTTTAATCCTTTTTCTTTCAGCTGATGGATGATATCAGGCAATGCTTCTTCTGTTTGTTTTGCCGAATCGGAGGCATGTAAAAGAATAATGTCTCCACCGGAAACTTGCTTGGTCACATTGTCAATGATTTTTTCAACTCCGGGATTTGTCCAGTCTTGAGAGTTCACACTGTAATGAACGACTGTATAATTGTATTGCTTTGCGACTTTTAGAACATTCTTATTGAATTGGCCGGTAGGGGGTCTTAATAGCTGTATGTCTTTGACCCCTAACTTTTCAAAGGCTGTTTGCGCACGGTTCATGTCCTTTTTTATTTCGCTGCTCTCTAAGTTGGCATAGTTTTTATAAGCGTAGCCCATGCTCCCAATTTGATGGCCATCCTTTACGATACGGGCCACTGTGTCAGGATGGCGTTCTGCCCAAGAAGCGGACAGGAAAAACGTTGCATTTTTAATCCCGTTTGCTTTCAGAGTATTAAGTATCGGTTCTGCTCTCTCATCACCCCAGCTGATATCGAAAGTAAGTGAAATATCTTTAGAGTCTGTTTCTCCTTTATAAATGGCTTTAGGTCCGGTGTCAGTTGAAAACACGGGAAGCGGGACAGCTCTTTGGATATAAAAAAAGCTGCCAGCTGCAAATGCGGCGATAAGTATAATAATTAATTGTTTTACCCGTTTAATGTGCCACACATAGAAGTGATTCACTGATGATGCCTCCTTATCTTGTCCATCATTCTTGTTTTACATCTTATGAGCATGGACAATTGAATATAACCGATAAAATGTCTCTTCACATACAGCCTAAATTGGGTGTTGACCTTTTGATAATATCCGTGATATATTATTATTCGTCGCTGATAAACAGCTGACATCAACTAAAAGCTTCATTAAGTACTTTGAAAAAAGTTGTTGACTTAAAAGAAGCTAAATGTTATAGTAATAAAGCTGCTTCGTTAAGCGGCGGTAATGATCTTTGAAAACTAAACAAGACAAAACGTACCTGTTAATTCAGTTTTTAAAAATCGCACAGCGATGTGCGTAGTCAGTCAAACTACTTTATCGGAGAGTTTGATCCTGGCTCAGGACGAACGCTGGCGGCGTGCCTAATACATGCAAGTCGAGCGGACAGATGGGAGCTTGCTCCCTGATGTTAGCGGCGGACGGGTGAGTAACACGTGGGTAACCTGCCTGTAAGACTGGGATAACTCCGGGAAACCGGGGCTAATACCGGATGGTTGTTTGAACCGCATGGTTCAAACATAAAAGGTGGCTTCGGCTACCACTTACAGATGGACCCGCGGCGCATTAGCTAGTTGGTGAGGTAACGGCTCACCAAGGCAACGATGCGTAGCCGACCTGAGAGGGTGATCGGCCACACTGGGACTGAGACACGGCCCAGACTCCTACGGGAGGCAGCAGTAGGGAATCTTCCGCAATGGACGAAAGTCTGACGGAGCAACGCCGCGTGAGTGATGAAGGTTTTCGGATCGTAAAGCTCTGTTGTTAGGGAAGAACAAGTACCGTTCGAATAGGGCGGTACCTTGACGGTACCTAACCAGAAAGCCACGGCTAACTACGTGCCAGCAGCCGCGGTAATACGTAGGTGGCAAGCGTTGTCCGGAATTATTGGGCGTAAAGGGCTCGCAGGCGGTTTCTTAAGTCTGATGTGAAAGCCCCCGGCTCAACCGGGGAGGGTCATTGGAAACTGGGGAACTTGAGTGCAGAAGAGGAGAGTGGAATTCCACGTGTAGCGGTGAAATGCGTAGAGATGTGGAGGAACACCAGTGGCGAAGGCGACTCTCTGGTCTGTAACTGACGCTGAGGAGCGAAAGCGTGGGGAGCGAACAGGATTAGATACCCTGGTAGTCCACGCCGTAAACGATGAGTGCTAAGTGTTAGGGGGTTTCCGCCCCTTAGTGCTGCAGCTAACGCATTAAGCACTCCGCCTGGGGAGTACGGTCGCAAGACTGAAACTCAAAGGAATTGACGGGGGCCCGCACAAGCGGTGGAGCATGTGGTTTAATTCGAAGCAACGCGAAGAACCTTACCAGGTCTTGACATCCTCTGACAATCCTAGAGATAGGACGTCCCCTTCGGGGGCAGAGTGACAGGTGGTGCATGGTTGTCGTCAGCTCGTGTCGTGAGATGTTGGGTTAAGTCCCGCAACGAGCGCAACCCTTGATCTTAGTTGCCAGCATTCAGTTGGGCACTCTAAGGTGACTGCCGGTGACAAACCGGAGGAAGGTGGGGATGACGTCAAATCATCATGCCCCTTATGACCTGGGCTACACACGTGCTACAATGGACAGAACAAAGGGCAGCGAAACCGCGAGGTTAAGCCAATCCCACAAATCTGTTCTCAGTTCGGATCGCAGTCTGCAACTCGACTGCGTGAAGCTGGAATCGCTAGTAATCGCGGATCAGCATGCCGCGGTGAATACGTTCCCGGGCCTTGTACACACCGCCCGTCACACCACGAGAGTTTGTAACACCCGAAGTCGGTGAGGTAACCTTTTAGGAGCCAGCCGCCGAAGGTGGGACAGATGATTGGGGTGAAGTCGTAACAAGGTAGCCGTATCGGAAGGTGCGGCTGGATCACCTCCTTTCTAAGGATATTATACGGAATATAAGACCTTGGGTCTTATAAACAGAACGTTCCCTGTCTTGTTTAGTTTTGAAGGATCATTCCTTCGAAACGTGTTCTTTGAAAACTAGATAACAGTAGACATCACATTCAATTAGTAACACAAGATATCACATAGTGATTCTTTTTAACGGTTAAGTTAGAAAGGGCGCACGGTGGATGCCTTGGCACTAGGAGCCGATGAAGGACGGGACGAACACCGATATGCTTCGGGGAGCTGTAAGCAAGCTTTGATCCGGAGATTTCCGAATGGGGAAACCCACCACTCGTAATGGAGTGGTATCCATATCTGAATTCATAGGATATGAGAAGGCAGACCCGGGGAACTGAAACATCTAAGTACCCGGAGGAAGAGAAAGCAAATGCGATTCCCTGAGTAGCGGCGAGCGAAACGGGATTAGCCCAAACCAAGAGGCTTGCCTCTTGGGGTTGTAGGACACTCTGTACGGAGTTACAAAAGAACGAGGTAGATGAAGAGGTCTGGAAAGGCCCGCCATAGGAGGTAACAGCCCTGTAGTCAAAACTTCGTTCTCTCCTGAGTGGATCCTGAGTACGGCGGAACACGTGAAATTCCGTC
>NZ_CP151962.1:165000-625000 GCF_038593095.1 Bacillus sp. FSL L8-0358
CATCTGTTATCTAGTTTTGAGAGAACACTCTCAATTTGTTTGGTGGCGATAGCGAAGAGGTCACACCCGTTCCCATGCCGAACACGGAAGTTAAGCTCTTCAGCGCCGATGGTAGTTGGGGGTTTCCCCCTGTGAGAGTAGGACGCCGCCAAGCAGATATTAATTCTACCATGTTTGTTTATGAAGCTTTATATTATTCCGCAGTAGCTCAGTGGTAGAGCTATCGGCTGTTAACCGATCGGTCGTAGGTTCGAATCCTACCTGCGGAGCCATTGCTTCCATAGCTCAGCAGGTAGAGCACTTCCATGGTAAGGAAGAGGTCAGCGGTTCGAGCCCGCTTGGAAGCTTTATTAAATGTATTATTACCAAGGTTTCTCATAAGGAGAAAGCTTTTTTTATTGCGATATGCGGAAGTAGTTCAGTGGTAGAACACCACCTTGCCAAGGTGGGGGTCGCGGGTTCGAATCCCGTCTTCCGCTCCATTTATCCCAACGGGATATTGTAAATTGAATTGCGCCCGTAGCTCAATTGGATAGAGCGTTTGACTACGGATCAAAAGGTTAGGGGTTCGACTCCTCTCGGGCGCGCCATATCTTTTAATAATAGATAGGGAATCGGGAAGTAGCTCAGCTTGGTAGAGCACATGGTTTGGGACCATGGGGTCGCAGGTTCGAATCCTGTCTTCCCGACCATTTTTTGTGGGGCCTTAGCTCAGCTGGGAGAGCGCCTGCTTTGCACGCAGGAGGTCAGCGGTTCGATCCCGCTAGGCTCCACCAAAAGTTCTTTAAAAAAAGTTGTTGACTTTGAAGAAGTGACATTGTATACTAATAAAGTTGCTTTAACAAAGCGGACAAACAAAATGATCTTTGAAAACTAAACAAGACAAAACGTACCTGTTAATTCAGTTTTTGAAAATCGCACAGCGATGTGCGTAGTCAGTCAAACTACTTTATCGGAGAGTTTGATCCTGGCTCAGGACGAACGCTGGCGGCGTGCCTAATACATGCAAGTCGAGCGGACAGATGGGAGCTTGCTCCCTGATGTTAGCGGCGGACGGGTGAGTAACACGTGGGTAACCTGCCTGTAAGACTGGGATAACTCCGGGAAACCGGGGCTAATACCGGATGGTTGTTTGAACCGCATGGTTCAAACATAAAAGGTGGCTTCGGCTACCACTTACAGATGGACCCGCGGCGCATTAGCTAGTTGGTGAGGTAACGGCTCACCAAGGCAACGATGCGTAGCCGACCTGAGAGGGTGATCGGCCACACTGGGACTGAGACACGGCCCAGACTCCTACGGGAGGCAGCAGTAGGGAATCTTCCGCAATGGACGAAAGTCTGACGGAGCAACGCCGCGTGAGTGATGAAGGTTTTCGGATCGTAAAGCTCTGTTGTTAGGGAAGAACAAGTACCGTTCGAATAGGGCGGTACCTTGACGGTACCTAACCAGAAAGCCACGGCTAACTACGTGCCAGCAGCCGCGGTAATACGTAGGTGGCAAGCGTTGTCCGGAATTATTGGGCGTAAAGGGCTCGCAGGCGGTTTCTTAAGTCTGATGTGAAAGCCCCCGGCTCAACCGGGGAGGGTCATTGGAAACTGGGGAACTTGAGTGCAGAAGAGGAGAGTGGAATTCCACGTGTAGCGGTGAAATGCGTAGAGATGTGGAGGAACACCAGTGGCGAAGGCGACTCTCTGGTCTGTAACTGACGCTGAGGAGCGAAAGCGTGGGGAGCGAACAGGATTAGATACCCTGGTAGTCCACGCCGTAAACGATGAGTGCTAAGTGTTAGGGGGTTTCCGCCCCTTAGTGCTGCAGCTAACGCATTAAGCACTCCGCCTGGGGAGTACGGTCGCAAGACTGAAACTCAAAGGAATTGACGGGGGCCCGCACAAGCGGTGGAGCATGTGGTTTAATTCGAAGCAACGCGAAGAACCTTACCAGGTCTTGACATCCTCTGACAATCCTAGAGATAGGACGTCCCCTTCGGGGGCAGAGTGACAGGTGGTGCATGGTTGTCGTCAGCTCGTGTCGTGAGATGTTGGGTTAAGTCCCGCAACGAGCGCAACCCTTGATCTTAGTTGCCAGCATTCAGTTGGGCACTCTAAGGTGACTGCCGGTGACAAACCGGAGGAAGGTGGGGATGACGTCAAATCATCATGCCCCTTATGACCTGGGCTACACACGTGCTACAATGGACAGAACAAAGGGCAGCGAAACCGCGAGGTTAAGCCAATCCCACAAATCTGTTCTCAGTTCGGATCGCAGTCTGCAACTCGACTGCGTGAAGCTGGAATCGCTAGTAATCGCGGATCAGCATGCCGCGGTGAATACGTTCCCGGGCCTTGTACACACCGCCCGTCACACCACGAGAGTTTGTAACACCCGAAGTCGGTGAGGTAACCTTTTAGGAGCCAGCCGCCGAAGGTGGGACAGATGATTGGGGTGAAGTCGTAACAAGGTAGCCGTATCGGAAGGTGCGGCTGGATCACCTCCTTTCTAAGGATATTATACGGAATATAAGACCTTAGGTCTTATAAACAGAACGTTCCCTGTCTTGTTTAGTTTTGAAGGATCATTCCTTCGAAACGTGTTCTTTGAAAACTAGATAACAGTAGACATCACATTCAATTAGTAACACAAGATATCACATAGTGATTCTTTTTAACGGTTAAGTTAGAAAGGGCGCACGGTGGATGCCTTGGCACTAGGAGCCGATGAAGGACGGGACGAACACCGATATGCTTCGGGGAGCTGTAAGCAAGCTTTGATCCGGAGATTTCCGAATGGGGAAACCCACCACTCGTAATGGAGTGGTATCCATATCTGAATTCATAGGATATGAGAAGGCAGACCCGGGGAACTGAAACATCTAAGTACCCGGAGGAAGAGAAAGCAAATGCGATTCCCTGAGTAGCGGCGAGCGAAACGGGATTAGCCCAAACCAAGAGGCTTGCCTCTTGGGGTTGTAGGACACTCTGTACGGAGTTACAAAAGAACGAGGTAGATGAAGAGGTCTGGAAAGGCCCGCCATAGGAGGTAACAGCCCTGTAGTCAAAACTTCGTTCTCTCCTGAGTGGATCCTGAGTACGGCGGAACACGTGAAATTCCGTCGGAATCCGGGAGGACCATCTCCCAAGGCTAAATACTCCCTAGTGACCGATAGTGAACCAGTACCGTGAGGGAAAGGTGAAAAGCACCCCGGAAGGGGAGTGAAAGAGATCCTGAAACCGTGTGCCTACAAGTAGTCAGAGCCCGTTAACGGGTGATGGCGTGCCTTTTGTAGAATGAACCGGCGAGTTACGATCCCGTGCAAGGTTAAGCAGAAGATGCGGAGCCGCAGCGAAAGCGAGTCTGAATAGGGCGCATGAGTACGTGGTCGTAGACCCGAAACCAGGTGATCTACCCATGTCCAGGGTGAAGTTCAGGTAACACTGAATGGAGGCCCGAACCCACGCACGTTGAAAAGTGCGGGGATGAGGTGTGGGTAGGGGTGAAATGCCAATCGAACCTGGAGATAGCTGGTTCTCTCCGAAATAGCTTTAGGGCTAGCCTCAAGGTAAGAGTCTTGGAGGTAGAGCACTGATTGGACTAGGGGCCCCTACCGGGTTACCGAATTCAGTCAAACTCCGAATGCCAATGACTTATCCTTGGGAGTCAGACTGCGAGTGATAAGATCCGTAGTCGAAAGGGAAACAGCCCAGACCGCCAGCTAAGGTCCCAAAGTATACGTTAAGTGGAAAAGGATGTGGAGTTGCTTAGACAACCAGGATGTTGGCTTAGAAGCAGCCACCATTTAAAGAGTGCGTAATAGCTCACTGGTCGAGTGACTCTGCGCCGAAAATGTACCGGGGCTAAACGTATCACCGAAGCTGCGGACTGTTCTTCGAACAGTGGTAGGAGAGCGTTCTAAGGGCTGTGAAGCCAGACCGGAAGGACTGGTGGAGCGCTTAGAAGTGAGAATGCCGGTATGAGTAGCGAAAGAGGGGTGAGAATCCCCTCCACCGAATGCCTAAGGTTTCCTGAGGAAGGCTCGTCCGCTCAGGGTTAGTCGGGACCTAAGCCGAGGCCGAAAGGCGTAGGCGATGGACAACAGGTTGATATTCCTGTACCACCTCCTCACCATTTGAGCAATGGGGGGACGCAGGAGGATAGGGTAAGCGCGGTATTGGATATCCGCGTCCAAGCAGTTAGGCTGGGAAATAGGCAAATCCGTTTCCCATAAGGCTGAGCTGTGATGGCGAGCGAAATATAGTAGCGAAGTTCCTGATTCCACACTGCCAAGAAAAGCCTCTAGCGAGGTGAGAGGTGCCCGTACCGCAAACCGACACAGGTAGGCGAGGAGAGAATCCTAAGGTGATCGAGAGAACTCTCGTTAAGGAACTCGGCAAAATGACCCCGTAACTTCGGGAGAAGGGGTGCTCTGTTAGGGTGCAAGCCCGAGAGAGCCGCAGTGAATAGGCCCAGGCGACTGTTTAGCAAAAACACAGGTCTCTGCGAAGCCGTAAGGCGAAGTATAGGGGCTGACGCCTGCCCGGTGCTGGAAGGTTAAGAGGAGCGCTTAGCGTAAGCGAAGGTGCGAATTGAAGCCCCAGTAAACGGCGGCCGTAACTATAACGGTCCTAAGGTAGCGAAATTCCTTGTCGGGTAAGTTCCGACCCGCACGAAAGGCGCAACGATCTGGGCACTGTCTCAACGAGAGACTCGGTGAAATTATAGTACCTGTGAAGATGCAGGTTACCCGCGACAGGACGGAAAGACCCCGTGGAGCTTTACTGCAGCCTGATATTGAATGTTGGTACAGCTTGTACAGGATAGGTAGGAGCCTTGGAAACCGGAGCGCCAGCTTCGGTGGAGGCATCGGTGGGATACTACCCTGGCTGTATTGACCTTCTAACCCGCCGCCCTTATCGGGCGGGGAGACAGTGTCAGGTGGGCAGTTTGACTGGGGCGGTCGCCTCCTAAAAGGTAACGGAGGCGCCCAAAGGTTCCCTCAGAATGGTTGGAAATCATTCGCAGAGTGTAAAGGCACAAGGGAGCTTGACTGCGAGACCTACAAGTCGAGCAGGGACGAAAGTCGGGCTTAGTGATCCGGTGGTTCCGCATGGAAGGGCCATCGCTCAACGGATAAAAGCTACCCCGGGGATAACAGGCTTATCTCCCCCAAGAGTCCACATCGACGGGGAGGTTTGGCACCTCGATGTCGGCTCATCGCATCCTGGGGCTGTAGTCGGTCCCAAGGGTTGGGCTGTTCGCCCATTAAAGCGGTACGCGAGCTGGGTTCAGAACGTCGTGAGACAGTTCGGTCCCTATCCGTCGCGGGCGCAGGAAATTTGAGAGGAGCTGTCCTTAGTACGAGAGGACCGGGATGGACGCACCGCTGGTGTACCAGTTGTTCTGCCAAGGGCATCGCTGGGTAGCTATGTGCGGACGGGATAAGTGCTGAAAGCATCTAAGCATGAAGCCCCCCTCAAGATGAGATTTCCCATTCCGCAAGGAAGTAAGATCCCTGAAAGATGATCAGGTTGATAGGTCTGAGGTGGAAGTGTGGCGACACATGGAGCTGACAGATACTAATCGATCGAGGACTTAACCACATTTTGAATGATGTCACACCTGTTATCTAGTTTTGAGAGAACACTCTCAATTTGTTTGGTGGCGATAGCGAAGAGGTCACACCCGTTCCCATACCGAACACGGAAGTTAAGCTCTTCAGCGCCGATGGTAGTCGGGGGTTTCCCCCTGTGAGAGTAGGACGCCGCCAAGCAAGTTTAAACCCAGCTCATTGAGCTGGGTTTTTTGTTTTATATCTGTGCCGATTTGCTTTCATCAGTATCTATTTTATCAAGCTTCTGCTTTTTAAGTTTTCTAATACTTTTGAATCCCAATACAATCACCAGCATGATCAACATGAGAGTCATAAATAATCAAAATGCAGTTTGTACGGGAGACTCATCCAGACTCCATCCGACTGCGATTGGCAGGATAGAGCCGCCAATCCATTGGCCGCGAGCAACATGCCTGTCGTTTGTTCTGTTTTTCCATGATAAAATTGATTGGTGACATTTAAGATAATGGCGAACATGCCGGCCATAAATAAGTCCTAAGAAAAAACTAAGAATAATCCCTGCAAAAGCTATTTTATTGATTGCCAAACAGAGTTAAATGAGACCGCTCATATTTATCAGCCTGAGATAATGATGATAGGTTATTTTTTCGGAAACCGGCTCGGGTTGCCAAATGGGAGAAAAGATATTACTGTCATTAAAACGATTCTTGGTTTCATCCGGATATGATAAAATGTCTCAGACTATATTTGAGCCATTTTTTTCTTCAGCATTCATCTTGCGTAATTGATAAAAATTTATTATGATACTCTTTGTATGACAACTCCTTGCCTCAATACAATATACTCAACGTTTCCCCGTTTTCCCCGGTCGTTTTTCTTTTCATTTTCTCCCGTAAAATAAAAAAAGCTCCCAATACAATAGATATGGTGCGGATTTATTTTTTACTAAAAAGGAGTCGTTATATTTGAATAATAGTTTTACATTAAAACAGCAATGGTTCGGGAATATCCGAAAAGACATTCTTGCTGGCATTTTAGTTGCGTTAGCGTTAATACCTGAAGCGATTGGCTTTTCTATTATAGCCGGTGTGGATCCGATAGTCGGTCTTTATGCGTCATTTTGTATCGCCATTATTATTTCTATTTTTGGCGGCAGACCTGGCATGATTTCAGCTGCGACAGGCTCAATGGCAGTCGTTATGGTGTCGCTGGTTGCTGATCATGGGCTTCAGTATTTATTTGCGGCTACGATTTTGACAGGCATTATTCAGGTGATTTTAGGTATCAGTAAAATTGCAAGATTAATGAAATTCATCCCGCGTTCTGTGATGATCGGGTTTGTGAATGCGCTGGCGATCCTTATCTTCTCTGCGCAGCTTCCCCAGTTTGAAGGTGCTTCTTGGAGCATGTATGCGATGCTTGCCGGGTCGTTGGTTATTATTTATGTGCTGCCAAGGTTTACGACTGCTGTTCCGTCTCCGCTTGTGGCGATTATTGTGATGACAATTATTGCGGTCACTTTCCATGTGGATGTGCGGACGGTTGGTGATATGGGCAATATTTCTAGTTCATTGCCTCATTTCTTAATCCCTGATGTTCCGTTTACCTTTGAAACACTGCAAATTATTTTTCCTTATTCAATTGCTTTAGCGTTTGTCGGGTTGCTTGAATCTTTGCTGACAGCACAGATTATTGATGAAATGACGGATACGGACAGTGATAAAAATAAAGAGAGCCGCGGACAGGGAATTGCGAATATCGTGACTGGATTCTTTGGCGGAATGGCAGGATGCGCTATGATCGGACAATCTGTCATTAATACAAAAGCGGGCGGTCGCGGACGTTTGTCAGCATTTGTTGCCGGTGCTTTTCTGATGTTTTTAATTGCGGTGTTAAGTCATGTCGTGGTGAAAATCCCAATGGCGGCGTTAGTGGCTGTAATGGTTATGGTGTCTGTCGGCACATTTGATTGGTCTTCCTTAAAAGGTCTCAAAAAAGCGCCGCTCACGGACTCGATTGTCATGGTTGTGACTGTGGTTACGGTTGTTGTGACGGATGACTTATCTAAAGGTGTATTTGTCGGTGTTCTTTTAAGTGCCGTGTTCTTTGTGGCAAAAATCTCGAAGCTGAAAATCGTTTCTCATGCAGAGGATCAAAAGCTTAGAACGTATCAAGTGAAGGGGCAAATCTTTTTTGCGTCAGTGACGGATCTTGCAAATGCGTTTATATATCAAGAGGATATTGAGCGGGTTGTGATTGACTTAACTGAAGCTCACGTATGGGACGATTCTGGTGCGGCCGCACTTGATAAGATTGTTGCGAAGTTTAAGGAACAAGGCATTGAAGCTGAGTTAAAAGGTTTGAATAAAGCGAGTAAATCTCTAATGAAACAGATGGCATAAAATAGAGAAGCCCAGATTAATGAGATCTGGGCTTTTTTATATAACATACACTTAAGCAGCATTGATATAATAGAGAGAAGAGAAATTTTAAATAGGGGACTTGCATATGATGCTTCAGAAGCTGAACCGTGTATTGGGGAGGGTTATGCCGCTGTTGACGCCGACTAGTGTGGTGTTGGGCGTGCTGCTGTCTCAGTTTTTACATGGGTATGAATGGGCTGTGCCTTGGATCTTTGCTTTTATTACGTTTGCAGGCAGTTTGAGCGCGAACTTTCAATCTTTGAGACATGCATTGTCTCACCCTCTCCCTATGATTCTTGCACTATTCGTTCTTCATATTTTTATGCCGCTTTTTGCTTGGGGCAGCGGCCATCTTATTTTTAAAGGTGATCCTTTGACGATTACCGGTTTAACATTGGCTGTTGTGATTCCTACGGGGATTACAAGCTTGATTTGGGCAGCGATGTACAAAGGGAATGTCGGTTTGACACTTTCGATTATTCTAGTTGATACTGTGCTGTCACCGCTAATCGTACCGCTGAGTCTTTCATTGCTGGCCGGCGCTCAGGTTCATATGGATGTGTGGGGAATGATGAAAGGTCTGATTATAATGGTCGTGATTCCTTCTTTTCTGGGCATGCTGTTTAATCAGATGTCATCTCCAGAAAGAACTGCGTCTGTGAGCAGTGCGCTGTCGCCTTTTTCAAAGCTTTGCTTGATGGCAGTGATTGCGATTAACAGTTCAGCGATTGCTCCTTATTTCAAATCCATTGATTTGAGATTTGCAGGAATAGCTGTAACGGTATTCTTTATCGCGTTAACAGGCTATGCCGCTGCTTGGCTGATCGGAAAAATGATGAAAAGGCGGCAAGAGGAAATAGTCTCTCTTATATTTACGGGAGGCATGAGGAATATTAGTGCCGGCGCAGTTCTTGCCGTTACGTTCTTCCCGTCTCAGGTTGCCGTTCCTGTTGTGATCGGCATGCTGTTTCAGCAGATATTGGCTGCTTTGTTTGGCTATATGCTGAATCGTTTTGAATTAAAACCAATGTTGCAGAAAGCATAAAAAAACCGCTCATAGGGTTGAGCGGTTTTTTCCGTATAGCCATTCGAGCGCGTTGACGAACTGTTTGCAGAAATACTTGCGGTGGTGCACCGCTCCTTTTTCAATTGAAAGACACAACTGGTCTTCAGTGAAGCCTTTTTCTTTTAGACTTTGATGAACTTGCTTTGTTTTTTTCAGCATATGTCGCTGAATGGATTGTTTTTCACGGCCTTCTTCACTCCCGATAGACATGAAAACACGTGCAGTGCCGGGCTTTAAAGAAGATATATGAATGGTTTCCGCTGCGTTCTCGTACCAGTATGAACCTGATATAGAGCCTATTTTCCCGAACATTGACGGATATTTTAATATGGCGAACATTGAGATGAGGCCGCCTAATGAGGCACCGATCATTCCTCTTGACTGCGGTTCCCTGGTGACGTTCCAGTTTTCTTCGATTAGCGGAATGAACTGGTTCGTTATATCAGACAGATAGTGATATCCCATTCCGCCGAAGTCCGTGAACCGATCACTGAGTGATGCAGCCGGCCAAGGTGTGTATTCATTTAGCCGGTTTTCGGGTTCGATACCGATCAGCACGAGTTCAGGCAGCCTTCGCTGTTGAAATGCGCTTTCTAATAATTCGATTTGGTTTTGGAACAAAGAACTGCCATCTTGCACATAAACAGCAGGAAATCTCCTGCTGTTTGTGCTGTAGGAAGGAGGGAGGTACAGCGTGAACCTCCTGTTGCCGGCTTTGTGTTCTGAAAGAGATCCTTTCAAGCATTCTCCCCCTTTTTTTGCTTGAAAAGCAGATATAAGAAATAAGGAACTCCGAGGATCGCCAAAATGATGCCTGCGGGCACTTCTGCGGGCTGAAAAAACAGTTTTCCGGCAAAGTCTGCGCTTATCACAAGAAGCATCCCGATTAAACCGCTCAGTGGCAGGATATAGCGATGTTCGACGCCAGCCAGTCTCCGTGAGATATGGGGAGCAATTAAGCCGACAAACGCCATGCTTCCCGCTACGGAGACACAGGCGCTGATGATTGCTACACAGGCTACGAGCAAGATGGTTTTTTCTTTATTTGATGAAATGCCGAGGCTTCTGACTGTGTCTTCATCAAAACGAATGGTGTCGAGCAGGCGGGATTTGCCGATAAGAATCGGTATAAACAGCAGCATCCATGGGAGTACGGCTGTGATATACGTCCAGTTGGCAGACCAGATGCTTCCGTTTTTCCACACCATGGCCATTTGATAGTCTTGCGGGTCCATTTTTAAAGATAAAAACAAAGACAGGGCGCTGAATCCTGAATTGATCGCAATCCCTACCAGAATAATTCTTCCTGAATCTAAATTGCCTCTGTGCCATGCAAATATGTAAATCAGGATCGCCGCGATGAGCCCGCCTATCAATCCAAAGAGCGGCATTCCCATCGCTGCAGCTATGGATGTCACTTCCTTCTGGCCTTGGAATAAGAGCATAAACGCTACAATGCCGGCTCCCGCCCCTGCGTTGATTCCGAGAATTCCAGGATCAGCAAGCCCGTTTCTCGTGATGGCCTGGATAACAGCGCCTGCAATGCCAAGACCGAGTCCAATAATAGCAGCCATGACAACCCGCGGCAGTCTTAAATCGAACAGCAAAATTTCATACTGCGGATTCGGATCGATTTGAAAAAGAGTGGAGAGCAGCTCAGCAGGACGAACAGAAAATGATCCGCTCGTTAAGCTGAAATAGCTGACAACAAGAATCAAAGCGATGAACAATGCATATTTTTTAGCCATTTTGCTCCCCTCCTTTTCGTTTAATTAAATAAAGGAAGAAAGGTACGCCGATAATGGATGTTACGACCTCAATCGGTGTTTCAAATGGATAGTTGATAAATCTGCTTGCGAGATCACACAGGGTTAAAAAGATTCCGCCCAAAAGACAGGAACACGGAATCAGCCTGCTGTAATCAGAGCCGACGAGAAATCTCGTGATATGCGGTACAACCAACCCGACAAACGCAATTTTTCCGGCCAGCGCTACGGCACTGCCGGTTAAAATGATGACGGAAAGCATCGCCATGATTTTAATGGTTTTTTTCTTTTGCCCCAGGCTTTTAGAAATGTCGTCCCCTAATGATACAGCGGTTACCTTTTTGCTGAGAGAAATGGCCATTATGATGCCAATCAGGAAAAACGGAGCGGCAAGCTTCAGGAAATCCGGACTCATTTGATGAAGTCTGGCACTGTACCAGAAACTGAGATCTTGAGAAATTTGAAAATAAATCGACATGGCCGCTGATAAGCTGCTGAGCAGCATGCTTGTGACTGTGCCGATGATGGCGAGTTGCACGGGGGTAAATCCGTTTGGCATCATGGCGGCAAGGCCGAATACTAACACAGCTCCTAACGCTGAGCCGATAAAAGAGTATATCATCATTTCAATTGAAGATGATTGCGGGAGCAGAACCATGCAAAGCGTAATGATAAACGCTGAACCATCTGAAACACCCATAATGGATGGCGAAGCTAAATAATTGCGCGTAATGCCCTGCATAAGCGCTCCAGAAACAGCAAGGGCTGCCCCTATGAGCAGAGCGCCGGCAGCCCTTGGAATCCGGGAGTGCCATATAATTTGATGGTCTGTGTTTCCCGGATCGAAATGAATAAGAGATGTAAAAACAATATCTGTGCTAAGATGCTTTGCCCCATAAAGGATTGAAAGCAAAAGTGACAGCGCTATAGCGAATGGAGAAGTAATCAATATGATACGTGTCCACTGTTTTGAATACATACAAAAACCTACTCTGAATTAGTTTTGTGTCAATTTTTCAGCAGCCGCTTTCAGGAAACGGACTTTGCTCCAAGCTGTGCCGCCTTGTGCGAGAGGGTCCACTGAGTTGACATACACATGGTCTTCTTTGACTGCTTTAAGGCTTTTCCAGATTGGATTTTTCTCTAAATCTTTTAAGGCATCAGGTTTGTCTGCATTTTCATCATCAGAAAATTGAACGAAAATATGGTCCGGGTTCATTTCACTTAATTTTTCTAATGAAATCAGCTCTTGCGCTTTTGCAGCTTTTACTTCGTTCGGCGCCTTAAGGCCTAAATCACCGTATAGTGTGGAGTTGAAATACACCTGTTCAGGGTAAATATAAATGTTGCCTTGTCTGATTCTGATGACAAGCGCTTTTGAATCTTTCGCTTTATCGTTGATTTTTGTTTTTGTTTCTTTTAGATCCTGTTCATAGTCTGCAATAATTTTCTTTGCTTTTTTCTCTTTTCCAGTCAGCTGGGCAAGCAGCATCATGTTTTCCTTCCAGTTTGAAGAGATATGAGAAACTGGGATCGTCGTGCCTGCTGTGCTGATTTTTTGAAGCGTTTTTTCCGGAAACTTTGTTGAAGCAAGGATAACATCCGGCTTCATTTCAAGAATCTTTTCAATATTTGGCTCCATTTTTTCTCCGGTTGGTTTGGCTTTATCAGTGATGTCTTTGAACATATCAGGGAATTTGCCGGAGAATGAAATTGCGCCTTGCGGATGAACGTCAAGCAATTTCGCGTCTTCCATTGATTCAACGCTTCCCGTAATGGCGATTTTGTCTGTCGGTACAGTTACTTCATATGTTTTATCAAGGTATTCAATTTTCTTCTTCTCAGATGCTGTGCCGCTTGCCTTGCTGGCAGTTGATTCATTTTTGCTGCCGCAAGCTGCCGCCGTCAGAGCGAGAAGCAAGATTAATAAGGTAAGAGATATCTTTTTCATCTATAGAGCCTCCTGTTCAATTGATAACTATTATCAATTGGAATTATAGAGAATGAACAGATATAACACCATGGACAAATTCCTGATTTATCATGGACAATCTCCGGATAATAAAGAAACAGTTTGCTGAACGATGCGTTCGTGCCCGCAAGCTGAGTATTCATTCCACGGGTCAAGGGATAGAAGATAAACACGGTTATTCCGTACCGCGCTTAGGTTTTGCCATGCTTCTGTCTGCTGTAATTGCTGGTAGTAAGCTATGGTCTCCGGCTCTTTAAAAAGAAAAAGCATCATACAGTCAGCTTGGTAATTTGCGATATTTTCTAACGAAATCGCTTGTTCTGAAGGTGTGTCAGCCGTTGTTGCCGAGCTGAATCCTAAATCCCCAAAGAAAACTTCGCGGACACTTCGGTTATGTGCCAGATAGAAATTTTGCTTATGCAGCCTCAAAAAGAGAAAACGCAGCCCTTGAACATGCTGAAGTGTTTTTTTGGCGGCTGTTGTCTGCTGGTCATAATCCGCTAGCCACTTTTCTGCTTCGGACTCCTCCTTTAAAAATGAGGCAGTTTGCAGAAAGTGGGTTCTCCAGCTTTCTTCTGAAGGAAGGTACATGACTTCTGCGATGCGATTCAGGCGATCTTGTTCTTCTGGAGAAATAGAATCCATGCTGACAATCACATCTGGTTCTGCCTGTGATAACGTGTACAGGTTTTCTTCCCACTTTTCATTAAACCGGTATGCACTGAGCTGGACAGGTATATCTGTCGAATAATGCTGATAGTAGTAAGACGTCCATTTCGGATGCAGAGCGGCCGCAAAAGGTATGTGGTGAAGAGGGATGAGATGGCCCATTGTGCCCCTTCCGTATGCGGCGATTTTCTTTCGGCGTTTTTTCATATAGCTTGTAGGTGAACAGCCTGTATGTTTTTTAAAGATTCTGCTGAAATAAAATTCATCTTGATAACCGGTTTGGTGTGCGATTTCTTTCAATTTGCAGTTTGATTTTGCCATGAGCCGTTTTGCCTTTGTGATTCGTGTTTTCGTAATAAATTCTGTTACGCTCTGTCCTGTCCATTTTTTAAAGCTTTCGCTGTAGTGTTTGGCACTGATTCCTGCCATTTGCGACAGCTGGGCAAGCGTAATTTTTGTATCGGCATGGGTTTCGATATAGTGTTTTGTTTTTTCGATTGCTGAATGTGTATCCGTTTGATCAGATAAACTTGCAGTAAAGAGGTCATAAATCAGGCTTTGTACTTCAATCACACATTTTAGCTGAGAAAGCTGAGACGATTCATTCCATAGTGCGGCAAGCTCTTGAAGCCGGACTGCAATATTTTCGATATGTGAAACATTCATAAGCTTCAGGTTGGCTAATTCCGATTCTGTGCACGGTGTGAAAATATCTTGTCCGGTTTCCTTGATATAGCTTTGAAGCCTGATCAGACAGGCATCTATATGTCCATCGGCTGTTGGCGTGAAGCCAAAGGTCTCGTTAGGCGGACAAACATAAAGTGTCTTATTTTGCAGAGGATTGGTGTTTGTTCCGATCGAAATATAGCCGTTTCCTTTTAAATGAAAAATCAGCACGAATGAATCGGCTAATTGCTGTTCTGAGAAGAGATCACTTGTCTTTTTTAGATATTCAATTTGTACCGGTTGATAAATCACTGCATTTTGCACGAGTAGACCACCTTTTCAGAAACGTTCAATTGATAATCATTTTCAATAAAAATTGTACCAAATAAATGAAAGTTTTCCTATATAAAGCGAGTGGGTTTTTAGCATGAAAAAACCCTTACTCGTGTGTAAAAGTAAGGGTCTTTCGTTCGATAAGAATATGTTACACGTGTAACATACGATGCTTACGTTTTAATAAATGAGATATTTTTTTCTTGTTTTGCTGAATTGTTGGAGTGTTTTTTCATAGCTGTCTATGATGTTTTCAATCGAAGTTCCATTTTCAATTTTTGTCCTGATCCAGCCGTTGCCTGCCAGTTTATCAAATGAACCTGTTGACAGGAACTCAAAATCCTCAGGATAGAGATCGTGTATGGTTTTAATGACTGAAAGACCTGTTTTAACGGCTTCAAACTTATCTCTGTCTGTCACATAGAGCTGCACACCGTGGCAAAGCGTTCCTTGATGTTTAGAAAACGTGGGTGTGAAGGATGCTGCCCTAAATGTAACGCCCGGCAAATGGAGGCTGTTTAATGTTTCTTCAAGTTCTGTGCTTTTGATAAAGGGAGCTCCGATCAATTCGAATGGCTTTGTTGTCCCTCGCCCTTCGGATATATTTGTTCCTTCAATCAGCCCGGTTGCAGGATAAACAAATGTGCTTTCCACCGTCGGCATGTTAGGCGAAGGGAGGACGAAAGGCAATCGGGTATCGTCAAAATCCATTTTTCGTTTCCAGTGTTTCATTTTTACCACTGTAAGATCGGCATCAATATCAAATTCTTTGTTGAACAGTAAAGCCAATTCGCCTATCGTCATCCCATGCTTCAATGGAATGGGATACAATCCGACAAATGAGGCGTATTCAGGTTCTAAGATTGGCCCTTCAATATGATTCCCGCCTTGAGGATTCGGACGGTCCAGCACCATAAATGGAATGCCGTTTTCTTTAGCGGCTTCCATTGCGTATGCCATTGTATAAATGTACGTGTAGAAACGGGTCCCGACATCCTGAATGTCAAACATTAGAATATCGACATTTTTTAGCATTTCTGGAGTCGGTTTTTTCGTTTTTCCGTAGAGGCTGTATACGGGAACCCCGGTTTTTTCGTCAATGTAAGAGCCTACTTCGTCTCCAGCCTGGGCGTCACCGCGGACGCCGTGTTCAGGGCCGAATAAAGCTGTCAGTTTGATATCCGGGTTCTCGTAAAGAATATCGACACTGCTTTTCAGAGATGCGTTTACTCCGGTTGGATTGGTGATCAGTCCGATACGTTTTCCCTTGAGCTGTTTTTTATAGTCTGGCAAGAGCGTGTCTATACCAGTTTGGACTTTAGGCTTTTTAGCCGTTTGATTCTTTGGATCGGGTGAAGAAGAGGCAGCGGTTATCGTTCCGAACATCATGAGCCCTGTCAGAAAAGCGAATATTGTTTTTCTCATGTGTCCCTCCTTATTAAAGCGGTTTTCCCGTTTTGATATTTAATCCGTAGCCATATGGATAAAGGGTGTCCCCCGGGTTCGTGACTGATGGGATGTCAACTGGAAGTGTGCCTTTAGGTTTTGCCTGGCCGAATATCGCCATCACTCCGGCTGGAATATTAGGTTGAAGATAACGGCCATTTGCGTATCCTTTAAAGCCATAGACTGCAATCAGTGCCTTTGCTTCTTCGAAATTGGCGGCATCATAGGGGTTGCGCAGGCTCATTAAGACAAATGGTTTGTTGTGCTGCAGTGCGGCTTTCATGACAGCTCTCGGAAACACGGTGGCCCATTTGCTTGAATCTGATATTGTGTCGTCGATGACACCGTCGTTGACGACAGGGTCATTTTTGACGACATAGGAGCCGGTTATGATATAATCAGCCTTTTTTACTTGTTTTGCATGCTCGGCATTAAATACTTGATTGGCAAAATTCATTTTGCTGAGGGATACGGATTTGATTTTCTTTCGCTTGATGAGATCGTGAATGGTTTGTTCGATTGAAGCAGTTTGTTCTTCGTAAGGTGCCACAATTAAGATTCGGCTGCCTTTTTTGGGCTTGAACGGCAAAGTGTGCTGTTCATTTTTTAATACAGTTACTGCTTTTTCAGCTATTTTTTTCTCTGCTTTCAGGTGCTGCTTGCTTCCTACGATTTTTTTGGCTTTGGCTATTTTTTCTTTTGTACTGTCGCTGTTTCGCGCTGGATACATGCCGCGTTTTATTTTCAGGGAAATGATTCTTTCAACTGATTTGTTGATTTGTTGTTCAGGAATATCCCCGTTTTTCACGGCTTCTTTCAAAGCTTGAATAACACGTGCGAATTTCTGTTCTTCTTTCATTGAAGTAACTGAGGCTGGCATTAATGCAATATCGACACCAGCTTTTACGGCCATGACCACAGCCTCTTCCTGTCCGAAATGATCTGCGATTGCCTTCATATTGAGCGCATCGGTAACGATCACACCATTAAAGCCCATTTCCTGACGAAGAAGACCTGTCATCACTTTTTTTGAAAGTGTAGCTGGAACCAGAATGTCCGATCCATCGAGTTTGCTTTTGTATGTGGTGTCGTCGAAGGCAGGGAATTGAACATGGGCTGTCATTACCATATCAGCACCGGCATCAATTGCTTTTTGAAAAGGATAAAGCTCGACCTCACGAAGCCGTTCTTGGCCATGGGAAACGAGCGGCAGTCCATAATGGCTGTCAACGTCCGTGTCTCCATGTCCCGGGAAATGTTTGAGGGCAGACGCGATATCCTGCCGCTGCAACCCTTTCATCGTGTATAAACCGAGGCGTGATGTCAGTTCTCGATTGGAGCTGAATGACCGTACGCCGATTACAGGATTATCAGGATTATTGTTAATGTCCACGACAGGGCTGAAATCTGTATTGATGCCTAAGGCAGAGAGCTCTTTCCCGATGATGCTGCCGGTCTGATACGCATTGATTCTGCTTCTGGCTGCGCCCAGCGCCATATTCCCTGGGAAATTAGTGCCTTCCCCTAACCTCGTTACAATGCCGCCTTCCTGATCAATACTCAGCATGAGCGGGATTTTTGGACTTGCCTTTTGGTAATCGTCTGTCAGTTGGACAGTTTGTTTTGTTGTTTTTACATTTTCTGCAAAAAGGATGATGCCTCCGAATTGATATTTCTTGACGAGGCTGGCGACTTCATCATTCATTTCTGTAAGGGCTTGCGGAGAGGACTCGCCTTCCTTTTGCCAGTTTCTAAAATCAGGCATCAGCATCTGGCCGAGTTTTTCGTCTAACGACATACGATTGACAATCTGATTGGCATCGATTGCACGTTTGGATGCAGAGGCTTCTGTCTGTCTGGCCCCGAAAAAGCATGAAATAAAGAGAACGGCTGAAAGGATAAGCGGAAAGACAGGTCTCATAGAAACTTCCTCCTATCGTCTAATCATTCATTCCATCGCTTCATAAATCGCGGTTATGACACTTCCATAACTGCCTGTTGCAAATTGATCACCCTCAAAGACGTTTGGATTTTCTTCCGGATCAATAACTGGTGTATGCTTTTTATTTGTTAACAATGCGATGCCTAAATTGTATGCTGGATCAATAATTGTAACTGTCCCTGTCCAGCCGGTATGCCCGTAAGCATTTTCACTGGCATGAGGGCCAAACATCCATTCCATGCTTTTACTTCCGTTCCGCCTCCAGCCAAGAGCGAATGTTGGATCTGTTGCTGAAGGTGCTGTAAACAGGTCGGCTGTTTTCTGATCAAATAAAGAAATATTTCGGTATGAACCTTTGTTTAACATGACTTGCAGCAGTATGGCCATATCATCTGCATTTGAGAACAATCCGGCATGCCCAGACACGCCATCCATTGAGTAAAACGCTTTTTCGTCATGCACTTCTCCTTGCAGCGAGTTTGTGCGGATGTTAGGGAATTGAATAACGCCGTCACGTGTATTGCCCATGCGTTCAGTAGCTGCGAACTGTTTCGGTTTAAAGCCCTTTTGCAGCGGATTGTACAAGGTATGCTTCAGCCTGAGCGGTTTGTAGAGCTCTTGCTCCGTGTAGACATCAAGCGGTTTGCCGGTGAGTTTTTCGACAATACATCCGAGTAGCATATATCCAATGTCACTGTATACGTGCTTTGTCCCAGTTTGATAATCGAGTGGAATTTTCGTCAAATATTCAATCGTTTTGTCCCGTTCTTGGGAATAGTACTTGCCGGCTTTTTCCGGCGTGTAAAAGTAAAAGCTTGATGGGAGCCCTGATTGGTGCTGGAGGACATCGATGACACGTATCTTGTCTTTTCCTTTTATGAGGTCACCCGGCTGATCCTTGAAACCCGGCAAATATGCAGAAACTTTTTCATAGACGTCAAGTTTTCCTTGGCTGACTAAGCGCTGCAATGCAAAATTTGTTGCGTACATTTTTGTATTTGAGGCTAAGTCAAACATCGTGCGGGTTTTCATTTTGGCCGGACGGCGCAGCAGTTCTGATCCTTCGTACTTTTTACTGTAGCCGTATGCTGCTTTTTTTATGATGCGTCCATCCTTCACCACCACAAGAACGGCGCCTGGGAATCCTGCTGCAATATCCCGTTCTATCATCTGATCTACCTTCCTTAGCTTCTTCGTCGAGAATTGTGCAGTTTCTGCATTTATGGTTTTCAGCTCAACCAAGTTGTCTGCTGTTTGTGCGAAGGTTTCATTTGGCGCAAATATCGACAGGGTTAAAATGGCACTGAATATGAACCGTGTCTTTGTTTTCACAGGCTAGCCCCTTTCTGTGCTTCTATCCCGTTTACTATCCCTAATACAGAAACAATTTAATCGAACTGTGAAGCCATTTCATCTTTATATCCGAATGCATAGGTCAATAAAAAGCCGGCCGCGTAGGAAATAAAGAGCCCAACGATATACAGGATGATTTGCGAAGGCAGGACTAGAAAAGAAAGCGGCAGTCCGGAGACACCAATCGCAATGGTGGCTACTTGAAAATAAGCTTGAAAGGCGCCGCCGATTCCAGCTCCTAAACATGCTGTTAAAAACGGACGGCCAAGCGGCAGCGTGACTCCGAAAATAAGCGGTTCACCAATGCCGAGCAGTCCCGATGGAAGCCCGCCGGCGATTGCTTTCCTCAGTGTTGTTTTTTTCGTCTTCACGAAAACGGCAAAGGCCGCGCCTACCTGTCCTGCACCTCCCATAGCCAAAATAGGGAGCAGAGGATCATTGCCAATTGAATTGATCAGTTCCATGTGCACAGGCGTCAAGCCTTGATGCAGTCCGGTTACGACGAGAGGGAGGAAGGTTGCGCCCAGAATAAAGCCCGCAGCGATGCCGCCGATGTCCAGGATGGACAGAAGGCCGGATGTAATGGCATCAGAAATGAATCCGCCTAAAGGCATAAATACGACATACGTTACGATTCCGGTGATTAACAGTGAAACGGTGGGTGTGACAATGATATCGAGTGATTGAGGAATAAAACGGCGAATAAATTGTTCGGTGTAAGCAATGAATATGGCTGCGAAAAGGACGCCGATCAGACCTCCCCTGCCCGGGAGAAGCTCTTCTCCAAATAAACTGATTTTTGCGATTTCCGGATTGATAATCAAGATCCCGGCCAAAGCCCCAAGTGCGGGTGTCCCGCCAAATTCTTTCGAAGCGTTAATACCAACGAGAATGCCGAGATAAGTGAACAGCCCTGATCCGATGACTGTCAGGATAACCGCAATTTGTGAGTCTGCAGAGAGCCAGCCTGCTTGAATAATTGCTTTGGTAATCCCAGTAATTAAACCGGAAGCGACTAGAGCGGGAATAAGAGGGATAAAAATGCTGGCAATTTTACGTAAGAAAAGTTTAAAAGGAGTGGCGTTTTTTCGATTGATATCGGCTTTCTTTTTGGCCGCTGCTTCTTTGACATCGGCACCTTCTTCTGCTGCTGACACGAGCTTCGAGAAAACAGCTGTAACATGATTGACGACTCCTGTGCCGAGGATAATTTGTAAGGTTTCAGCTTCAACGACCCCCAATACGCCGTCAAGCTTTCTCAAAGCCTGAGCATCCGCTTTGCTTTCATCGTAAGGCGTAATGCGCAGGCGTGTCATGCAATGCGTATATGAAGAAATATTGGATTTTCCTCCGCATAGCTCAAGGATTTTCTGTGCGAGATGATGGTAGTTATTTTCTTTGCTCATTAAAACCCCTCCCCTTCAAGATGCCTTATTTTATTCTCATAGATTGTATGGCTGCTCTCGTTTTATCGATATAACCGGTTGTCGTTTCATACTGCTCAGCCGCCATGCCTAAAAACAAAACATCAATTATAAAAAGCTGGGCGAGGCGGGAGGAAGTGGCTGCACTTCGAATCAAGGCTTCATTGGAATGAGCTGTATACAAAGGGACATCAGCCAGTGCGGAGACGGATGTCTGACTGAATTGTGTGAGGCTGATCGTTGTGATGCCTTTTTCCTTGGCCATGGCGAACAGTTCAATGATTTCCTGTGTCTCTCCTGAAAACGAAATGGCAAATACGATGTCGTCTTTATCTGCATTTGCGATTAAAGATGCCACAAGATGAGTGTCTGTAAACGCGGTTGCTTGTTTATGAATGCGAAGCCACTTTTGCTGGGCGTCCTTGGCGACAATGCCGGAAGCCCCGAGGCCGATAAAATGCACGGTATGAGCTTTGAGAAGCAGAGAAACCGCTCGTTCAAGCTCTTTGTAGTCCATCAGGTCTGAAGTATCCTGAATGGCTTGAATGGCATTGCCGGCCGTTTTTTCGGAAATGGAGGGCAGCGGCTCGTGGGGAACAATATCCCGGTAGCCCTGAAACGTAGGCTTTGCCAGATCGCCCGCTACTCTCATTTTTAAATCTTGAAATCCTTTTAAACCGAGTGATTTGCAGAGCCTGATGACGGCAGCGTCACTTGAATTGGCTAAGGCGCTAATTTCGTTGACCGTGCTTTCGATTGCTTTGTGGGGATGGGCTAGGATATAATCTGCAAGTTTGCGCTCGGATGGAGGGAGCTTATGCCTCATTGATTGGATGATCGCTAAACCGCCTGTGGCCATTCTAGTTCTCTCCTTATCATGGATGGTAATGTTCGATTGCTTTGTCAATGAAACCGTTTGCTTCATCGAGTAATGTCTTTGCTTGTTTCTGATCTGTGCTTGTTTTGAGCATGACGATTGCTGTTTTGACGTGATGATCGGCTTGTTCCAGGGTGTGCCTGGCTGTGTCGTATGAAGCATTTGTAAGGCTTTGGATGATACTGATGGCGCGTTCTTTTAGTTTTTTGTTGCTGACGTTGACGTCTACCATCAAGTTTTCGTAAACCTTGCCGATTTTGACCATTACAGCGGTAGATATCATGTTTAGAATCATTTTATGAGCGGTTGCGGCTTTCATACGTGTTGATCCTGTAATGGCCTCAGGTCCGACGACAACCTCAATGCTGTGATCCGCATCCTTGCTGATGGCGGAATTTTCATTGCAAGTAAGGGCGATGGTGTGTGCTCCGACTTTGCGGGCGTATCTTAGGGCGCCTGCGGCGTAGGGTGTGCGGCCGCTTGCTGCGATGGCAATGACGGTGTCATTTGAAGTGAGCTGTATGTTTCTTAAATCTTCAGCTCCTGCTTCTTCACTGTCTTCAATGCCCTCTGCTGCCTGTAAAAAGGCTTTGGGGCCTCCAGCCATGATTCCGATGACCTGATCTGGGCTTACGCTGTAGGTGGGAGGACATTCAACAGCATCCATGACGCCGAGTCTGCCGCTTGTACCGGCGCCTGTATATATGAGCCGGCCTCCATTTTGAAACGATTCATATGCGCAGTCTACAGCTGTTTTGATGTCGGGGAGAACCTCCTGAACGGCTGCAGCGACTTTCATATCTTCGTTGTTGATCATTTTGAGGATGCCGAGAGTGTTTGCTTTGTGGATTTCAACTGTTTGGCTATTGCGTGATTCCGTTGTAAGACGGTGAATGTTTAATGGTTCTGACATGAGGATGCCCCCTGTTTTAAAATGATATATCTCAATATTCAGTATATTCATTTCTGTTATGATATTTCAACTATGTTTTTTAATTTTTGAAATTTTATTTCACCCAAGACTATAAGAAATGATGAAGGATCAACTGTTCTCCAAGCGGCCCGATTCTTCGCCGTCCTTTATCAAGGAACCCGCTTTTCATATAAAGGTGTTTTGCGCGTATGTTCAGATGATTGACGGCCAAGATGATTTCGTCGCACCATGGAAAATATCCGCTCACAAAAGCGGGAAGCAAAATCATGGCTTTTTTCGCATAGCCTTTTCCGTGGTGCACAGCGTTTAAAGACAGGGAGCTGAGCAGTAAAGCAAATGGATTGTTAGAATAGGAAGCAAGCGTTTCTTTTGATGCATGTAAAATGAAAAAACCGACTGGAAGGTCGTCTTTTAAGATGACAACCGGGTATCGGTCCTGTATGCCCAGAGCCTGAGACAGCACCTCTTTCGGGAGGGAGGTAAAGCGTTTGTCATCGTTGGTGAGCGTGAATGCTTGAAGCTCGGGCAAGTGTTCAGGCTTATAGAAGGATAAAGAAATGTCTTGAGTCATGGGGTGGCCTCCTTACAAGATGTCGTCAAGCTTGTTTTCCGAAATGACCTGGTAGCCCGCTTGTTTTAACAATGCGGCGGTTACTCCGTTGCCGGTGATTTTTTTGCCAGAGAATGTGCCGTTATAGATAAACCCGCTTCCGCAAGATGGACTGTTTTCTTTTAATATGACGGCAGAAGCGTTGATTTCTTTTGCGTAAGCCAATGTTTTCGCGGCGCCTTCCATATATAGTTCTGTGACGTCTTCTCCTGAAGCTGTCACGATTTTCGCTGTTCCATTGAGGACATCCTCGCCGGTGCCTCCTATGATTTCTGCGGGTTCGCGTGGGGTAGAGAAGCCGCCGAGAAGTTCAGGGCAAGCCATGACTGCTTTCTTTTCATCGACGAGTTTTCTGATTTTCTCCGACGCTGCGTGAGAGCCGTTATATCTGCATTCAATGCCTCCAAGGCAAGAACTGACTAGAATCATATTGGTTTCTCCTCTCTTGCTTTGCTTGTCTCTATCATAAAATAAATGGCTTTAGTTGGGAGGCTTTTTCAGTTAAAAAAGGAGTTAAAAAGTTTGAAAATAAAAAATTTAATTTTCCTCTTTACAAACAGGGGGTGACCTGTATATAATAACTTTTGTCAGCTCGACGAGAACACAACGGCCCGTTGGTCAAGCGGTTAAGACACCGCCCTTTCACGGCGGTAACACGGGTTCGAATCCCGTACGGGTCACCATTTGGAGGATTAGCTCAGCTGGGAGAGCATCTGCCTTACAAGCAGAGGGTCGGCGGTTCGAGCCCGTCATCCTCCACCATCTTGCCGGTGTAGCTCAATTGGTAGAGCAACTGACTTGTAATCAGTAGGTTGGGGGTTCAAGTCCTCTTGCCGGCACTGTTTTTTCAAAATTTTATGTGGAGGGGTAGCGAAGTGGCTAAACGCGGCGGACTGTAAATCCGCTCCCTCAGGGTTCGGCAGTTCGAATCTGCCCCCCTCCACCATTATTGGGCTATAGCCAAGCGGTAAGGCAACGGACTTTGACTCCGTCATGCGTTGGTTCGAATCCAGCTAGCCCAGTCACAGACACCTTTGATCAAAAGGTGTCTTTTTTCTTTTCGGAAAAATCATTCCAACTTCTAACTGTTCAGTCTGTATAATAATTTTAAAAATATGTTAAGGTAGTTTATTCACGAATTACCATCTACACCCTGCCAAAAATTTGATAAACTTATTTTATAAAAAAATTGAAACCTTTTGAAACGAAGCTCGTATACATACAGACCGGTGAAGGCAGAGGTTAGATAAATATGGAAATGATGATTAAAAAAAGAATTAAACAAGTCAAAAAAGGCGACCAGGATGCATTTGCGGACATCGTAGATATTTACAAAGATAAAATTTATCAGCTTTGCTACCGTATGCTTGGCAATGTGCATGAGGCGGAGGATATTGCACAGGAAGCTTTCATCAGAGCGTACGTTAATATCGACAGTTTTGATATTAACCGGAAATTTTCAACTTGGCTTTATCGAATCGCGACCAATTTGACCATTGACCGCATTCGCAAAAAGAAGCCGGATTATTACCTCGATGCAGAGGTGGCTGGTACGGAAGGCTTGACCATGTATTCTCAAATCGCCGCAGATGGTGTTTTGCCTGAAGATGCAGTTGTGTCGCTGGAGCTCTCAAACACGATACAGCAGAAAATTTTAAAGCTTCCTGACAAATACAGAACAGTCATCGTATTAAAGTATATTGACGAACTCTCATTAATTGAAATTGGGGAGATTCTAAACATTCCTGTGGGGACTGTGAAAACGCGGATTCACAGAGGCAGAGAGGCTCTTAGAAAACAATTAAGGGATCTTTAAGTGGGGTGATGAAATGAGCTGTCCTGAACAAATTGTGCAGCTTATGCATATGCATCTTGATGGAGATATCCTTCCAAAAGATGAACACGTATTAAATGAACATCTGGAGACATGCGAGAAATGCAGAAAGCATTTTTACGAGATGGAGAAATCCATAGCGCTCGTACGGAGCACATCGCATGTCGAAGCCCCCGCGGATTTTACCGCTAATGTCATGGCAAAATTGCCTAAGGAGAAGAAAAGAGCTTCTGTAAAAAGATGGTTCAGAACCCATCCCGTTATCGCAGCTGCTGCGGTATTCATCATTTTGATGGGCGGAGGTTTTTTTAACAGCTGGCATAATGACCACAATTTCAGCGTATCCAAGCAGCCGAATCTTGTGGTTCATAACCATACTGTGACCGTGCCAGAAGGTGAGACGGTCAAAGGTGATGTCACTGTCAAAAACGGCAAGCTGATTATTAAAGGCAAAATAGACGGGGATGTAACCGTCGTAAACGGCGAAAAGTATATGGCCTCTGCTGGACAAGTCACCGGTCAGATTGAAGAAATCAATCAATTATTCGACTGGACATGGTACAAGATGAAGTCTGCGGGGAAAAGTGTACTCGATGCATTCAGTCCGAACGGAGAAGAGTAAAGCGCGTTAGCCGCTTTGCTCTTTTTTTGCGGGCTGAGAGGGCTGGCACATTTCACTTGCTAAATCGAAATGTGGTATAATGGGCTCGCTATGTAAAGTACATATGCGTAACCCGTAAAACACAAAATACGAAATGACTGAAATCTTGGAGGACGAGGAAATGGCTTTTGAGGATATCCCTTTTTTGCAGTACCTCGGCAATGCCGTTGATATTCTCCTTGTTTGGTATGTGATATATAAATTGATTATGGTGATACGCGGCACGAAAGCGGTTCAGCTGTTAAAAGGAATTGTAGTCATCGTGCTTGTTCGTATGGCCAGCCAATATTTGGGCCTCAGCACACTTCAATGGCTGATGGACCAAGCGATAACATGGGGATTTTTAGCAATTATTATTATTTTTCAGCCTGAGCTGAGAAGAGCGCTTGAACAGCTAGGCCGCGGCCGCTTTTTTTCGAGGAGCGGCACGCCTGTTGAAGAAGCGCAGCAGAAAACGATTGAGGCCATTACAAAAGCGATCAATTATATGGCGAAACGCCGTATAGGCGCCCTGCTGACCATTGAGCGGGATACTGGAATGGGGGATTATATTGAAACCGGCATACCACTGAATGCCAAAGTCAGCTCTGAGCTGCTGATCAATATTTTTATCCCAAACACCCCGCTTCACGACGGTGCGGTGATTATGAAAAATAATGAAATTGCCGCGGCCGCCTGTTATCTGCCGCTTTCTGAGAGCCCGTTTATTTCAAAAGAACTGGGCACGCGGCACAGAGCAGCTGTCGGTATCAGTGAAGTAACAGACAGTTTGACGATTATTGTGTCTGAAGAGACCGGCGGCGTCAGTGTGGCAAAGAACGGCGACCTTCACAGAGAGCTTACAGAAGAAGCGCTGAAAGAAATGCTTGAAGCCGAGTTTAAGAAAAACACCAGAGACACTTCTTCTAACCGCTGGTATTGGAGGGGCAAGAAAAATGGATAAATTCTTAAACAACCGCTGGGCTGTGAAAATCATTGCTCTGCTTTTCGCGCTCTTGCTTTATGTGGCGGTTAACAGCAACCAAGCACCGACTCCGAAAAAACCGGGTGAATCTTTCTTTCCGACATCAACAACTGATGAAGCAACTCTGACTGATATTCCGGTTAAAGCGTATTATGATGATGAAAATTACGTCGTGACGGGTGTTCCGCAAACGGTTAATGTCACGATAAAAGGCTCGACAAGCGCCGTGAAAAAGGCTCGGCAGACCAAAAACTTTGAAATATATGCCGATATGGAACATTTGAAAACCGGCACACATAAGGTTGAGCTTAAGGCCAAAAACGTGTCGGATGGGCTGACAATCTCAATTAATCCGTCTGTTACGACAGTGACCATTCAGGAACGGACGACCAAAAGTTTTCCCGTAGAAGTGGAGTACTACAACAAAAGCAAGATGAAAAAAGGCTATTCTCCGGAGCAGCCGATTGTCAGTCCGAAAAATGTGCAGATTACCGGATCGAAAAATGTGATCGATAATATTTCTCTTGTAAAAGCTTCAGTGAATTTGGAAAACGCAGATGAAACGATTGAAAAGGAAGCGAAAGTGACTGTCTATGATAAAGACGGAAACGCGCTTCCTGTCGACGTGGAGCCCTCGGTTATCAAGATTACCGTTCCGGTGACAAGCCCGAGTAAAAAAGTGCCCTTTAAAATTGAACGGACAGGAAGCCTTCCTGACGGTGTCAGCATAGCGAATATTGAATCCAGCCCCAGTGAGGTAACGGTTTACGGCTCACAGGATGTGTTGGATTCTCTTGAATTTATTGACGGCGTCAGCTTAGATTTAAGTAAAATTAACAAGGATTCCGATATCGAGGCAGATATTCCGCTTCCTGACGGTGTCAAAAAAATCTCACCGTCAAAGGTGACTTTGCATATAGAAGTCGATAGTGAAGCGGATCAGAAGTTCGAGAATGTCCCCATCAAGACTGTAGGGCTGAGCAGCTCACAAAACATTGAATTTCTTGATCCTGAATCACAAGCGATAGATGTAACGGCTAAAGGCTCTCCCGCGAATATAAAAAAACTGAAAAAATCAGATATTGAATTGTATGTGAATGTTTCAGATTTAGAGGACGGGGAGCATAGCGTGAAGCTTGAAGTGAACGGGCCACAGAATGTAACCTGGTCCTTGGGGCGGAAAAACGCCAAAATCAAGCTGACGTCTAAGAAAAGCAATACATCAACGAATGATAACAGCAGCAATACATCAGGGAATCAGGATGACACAGATAAACAAACAAATGATCAAAAGAACAATCAGCAAGAAGATACAAAGAACACTGATAAAAACAGCAACGATCAAAACCAAGACGAAAATAAAGATCAAAACCAAGATCAGGATGAGGATGAATCCACTGCGAATTCACAATCCTCATCGGAATAAAAAAGGAGCGATTATAAAATGGGCAAGTATTTTGGAACAGACGGTGTAAGAGGTGTCGCCAATAGTGAGCTTACACCTGAGCTGGCCTTTAAAGTCGGACGTTTCGGCGGTTATGTGCTGACAAAAGACAAACAACGTCCAAAAGTGCTGATAGGCCGCGATACACGCATCTCCGGCCATATGCTGGAGGGAGCCCTTGTCGCCGGACTTTTATCCATTGGCGCAGAAGTCATGCGCCTGGGTGTCATTTCTACACCAGGTGTATCTTATTTGACAAAAGCGATGGATGCAGAGGCGGGCGTCATGATTTCCGCTTCTCATAACCCAGTGCAGGATAACGGCATCAAATTCTTTGGGGGAGATGGATTTAAGCTTTCTGATGAACAGGAGGCTGAAATTGAGCGCCTGATGGACGAACCTGAGGATAAGCTGCCAAGACCTGTCGGAGCAGACCTTGGACTTGTAAACGATTATTTTGAAGGCGGACAAAAATATCTGCAATTCTTAAAACAGACAGCTGATGAAGATTTCACAGGCATTCATGTGGCATTGGACTGTGCCCATGGCGCAACGTCATCCTTGGCGACACACCTGTTTGCTGATTTAGATGCAGATGTTTCTACAATGGGGACTTCCCCGAACGGATTAAACATTAATGACGGCGTCGGTTCGACTCATCCCGAAGCGCTCAGCGCGTTTGTCAAAGAGAAAAACGCGGATCTCGGCCTTGCGTTCGACGGTGACGGCGACCGCCTGATTGCTGTCGATGAAAAAGGAAATATTGTAGACGGCGACCAAATCATGTACATATGCTCAAAACACCTGAAATCAGAGGGCCGTTTAAAGGATGATACTTTGGTTTCAACCGTGATGAGCAACCTCGGCTTCTATAAGGCGCTCGAAAAAGAAGGCATCAAAAGCGTACAGACAGCTGTCGGCGACCGCTACGTAGTAGAAGCAATGAAAAAAGACGGCTACAACGTCGGCGGAGAGCAGTCAGGACATCTTATTTTCCTTGATTACAACACGACAGGGGACGGATTATTGTCTGCTATTATGCTGATGAACACTTTGAAAGCCACAGGCAAGCCGCTGTCAGAGCTTGCAGCTGAAATGCAGAAGTTCCCGCAGCTGTTAGTCAATGTGAGAGTGACTGATAAATATAAAGTTGAAGAAAATGAAAAAGTAAAGGCAGTTATTTCTGAAGTTGAAAAAGAAATGAACGGCGACGGCCGGATTTTGGTGCGCCCTTCAGGAACTGAACCGCTCGTCCGTGTCATGGCTGAAGCGAAGACGAAAGAGCTGTGCGATGAGTATGTCAATCGCATTGTTGAAGTCGTCCGGTCAGAAATGGGATTAGAGTAACGAAGTCTATTATCAGAGAGTGAACATGACAAGCGAGGTTTACATAAGATAATTGTGAGACATACGGCAAAGTTGTTTAAAAAACAATTGACCGTTTATGCCACATGTTGTAAAATCAAGCTTGTCTTGTTCTTATTTTCTCAATAGGAAAAGAAGACGGGATTATTGCTTCACCTATAATTATAGCGCCCGAACTAAGCGCCCGGAAAAAGGCTTAGTTGACGAGGATGGAGGTTATCGAATTTTCGGCGGATGCCTCCCGGCTGAGTGTGCAGATCACAGCCGTAAGGATTTCTTCAAACCAAGGGGGTGACTCCTTGAACAAAGAGAAATCACATGATCTTCCAAAAAACATGTAGGAGGGGACGATTGAAAGTCCCCTTGAAATTTGACTTTCTTCGTCTCCTTTTACAATCTTAGGAGGAAGAAAAATATGTGTGGAATCGTAGGTTATATCGGTCAGCTTGATGCGAAGGAAATTTTATTAAAAGGGTTAGAAAAGCTTGAGTATCGCGGTTATGACTCTGCTGGTATTGCTGTTGCCAACGAACAGGGAATCCATGTGTTCAAAGAAAAAGGACGCATTGCAGATCTGCGTGAAGTTGTGGATGCCAATGTAGAAGCGAAAGCCGGAATTGGGCATACTCGCTGGGCGACACACGGCGAACCAAGCTATCTGAACGCTCACCCGCATCAAAGCGCACTGGGTCGCTTTACACTTGTCCATAACGGCGTGATCGAGAACTATGTTCAGCTGAAGCAAGAGTATTTGCAAGATGTAGAGCTCAAAAGTGACACCGATACAGAAGTAGTCGTTCAAGTAATCGAGCAATTCGTCAATGGAGGACTTGAGACAGAAGAAGCGTTCCGCAAAACACTTACACTGTTAAAAGGCTCTTATGCAATTGCTTTATTCGATAACGACAACAGAGAAACGATTTTTGTAGCGAAAAACAAAAGCCCTCTATTAGTAGGTCTTGGAGATACATTCAACGTCGTAGCATCTGATGCGATGGCGATGCTTCAAGTAACCAACGAATATGTAGAGCTGATGGATAAAGAAATGGTTATTGTCACTGATGATCAAGTCGTCATCAAAAACCTTGATGGTGACGTGATTACACGTGCGTCTTATATTGCTGAGCTTGATGCCAGTGATATCGAAAAAGGCACGTACCCTCACTACATGTTGAAAGAAACGGATGAGCAGCCTGTTGTTATGCGCAAAATCATCCAAACGTATCAAGATGAAAACGGCAAGCTGTCTGTGCCTGGCGATATCGCTGCCGCTGTAGCGGAAGCGGACCGCATCTATATCATTGGCTGCGGAACAAGCTACCATGCAGGACTTGTCGGTAAACAATATATTGAAATGTGGGCAAACGTGCCGGTTGAAGTGCATGTAGCGAGTGAATTCTCCTACAACATGCCGCTTCTGTCTAAGAAACCGCTCTTCATTTTCCTTTCTCAAAGCGGAGAAACAGCAGATAGCCGCGCGGTTCTCGTTCAAGTCAAAGCGCTCGGACACAAAGCCCTGACAATCACAAACGTACCTGGATCAACGCTCTCTCGTGAAGCTGACTATACATTGCTGCTTCATGCAGGCCCTGAGATCGCTGTTGCGTCAACGAAAGCATACACTGCACAAATCGCAGTTCTTGCGGTTCTTGCTTCTGTGGCTGCTGACAAAAACGGCATCGATATTGGATTTGACCTCGTCAAAGAACTCGGTATCGCTGCAAACGCAATGGAAGCTCTATGCGACCAGAAAGACGAAATGGAAATGATCGCCCGTGAATACCTGACTGTATCCAGAAACGCTTTCTTCATCGGACGCGGCCTTGACTACTTCGTATGTGTCGAAGGCGCACTGAAGCTGAAAGAGATTTCTTACATCCAGGCAGAAGGTTTTGCCGGCGGTGAGCTAAAGCACGGAACGATTGCCTTGATCGAACAAGGAACACCAGTATTCGCACTGGCAACTCAAGAGCACGTAAACCTAAGCATCCGCGGAAACGTCAAAGAAGTTGCCGCTCGCGGAGCAAACACATGCATCATCTCACTGAAAGGCCTAGACGATGCGGATGACAGATTCGTACTGCCGGAAGTAAACCCAGCGCTTGCTCCGTTGGTATCTGTTGTTCCATTGCAGCTGATCGCTTACTATGCTGCACTGCATCGCGGCTGTGATGTTGATAAACCGCGTAACCTTGCGAAAAGTGTTACTGTGGAGTAAAAATGTTAACCCCTTTGGTTATTTTTGCGGCTTTAAAATAAAGTTACGACGTTTATAAAAATGTTGTTTTTCCCCTTAGATAATTTATGTCTAAGGGTATTTTTCTATTTTAACTAAAGAGGCGGGTAACTAAAAATTATAAGGGGATTCCAATTGATTTTGGGCTCCCTTTTTACATAAAGATGTGACACCAATCTTACAAAAATGTAACTTTAATCTCAAATAATGTAATTTTATTCGATGGCAGGTCATCTAATTTTCTTTTATTATGTTCTAAAAAGAGATTGGATGGTGTTGGGTTTGGATATTTCAGAAGTTAATATATCACTGTTTAGACTAGTTAATGACTTAGGAAAAGAACATCCCTTTTTGAATCCTGTATTTAGTTTTATTGCTGAATATATGGTTTTTTTACTTGCACTAAGTATCCTTTTTATTTGGTTTACAAGAGATACGGATAATAGAATTATGATTTTTTGTGCATCTATCGCTTTCATTTGTGCCTTTACGATAGGGAAGGTTTCAGGGATATTTCACTCGAATTATCAACCTTTTGTTGAATTGGGAGAGGTTAATAAACTGATACATAAAGAAAAAGACAATTCTTTTCCAAGTGACCATACAATTTTATTCTTCTCATATTGTATTTCATTCTGGCTCTTTAAGAGAGGCTGGTCAATTTTATGGGTATTGTTAGCTGTTCTTGTGGGAGTCTCCCGTATATGGGTTGGGGTTCATTATCCTTTTGATGTTTTAGCAGGAGTATTAATAAGCCTAGCAGTTTCAACTTTTATATATTTAACATTCCCTAAACTAAATATTACTCAAACTACCATGAAAATTTATGAAAAATGTGAAAACATACTTCTTTATCGCTTCAAAAGAAAGGAAAACAAGTCAAAAAACCTTTAGATTTATTCAACAATCGGGTGCTAATGTTCAAAAAATCGTAACCTAAAATGATAAACTCTTTTATAAAGATTCCATCTGTATTCAAAGCTGTAGAATCCATTTCGATCTATCTTTTTTTCTATGGATTCTTTAAATTTGCTGTAAACTGAAGGTTCATGTGTTATTTTTGATCAACCTTTATTTTAAAGCTACAGTTTTAGCCAAAGGGGTTTTTTGTTTTAAAGATGGCTATGTTTAATTTTACAGATATTTAGGATTGCCATAAGAATATGAAAATATTAAAGAAGGTATTTTTAAGGAAAGTGACATCTACGGAGAAATTGGGGAATTCCAGCTATAACAATATCCACACAGCTAGTTCAATTTCTTGGTTGTTAAGGCTGTTGAAAATAAAGTAGGAACCAGTATTTATTTATAGTTCCTAATTGAACCCAGTTATTTACTAAACAAGAAAATAGAAAAATGATTATAAAAATCTTCTTGTATTTCTACAAAAAATTAAAGTGATAGATATCATAAGCCTTGGATAAAGATTCAGGATGTATATTTAAAGGGAAAGAAGGATTTGATACTTCATTCTCTGTATTCCAACATCTTGACAATGTTTAAAATTTAGCATATCTTATACTTATCTTAATAATCGCGACCAGATGTTTATTTTCATTTGTTACATTATTAGGTCTTTAGCATTCTTTCAACTAATCTTGACAGGATGAAAAAGTATCCTAATTTAAATGAAAGAGAAGCATAAGTCGATTTATTTATAATCAAGCACTATATTAAAGTGTAGCGGTGAGTTCATTCCTTTAGAATGAACTTAAAATATTGTATAAAGTAAAATGACCAATAATAAGGTAGCTCTTCAAAAAACTTCCCAGAAGTTAGTTGAAGTGAAGCCGACAATTTTCAGGATTCAATGATCTAACATAATCATTGAAATTTTGAAGTTGTCGGCTTTTTTGTTGGAAAAAAATAGAGATAAATAAAAATTGAAATAAATAATAAACAAATATGATCTGATTGAAAGGTCTTTTGACCAATAATGAGTTTTAAAAAAGGGAGAATTTAGAATGTTAGTTTCGCTGAGTTTGTCATCATTATTAACATTATTTTTTATTATGCTTATGGCTTCTGGGATTAGTGGACTATTGTTTTTACATCCGCGAGTACCCTTGAGTTTTGTTCGCATTCATATTGGGATCTTGGCTTTACCACTTTTGGTTTCCTTACTGATTCTTGCCAATAGTGGTGTGAGTGGAAATGTTGGCCCTTGGCACTTAGATTCCTTAGCTTGTTTAATGACTTTTTTTGTTCTTGCAATTGGATTCATCATTCAGCGTTTTTCTGTACGTTACTTAATGGGGGATCGATCTTATCGAAAATATTTTATGCTTTTTACTTTCACAACAGGAGCTGCTTCAATGACATGGTTAAGTGGTGATCTCCGCTTGATGGTTATATTTTGGGGAGCAACTCTTGTTGGTTTAACCTTACTTATTAGGTTAAACAGTGCTTGGCAAGTGGCTAGTGAAGCAGCCAAAATTTCTGGCCGGTTATTTTTGTTAAGTTGGTTTTCTTTGTTTTTTGCGATGATGTGGCTTTTTCATGCCACAGGTCAATGGCAGTTATCATTGGTTGTAACAAATGAAAGTTTAGCTGGGCTGGGAGAATGGGAGAGAACAGGGATTCAGCTATTGATTGTACTGGCGGTGATCATTACTGCAGCTCAATGGCCATTCCAAAGATGGTTGGTTGAGTCTATTGTTGCTCCAACCCCTGTTTCTGCAATTATGCATGCAGGTTTAGTAAATGCTGGAGGAATAATACTAACTCGATTTTCACCTCTATTTCATGGTGGTATCGCTTCGATTATCTTACTTCTGCTTGCTGGCATTTCTGTATTGATTGGAACTGGAATTAGTTTAGTCCAGGTTGATTATAAACGCCAGTTAGTAGGCTCCACGATTGGACAAATGGGGTTTATGCTCATTCAGTGTGCATTAGGCGCCTATATAGCAGCCATTATTCATCTTATTTTACATGGTTTATTCAAAGCTACGTTGTTTCTACAAGCTGGTTCAGCAGTAGGGCGTCATGAAGTATCGGCTCGTACTAATGAAAGAACATCCTATATATGGGTCATGGCTGGTCGGATTTTATCCTTAGTTATAGGCGTTGCTTTTTGGCTCGCTGCTCCTGGAGAGGGGTATCAATTCATTAGTGCGCTGATCTTAGGGTGGTCATTGTCCGTTTCTTGGACTCAGCTTGTCGCTTTTGGAGAGGGCCGAATTGGCCGAATTGCCGGCTTAACTGTTTTAGGAGGAGCAGCCCTCGTATATTTTATCATTCATAACCTTTTCTATAAGTGGCTGCATACAACCATTTTTCAAAGTGTTCAACCTCCAATGTCAGCTGTCATGATTGTCGTATGTCTCTTACTATTTGGCAGTGCTTTAGGTACGTGGGTTGCTCGTCATCGTTCTTCCGTTTTTTTCGCGGTACTCTATCTTTGGTTAGTTCGATTAGGTGAAGCAAAACCAAAGTCAGTAGAGAGTCACCCAGACTACCTTAAACAATATATTTCATAAGGAGCTAATCTGAGATGGGCATTACATCCGTATTAACGAAAGATAATGTAAAAAAGATAGATACAGATATTGATGTTCAAGAAAGGGATCTTAACGTTTTCATTACATCTGCCAGCCGAGTGATTGCGCCACTTTGGCCTATTTCTACATTTGCTGCACGTAATCCGTGGATGGGACTTGAAAACCAACCTTTTGATCAGGTTGCAAGTTGGTTGAAAAACACTCGCGATGTTGATATATACCCTAGTGCGTCTATGATCCGTTCAGCAAAGAATAAAGGTGAGATTGATGAAGATTTTTTGGAAATGGGGCTGCAGCGTTGGCTTGATTCACATTCCTATCACATCCCACGGGACGTGGCAGAGCGATTTTGTCATGCTGCATTAAAGTTAGATCCCCTGCCTTCCGACCTTTTATCATCACATGAGCTGGAGAAATTAGTAGATGAATGTAGTGGATTGGATCATATCGAGAATGTTTTTATGCAACCACTAAGTTCGCATATAGAGAATCAAGATGGTGAAAGGCTAGTCAATATACTAGATCATCATGTCATTAAGTGGAGTAAATTATATCTTGATGACTCTCAAGCAGGCTGGACAATGCCTAATCGTGAGGAAGGTTTCTATTATGCTTGGCAGCATCTCATTCAATATGATCCAGCACTTAGCAAAAAGCAGCGAGAAAGGGTAAAGGGTTGGCCGAAAGAGGCACATTTGGCTTTACAGGAAGCTTTATTCGCACTAGAAATCCCAGAGTCAGAAATCCAGACTTATCTTGAAGGTCATTTACTTTCATTACCTGGATGGGCAGGGATGATGCTTTGGCGCTCTCAACAATCGAGCCACGAACATGCACTCCTAACAGAATATTTAGCGGTTCGAATATCCATGGAGTGGGCTCTTATAAAGCCATACTTACCTTTGACTAATGAACGATCTAAGAAAAAAATTTCAATTGCTCCCCTTATAGCAGCTTGGATTCATTGGGGTGGGCTTACATTAGAAGAATGGTCACAGATGACGGCCATTGAACAAAACGAATATTTATCATTTGCCTACAGCTTTGATGAGAAACTTCGCAAGAAACTTTGGTTAGAAGCTTGGGAACAAACGTACACTGATCGATTAAGCCAGAAGATCATCTCGAAACAACGTGAAACCGGCCGTAAAAAATCTGCATTAGCTCAATTAGCATTCTGCATCGATGTACGATCAGAACCTTTTCGTCGTCAACTAGAAAAAGAAGGCCCGTTTGAAACGATTGGTATTGCTGGTTTCTTCGGGGTGCCGATTGCAACTTGTGAACTTGGCAGTAAACACAGTCATGCTTCCTTGCCGATCATACAAAAACCGCAAAATAAAATAAAAGAGTTCGCAGATGAGGATGTATTCAAAAAATACAATCAACGGAAGCAAGCAATTCATTCTTTAAGCCATACCTTTAAAACGATGAAGCAGAATGCGCTCTCGAGCTTACTACTGCCTGAGTTAAGCGGACCTTGGCTTACTCTGCAAATGGCAGCCCGTAGCTTTGTGCCAAGAAAGGCGGGTCATTTCATTCGTAATCTCCGTGAGGCTTGGTTACGCAAACCTGATACAAAACTCTCGCTTCATCATGATGCTACAGAGGCAGAAATACCTGTGGGTTTTACTGATGAAGAAAAAGTGAACTATGCTCGCCAAGCATTAAAAATGATGGGATTAACGGAAAACATCGCACCATTGGTCGTGATTTGCGGGCATGGCAGTCAAAGCACTAATAATCCTTATTCTGCAGCCCTTGATTGTGGTGCCTGCGGTGGAGCGGCCGGTGGATTCAATGCAAGAGTTTTAGCTGCTTTATGTAATCTATCAGAGGTACGAGAAGCTCTTTTAGCTGAAGGAATTAAAATTCCTGAGGATACGGTTTTTGCAGCAGCTGAACATAATACAACAGTAGATGAATTACATTGGCTTTATGTACCAGAGCTTTCCGAAGCTGCACAAGAAGCATTTGAACAAATTGAAGCCGTTATGCCGAAAGTGAGACATCATGTAAACGCAGAACGTCTGGCCCAATTACCGAATTTCCAATCGAAGCTAAAAAATCCAAAGGCTGAGGCAAACCGATTTGCGGAAGATTGGAGTGAGATACGTCCGGAATGGGGACTGGCTCGTAATGCCGCTTTTATTATCGGTAAACGTGAACTAACTCAGGATTGTGATTTGGAAGGAAGAGCCTTTCTCCATAATTATGATTGGAAGCAGGATGAAAGCGGTGAACTCCTAGCAAATATTATTGCAGGACCTGGAACTGTAGCCCAATGGATTAATTTACAATATTACGCATCAACGGTAGCACCTCATTATTACGGCAGCGGAAATAAAGCAACTCAAACCGTTACTGCAGGTCTCGGCGTTATGCAGGGGAATGCAAGCGATTTGTTAGCCGGACTGCCTTGGCAATCCGTCATGGAATCAGATCACGAGGCCTATCATTCTCCTCTTCGTTTATTGATACTCATCCAAGCACCTAGAGAATATGTAGAACGGTTATTAAATAATGATTCAGCATTTCTGCAAAAAGTTCAAAATGGATGGGTCCGACTGGCTAGTCTTGATCCAGAAGGATGTTGGGAAAGCTGGTAATGATGAATCTAAGCATTTATCAAATGGATTTGTTATTCAAAATAAAAATGATAAACATAAGGAAGAGGTGTGCTGTATGAATGTAAACCAAAATAAAAAAGTATTATTTTTGACGGATATTGAAAACGGTTTGGAGCCTATTTTACAAGAAGCGACTAACACTTCTGCAGAGAATATGTTGACTATACAAAGCTATGGTGCCAGTATTTCACATCCTTATGGAGAAATCATGAAGTCTGTTATTTTTGCGATTTACCAGGAAGATGTTGAGGAGATTTTTGTAGTAGGAACAAAAGACAAGAAGACTTCCGCAGGTAATGGACTAACTCAACTTGAAACAATGAAAGATAAAATACAAACATTGGATTATCTCTTTCAAAATTGCAAGCCTGAATTTTTAGGTGGTACGGTCGATGAATGGCTAAATGAAAATAACAGTGACACCATTGAAAAAAGTGTTGATATGATTCGACGTCATCCCCTAGTGCCGTCATATGTTAAAGTTAAAGGTTTATTCGTTCATCATAATGATGGAAAACCCTCAATCGTGGAGGTTCCTGATGTTAAAACAGGTCAAGCCTTACCTGATCATTGCTTGTCACGATGAAATGCAGGTTCAACTTCTAAACGCACCCATATATGGAGAAAGCAGTTCTAAGGAGATTGTATGAGCGCTAATTTAACTGATTTTGTCACGAAAACAATCGAGGAAATGAACTCGTTTGATCGTGAAAATATGGAATGTATGAAAAAACTAATTAGAAAAGCAATTGATTTTTATCATCTAAAATCTTATGAAGAAGTTGAGGAAACCCATTCAGGAAACGTTCGATTTTTGCATGTCCACTCTATGATGGAAGAAAATATGTTATCCAAAATGATAGTGGTCACAAGAAACGGTAAAACTGATTTGGATATTGAAGGTGTATATGAAGGATATGTTGTAAGAGAATATTAATGAGATGAAATCACAAATAGAATATGCCAATTTTTTTGCTCAGGAGATGTATTAGATATGAAAAAGTCGAAGGGTTCTATTGAATCAGAGATCAGTAAGTCCATTACTCAATGGGAGAAGGATTATCTTGGGCGGGGGTCTGTATCTGTTAAGACTGATATACTGCGGGACATGATCATCGTCAATTTAAAAGGGATTTTAACACCAGCTGAATATGTAGTTTGTGGATCAAAAGAGGGTATGTTATCTATCAAACAAACTCGTTCGGAGTTAGTCGAATCAGGTATAGAAGGCCTTAAGGATATTATCTTAAAAATAACCGGAGAAAAAGTGAAAAGTTTTCATACTGATTTAAGCTCCCGGACAGGTGAACGAGTGATGGTGTTTAAATTATGTAATGATCTAGAGAAAAATTTGGAAAAGATCTTATAATCTAAAGAAAATAAATGTTTTGACGGTATGGAATTTGTTGTGAATTGAACATAATGAACTGCCGATTCTTTTGTTTTACAATTATGGCATCATTGATAACTTTTATTCATATCCTAAGCGGACATAAAGAGATGTCAATTCATAGTACACTGTCTTGTTATTCCTGTCGAAAGATCTAACATCCGCTGTTGTTATGAGCGGATGTTTTTTTACATCTATTTTAAATACATGAATTTGATGCTGGTGATTAGTCACTTGAACAATATTTGAAAAAATCCTTGTCACCTGCCGGGTTCCCCCAAGTGTTTAGTGACACGATTATGAGACCAATTTCGTAAAGCTTGATGATAAATTTAAGCGGTGAACAAAATTGATATGCTGTCTTCAGTTTCATTTCACGGAATTGTCAGAGATAAACCTTTAATTAAATATATCCAAAAAACGGATTGACATATCGGAATATAACGATATAATAATCGATATGGAACCAATTGAAGTATTCAAAGCCTTATCAAATGAATCAAGGCTGCAAATTTTGCAATGGCTGAAGGAGCCCGATCGTCATTTTGCACCCCATGAAGGGATTGATATGAACACAATCGGGGTATGTGTCAGTCAAATCACAGACAAATTGAAAATGACGCAATCGACGGCTTCCCAATATCTTACCATCCTTTTAAGAGCCGGCCTAATTAAGGCGGAGCGAATCGGAAAGTACACGTATTACAAAAGAGATGAAGAAGCCATTGGGAAACTTGCTGACTTTCTTAAAACAGAGATATAAAAATAAACATCAAAAGATGTTTATTTTTACACCATACATATCGACATATTACGATGTGTTTATTTTTTATAATAACATATCGATAATTCGTGATATGTTTATTAATAATTAAGGAGTGAATGTTTTATGTCTAACACTTGGAAAATTTATATTTTAGCCATTGTCAGCTTTTTAGTTGGAACCTCAGAGTACATCATTTCGGGAATTTTGGATCAAATTGCTCATACTCTCGGGATCACTTTGGCTGCCGCGGGCCAGCTTATTACCATTTTCTCACTTGTATATGCTCTTTCTACACCCGTACTTATGGCGTTGACAGCAAGTATGGATAGACGCAAATTGATGATGTATGCCCTAGGTTTGTTTGTGTTCGGTAATGTCCTGGCTTTTGTACTGCCTGGTTATGGATGGTTTATTGCAGCGCGGATCATTATGGCGATGGGAGCAGGTGTGGTGGTTGTCACCGCCTTAACGATTGCCGCTAAAATTGCATCGGAAGGGAAGCAGGGAAGTGCCATCGCTACGGTCGTGATGGGATTTACCGCTTCTTTAATCATTGGTGTTCCGCTTGGAAGAATGATAGCAGTAGCATTAGGCTGGAAGTCTGTATTTGGAGCAATTGCTTTGTTGGGATTGATCGCAATGGTCGTTATTTTCTTTACTCTTCCGCATACTGAAGGGGATAAGCCTGTGCCTTTGCTTCAACAGCTTGCTCTTTTCAAAAAACGGAAAGTGGCTATGGGATTATCAATCACTTTCTTCTGGCTCGGGGGATATTCTGTTGCTTACACTTATTTGTCACCGTATCTCTTGAACATCTCAGGTATAAATGGCAAGCTGCTCAGTGGTGTTTTGCTTATATTTGGAATTGCCAGTTTGGTTGGATCAAAGTTTGGGGGATATAGCACCGATAAATGGGGAGTGTCCTTTACACTCGTTGGCGGGATGACGTTGCATATCGTCACACTGATTCTTCTGTCACTTGTTACTCATTTCTATATCGGAGTGTTGGTGATTCTCATATTATGGTCGTTTGCCGCATGGTCCACCGGTCCGACACAGCAATTTCACCTGGCTACAATAGAACCGGAAATGTCAGGTGTTTTACTTAGCATGAATCAGTCAATGATGCAATTCGCCATGGCGGTCGGCGCAGGAATAGGAGGGGTTTTTGTGGAAAACGTATCATTGGCCTCGATTACCTGGGTTGGTGCGTTAGGGGTTATGATTGCCATTATTGCATCATTGCTGATTTTCAATTCGCAACCGAAACAAGCGCTAAAAGATATCAATCAATAATTTCGAAAGATCTAACATCCGCTCGTTATACAAGCGGGTGTTTTTTTAAAAAGCTCAAGTAGAAGGCACACTGAAGCTGAAAGGGATTTTTGCCGACAGAGAGCTGAAGCACAGCAAGTTATAATATACTAGGAAGGGAAATAACGGTATGGCGGAAGGGTTCTAGCGCTTCCCGCCTGTAAGATCATTACTTTGAGGATGTGTCATCGTGAATAATCAAGAGACGTATATTGAAATTAGAGGATATCGCAGTACATCAACAAAATGAGAGAGTATTCAGTGCTAATTGATGGGGCTGAGATGGGAACTATCAAAGATGGAGGAAGGCTGCGAATTGATTTACCGCCTGGTGAGCATGTTATTCAAGTGAAGATTGCTTGGTGTACAAGCCCAACTTTGAGGTTTACTTTAGCGGAAGGAGAAGTGTTGAAGTTTAGATGCGGTAGTCCGCTTCGAGGTTGGAAGTTGCTTTTGGCACTTTTTTCTGTTTTGGCACGTCCTGAAAATTATCTGTTTATCGAGCAGGAAGAAGAGAAAAAAGCTTTGTGGTGACTTTGTTGTGTGAATAAATAGGAATAAATAGATTAAATACCCCTGAATTATGTTTTGTGAAAGATTGATATAAGCGGTAGCCTTCTCAATGTCGTTCTCCTTGGAGAAGGCTGCGTATAAGAAATTCTCGGACTTTGCGGATAGACCCTCCGATATCCATTTCAGGATTAATGTCTTCTGGGTGGATGAGTCCGATTTCATCATGGTATCGCAGTGTTTTTGTTGATACTTTGCATATCTTTGAAAATTCGCCGATCGATAGCCGAGTGATCACCTCTATGCTCCAAATGTACACCTTTCCGTAAGGGCAAAGTCAAATGTGAAAATAAAACTGTTCCAAAGTTAATCAGAAATTTATTTTCATATTGTATCCTTTCAGTATCACGTGAAAGGAGCATCATATGAAAACATTATGGAAAGTCCTAAAAATTGTTTTTGTCAGCTTGGCTGCTTTGGTTTTGCTTGTATCCGTCTCGGTATTTATTTATCACCATTTCCAGCTAAATAAGGAGGCGGCACTGCTGAAAGGTAAAGGCACAGTAGTCGATGTTGACGGTAAAAAGATGAATGTGTATCAAGAGGGAAGCGGGAAGGATACGTTTGTGTTTATGTCCGGTTCGGGGATTGCTGCGCCTGCTTATGAAATGAAGGGGCTGTACAGCAAGTTTTCAAAAGAAAATAAGATTGCTGTTGTAGATCGGGCAGGTTATGGATACAGTGAAGTGTCTCACGATGACAGAGATATTGATACGGTATTGGAACAGACGAGGAAAGCGCTTATGAAAAGCGGAAATAAGCCTCCTTATATTTTAATGCCTCATTCGATATCCGGGATTGAAGCGATGTATTGGGCACAGAAATATCCTAAGGAAATCAAGGCCATTATTGCGATGGATATTGGATTGCCCCAGCAGTACGTCACGTATAAATTGAGCGGAGTTGACAGATTGAAAGTGAGAGGGTTCCACCTGTTAACCTCGATTGGTTTTCATCGGTTTATGCCTTCCGCTGTATATAATCCTGAGGTGATTCGGCAGTCGTTTTTAACTTATGAAGAAAAAGAAATCTATAAAGCCATTAACTTTAAGCAATTTTTTAATGCAGATATGGAGCATGAGCTTTTACAGTCTTACCAAAACGGCAGCAAATCTGTGAATCTGCCGGCACCAAAGGAGACTCCCGTTTTGATTTTAGATGCGGTCTCTGACCAAAATAGACATTCAAAGTATGCTATACAAAACCGAAAAGATTATGAAGCGTTTGCGGCTCAGTTCAATACTGCCGATATAAAGGAACTGAGGGGAACACACAGTATTTATTTATATCAGCCTGATCAAATATATAAACTGTCCATGGAGTTTATGAGAAAGGTTCGCTAGGATGAAGGGTTATCATATTTTAATCGTTGAAGACGATGTGATGATTGGTGATTTGCTGCAAAAGATTTTGCAGCGTGAGGGATATCGTGTGATATGGAAAACAGATGGAGCGGATGTGCTTTCGGTGATTCAGAAGGTGGATTTGGTCATTATGGATGTGATGCTGCCGGGTGAAGACGGGTATCAAATGTCTGCAAAAATCAAAGAGCTGGGGCTGGGCATTCCGGTTATTTTTCTCTCGGCCCGCAATGACATGGACAGCAAGCTTCAAGGTTTGCAGATCGGCGAGGATTATATGGTAAAGCCCTTTGATCCGAGAGAGCTGCTATTAAGAATGCGGAATATGCTTGAGCATCATTATGGCACCTTTACGCAAATCAAACATTTGTATATTGATGCGGTAACGAAAAAAGTGTTCAATGAAAGCCTGCATGATGAGGTATTGTTTACTGCGATTGAGCGGAAAATTTTCTTTTATTTATATGAAAATAGAGACAGTATCCTGACAAAGGAACATTTCTTTGAATATCTATGGCAGCTCGAAGATAGAAACCCGAATATTGTCAATGTGCATATTAAAAAAATCAGAGCTAAAATCAATGATCAAGCGGGTGAGATGATTGAAAATATATATGGAGAAGGGTATCGGCTGAATACCGTTGTGAAGAAATGAAGCTCAAGACAAAATATCAGTTGTTATTGTTTACGGCCGTCATTAGTGTTCCGATGCTATTGCTGGCGGTCAGTGTTTTGATGTCGGTGATTTATGACAGCATGTTTAAAACGATGAATCATGGTATGCCCTTTCACAGGTCGTTTGCGTACCCGGCAATGATCGTTGTATTTTTGATATCACTCTTATTGTTAGCTTTTTTATTTTCAAAGTCGATTCATTCTCTATTGCATAAAATCAATCTATTAAATCAAACCATTCGGCATTTGGCGAGTGATCAAAGGGTGCCCGATAAAATTGAAGTGAAGCGTGCTGATGAAATCGGGGAACTGATCAAGTCGGTCAATTTGTTAATTGAACGGACGACATATCGTGAACTGGAGCTGAGACAGCAAGAGGAAATCAAAAAGGAGCTTTTGCAAAAACTGCGGCATGACATTAATACACCTTTAACGGCTCTCAGGCTGCAGTTATTTTATTTGGAAGATCAATGTCATGGTCAGGCTGTATTCGAATCATTGTATCAGCAAATCGAATATATCTCGGAATTAACCAATGAATTCAATCTATATTCCGCTGAGACGCTGGAAAGCTCTTATATTGTAAATGAAGAAGTGCGTCTAAACGAGCTATTAGAAACAGCGGTGAAAAAGTGGGATTATTTATACAGTATGAGTGGGATTGAGCTGCACTATAAGCCGGCAGATTCAGATGTGATATGGATGAGCAACGCGTTATGGATGCAAAGGCTGTTTGATAATATTTTTCAAAATACGTTAAAGCATTCAAAAGCTAAAAAGATGGAAGTCACGATTGAACATGGCGATGTTTTTATTCGTGATGACGGTATTGGATTTGATCGGAATGAGGGCAGTGAGGGACTTGGGTTAAAGATTATTGAGGATACATGCAGGCTGCTTGCGATTACTTATGAGCTGCATACAAATGATAACGGAACGGGGTTCTTGTTTTCAAAAGAATGACCCCGCTGATGTTTTTCTTTCTCCTATAAAATTTATATAATAGGGAGAAAGAAATGGGGTGAACATCATATGTTTAAAAAAATCATCAAAACGATTAAGTACCTCTCAAGCAGTTCTAGTGACCGATATCGCAGACATCGGCATTACAGCAGCAGCCGGCGCAGACATTATCGCAGCTACAGCAGCAGCTCAGGCAAAAGAAGACACTACGACCGTTATGGCGGCAGTCATCGTTACAAACGCCGGAGCTACAGCAGCAGTTAAGCCAAAAAAAGTTCTTGTTCCGCTTTTGGGACAAGGGTTTTTTTATGTGACCGATTGAATGGCCCGGTTTAGATCCTCGCGAATGGAAGCGGTGTGCTGATACTCTTCCTCAATGCCCAATAATCTTTTCAGCAGCAAGGTTACTTCCTTTGTCAGTGTTAATTCCTCCAGCCAAGTGCCGTTTTTCTTCTTTTTTCCTTTATATTGAGAGTACAGCAGGAATAACAGCGTTTCTCCGAGATCGAAGAAGTCATCCTGTTTTCGTACCTTTATTTCCTCCATTTCTTCAAGAGTCAATTGTTTGGCAAGGCCGAAATCGATGAGGCAGAGCCTGCCGTCATTGATGATGATATTAGGCGTTCTGATGTCGCTGTGGAAGATAAGGCGATCATGCAGGTATTCTATAATCTCAAGCAGCTGCGAAATCAGTTGTAACGCCATAAGCTCTGTGAACGGCTGTTTTCGAAAAAATAATAATTCTTCTATATTCTCTCCCTCAATGAACTGCATGACATAATAAGCCTGTCCATCTATGATGAACTCATCTATGAAGCCCGGAATTTGCGGGTGGTGAATGCTTTTGAGCAGTTTTATTTCATGTTGGAATCGGACTTTCTCTTTTTCCTTTTTCGCTTTTGTCGGCCGAAGCTGTTTTAAAACATAAGGTGTTTGAGTTAGGATATCGGTGCACAAATAAACCAAACCGTAGCCTCCCATACCGAGGCACTCTTCGATTTTGTATTGATGATTTAAGATAACGCCGTTCTTTAGAGGGCGGTCAAAAAGCAGTTTTTTTAGAAGTTTTAATGCCATGTCTGCACTTCCCTTGGTTGTACTGACTATAGTTTACCTTCTAGACGGAGAATAAAAAAGAGCCGGATAACCGGCTCGGTATAAGTTAAAACTGCTTTGTCACGTCGTATTCATAATCTATTTTTGCTTTTACGTTGCTCATCGTCGATCTGGCTGTCGCTAATGTATTATATTTAAAACTCCATACCTTTGCCACACTGAGTTGATCTGACAAAGAGATATCATAAGACCCTGAAGTCGAGCTGTTTACAAGGGCACGGCGCCATTCGTTGTTTTCGCTTGTCATGATCAGATGGCGTGTATTTCCCTGGCTTGGTGTTTGAGTGGCGGTTGTTTGAACTCTGGTTACAATGGCATCACGCGGTATCCCGGATTGGTTTGTTAAATCAACCTTGATCACGCTGGAATCAGAACCTGAGGGGCTAAGGCTTGTATTTCCTTTATTTTCAGCAACGCCGCTGAATTGGAATGTTCCGCTGCCTGATTTGATTCGGTCTTCAATTGAAAGTGTAAAATACATGTTTCCGGTATAGGTGCCTCGTGACACTTTCACATAAAAGGTATCTGTCGTGTTTTGGGCGTCTGCATTTGCATAAATAAAAGAAGAAAACGTATTAGGGTTAATGACTTCTGTCCCTTGAGAAACAGGTATTCTATTCTTGTCATAAATTTCAATTTTCATCCCTGTATACGCGCTCTGGTATGTACTCCTCACGTATACTTTTTCTCCCTTATTAGCCGTAAAAGTGAAATAGGCTTCATCTTGACCAGCTTCCAGTATTGTTGTATCGATATTTTTATATTTCCAATAACCGATCGGCATTGCGGTATCAAATGAATTGTTTCCTGTGATAGCAGTGACTCCGACAGCTGATGCCGAATACGTAAAGGTGAATAAGACAGACAGCATAACAGCGAATGGAATAAGCCATTTTTTCACCATGCAAACAACCTCCTTTTATTTCCATCATACATAATAACGATTTAGGTGTAAATAAATGTTTTTTGAGGTTAATATATACATTATCTTTGCCGATAAAAAAGAATAAGAGAGAATACTCGGGAGGGAATTCAATGCGTCTGAATCGGCAATTTATCCGCACTCAGCTGATGGCACAGAACATATTGAGCAAGAATGCGCCTGCCAAACGGGAGAATGCGACTGAAAATCCAGCGGCAGTTCTGGAAAAGGCATACAGCAGGCTTAAGTCACAATCTTCAACTGGGGGAATCAATCAGTTCAATTATTCTAAAACCAGCGTGTCGGGAAACAGCGGGACGTTCAGCAAAGTGTATCAATCAGTGAATGATCGAACAGTGACAGACACAGGGGAAGAAACAGTGATTCAATCCCAAAACCCCTATGAATCTGAGAGTGATATCAGAATCAAAATACTAGATGAAAAATACAGCAGGATGAATGCGATTAACAAAACAAAGTCTGATCCATTAGGCTATATTAAGGATAAGTACCAAAATTCAAAGTCTCCTTATTTCAGAAGTGATCTGTCAGCTGCAGAAAGACAGGCCGCTTACGATAATGAAACAGAATGGTTATTCAAAGGGAAGGCGCAAAACTATAACCTTCAGGATGCTGCGTTTCGGAATGTCACATTTCATGGGGAAGTGGAAGCTGAGAATGAAAAGGTGTATCAGCGGGGACAGGTTAACCAGCAGCTGCAAGTGCTGTTGAATCGAAACCATATTCATATTCCAGAGGGGACAGAGCTGACGTTTACGATTACGCCGATTGACTATCAGGTGCGGGTGAGCGGGTCAGACGATCAGGATCTGATCAAGCAAATTGAGCAAGTGCTGCAATCTGGAGACAACAGCAAAGAACTATTTATACACATCATGAAAAGCCAAAGCAGTGATTCAGCACAATTTTCCGAAAAGGCCTATCAAAAGTATCAGGCAGCTCGTGAGATGTACGAAGTCACAGGCTACCATTTGAAGGATTTAGAAGTCATTGATGGGCGGTACGTCACGCCTGAGGGACGTGACTTAATAGATGTATATAAGGAAGAGCTTGAAAAAGATCCAGTGCAGAAACAAACGGCTTCTTATGCTATATCTTACTATCGTTCAGAGCTCAGTAAAATCGCGGAAGCCGGGTATAATGCCATTCCGGATTTCATCCTCTCAATTGATTACAGCAATGGATCTCTGAGAGATGTGGGACAAAGCAAGAGCTACGGGACTGGAGATACCGGGTGGCTTGAAGCATTAAAGCGTCAAACGGGTGTGAATTATTAGGTAAGCTGTTCATGTAGAACAGCTTATTTTTTATGAGAATCTAAGGGGGGTATTAATTTTAATATTCAAACAATTTTATTATTTTTATATAAAAGATTTTAAAAGAAGTGAACGATTCAAAACTCTGAACAAAGGTGTTTACCTGAAAAAAACAATTGTATTTTCCAGAGAAATTTATTATGATGAAATAAGTAATTTAGGAGATTATATAACAATTTTAAGTTTGAATTTTCTGATTGTTATCACTGATTCATGTGAAGGCAAGTAGGTCTGCTGTTTTCTCATTTATGAGTATTTTGTTAGGAGGAGTGAAGAGGAGTGGCAAATAAAGAATTAAAGAGGGGCCTGGGCGCGCGCCATATTCAGATGATCGCCTTGGGCGGTACGATCGGTGTTGGCTTGTTTATGGGTTCTGCCAGCACGATATCATGGACTGGTCCATCTGTCCTTCTGGCTTATGCAATATGCGGAATTTTTATCTTTTTTATTATGCGTGCGATGGGTGAAATGCTGTATGTCGAGCCGAGCACAGGTTCTTTTGCGACGTTCGGCCATCAATATATTCATCCGATGGCAGGTTATATAACAGCATGGAGCAACTGGTTCCAGTGGATCATCGTCGGCATGTCAGAAATTATCGCTGTCGGTTCTTATATGAAGTATTGGTTCCCGGATTTGCCTGCTTGGATACCTGGTATCGTGGCAATGGTGATTCTTGGTGCGGCGAATTTAATTTCTGTTAAGTCGTTTGGGGAATTTGAGTTTTGGTTTGCGATGATTAAAATCGTCACGATTATCTTGATGATTATTGCGGGAATCGGAATTATTTTCTTCGGTTTTGGCAACGGCGGAGATGCGATCGGTTTGTCGAACCTGTGGTCTCACGGGGGCTTCTTTGCAGGAGGTTTCTCAGGTTTCTTCTTTGCACTGTCTCTTGTCATTGCGGCCTATCAAGGAGTTGAGCTGATCGGGATTACAGCGGGTGAAGCAAAGGATCCGCAAAACACGCTAAGAAATGCGATTCAAAGTATTATCTGGCGTATTTTGATTTTCTACATTGGCGCTATTTTTGTGATCGTGACGGTGTATCCTTGGGATGAGCTCAACTCACTCGGAAGTCCGTTTGTGTCTACGTTCTCGAAAATCGGAATTACGGCAGCGGCCGGCATAATTAACTTTGTCGTGATTACTGCTGCAATGTCCGGCTGTAACAGCGGTATTTTCAGCGCGGGCCGCATGCTGTATACACTGGGTGTCAATGGACAAGCACCGAAATTCTTTAAGAAGATTTCACGCAATGGTGTGCCGCTGTATGGCACAATTGCGGTGCTGATCGGTTTGGCTGTCGGTGTTGTACTGAACTATATCGCGCCGCCGAAGATCTTTGTCTATGTATACAGCGCAAGCGTGCTCCCAGGGATGATTCCTTGGTTTATCATTTTGATCAGCCATATCGGATTCAGAAAAGCGAAGGGTGCTACATTAGATAAACATCCATTCAAAATGCCGTTTGCTCCTTTTACAAACTATTTGACGATTGCTTTCTTGCTGATGGTTCTGGTTGGCATGTGGTTTAACGATGATACTCGTATCTCTCTGATTGTAGGCGTGATTTTCTTAGCGCTTGTGGTCATTAGTTATTATGTGTTTGGGATTGGCAAACGCACGCAGGCCAATTTGATAAAAAGCGAACAAGCAGCTGAATAACGATAAAAAAGAGACATTCACGGATGTCTCTTTTTTTATTTTTCACGTATGGATTTTCCCTATTTTAGCAAGCTATAGGGTAAAGATAGCAGAAGGAAAGGTGTTCATAAAATGGATGTTACACTCGGTTATTTGCGCGAATCACTTTCGAATCATCTAGAAAATGAAGTCTGCCAGCGTATTTGCAAGAAGATGCTGGCGAAGCGTTATGCAAATGAAGAGGAATTTGTAAAAGACTTAGATGATAATGAAATGTCTTTTTTGAATCATGTATTAGAAAAAGAAATTAAGTATGCCCAGAATGAACAGGATCAAAAACGGGCCAAGGAATTAAACGAGGTGTATGAATTACTGCTTTGAGAAAGGCGGGTAAGAAATGGGAGCAATTGAACGAAGCGGATATACATTTCAGCCGGAGTTTAGCGTTGTCCGTCAAAACGGAGCCATCCATGTGTACCATCAAGGAGAATTTGTGGAAGAAATCGAATTTGAATTTAACGGGGAATATCCCGATCATGATTTGATTGAAGAGCTTGTGAATCATTATTGTTTTGAGCATGAGATTTAGAGCCCTGCCGTGCAGGGCTCTTTTATTTAGGATCTGATCAGGCCATACTTTTTCAGGATATCCACGGTGATGTTTTTGGCTTTTGTGCCGGAATCATCGACATTGGTGACAAAGACATAAGAGCCATGCTCTGTTTTGATGAATCCGACAAACCATCCTAATCCCATATCTGTCAGGCGGGTTCCGGTTTTCCCGTAGAGCGTGTAATGATCGCCTTCCTCTTGAATCATCATGCGCTTGACGGTTTTCATTACCGGCTTGTCAAATGGAAGCTCCTCTTTAAATAGTTTCTCCAAAAAGGTTTCTTGTTCCAGCGGAGATATTGTGAGCGAGCTTTGCAGCCAAAACTGGTCGATTCCCCCGCTGATATCCTCGTTGCCGTAAGATAGTGTATGAAGCCATGTTTTCATTCTTTCCTCGCCGATATCTCTCGCTAATGCCTGATAATACCAGATTGCGGATTCGCGCATGGCCGAGCCAAGCGTATGGTCGCGGTTCCATGATTCGAATTCACGCTTGACCCCGTCCCATCGTTTAACATCGTATTCATCTCTTACAGCTTTGACCTGCAAACCGATTAAAGCGTTCACGACTTTAAAGGTGGATTGCGGAGTTTGTCTTTGATTTGCCCGTTTTCTGTTATAGACAAATGTCTGCTCCTTTTGTAAATCGTGAAGAATGAAGGTTCCATCCGTATCCTTGAATTCGTCATCGACATTCATTCTGCTGACATTCAAGTGTTTTTCATGAGCAGATGATGCTGCGTGGACGGAGAAGCCGCCGATCCCTGCAATACTCAGCACAAGCACAACATATATCCATTTTTTCATTTTGTTCTCCCCTTCGTTTTGATTAACTACCTTTTCTCTATTTCGTTTGTTCTTCCTTTAAAAAATAATCAAAAAGCGCTTAAATTTGGTTTTGTAAACAAATACTGTTACTGGGTTTATATTCGGAAGATAACGTGAAAATAGAGGGTAAAAAGGAAGGCAGGGTAAGCGGATGAATGAGCAGATTCCACATGACAAAAGTCTCGATAACAGTCTGACACTGCTGAAGGAAGGGTATTTATTTATTAAAAACAGAACAGAGCGCTACAATTCAGATCTGTTTCAGGCCCGTTTGTTGGGAAAAAACTTTATTTGCATGACTGGCGCTGAGGCGGCGAAGGTGTTTTATGATACGGATCGATTCCAGCGGCAGAACGCTTTGCCTAAGCGGGTGCAGAAATCGCTGTTTGGTGTTAATGCGATTCAGGGAATGGATGGCAGCGCGCATATCCATCGGAAGATGCTTTTTCTGTCATTGATGACACCGCCGCATCAAAAACGTTTGGCTGAGTTGATGACAGAGGAGTGGAAAGCAGCAGTCACAAGATGGGAGAAGGCAGATGAGGTTGTGTTATTTGAAGAAGCAAAAGAAATCCTGTGCCGGGTAGCGTGCTATTGGGCAGGTGTTCCGTTGAAGGAAACGGAAGTCAAAGAGAGAGCGGATGACTTCATTGACATGGTCGATGCGTTCGGTGCTGTGGGACCGCGGCATTGGAAGGGAAGAAGAGCAAGGCCGCGTGCGGAAGAGTGGATTGAAGTCATGATTGAAGATGCTCGTGCCGGCTTGCTGAAAACGACTCCCGGAACAGCGCTGCATGAAATGGCTTTTCACACACAAGAAGATGGAAGCCAGCTGGATTCCCGTATGGCAGCCATTGAGCTGATTAATGTATTGCGGCCTATTGTCGCCATTTCTTACTTTCTTGTGTTTTCAGCTTTGGCGCTTCATGAGCATCCGAAATATAAGGAATGGCTGCGGTCTGGAAACAGCCGGGAAAGAGAAATGTTTGTGCAGGAGGTCCGCAGATATTATCCGTTCGGCCCATTTTTAGGGGCGCTTGTCAAAAAAGATTTTGTATGGAATAACTGTGAGTTTAAGAAGGGCACATCGGTGCTGCTTGATGTATATGGAACGAACCACGACCCTCGTCTATGGGATCATCCCGATGAATTCCGACCGGAACGATTTGCGGAGCGGGAAGAAAATCTGTTTGATATGATTCCTCAAGGCGGGGGGCACGCCGAGAAAGGCCACCGCTGTCCAGGGGAAGGCATTACAATTGAAGTCATGAAAGCGAGCCTGGATTTCCTCGTCCATCAGATTGAATACGATGTTCCGGAACAATCACTGCATTACAGTCTCGCCAGAATGCCGTCATTGCCTGAAAGCGGCTTTGTAATGAGCGGAATCAGACGAAAAGGTTAAATTAAAAAGCTCTCTTCCTTTATCGAAGAGAGCTTTTTGATTACTTCTTTTTTTCATCGTAGTATTGGACGGGATACATGGAGCCCTCTGATACCATTTTGTTGTCCTCGATATCTTGCGGGTCCGGGTGGCCGGCTTTATCGACTGGGAACGTTTCCATGTCTGGCTGTTTTGTTATTTTCATCTTCATGCTGTGAATGAATTCTCTTGCCTTTTGGCGATTTGACGGGTCTTTTAATAGATAAGAAGTGATGCCGACAGTTGAAACAGCGAGACCTGAAAGTAACAGCTTTTGTTTCATGGTGATACTCCTTTCTATTTTAAGAATAGTGTTTCCTGTATCATTCCCGTTTTGGAAATAGCTAAACCTATTGTGTTTTTATCATTGGGGTTCACAGTAAATTCCATTTAAGAAGAAACTAGTGACTTCATTCCTGTATTGGAAGGTAATATACATTGACTTATTATAGTTTCAGTCAAAATTCGATAAATATTGACAAAGTAAAGTAATCAGAATAATAATATAATTAGCAAGAGAATGTCATCATACATGAAAGGTGTTTACGATATGAATCAATTGCATCGAAGAATGGGAACGTTTTCCCTCATGATGGTCGGGCTCGGATCGATGATCGGTTCAGGCTGGCTGTTCGGGGCTTGGCGTGCGGCTCAAATAGCAGGGCCAGCTGCTATTATTTCATGGGTTATTGGAATGGTCGTCATTTTATTTATTGCTCTTTCTTATAGTGAACTAGGTTCTATGTTCCCTGAAGCGGGGGGAATGGTAAAATATACGCAATATTCACACGGTTCGTTTATCGGTTTTATTGCGGGCTGGGCCAACTGGATTGCGATTGTGTCCGTCATTCCGGTTGAAGCGGTGGCCTCCGTTCAATATATGAGTTCTTGGCCTTGGGAATGGGCGAAATGGACAAGCGGTTTGGTGAAGAATGGAACGCTGACTGGGGAAGGACTAGCATTTGCCTCTGTATTGCTTCTCATTTATTTTCTGCTGAACTACTGGACAGTCAATCTATTTTCGAAAGCGAATTCATTAATTACGATTTTTAAAATTATTATTCCGGGTCTTACGATTGGAGCTTTGCTGTTTGTCGGATTCCACGGAGAAAACTTTACTGGCGGTCAAAGCATTGCGCCGAATGGCTGGGCAAGTGTGCTGACGGCGGTTGCCACTTCAGGTATCGTTTTTGCGTTTAATGGTTTCCAAAGCCCGATTAATATGGCGGGTGAAGCAAAAAATCCGGGGAAATCAATTCCGATTGCGGTTGTCGGCTCTCTTTTCGTTGCAACAGTGATTTATGTCCTGCTGCAGATCGCCTTCATCGGAGCGGTGAATCCTTCTGATATTGCTCACGGCTGGAGCCATCTGAATTTTAATTCTCCTTTTGCTGATCTGGCGATTGCGCTGAATATTAACTGGCTTGTTATTGTGTTATATGCAGATGCATTTGTATCACCGTCTGGAACAGGGATTACGTATACGGCGACAACGTCCCGAATGATTTACGGAATGGAAAAAAACAAATACATGCCGAGTATATTCGGGAAGCTTCATCCGATTTACGGCGTTCCGCGACAAGCAATGTTCTTTAACTTGATTGTGTCGTTCATCTTTTTGTTCCTGTTCAGAGGGTGGGGCGTATTAGCGGAAATTATTTCCGTTGCTACGTTAATTTCTTATATCACCGGCCCGATCACAGTGATGACATTGAGACGGACGGGGAAAGACCTGTACAGGCCTCTTCGTTTAAAAGGCTTAAACGTGATTGCGCCGCTTGGATTTATCTTTGCGTCACTGGTGCTGTATTGGGCGCGCTGGCCGTTAACAGGACAGGTTCTGTTTATTATCCTGATCGGTCTTCCGATTTATTTCTATTATCAGGCGAAGGCGAAATGGAAAGGGTTTGGCCGGAACTTTAAAGCCGGCGTCTGGATGGTGTTTTATCTGCTGGCCATGATGGTCATTTCTTATTTGGGCAGTGATAAATTCGGCGGCCTGAATGTCATTCATTATGGCTGGGATATGGTTCTGATTGCGATGGTATCACTTGTATTCTATGTGTGGGCGCTGAAGAGCGGCTACCAGACAGAATACTTAAAGGATGCGAAAGAGATAAATTCTCAGCTGCATAATGGACAGTCAGAAGCTGCTGCCGGAAAAGAATAAAATATAGAAGAAAACCTTGCGATAGTTGTCGCAAGGTTTTTTTCGTTTAATAACCCTTTTTTACTTTGTGGAAAAGATCAGGATAGTTGGTGAACACTCCTGTTACGCCCCAATAAAGGAGGCGATGCATATCAGATTCATTATTGACTGTGTAAGGGTGAAGCAGGAGGCCGTGGCTGCGGATCATACGGACGTTTTCTTGATTTAAAGCTTTATAATCCGGGCCCGCACCGACAGCGTATGTTTTGATTTCTTCCAGGGCAGCATCTGTCATTGACGCCATTTGTTTGGCTTCCAACAATTGAACGGTCGGCAGGTTTGGCTGTAATTGATGGACTTTTACCAGGCTTTCTTTGCTGAACGATTGAATGATCACCTGGCCAGGCTTAGAATGCTTCCCCAGTAATTTATGTTTCTGCAAAGAAGCGATCAGTTTTTCTTCCATACCTGGGTAGGTGTCAGGCGATTTTGTTTCAATGTAGTAGTTCGCGTGCTTTCCGAAACGGTCTAATACCTCTTCTAATGTAGGAACTTTAAGGCCGACGTACTGCGGCTTTGCTTTTTCCGGATAGGCTTCATTAAACCAAGAACCGGCGTCAAGCTTCTTAATGTCTGCGAGCGTATGGTCTTTCACCCAGCCCGTTCCGTTTGTGGTACGGTCCAGTTTTTCGTCATGCATGACAATCAATTTCCCGTCTTTTGTCATTTGCAGATCCAATTCAATATAATCAGCTTTCATTTTCTGAGCGGTTTCGTAAGACAGAATCGTGTGCTCAGGCACATATCCAGAAGCCCCTCTGTGCGCGACGGTCAGGATACGGTCAGGTGACAGCAGGTTTCCTTTTGACGCTGCCGACACTGGCGTTACCATAAATGAGAGTAAGCCCAGCGACAGAACAAACAAGGCCAGTATTCTATTTTTTCTCATGATTTCTCCTCCTTATAGATAAGCACTACCTGTCTTTCATATTAAAAAACGGATGTAAACGGCGTGTTGGAAAACTATTAATCTTTTATGTGTCTTTCTTAAACATGCTCTGCCCGTTTTCCTGTATTCCACGTCAAAGCCAAGAAGACGATGGCAAGAATGCAGGATGAGATCAGCATGATAAAGCCGCCGTTCCAGTTAAAACGGTCAACGACAAAGCCCATAATGGCGTTTGCGAAAGCGGATCCGCCGATGTATCCGAAAAATCCGGTCAAACCGGCTGCAGTTCCGGCTGCTTTTTTCGGTGCTAGATCGATCGCTTGCAGGCCGATTAGCATAACAGGTCCGTAGATTAAGAAGCCAATGCTGATTAAGGCGATATTGTCTACGAGCGGATTGCCGGCCGGATTCAGCCAGTACACCAATACGGCAATGAAAACACCCGCCATAAACAAAACGCCTGCCGGTGCCCGGCGGCTTTTGAAGAATCGGTCACTGATCCAGCCGCACAAGATCGTTCCCGGTATGCCTGCGTATTCGTAAAGAAAATACGACCAGCGCGAGTCTTCAGGAGAAAAGCCTTTGGCTTCTGTTAAGTAAGTAGGCGCCCAGTCAACCACGCCGTACCGCACGAAATAAACAAATACATTGGCAAAAGCGATGTACCAAAGAAATTTGTTGTTCAGCACATATTGAAAAAGAATTTCTTTTGTTGTTAATTCTTTTTCCTGATTTTTAAAAGCGTGTTTTGGATAGTCATTCCGATACTCTTCAATTGGCGGGAGTCCGCAGGATTGAGGCGTATCACGAACCAATAAAACAATTAAAAATGAAATGATAATGGCGATGATGGCAGGGAAGAAAAACACGCTTTTCCAAGTGACGAACATCGCGATCCCAAGAGTGACAAGCGGAGCAAGAATACCGCCGCCTATGTTATGGGCGACATTCCAGATCGACATTTTTGTGCCGCGTTCACTTATGGAGAACCAATGGGCCATCGTCCTGCCGCATGGCGGCCAGCCCATTCCTTGAAACCATCCGTTGATAAACATAAAAATAAACATGATGGTGACGCTCGAAGTCACCCAAGGCATTGAAACGAATAGAATATTAACGATTGCTGATAAAAATAGGCCTGTCGCCAGAAAATATCTCGGATTACAGCGGTCAGACACCATTCCCATGATGAATTTGCTGAAGCCGTACGCAATGGACACAGCGGCCAGCACCAAACCCAGTTCTGTTTTCGAAAATCCCTGTTCCTGCAGATAAGGAATGGCAAAGGCAAAGTTTTTCCGCAGCAGGTAGTAGCCTGCGTAGCCAATGAAAATACCAATGAATACTTGCAGCCTGAGCCGTTTGTATGCCGCATCCATCTTTGAATCATCCAGTCTCTCAATGTGAGGAGCCGGTTTAAATATATTTAGCATTAACAATTATCCCCCTTTGCTGTTTGTGCTGGATGTGTGGCGTGCCTCCTTTCCCGAAAAACAAAAAGAGCCAGAAAACACCCCTTGTCAAAAGGGGTTGGATTCCTGGCTCTCCTCATCTCCATCCAAGCTATTAACTTATCATGATAGCGCTTTCTTAAATTATCATAGTCCGGAGCGAATGTAAACGGGTAATTTTCAAATTGGACCTTATGGAAGTAAATATTATCCTTTTACTAAATGCAGTTATGTTTTTTTACTAGTAACATAAAAATCTGGAGGGAGGCTGTTTAAAGGTGGATGAATTAGATATCGCATTCTTTATTTTACCGTTAGGAATTATGCTGCTATCGATTGTCGGGACCTGTATTTGTAAAAACCCGTATCTGATGCCAATGCTTAGTTTGGTGATTTCTCTTGTGCTCACCTTTACCATTTTTAATGAATCATTTTTGGGATGGGCTGTTGTCTATAGCTTGGTTTCTCTGGCTTTATCCTATATCACATTGATTGTGGTAAGGAAAAGGAAGGAATCAGGAAATTAAAAAGACCTCACTTTCTAACATATCGTTGACTAAAGCAACTATATGTGATTATAATTGCCTTAGTCAACAATATTAGAAAGTGGGGATTGATTTGAAAACAAGAGAATCATCTGTCGGATTAAAATTCAGAAAGTTCAATCGATTTTATACAAACGTCCTTGGTTTCCTTAATGAGCACATTTACGACAGCCCGTTTTCCTTAACAGAAACACGGATTTTATTTGAGATTTATAATACGCCTAATTGTACGGCAAAAGCTCTTCAGGATAAACTGGGGCTTGACAGGGGATATGTCAGCAGGATTGTGAAGCAGTTTGAAAAAGAAGATTTGATCTATAAACAGAGGAGCAAAGATGACGCCCGCCACCATTATATTTTTGTCACAGAAACAGGAAAAATGATTTATAAAAAGCTGGAGGAGAAAGCCAACGAACAAGTAGAACTGATGCTGAAGGAAATCAACCAAAAGGAGCAGCACAAGCTTGCCGAGGCGATGGCAGAGATTGAAGCGATCCTTTCACAGTCGCTTTCTGCCAGAACATCAGAGATATCGATTAGAGATTATTTTCTTTCGGAGGATCTACAACTCCTTATTGAGAAACAAAGACAATTTTACGCGGAGGCTCACGGTTGGGATGACACGTTTTTAGCTTATCTTCAGGAGACATTTGACGCTGACATCGAAAAAATATGGATTGCGGAAAGCGGCGGGAAATTTGCCGGCTCTGTCGGATTGGTCAAGCATGATGAAAAGACAGTCCAGCTCAGATGGTTTCTGGTTGATGCGGATTTTCGGGGCAGGGGGCTCGGCACGCAATTGCTGGAGCATCTGGTTGCATACTGCCAAGACATGAAGTTTGACCGCATTTTCCTTTGGACGGTGAGCACCATGGCTGAGGCTCGTCCGCTCTATGAAAAATTTGGATTCAAGATAAGTGAAGTGAAACAAGAAGCGCCATTATGGGGACAGCAGCTGACAGAAGAACGGTGGGATTTGGAGCTGTCATGAAAAGACTGCATTATGCGTGGATCATCGTCTCCGTCACCTTTTTGATCTTATTGGCGGTTCAGGGGGTGCGGCTGTCGTTTGGTGCGTTTGTGGAGCCGTGGGAACGGCAGTTTTCAATGGATAGAAGCACCATCTCGCTGATTTCGACGATGAGTTTTATTGTTTATGGCATATCACAGCCTGTGATTGGGCGGCTTGTGGACAAATGGGGTGCCCGGGCTGTTTTGGCATGGAGTGCGTTACTGACAGGAGTCAGCATTTTCTTAACATACCTTGTGACTTCGCCTTGGCAGCTGTTTCTGCTTTATGGGCTGGGTGTCTCACTTGGAGTGGGCGGAGCATCGAATGTGGCGGCAAGTGTATTGGTCGTCAATTGGTTCAGCAAAAAGCGGGGACTAGCCTTTGGGATCATGGAAGCAGGCTTTGGCGCGGGGCAAATGCTTCTCGTTCCCGGCTCACTCATGTTGATCCATTGGTTTAGCTGGAAGCTGACGGTTGTGGTGTTGGGACTGCTGTTAATCGTGATTGTCTTTCCGGCTGCGCTGCTGATGCTGCGGAACAATCCTTCAGAAAAGAATACAGAGCCGATAGGCGGACTGGCTGCATCAGAAAAAGAAACAGCGCCCAAAACAACAGCTCTTTCAGTGGCCGGGATGTTTCGTATGAGGCAATTCTGGTTCTTGATTTTTCCGTTTTTGATCTGTGGATTTACGACCGTGGGGCTGATGGATACCCATTTGATTCCGTTTTCTCATGATCATGGCTTTTCAACGACAGTCACGAGTGCTGCTGTCAGTCTGCTGGCAGGCTTTAATATTGCTGGCATCTTGCTGTCCGGAATTGTAGCGGATCGGTGGAGCAGCCGGAAAATCCTGTGCTTTTTATATGCGGTGCGGGCGCTGTCGATCGTGATTCTTATTTACAGCCACGAGCCTTACTTGCTTTTAGCCTTTGCGATTCTGTTTGGATTAGTGGACTTTGCAACGGTAGCACCGACTCAAATGCTCGCCACTCAGTACTTTCAAAACTACTCGATCGGCCTCATGATTGGCTGGCTGTCACTCGCCCATCAGATCGGATCGGCACTAGGTGCGTATGTACCCGGCGTCATCTACACGGTAACGGGTGAGTATACACTGGCTTTTTATTTGTCGATTGGAATGCTCGTGCTTGCGAGCGTAATGAATGTGATGCTGAGGGAGCCAGCTGCGGTTACGCGTGACAGTGCGGCTGTGGTAGACAAGTGATGAGGACAAAGGGAAAGCATCTCTGATTTGGGATTATTCAGAGATGCTTTTTTTGTATTTTTGTTCTAATACGAAGTCGATCATACCGACTATGCGGGTGTTTTCGGATTTTTGTTTGAAGCGTTCAGAAATTTGAACTTTTCTTGAAAATGGGGAAACACCAAATACCCATATTAGGCCAATTAACACAAAAAACATTTGTACACCCATTTCTATTAAATCATTATAATGAGAACTGAAAAAATAAATATATAACGTTATTAATGTTACTGTAAATACGATTTTGACAGTGTGTTTGAATGTGAGCTGTGGTTCAATTAAACACACTTTCATTTGGTTGAGTGTGAAAGAGTCTTGTTTCATTAGGTACAAAAGTAAATCATTATCGTTTTGACTGATAGGGTACAAGTCAGTTTCTATTTTTTTTGTGATCTCCTGATATTTATGTATATTACTTTTCATATAGAATCCTCCCTTAAGAATAACTCCATGAGTCCTCTAAAAGGACCCATGGAGATCAAGACTATTAATAATGTATGGAAGAGTACTGCAACTGCTCCTGCTTCAGGGCCTTTTTTAAATGTAATCGAAGTTTTAAGTCCAGAAGTAGCGTTGTTATATATTGCAACGTCAAAAAGGTACAAATTAAGTATTCAATGTTTGAGTTATTGAATTACATAAAGTTCAGTCGGTAAGCAAAGACTGTTAGATAGATTTTGATAAAGTCGATTTGGAACGCAGTGAGCGCCGTTTGTGTCTGCCCATACACCCCGTGTATGATGCCGTTAAGCATCCATTTTACATCCGTTCTCCATGAGCTTCGCTTTCGGTTTCATCTCCGAGATGTAGAGGCCTAAAAGCGTAAGGGCGCCTCCTAGAAGAGCGATCCATGTCATGTTTTCATGCAGGATCAGGACGGAAGCGGCGATTGTGATAACCGGGACCATGTATATATACGCACTGGATTTGACGGCTCCGAGCACGCCGACTGAGTAATTCCAAGTGGCGAAGCACAGGGCCGAAGCGCCAATCCCTAAGAAAAGCATGTTGAGTATATTTGAAGCAGATGAAAATCGGCTTAGGTCAAAATGGAAGTCGAACAAAAATAAAGCGGGAACCATAAACAATAAACCATACAAAAATACTCTCTGTGTCAGCTCGATGATGTGGTGTTCGTAAGCGCTTAATTTTTTCATGAATATCGAGTATCCGCCAAACACGAGAGCAGCCCCGGCAGCCATGATGTCTCCGAGCGGATTTAGACGCAGTACGATATTGCCGTTGAACGTAATCAATAAAAGCCCGATCAGTGCCGAGCCAAATCCAATGAAAAAAGTCAGCCGCAGTTTTTCGCCTTCAAGCAGAAAATGGGCCAAAACCGCAGTGATCATCGGAATAATGGACACGATCATGCCGACATTGGATGCGTATGTATAGGTGAGAGCTATATTTTCTAATAGAAAGTATAAGGTTACGCCAAATAAACCAGCCCCGGCAAATAACAGCTCCTGTCGCCAATTCCTGAAAGGAATCATGTTGGGACGGACGAGGATAAGAGCGATAAAGCCCATCAAAAACCGATAAAATAATATTTCCATTGGAGAGAAGTCAGCCAGCAGAACTTTTGTCGAAATAAAGGTCGTCCCCCAAATCAGAATGGTCACAATGGCTGCGATATGCCCCGAAGTTTCTCTTTGTATGTTCATCTGTGAAGCTCCTTTTCAAAAATCTTCATGTATTGCTTCGGCGTCAGCCCCACCTGCCGTTTAAAAAACTTCGTCATATGGCTCTGATCGCTGAATCCTGTCTGAAATGCCGCATCAATTGGCCTTACCCCTTGTTCAAGGAGTTTTTTCGCTTGATTAATCCGGATTGTTTCCATGTAGCTATTAGGGGTAATGCCTTTTTGTTTTGTAAATGAACGCAATAAATGATACTTGCTCCAACCTGTTAATTCACTCAAATCATTGAGTGTGACATTTTCGGCATAATGCTCTTCTAAAAATTCACAAACCATTTTGACTTCGTCTGATGGTTCTGGAACGCTGCTAAGGAACGTGACATCTGAATAATGGCGGATCAGCTCTTCTAATAGATGAAGAAACAGCTCCTCCTTACGCAAAGCTTGTTTTTCCTCGGATATCAAAATATGCAATTCCTGCAGGCTGGCTGTCAGCTCATGGCGGAATAACACATGCTGGGAGAAATAAGGGAGATGCCCGGAGCCAGTAATCTCTTTCACCGCCTTCTCCATGATATCCGGCATGACATTGATACACCGATAATCAAGCGTCCGGCCGTCAATCTGTTCACAGCTATGCGTGTCACGAGGGTTAAAGAGGAGAAGATCACCTGGATTGATGATATATTCTTGATCCTGACAGGCCAGATACCGTTGCCCTTTTTCAATAAATCCAATCACATAATAATCGTGAAAGTGGTTCGGGAACTTTTGCATAATTCCCTTGAAGCGGTAGGCTTCTATATGAAGGTGTGGGTCAAGCTGCAGTGTGCGGGTTTCGTTTTGCATGGGATGCCTCCTGTCGGTGTGGTGGTCTTGGATTAAGTGTAGCATGATTTAGGGGGATTTCTTGTATGATGTTGCTGTTTAGGAATAGAGAAAGCAGACCGTTATTGGTCTGCTTTCGTTTAAGAATTTAAAAGATTTCATTCCTCAATAATAATTATCCCTTTTTTAATAAAAATTTATTTTTCAAATATTTCAGTTATAATGGTTTGGAACAGATAGGAGGGGCAAAGATGTATCAATCAAAGAAGGTTTTATTGTTAGGTTCAGGTGAGTTAGGTAAAGAGGTAGTGATTGAAGCCCAGCGTCTTGGGGTACAGACGGTGGCAGTTGACAGTTACGAGCATGCTCCGGCGATGCAGGTCGCGCATAACAGTTATGTTGTTGATATGCTGGACCCAGAGCAGATCAGAACCATTATTGAGAAAGAAAAGCCGGATTTGATTGTGCCTGAGGTGGAGGCGATCGCGACGGATGAATTGCTGAAGCTTGAAGAGGAAGGATTTCATGTCATCCCGAATGCCCGTGCGGCCAAGCTGACGATGGATCGGGAAGGCATCAGACGGCTTGCGGCGGAAACGCTCGGACTTGCGACGGCTGGCTATGAATTTGCGAATACATATGATGAATTTATACAAGCGGCAGCACAGATCGGTTTTCCTTGTGTCGTTAAACCATTGATGAGTTCTTCTGGAAAAGGCCAAAGCATCTGCCGCTCTGAAGCGGATTTAGAGAGCTGCTGGGAGACGGCGATGGAAGGCGGACGGGTGAAAAACGGCCGCGTAATCGTTGAGGAGTTTATCCCATTCGAATCAGAAATCACACTTTTAACCGTACGTGCGGTTAACGGTACGGCATTTTGCGAGCCGATCGGTCATGTGCAAAAGGACGGGGATTATATCGAATCATGGCAGCCGCATGATATGACAGAGCAGCAAATAGAAGAAGCGAAGCATATTGCGAAAACGATCACGGATGAGCTTGGCGGATACGGCCTGTTTGGTGTTGAGCTGTTCCTTGCGAAAGATAGGGTATATTTCAGTGAGGTATCTCCCCGTCCGCATGATACAGGCCTTGTCACGCTGGTGACGCAAAATTTGTCAGAATTTGCACTGCATGTCCGGGCGATTCTAGGCTTTCCGATTACAGAAATCACACAGCTTTCTCCTGGCGCCAGCAGGCCCCTCAAAGCGCCGGAAGAATTAGCGGATTACACTGTTGAAGGATTGGAAAACGCACTGGCAGTCCCAAAGACTCAAGTGCGCGTCTTTGGAAAGCCGATAACGAAAGCCGGACGTCGTATGGCAGTTGCGCTCTCTGCTGCTGATTCAGTTGAAACGGCAAGAGAGAATGCAAAGAAAGCGTTGGACCAGCTAACGATAAAATAGAGTTTGAGCAGGCCTTGTCATGGTACAAGGCCTGTTTTTTTCTTCCTCCGTAAAAGTTTTATCATAAGAATCAGAAACCTGATTATAATGTAAAAGTCTTCCATCAATACGGGTGGTTGACACTAAAGGAGGGAGATGACAAAATGAAATTAGTTCCAAGATTCAGAAAACAATGGTTCGCTTACTTAACGGTTTTGTGTTTGGCTTTGGCAGCGGCGGTATCTTTTGGCGTACCGGCAAAAGCGGCAGAGAACCCGCAAACTTCTGTATCGAATACCGGTAAAGAAGCTGATGCCACGAAAAACCAAACATCAAAAGCAGAACAGGTTTCCGCCCCTTATGAGGGAACCGGAAAAACAAGTAAATCGTTATACGGCGGCCAAACGGAACTGGAGAAAAACATTCAAACCTTACAGCCTTCGAGCATTATCGGAACTGATGAACGCACCAGAATCTCCAGCACTACATCTTTTCCATATAGAGCAACCGTTCAACTGTCAATCAAGTATCCCAACACTTCAAGCACTTATGGATGTACCGGATTTTTAGTCAATCCAAATACAGTCGTCACGGCTGGACATTGTGTGTACAGCCAGGATCATGGATGGGCTTCGACGATAACCGCCGCGCCGGGCCGCAATGGTTCGTCCTATCCGTACGGTACTTATTCAGGCACGATGTTTTACTCCGTCAAAGGATGGACGGAAAGCAAAGACACCAATTATGATTACGGAGCTATTAAATTAAACGGTTCTCCTGGAAACACGGTTGGCTGGTACGGCTACCGGACTACAAACAGCAGCAGTCCCGTGGGCCTTTCCTCGTCAGTGACAGGATTCCCGTGTGACAAAACCTTTGGCACGATGTGGTCTGATACAAAGCCGATACGCTCCGCTGAAACGTATAAGCTGACCTATACAACCGATACGTACGGCTGCCAAAGCGGCTCGCCTGTTTATCGAAACTACAGTGATACAGGGCAGACAGCTATTGCCATTCACACGAACGGAGGATCGTCATATAACTTGGGAACAAGGGTGACGAACGATGTATTCAACAATATTCAATATTGGGCAAATCAATAAATACAGCAAACTAGCCATATTCATGTCTATTTTGTTTTTATGCGGATGCAGTTCGCAGACGCATTCTTCTCAAAAAGAAACGACTATTCCTGTCACTCTTCATGTGGAGGATGCTAAGGGGCTGCCGGTCGAAGGGGTTCAAGTGACGATTGTCAAAGCGCCCTCTTCAGATGAGGAGCCGAGTACAGAGATTGGCGAGATACTCGGTAAAACAGACAAAAACGGAGATATCAAATGGGATACCGGCAGAAAAGGCGATTACTCAGTCGCGTTGACGAAGGGTGAAATATCAGTAACCCATCACATCTCGTTAACAGAGGATAAGAAAGATCATGCCATTCCGTTAGTCTTCAAAGAATAGCAGTTTCCTTGATTTTAAGGGAACTGCCTTTTTTTATTTATTGCAGGAAACCAAACTATATACTGGAAATTTATTATGTGAGATAATAAGAAATAGGTATTTTTTCTTACGAGACAAAAGGGGCGCTATCCCTTATTTTATATTAATCAAACCCGGAGGAAAAAGAAGAAGATGATACAAGATTCAATGCAGTTTGCCGCGGTTGAAAGTGGTCTGCGCTTTTACCAGGCATATGATCAAAGCCTTTCTTTGTGGCCGATTGAGTCGGAAGCATTCTATGTTTCTACTCGTTTTGGAAAAACACATATTATTGCAAGTGGGCCAAAGGACGCACCTTCGCTCATTTTGCTTCACGGGGGCCTTTTCAGCTCTGCGATGTGGTATCCGAATATCGCGGCGTTGAGCCGTCAATTTCGTACATATGCGGTCGATATAATAGGAGACAAAAATAAAAGTATACCATCAGCAGCCATGGAAACGAGAGCTGATTTTGCAGAATGGATGAAAGATGTCTTTGATTCTCTTGGACTTGAGACGGCACACCTGGCCGGTCTTTCGCTTGGCGGCTCCCATATCGTGAATTTCTTACTCCGCGCGCCTGAAAGAGTAGAGCGGGCGGTTGTTATGAGTCCCGCTGAAGCGTTTATTTCATTTCATCCGGATGTCTATAAATACGCTGCAGAGCTTACAGGGGCAAGAGGAGCTGAATCATATATCAAGTGGATCACAGGCAACAGTTATGATCTGCATCCTTTACTGCAAAGACAAATTGTGGCGGGCGTGGAATGGAAGGAGGAACAAAGGAGCCTGAAGCCGACAGAAAACGGCTTTCCGTACGTGTTCACAGACCAGGAATTGAAATCGATACAAGTCCCGGTACTTCTGATGTTCGGTGAGCACGAGGTCATGTACCATCAGCAAATGGCCTTTGAGCGGGCTTCGGTATTGGTGCCGGGAATTCAGGCTGAAATCGTAAAGAACGCCGGACATCTGTTATCTCTGGAGCAGCCAGAGTACGTCAATCAACGCGTCTTGTCCTTTTTATGCGGGGGGATAAAATAGTAAGGAACATGAAAAGATTGGCATTCATTTTTCAAAAGGTAACAAATGTTGTATAATAATAGAATTTGAATGCTGCTTTTTTTGGAGCATTCTATGTTATCATGCTTATTGGAGAAAAATTTTTCCTGTAACGCTATTCGATCACTATCGTCAAATAATATAGATGGTTTTACAATTGGAGGTTTGGTTACACTGTGAATTACATCCCCTGTATGATTACGATAGGAAACTTCATTTGCGGATTGCTGGCGATTCATTCCTTGCTATATCACAACATTCATTCAGCAGTGCTTTTTATTTTTACAGGCATGTTCCTTGATTTCTTTGACGGGATGGCTGCTCGTAAGCTGAATGCCGTTTCTGATATGGGGAAAGAACTGGATTCGTTTGCCGATCTGGTTACGTTTGGGGTGGCTCCTTCTATGCTTGCTTACAGTGTCGCGTTGTATACCCTGCCATTTATCGGGATCTTATGCGCATTGACGTACAGCATTTGCGGAATGCTTCGCCTCTCTAAATTTAACATTGAACAAAGCAAGCTCCCGACATTTATCGGTATGCCGATTCCGTTTGCGGGCATGTGTCTCGTTATTTTAAGCTTTACCTATAACCCGATCCTTCTGGCAATCGGCACTTGCGGACTTTCATATTTGATGGTGAGTAAAATAAAATTCCCTCATTTTAAAAAACATGCGGCAGAAAACCTGGAGTCCGGGAGATGGAATTAGTTCAGCAGCTCATAGCGGATTACGGTTATCTCGCTATTTTTTTGATGCTCGTATTAGGAATTGTAGGATTGCCGATTCCAGATGAAGTGATGATGACCGTTGTTGGCTATTTCACGCATACCGATGTATTGAATTATGAGCTTTCGATATTGATTAGTTTTGTCGGGGCTTTGTTAGGTATGCTGATCAGCTACATGATTGGCAGAAAAGCCGGACGCCCGTTTATTGACAAGTACGGCAAGTGGGTCGGCTTAAAAGAAAAAAGAATGATGAAAGTGGAAAAATGGATGAAGAAATACGGTCCATATTCTCTTATTTTAGGTTATTTTATTCCCGGCGTCAGACATGTGACGTGCTACTTTTCGGGGATCGGCAAAATGGATCTGAAAACGTATGTTGCGTTTGCGGCAATCGGCGCCTTTTTATGGTGCTTTGTTTTTATTACAATCGGAAGGGTTATAGGGATTATTCATGTTTAATACGGCTGTAAAGATTCTGTATCGATCATTGATAGAGCTGACGAATCATCGTCTGTCATCCTATCTGATTAAAGGATTTTGCGAGTCGAAAATCAGCAAACCGGTCATTCCGCTTTTCTCAAAACATTTTCGGCTGAATTGGGATGATGTGGACGGTACGGCTGCTGATTACGGATCGCTGTCCGAATTGTTCATTCGACAAATAAATCTGGAGCGGCGCCCTGTGTCAAAAGAGGCGCATGCGGTGGTCAGCCCTGTTGATGGTGTTGTTCAGACGGTAGGAATCATCAACCCGAATCAAACCTTTACGGTGAAGGGAAAAGATTACTCATTCGCTGAGCTGACCGGCTGTAAAAGCGCAGACCATCAATACAACGGCGGTTACTTCGTCGTGCTGTATCTAAGCCCGAGGCATTATCACCGTTTCCATTCTCCGATCAGCTGCAGGTATCAAAAGCTGGCCGAGCTCGGAAATCGCTCATACCCGGTAAATCAACTAGGCTTAAAATACGGGAAAGATGTGCTGTCGAAAAATTACCGGTTTGTGTACGAGCTGAATAGCGGCAGCCGAAATGTCTTGATGATTCCTGTCGGCGCGATGAATATTAATTCTATCGTGCAGACGAATACTCGTGCTGAATTGGAGATCGGCGAGGAGCTGGGATACTTTTCATTCGGGTCAACCGTCATTTTGATTTTTGAAAAAGACGCGTTCCAGCCGTCCGCCAATTTAACAGAAGGCCAAGAAGTTCAAGTCGGAGAACTGATAGGTTACGAAGAGTAAAAAGAGGAGCTTGCATAAACGCAGCGCCTCTTTTTTTGAAGAAAGGTGAGACTCATGGAGAAACAAATCATCAGCTGGATTACAGATTATCAGAACACCGGAGATGAAGCCGTCCTGCGGCAAGTGCGAGAAGTATGCTGGCCGATCGTTGAAACAGTTTTGCATGAGAAGGCAATAGATGAAGAGCAAGCGAACAATTTGCGCGAAAAAGGAATTGAGCGGTTTCCATTCATCATCAGCAAATACCAAGCGGATGTGCAGCTTCCGGTTGAGACATTTTTACGAAATACGTATCGGTTTTACTTTCATCAGGTGATGAGAGAATCCAGCTAAAGCTTCTTTCAACAGAGAAGCTTTTTTTGTTGGCAGGAAAAGGAAACTTTTTCTATATCTATCTCGTAATGACTAGAGAACCTAGCAGAAAAGGAGAGATAGAATTGAAACGAATGATAGTGAGAATGACCCTGCCGCTGCTGATCGTTTGTCTGGCGTTTTCTTCTTTTTCAGCCTCTGCCCGTGCTGCTTCTGAAGAAAAATATTGGGATTCATGGATTGAACGACATGCACAGCCGCTGGATGCTTCCAATGCTTCAAACAAAGACCTTCGCTTTCTGAAGAAGGTGCTGAAGGGAAAACGAATCGTTCAGTTAGGAGAAACCACACACGGCGCTGGTGAAATCAACGCCACAAAGGTCCGCATGATCAAATATCTCCACGAAGAGCTGGGATACGATGTATTGGCCTTTGAGTCCGGCTTTCCTGATACAAATGCATCCTACCTTAATATGGACCAATTAACCCCTAAAAGCACGATGAAAAACTCCATTTACGCTGTATGGCACACAGAAGATGTCGTTGAATTGTTTGATTACATGAAAGAGCAAAAAGAGAAAGGCGATCCGCTGATCCTTACCGGTTTTGATATTCAAAGCATGAAGAATTCATTCAATGATGCTGCGACTCAATGGGTAAAAGCGGTGGACCCTGAGAAAGCAGAGTTGCTCTCCCAATCAGAAAATGAGTTTTCGACATTGGTGACAGACAGCAACACGTTTGATGAATTTACGCAAAAGAAGCAAGAGCTTGTGAAAAACTATCAGAAGCTGATCAAGTTCGCTAAAACACATGCTTCAGAGCTAAAAGATAACCTTCCAAAAGAGCCGAAAGCTTATGAGATGTTTATGCATTCTCTTCAGCTGAGAATTGACGTAATGGAAACGTATATGCTGGAAGAAATGAAAGAAAAACTAGAGGAGTATCCGGAGAATATTGAGGATTTTTCATTCTTTATGAGAGACCGCATGATGGCTGAGCAATTTCAGTGGGTAGCTGACACCCTTTATCCGAAAAAGAAAATCATTGTCTGGGGCCACAATTACCATCTGCGCAAACAGAATACGAAGATGATAAAGGACTGGGTACAGCTAAACGGCCCTAACATGGGTGATTATTTGCCGGAGCGGCTGAAAAAACAAACATATACGATTGGCATTTATGCTTACTCAGGTGCAAGTCTGGATAGTTCTGATAATAAGACGGTTATGCCGGTTACAAGCCCGCCGCCGTCTGGAAGTCTTGAAGCTTTGCTGAAAGCTGCGGACCGGCCGGCTGTTTTTGTTGATTTTCTCCATACAAAAAACAAGAAAGGCACTTCGTGGATGTATACCCCGCGCACAGCACTCTATTGGGGATTCACAGAAGAGCAGATGATCCTTAAGGAACAATATGATGGTGTCATTTGGCTGGAGCATATCACGCCATCTGTCATTATCAAGTGAACGGTGTCCCCTGTGGTAAACAGGGGATTTTTACATATCGCAAAAATAATCAAAACATATAATCCGTGATCCATTATTCTAAAACAGAAAGGAGATTGGAGCTTGCAATGTATTATGAAAAAGCTGTCCAGAAAACAATCAATTGGATTGAATCACATTTACATGAGCAAATATCAAACGAGGATATTGTTAACGTTTCAAGCTTTTCAAAATTCCATTTTCATCGGATTTTTCAAAAAGAAGTCGGCATGTCGGTTGCTTCTTATATTCGGTTAAGACGTCTTGCGAATGCGGCGGCAGCTTTGCTTTATACAGATCATCGTATTATCGATATTGCTTTGTATTATCAGTTTGAATCTCAAGAAGCATTTACGAGGACGTTCAAAAAGATGTATCACATGCCGCCAGGAGCATACCGAACATTTATGAAACGCTTTACTTCAAAAAAGGAGGAATCTTACATGGAGAAAAAAATGAAAGGCTGGGTATTGAGCGGGAGCCATCCGTTCCAATTCGAAATGGGAATTGACCGGGAAAATGTACATCAGGGAAAAGCTTCAGGGTATTTAAAGTCAACGATGGTGCAGGATATCGGTGAATTTGCGACGATGATGCAGCAATTCAAAGCAGATCGCTATCTAGGAAAAAGGCTTCGTCTATCAAGTTTTATCAAAACAAAGGGGGTGCAGCATTTTGCCTCACTTTGGATGCGGGTTGACAGTGCTGCTGATGATGTTCTCCAATTTGATAATATGAGCAACAGACCTATTACCGGAACAACCAATTGGAATCATTATGCTATCGTTTTAGATGTCCCAGAAAATAGCGCTGTGATATCTTTTGGCGTTCAATTATCTGGGCCGGGTCAGGTGTGGATGGATCATGTTGTTTTTGAAGAGGTAGATGAGAGCGTTCCTTCAACAAACCTTGAAATGCCGGGAGAACTTTTAGATGAACCGGTAAATTTATCTTTTGAAGAGGAACTACAAAAATAGTTTTCAGACAACTACTTTTATTAGTAAGTTAATGGAAAATACTATTTGTTATTAATAAACCCTTGTGCTGCTTAGGTTTGTAAGAGCTTGGATATTTTTATCAGTCTGGGCGGATCTGTTCATCTTTGCGGCATTTTCCTGTATGATATAGTAAGAGTGTGCATAGCAACTAACTATAATTGAACAGGGTGTTTAAAACATGGAAAAACAATACAGAGTATTACTTTACTATAAATATGTTCCGATTGAAGATCCAGAGGCGTTTAGAGAGCAGCATCTGGCTTTTTGTAAGGAGCTTGGTTTGTTGGGCCGTATCCTTGTTTCTTCTGAAGGAATTAACGGTACGGTATCAGGTACGGTTGAACAGACTGAAAAATATATGGAAACAATGAAAGCTGATCCTCGTTTTGCGGACATGGTATTTAAAATTGATGAAGCAGAAGGCCATGCCTTCAAAAAAATCTTCGTCCGCCATAAAAAAGAGCTTGTAACGCTTCGTCTTGAAGATGATGTCGATCCGAACGAAACAACAGGCCAGCATTTGAAGCCTGCAGAATTTTATGAGAAGATGCAGGATCCAAACACAATTGTCATCGACGCGCGTAACGATTACGAGTATGACCTTGGCCATTTCAGAGGTGCGGTCCGTCCTGACATCGAAGCCTTCCGCGAATTACCCGAATGGATTGAAGAACACAAAGATATGCTTGAAGGCAAAAAGATTTTAACGTACTGTACAGGCGGCGTACGCTGTGAAAAGTTCTCAGGGTGGCTGGTGAAGCAAGGCTTTGAAGATGTAGCACAGCTTGACGGCGGAATCGTGACATACGGAAAAGATCCTGAGGTGCAAGGCAAGCTTTGGGACGGCCAGTGCTACGTATTTGATGAAAGAATCAGCGTGCCTGTCAACCGTGTTGAGCATGTGATTGTCGGCAAGGACTACTTTACAGGAGAACCGTGTGAGCGTTATGTGAACTGCGCAAATCCATCTTGCAATAAAAAATTGATATGCACACCGGAAAATGAGTATAAATATATGCGCAGCTGCAGCCACGAATGCCGCACGAACCCAAGAAACCTGTATGTGAAAGAGCATAATATGACAGAAGAAGAAGTAAACGCAAGACTGGCAGCGATTGAAACAGAAGATCACGCTGCTGCTGAATAATAAAAAGAACACCTCGGATTGAGGTGTTCTTTTTTCTATATGCTTTCAGTTTGGCTGTTTGCGGAAACCCATTCTTTTTGGCGGAAGGCCTTTTCCCATTTTGATACCACGATACAGGCGATCGCATGTCCCGGTACGTTCACGCCTGTTCTCGCCATGTCCATGACGCGGTCAACACCCGCGATAATGGCAACGCCTTCAGCCGGCAGTCCTACAGCATTGGCAGTCGCCAGAAGAACTACAAGCGATCCTGAGGGTACAGCTGCAATGCCTTTACTGGTCATCACAAGCACAAGCATCATGAGCAGCTGCTGGGACAATGTCATGTCTACTTGAAAGGCCTGTGCGAGAAAGATACAAGAAACTGATAAATATAAGCTGGAGCCGTCACAGTTCAATGACAAGCCGGAGGGAACGACAAATGATACCACTCGTTTGGGACAGCCGTATTTCTCCATTCTATCCATCAGCTGAGGGAGAATGGTTTCAGTGCTGGTGGTGGAAAATGCAATTAAAAACAGATCCCATATCATTTTTAATACTTCGAAATACTTGATCTGAAAGATGAGACCGACAAGCGGAAAGAGGACAAAGAGGATCAGGAACAGGCCAAGGAATACGGTGCCAACCAGCTTAAACATAGGGAGGAGGAGTTCAATGCCATATTGGCCTACAGAAGCAGCCATCAGGGCTAACACGCCGATAGGAGCAGTGACCATGACGATTTGCGTGAGCTTGAACATAATCTGAGCTGTAGATTCAAAAAACTTCATTACTGGTTCAGAAGCTTTGCCGATACCAGCTGCGGCGACACCAAATAAAATGGCGAAGAAAATAACGGCAAGCAAATCATTTCTGGCCATGACATCAATAATGTTTGTAGGGATAATATCCAGGATCATTTGCTTGAAATCAACAACTTTGTCTGTGTAGCCGGAAAGTTCATGGATATCTTTTTTTGCCAAATGGGAGAGGTCAAGCCCGACACCTGGTTTTAAGACATTCGCTAATAAAAGTCCAAGTCCTAATACCAATGTTGTAATCACTTCGAACCAAATGATCGTCTTGATGCCGAGGCTGCCCATTTTTTTCATGCTTCCGCTTCCTGCGGCTCCAATGACAATGGTAGAAAATACAATCGGCACAACAATCATTTTAATCAGGCGGATAAATCCATCTCCGACAGGCCTCAGTGCCATCCCGAAATCAGGAAAAAAGTGGCCGATCACCGCGCCGACAGCCAAAGCGATTAAAATTTGAAACGCGATTAATTTTTTCAAATGAATCCCCCTTTAGAACGATAGAATGTAGGCATATTCATATCATTCGTGATTCAAATGCAAACACCTTTTTTCAAGTTATTTTATTTTGATAGCGCTTTCATTATGTTGGCGAAAAAGTCCCCCGCAGCAGGGGGGACTTTTTTACTTCATTTGAATGTGCTTTAGACCTTCTTCAGAGGTATTTGTGAAAATAACCGGTGTTATGGCTGAAGCGGCATGCTGCTTGATGTAATTGAGATCAAAGGTGAGAAGCAGTTCGCCTTGTTTGACCGCTTGTCCGCTTGTGACATGTGCTTCAAAGCCTTTCCCATTTAGTTTGACGGTATCAACGCCGACATGAATCAGGATTTCAGTGCCGCCGGCGCTCATAAAGCCGATGGCGTGTTTTGTCGGAAAAATCGAGACGATCTCGCCGTCCGCAGGTGCAACGACTTTTCCTTCTGATGGTATAATCGCAAAGCCCTCGCCCATCATTTTTTCTGAAAAGACTTGATCAGGCACATCTTTTAAAGAGACAGTTTCTCCTTTAATCGGATAAATAAAGGTCTCACCGGAATCGGGCTTCTGCTGTTTGTCAGTTACCGTGTCCAGCGCGGCGGCGGTGGCAGGGACGCCTCCGGCCATGATTGTTTTGATGTCGTCTTTTAAGGCATCGGACTTGGTTCCGAATATTGCCTGGAAGTTGTTGTTGACCTCCAGCACACCTACTGCACCAAGCCGTTTTAATTCATCCTTGCTGACTTGGCTTGGCTGATGAACGATCACACGAAGCCTAGTGATACACGCATCCAGGTTAGCGATATTTTGCTGTCCGCCCAAGGCCTGCAGCACATGAAAGGCAAGCTGGTCTTTTGCAACTGGAGCTTTCTCCTCATTCTGACCGTCTTCATCTGTCTCACGGCCGGGCGTTTTCAAATTCCATTTCAGAATCGCAAATCGGAACAAATAATAATAAATGAAAGCAAACACGATCCCGACAGGAATGACAACCCAGCCGTTTGTAGACAGTCCGTAGTTCAAGACGTAGTCAATTCCCCCGCCTGAGAACGTATAGCCGTGACGGACATGGAATAAATCACAAACGACAAAGATGACGCCGGCAAGAATAGAGTTAATCAAATAGAGCACGGGCGCAACGAACAAGAAAGAAAACTCAACCGGCTCTGTAATTCCGGTCAGCATAGATGTGAGTGCCGCAGAAATCATCACGCCAGAGATCATTTTTTTCTTTTCCGGACGCGCGGTATGGATAATGGCAAGAGCAACTGCCGGCAGACAGAAAATCATGTAAGGGAAATCCCCCATCATAAAGCGCCCGGCTGTCGGGTCTCCCGCGAAAAACCTTGTCAGGTCGCCGGTTACGGTGTTGCCTGTTGATGGGTCTGTGTATTCTCCCATCATAAAATAGAAAGGTGTATAAAAAATATGATGCAGGCCAAAAGGAATCAGTAAACGATAGATCGTTGCATAAAAGAACAGTCCGACCGTTGAATCGGCGATTAAACTGCTGGCTGCGTTGATCCCGTTTTGGATCAGCGGCCAAACAAATGAGAAAATGACGCCGATCACCAATGAACTGACGGAAGTAATAATCGGGACAAAGCGTTTTCCAGAGAAAAATCCAAGGACCGGATGCAGCTCGATTGATGAAAATCGCTTATATAAATAGGCGGCGAGAAGCCCGATGATGATTCCTCCGAAAACCCCCATATCAATCAGGTGCTCGGCTCCTTCATACGGAGGCTGAAGGCCGAGTAATTTTCCCATATTGTCGAGGGTGACGGTTAAAATTAAGTATCCGATGACAGCGGCAAGTCCGGCTACACCTTCTCCGCCGGCTAATCCGATCGCGACCCCCACGGCGAAAATCAGCGGGAGATTATCGAATACAACGCCGCCCGCATCCTTTATAATAGGGATGTTCAGTAGATCCTTGTCTCCGAAACGGAGCAAAAGACCTGCTGCCGGCAGGACGGCAACCGGAGTCATCAACGCGCGGCCAAGCTGCTGCAGAATTTGAAATGCCTTTTTAAACATGACAGTCTCCTTTTATTGTGTTATGAGAATGATGCACTCTTTAATTTTTGAGCTGCTTTATAATCGGCGATAACGGTTACATGATTGTGTTTTTGAAGAATAGAGGCCGGTACATCTGTCGTGACAGGACCTTCAGCCATCTTTTGAATAGCGTCTGCTTTTTCCTCGCCGCTTGCTAAAAGCACAATATGTTTGCTGAATTCCATGATAGTTTTAATGCCCATTGAAATCGCGAGTCTTGGCACCAGCACCGGATCGCCGCCGAAGAATCTGGCATTTGCCTGTATCGTGCTTTCCGAGAGCTTCACAACACGTGTCCGGTCTTCAAAATCAGATCCCGGTTCATTAAAACCGATATGGCCATTGGCGCCGATGCCGAGAATTTGGACATCAATGCCTCCCGCCTGGCGGATGAGATCCTCGTATACTTTGCAATTCGCCTCAAGCTGCGGATTGTCTCCTTTCGGGATATGAATATGATCAGGCTGCATATTGATATGCTGAAAAAGCTGCTCATGCATAAAATGGTTATAACTTTGCGGATGAGATGGAGAGAGACCAGTGTATTCATCCAAATTAAATGTAGTAACCTTTGAAAAATCAATTTCGCCTGTCTGATAGTCTGAAATCAACTGCTTATACAAGCCGACCGGTGTGCTTCCTGTTGCCAGGCCGAGAACGGCATCTTTCTTGGCTTGTATTTGTTCTTTAATAATGGCAGCGCTTAACTTACAGAGTTCTGCGTAGTGCTCAGCGATCAGAATCTTCATGTGACACCCCCTCAAAGAGATAGACAATCATCATATTTGTTATGACCAATTTATGATACTTGTCATTACGAATTTAGCACCGTCCTTATCAAACTGTCAATATTAATTTCTGAAAATTTGTTATAAAAGAAGGATACAAATCTTTCATATTGGGATGGCAAATGGTATTATGGTCTCAATGAAAAAGAACGGATTGCATACAGAATGGGGAGAATGAAATGACAGCTTTATATTCTGTTATTAAGTTTAAAATCATTGAGTTAATTAAATCGGGCAAATATCAGGCGAATGATCAGCTGCCGACGGAGAGTGAGTTTTGCGAACAATATGATGTCAGCAGAACAACTGTGAGACTGGCTCTGCAGCAGCTAGAGCTTGAGGGATATATTAAAAGAATTCAAGGAAAAGGGACATTTGTATCGGCGGCAAAAATACAAACGCCGATTCCGCATAAGATTACGAGCTTTGCAGAACAAATGAGAGGCCTTCGTTCTGAATCAAAAGTGCTTGAGCTTGTGGTGATTCCTGCCGATCACTCCATTGCCGAGCTTTTGAAAATGAAAGAGAATGAACCTGTCAACAAGCTTGTCAGAGTCAGATACGCCGAGGGGGAACCTTTGCAGTATCATACCTCATATATTCCCTGGAAGGCGGCACCGGGGCTGGCGCAGGAGGAATGCACCGGCTCGCTGTTTGAATTGTTAAGGACAAAATACAATATTGAAATCAGCAGGGGCACGGAATCGATCGAACCAATTTTAACGGATGAAACGATCAGCGGCCACTTATTAACCAATGTCGGAGCGCCTGCGTTTTTATCAGAATCCCTTACCTATGATAAAAATGAAGAAGTGGTGGAATATGCGCAAATTATTACCCGGGGAGACCGAACGAAATTCACCGTAGAACAGTCATATCATTCAAGCAATACGTGATAAGAAGGGAATGGTCGTTCTATGTTTCTATTGACGAATGGAAAAGTGCTGTGGGGAGCAGTAATTGCTGCATTCATCTTTTCAATTGTATTTTACCCTTTTCTGCCGACGCAGATGCCGATTCATTATGATGTAGCGAACAGCCCGGATCTGACAGTTAACAAGCTGGCGGGGATTGTGATACTGCCTGTTTTGATGGTGGTGTTTGCATGGGCGCGGAAGATCAATTGGCAATTTGTATTCGCGGTGTATATTTTGCTGATTTGCCACATTGTCGTCCTTTATTTAGCGCTCTAAATCAAACAGCCAGAATAAAACTGGCTGTTTTTCTTTAATTTCAGCTTCATCTGACAATGAATGTGGTGTATAATAGCTGATGATCCTAAAGAATATTCTGAAATTTATAGGTGTGAAGCGGCGTATGATCAAAGGAAAGGCTGTATACTTTTTGCAGCTTTAAAAAGACTGAATATTTAAACAATTATGTGAAAGGTGTGCTGATTAGATTGAATAAGCTTATTGAACGAGAAAAAACTGTATTTCATAAGGAAAAGCCCAATCCGTCATCCTTGGGATTTGGTCAATATTTTACAGATTATATGTTTGTGATGGACTACGAAGAGGGAATTGGATGGCATCATCCGAGAATTGCGCCGTACGCACCGCTTACGCTTGATCCGTCTTCATCTGTTTTTCATTACGGCCAGGCTGTTTTTGAAGGATTAAAAGCATACAGAACAGACGACGGCAGGGTGCTGCTGTTCCGTCCGGATCAAAATGTCAAACGGCTGAACAGATCGTGTGAGCGCATGAGTATGCCTCCTTTAGACGAAGAGCTGGTGCTTGAGGCATTGACGCAATTAGTTGAGCTGGAGAAAGATTGGGTTCCAAAGGAAAAAGGAACGTCACTGTATATTCGTCCTTTTGTGATTGCCACAGAACCGAGTCTCGGTGTGAAGGCATCCAAGAGCTATACATTCATGATCGTGCTTTCGCCTGTAGGTTCCTACTATGGCGACGATCAGCTGAAGCCGGTAAGAATCTACGTCGAAGATGAGTACGTGCGGGCGGTGAACGGCGGAGTCGGATGTGCAAAAACGTCTGGAAATTACGCGGCTAGTCTTCAGGCACAGCGGAAAGCGAATGAGCTGGGTTATGACCAGGTGCTGTGGCTGGATGCCATTGAAAAGAAATATGTGGAAGAGGTAGGGAGCATGAACATCTTTTTCGTCATAAACGGGGAAGCTGTCACACCTGCTTTAAGCGGAAGTATTTTAAGCGGGGTGACACGTGCGTCTGCGATTGAACTGATTCGAAGCTGGGGCATTCCGGTTCGTGAAGAGAGAATATCGATTGATGAGGTGTATGCGGCCTCTGCACGCGGAGAATTGACAGAGGTCTTCGGCACAGGCACGGCAGCAGTCGTTACGCCTGTCGGTGAACTCAACATTCATGGAAAAACGGTGATTGTAGGCGACGGGAAAATCGGGGAGCTCTCGAAAAAGCTGTATGAAACGATAACAGATATTCAGCTTGGCAAGGTGAAAGGCCCGTTTAACTGGACAGTGGAAGTGTGAAAATCGAAAAAGAACCTGCCCGGAGGCAGGTTCTTTTTATTTTGAATGAGTCATATCAGCATTCGGCTGGCTTTTGCGGTTTTTTACATAATACATTGCATAGCAAATGGCCATAAATGGAACACCGCAATAGAGTGCGATTCTTTGATTCGGATCAAAGGCAATGCCAACAACGGAAGCCAGGCATAACAGGAACGCGGCAATCGGCACGAACGGATACAAAGGGGTTCTGTATTTCAAATCAGTAACCTTGTTTCCCGCTTCGATATAACGTTTTCTGAACATGAATTGAGAAGCAGCGATACCCATCCACACGACAACGACGGCAAAACCGGAAATCGACACGAGCACAACGTATACAGTGTCTGGCGCAAATACGCTGGACAGCAACGACAGAATGCCGCCGATCATGCTGAACACCAGCGCGTTAAAAGGGGTTCCTTTTGACGTCAGCTTAGCAAATGTCGGATGAAGCGTTTTTTCTTTTGATAAAGACCACAGCATCCGGGAAGAAGCGTAGAGTCCGGAATTAGCCGCTGACAGGATCGCTGTCAGGATAACAAAGTTCATGATATCGGCTGCGTATGGTACACCGACTCTGTCAAAAACAGCGACAAACGGGCTTTTGATGACACCTGCATCTTGAATCGGAATCAGCCCTGACAGCACAAAAATTGTTCCGACAAAGAAGAGTGAGAGACGCCAGACCGTTGTTTTAATCGCTTTTGGTATCGTCTTGTCAGGATCAACGCTTTCACCGGCTGCGATTCCGATTAGTTCCGTTCCCGAAAAGGCAAAATTAACGGACAGCATCGTCATCAAAATCGGGACAAATCCATTTGGAAAAAGCCCGCCTTCCGCCATGAAGTTGGACAGCATCGGAGCGGCTTCTCCGCCTTTGATCGGGATGATGCCGAACATGGCAGAGCCGCCTAAAAGAATAAATAATACAATGGCTAACACTTTGATGCTGGAAAACCAAAATTCTGATTCAGCGAAAAACTTGACCGAAAATGCGTTAAGCAAGAAAATGAACAGCGCAAAGACGGCACTCCACATCCAAACCGATGTATGGGGGAACCAGCGCTGCATTAACAGGCCGGCTGCTGTGAATTCTGATCCCAATGCCACGGTCCATGTCAGCCAGTACAGCCAAGCGACCGTAAATCCGGTGCCCGGCCCTATGTATTTGGCTGCATAGGTGTGAAAGGCGCCGGTCACAGGCATGGCGACTGACAGCTCACCGAGGCATAGCATGACCAGATAGACGATGCCGGCCCCGACTAAGTAGGCAAGTATCGTTCCGGCCGGGCCTGCTTGCTGAATGGTATAACCTGAGCTTAAAAACAGCCCGGTTCCGATGACACCTCCCAAGGAAAGCATAAAGAGGTGCCGGCTTTTCATACTTCTCTGAAAGGTTGTCTCATTCTTGTTGTGGACAGAGTTCATCTTTTTCCAACTTTCTATCAGCGATTTATTTCCTCCTAATATAAAAAATCTCATGTCAGGAAGTGACACGAGACTCCGGCGAACCGGCTTTAAGTTAGAATATACAAACTATTCAGATAAGTCAAGTTGTTTTTAAAGAGCGGGCCCAAGCCGCAATTTCTTGAATATTTTCGGGTTTTGTCCGGCAGCAGCCGCCAATTAGCCTCGCTCCTTTTTCATGCCAGGTGCGGGCGCTCGCCCCGTAAGATTCTGCGCATGCTGCGCCGTTCCACGTTTTTGTTTCCGGATCATATTGCTCACCTGAATTCGGATAGACAATGATCGGTTTTGACGTGTTCTTTTTTAACTCCTCTATCAAGGAAGGGATATGCTGAAGCGGCGTGCAGTTGATGCCGAGTGCTGCAATTTGGCGGTGTTCATCAAGCCACGATGCGCAGTCAGCTGCAGGTGTTCCGTCACTGATATGCAGGCCGTCTTTAGCACTGAAGCTGATCCATGCATACGTTTCAGGAAATTCCTTCAACAGCCGAACAATCGCTTTGGCTTCAGTCAGACACGGAATCGTTTCGCATGCCAAAACATCAGCTCCGGCTTCAATCAGCGCCTTCATCCGGGGACGATGAAATTCAATCAGTTCATCTTCTGGTATTGCGTAGTTGCCGCGATATTCAGACCCGTCTGCAAGATAAGCGCCATAAGGGCCTACAGAAGCCGCAATGATCGGTTTTGGCCGATTCAAACGGTTCTCTTCAAGCGACCAAAATTCATCACGTGCTTCAGCTGCGATGCTGACGGACAACTCGATGAGCCGGCGTGCTTCCGCTTCGCTCAGCCCGCGTGCGGCAAAGCCTTCAAATGTAGACTGATAGCTGGCAGTGATTGCACAATCGGCGCCTGCCGCGAAATAATCAGTATGAACTTGTTTAATCAGATTTGGCTCTTCCATCAGGATTTTTGCCGACCACAGACTGTCGTTCAAATCACAGCCCTTGCGTTCAAGCTCGGTCGCCATGGCGCCGTCTAGCACAATAAGCGGGTATGTATCTAATATGTGTTGGATAGGATTCATAGAATGTACCGATGCCTTCTTTCAGATTTTTTTGAAAAAGATATGAAAATCGTAATGGAGGCTTACGTGTTTGTCAATAAACGCAAAAAGGAAAAGGTGTTCAGCCGATATGTCTGAACACCCTTTTCTTATGATATTTGTTTGTTGTGCGTGTCAGTCTTTGTGTCTGAAACCGGCCAGCACTCAATGCCATTATGGTTTTTGAGCACATCTTTATAAAAGACCGGATCCTTGCCTGCTTTTTTCTGGCGTGTATAGTCTTTCAGCGCCGTAAAAACGACCTTTGATAGTAAGAAAATCGCGATTAAATTCACGACGACCATCAAACCCATGAACAAATCAGCAAGATCCCAGACGAGCTGGACTTTGGCAACACAGCCAAACACGATCATTGCCAGCACGCCGATACGGTAGACAAAAATCAGTTTTTTGCTTTTGTTCAAAAAGCCGATATTGGTTTCGCCATAATAATAGTTTCCAATTAGAGCACAGAATCCGAATAACAAAATCAGAATGGCGAGAAAGCCTGATGCCCATGATCCGACATGGGAGCTGAGGGAGGCTTGTGTCAAGGCGATTCCGCTCAGACCCGGAGTATGATAGGCATCCGAAAACAGGATGATAAAGGCGGTGCTTGTACAAATGATTAGCGTATCTGACAGGACACCAAGCGCTTGAATCAGCCCCTGTTTGACAGGATGGCTTGTTGTGGCGGTGGCAGCGGCATTCGGTGCGCTCCCCATTCCCGCTTCGTTTGAAAAAATTCCCCGTCTGACGCCTTGCATGAGTGCCGCGCCCAAAGCCCCGCCGGCGGCCTGATCAAAACCAAACGCATTTTTCACGATTAGCGCAAGCACACCTGGCAGCTGCGTAATGTTGGTAAAAATGACGAAAAACGCAACTCCGATATACAGGACAGCCAATACGACGACAATGGATTCAGCCAGCTTTGCAATGCGCTTGACTCCGCCAAAAATAATCGTGCCGAATACAGTAATTAAAATGAGTCCCAATGTCAGGCGGTTTGTGCCAAACGCGTTTTCAAAGGCAAGGCTGACTGTATTGGATTGAACCGAGTTGAAGACGATACCGAACGATAAGGTGATTAACACAGCGAACAGCGCGCCCATCCACCTTTTGTTCAGCCCTTTTTCCATGTAATACGCAGGCCCGCCGCGGAAGCCGTTTACATCTTTTACTTTATAAATCTGAGCCAGTGTGCTTTCCACAAAGCTAGATGCTGATCCGATAATGGCGATAATCCACATCCAGAAGATTGCACCGGGCCCGCCGAGTGCAATGGCGATGGCAATGCCCGTAATATTTCCCGTTCCGACACGGGCCGCCATGCTGATGCAAAAGGCTTGAAACGGAGAAATGCTGTTTTTCGATCGGGAAGCAGCACCTTCTCTTAATACCCTGACCATTTCTTTCAGCATGCGAACCTGTAAAAACTTCAGCCTGAACGTAAAATAGATTCCAAAAGAAAGGAGCAAAACAATTAATAGCTTTGACCACAAAAGATCATTTGCAATACCGACGATATGTTCCAGGATTTGCTGCATAGAATCACCTCTTTTTTCATATTTAAAAAATGCTGAGCTCCCATTCCTGCGCCATATGCTTCAGCAGCATACCGCCAGTGAGGCTGTTGCCGTATTCATCAATGGCAGGCCCGTAAATGCCGATGCCGCATCCGGATTGAAAAGGCTGTTCTCTTCTGGCGCTTGGAGGCACCAGCGCCATGATGCCGCCGGAGACGCCGCTTTTGGCCGGCACGCCGACAAACGCCGCATATTTGCCTGAAGCGTTGTACATGCCGCACGTCAGCATTAATGCCTTGGCCAATTTTGCGACATCTTTTGGAATCACCTGCTCGCGTCGAATCGGATGATACCCGTCATGAGCAAGGATCAGGCCGATCAACGCAATATCTTCTGTAGTGCTCTCCATAGCGCATTGCTTCAAGTACACCTCAAGTGTTTCTTCTACTTCAGCTTCTAAAAAGTTTGTTTCTTTTAAATAGTAGGCCAGCGCTCTGTTGCGGTGGGCGGTTTCCCATTCAGAACGGAATACTTCCTCATGAATTCTCGGCCGTTTTCCTATCAAAGTTTCCATCACCGAGTAAAGAAACACGAGCTTTTCGTATGCCGATTCTCCGGGAAGAATCGAAGCGATGGTAAGGGCGCCCGCGTTGATCATGGGATTGAAGGGCTTTCCCGGCTTGTTGATTTCGAGCCGAATGATTGAATTAAAGGCGTCGCCTGTCGGCTCGACATCTACGCGGTCCAGCACATAGGGAATGCCGCGGCTCATGCAGGCGGCAATAAAGCTAATCACTTTTGAAATGCTTTGCAGGGTAAAAGAGACGTTCCAGTCGCCGGCGTGTATCATCGTTCCATCAGGCTCCAATACACAGATGCCGAGCTGTGAATCATTGATTTTTCCTAATGCGGGGATATAGTTTGCACTTTGTCCATTGGCGGCAAAAGGGCGATAGTACTCAACCCAATCATGCAGCTGTAACGCCGGGTTTATGTCTTTCTGGTGCTCTTTTATCAATTCTTTCATCGAATTCCTCCTCACTGATTTTTTTCTTAAAGGACTGAGGTGTATCAAAACGAAGGCTAAAGGGGCGTTAAACGCTTTCATGATAGCGGAAGGTATAATTACTGTATAATGGCGACTACAGAATCATACAAAATACGACAAAAACATTTTGAAAATAAGCAGTAAGATTTATAAAAACCTTATTTTCTGGGTCAAAAGCAATTTGCAGGTTTTCGCCCGATTCCCCAAAATAAAAAGCGAGGATGTGATCAACATAAAACTGGAACGGTTTATTGAAAAAGACGGATATATACTGGCCCTCATGCTGATAACGGTGCCGCTGGCCGGTGAACTGAAATTTTATCCCCTCAATGAAGAATTCCGGGTCAGCTTTGGGGCACCGGTTTTTTTCTTCTTTTTATCGTTGTTGCGGCATGTGCCCGCTGTGCTGCCGGGTTTTCTGACTGGAGCGGCTGTTTTCATCTTTCGCGTCTTACTGGAATTATGGGGCGGAGGACACAATGGACTGACTCCGATTCTGTATGATCAAGCGTCTGGCTTTTTCTTTTATATGACTTACGCCTGTCTGTTTTCCATATTAAAGGCCAATCGTTTCCGTGAACGGCCGATTATGCTCGGTTTCATTGGGTTTATGATTGAAGTTGTGTCAGATTGTGTCGAGCTGGCTGTGCAATTTCTCATTTTTCATACGGTTGTCACGCCTGAGAAAATCACTGACATTGCGGTGATTGCGATTTCTCACACATTTATTGTGATGAGCTTTTATAGTGTGCTGAAGCTGTATGAAACACAATCGAGAGAAAAACAGACAAGGCAGCAGCACGAGCACATGCTGATGATCGTTTCCAATTTATATGAAGAAACGGTGCACCTAAAAAAGACATTGAAAACGACAGAGAAAGTGACAAACGATTCGTATCAGCTCTATCGGGAAATGAAGGGCAAGGATGTTCAGCTGAGCGGCAGAATCCTGAGACTGGCCGGAGAGATTCATGAAGTGAAAAAGGACAACCAGCGAATATTCGCAGGGCTTTCAAAACTGATTTCGAATGAGAGTTTGAGAGATTATATGAGGGCTTCTGATTTGCTGCAGCTCGTGATTCGAATGAATGAAAAGTACGCTGAAGCACTAGGAAAGCAGATTGGTTTTTACTGCTCCATAGAGGGAGAGCATGACGAATATCACGTATTTATCGTGCTTTCGATCATTAATAATCTAACAGCAAATGCGGTAGAGGCTATGGATGAAGAGGGAATGGTCAGCCTGAGGCTCCGTAAGCCAAATGAGAGTATGGTAGAATTCCAGGTGGAAGACAATGGCCCCGGGATTTCTGAGAAAATCGGAGACATTGTGTTTGACCCGGGCTTTACTTCAAAATATGACGAATTTGGCACGCCTTCTACGGGTATCGGACTTTCCTACGTAAAGGAAATCGTGACAGAGCTAGAAGGGGATATCACGTTTGATAATCAGCAGCGGGGAGTGGTGTTTGCCATCAGGCTGCCTGTCCGGCATTTGATTCAGAAAGGGTGAACCAAAAGCTATGCGTTTTTTTATTGCAGATGATGACCGTGCGGTGCGGTCAATTTTAAGGCAGATCATTGAGGACGAAGATCTCGGGGAAGCTGCTGGTGAAGCAGACGACGGAAGCCAAGTGGAAGGGCATATGCTGCAATTTAAGCAGATTGATATTTTATTAATCGATCTGTTAATGCCCGGAAGAGACGGCATTGAGACGATTCGTCAGATCCAGAATACGTACTCCGGCAAAATCGTAATGATCTCTCAAGTGGAGGCGAAGGAAATGGTCGGGGAAGCGTACTCGCTCGGCATCGAATATTTTATCCATAAGCCGATTAACCGCATTGAAATTGTCACGGTTCTCCAAAAGGTGAAGGAGCGGATCGAGCTTGAACACTCGATTGGAGCCATTCAGCATTCTCTAAGCCGGCTTGTCAATCGGACTGAACGGAAAGCGCGTCCCCAGCAGAAGAGTGACAGCGGTTTAAAAGAGGCAGGAACATTCCTGTTGTCCGAGCTGGGCATGATGGGAGAAGGCGGCGCACATGATCTCATGGCGGTCCTGCAGTATTTAGCAGAACACGAGCAATCCGAGCCGCACGAAAAACAAAGCCCTTCGCTAAAACAAATATTCACCCAAGTAGCGGTACGGAAGCTGGGGACAGGGGCCTCACAGACGGAAGTCAATCGCGAAATGAAAGCCTCGGAGCAGCGTATCCGCAGAGCGATTATTCATTCGCTGCACCATTTTGCTTCACTGGGCACAACTGATTTTTCGAATCCAAAATTTGAAACCTATGCATCGAAATTCTTTGATTTTCCGGTTGTCAGCCAGAAAATGAAAGAACTCCAATCCAAGGATGCAAAACCCCTTGCACCTGCTAGAATAAATATGAAAAAATTCATCCACGTGTTTTTTTTGGAAGCAAAGCTTTTGCATGAAACGATGAAACAAAGAAGGATATAAACCAAACAGCCGGCTGACCAGGCTGTTTTTTTGCTGCGCAGAATCCCGGCCGGACAATGATTTACCGCTTTTTTATAAAATATCAGAAAATAAAGATATTGACTTATTGTTTATTTGTCTTACAATTAAACAAAAGGATATATGGGAAGGAGCGGATGTAAAAGAAAAATCAATAAAAGCGCTTACAGATAGAGGCTGTATACACAAATAACAGGAGGTTATGTTGATGAGCCGTATCAGAAAAGCACCCGCTGGAATTTTAGGTTTTCCGGTTGCTCCTTTTAACACACAAGGAAAACTGGAGGAAGAAGCTCTTTTTCAAAACATTGAGTTTTTGCTGGAAGAAGGATTGGAAGCGATTTTTATCGCTTGCGGGTCTGGTGAATTTCAATCTCTCAGCCAGAAAGAATACGAGCAAATGGTGGAAGTCGCAGTCTCGGCAGCCGGAGGAAAGGTGCCGGTCTACACGGGGGTGGGCGGCAACCTCAGCACAGCGCTTGATTGGGCGCAGCTGTCGGAGAAAAAAGGCGCCGACGGCTACTTGATTCTGCCTCCGTATTTGGTGCATGGCGAACAGGAGGGGCTGTACCAGTATGCGAAAACGATTATTGAAAGCACTGACTTGAACGCGATTCTTTATCAGCGCGATAACGCCGTTCTCTCAGTTGAACAGATCAAACGTCTGACCGAATGTGAACAGCTTGTCGGTGTCAAAGACGGGGTAGGAAATATGGATTTGAATATCAACCTCGTCTATACGATCGGCGACCGCTTAGGATGGCTCAACGGAATGCCGATGGCTGAAGTGACGATGCCGGCTTATCTGCCGATCGGGTTCCACTCTTACTCTTCAGCGATTTCAAATTATATCCCGCATATTTCGCGAATGTTCTATGATGCATTGAAAAACGGAAATGACGAGCTTGTGAAGGAACTCTATCGGCATGTGATTCTGCCGATCAACGACATTCGCAAACAACGGAAAGGCTACGCCGTATCCTTGATTAAAGCCGGTATGGAAATCATGGGTTTGAATGTAAGGAATACAGCCAGACCGCCTGTCGGCCCGGTTGAAAAAGATCATTATCAGCAATTGGAAGCAATTTTGAAGCGGGCGGCTGACCGTTTTCCGAAAAAAGCCGCGACGGTTTGACCAGAAAAAACACGAAAGGGGCAATGGGCATGTCTGTGATCACGGAACAAAACACGTACCTCAACTTTATTAACGGAGAGTGGGTTAAGTCTCAATCAGGCGATATGGTCAAGGTCGAAAACCCTGCCGATGTGAATGATATTGTCGGATATGTACAGAATTCAACGGCTGAAGATGTGGAACGTGCCGTCGCCGCCGCCAATGAAGCCAAAACGGCTTGGAGAAAGCTGACGGGTGCCGAGCGCGGCCAATACTTATACAAAACAGCGGATATCATGGAGCAGCGCTTGGAGGAAATCGCCGCCTGTGCAACGCGTGAAATGGGTAAAACATTGCCGGAAGCGAAGGGAGAAACAGCCCGGGGGATTGCCATTCTGCGCTATTACGCCGGAGAGGGCATGCGAAAAACGGGTGACGTCATTCCGTCTACTGACAAAGACGCGCTCATGTTTACCACCCGTGTTCCGCTCGGTGTGGTCGGCGTGATTTCTCCGTGGAACTTCCCAGTGGCGATTCCGATTTGGAAAATGGCGCCGGCATTGGTATACGGCAATACCGTTGTCATCAAACCGGCGACAGAAACAGCTGTGACATGCGCGAAGATCATTGCCTGCTTTGAGGAAGCGGGGCTCCCGGCAGGGGTCATCAATTTGGTGACAGGCCCGGGTTCTGTTGTCGGTCAGGGGCTTGCTGAGCATGACGGTGTAAACGCCGTTACGTTTACCGGTTCAAATCAAGTCGGAAAAATCATCGGTCAAGCCGCTTTAGCGAGGGGAGCCAAGTACCAGCTTGAGATGGGCGGCAAAAACCCTGTCATCGTAGCTGATGATGCTGACCTTGAAGCTGCGGCTGAAGCTGTCATAACGGGGGCCTTCCGTTCAACCGGCCAGAAATGCACCGCGACAAGCCGTGTCATCGTGCAAAGCGGAATTTACGAGCGCTTTAAAGAAAAACTGCTTCACCGCACAAAAGATATTACAATCGGAGACAGCTTAAAAGAGGATGTCTGGATGGGACCGATTGCCAGCAAGAATCAGCTTGATAACTGCCTGTCATACATTGAGAAAGGCAAACAGGAGGGCGCTTCCCTTTTAATAGGAGGAGAAAAGCTGGAGAACGGAAAGTATCAAAACGGCTATTATGTTCAGCCTGCCATCTTTGACAATGTGGCATCTGAGATGACAATTGCCCAGGAGGAAATTTTCGGTCCGGTGATCGCCTTGATCAAGGTGGACTCGATGGAGGAGGCGCTGAACATCGCCAATGATGTGAAGTTCGGTTTAAGTGCATCCATCTTCACGGAAAACATCGGCCGAATGCTTTCTTTCATTGATGAAATCGATGCCGGACTGGTTCGGATCAATGCAGAAAGCGCAGGTGTTGAGCTGCAGGCGCCTTTTGGCGGCATGAAGCAGTCGAGCTCCCACTCCCGAGAACAGGGTGAGGCAGCGAAGGACTTTTTCACGGCGATTAAAACCGTTTTTGTGAAGCCGTAATGGTGCTGGAAAGAGGCGTGCGTCTCTTTCCCGGCTTTATCACAGCCAGCATATGATTCTCTACTTTGAAAAGGAGAAGATACTATGAAAAAAGACTTTGCGAGTGTTACACCGGCGGGCAAAAAAACGTCCGTGCGCTGGTTCATCGTGTTTATGCTGTTTCTTGTGACCTCTATTAACTACGCGGATCGAGCGACGCTTTCCATCACCGGAGATTCCGTCCAGCATGATTTGGGATTGGACTCGGTCGCCATGGGATATGTCTTTTCTGCCTTTGGCTGGGCTTATGTCATCGGACAGCTTCCGGGCGGCTGGCTGCTGGACCGTTTTGGTTCAAAGACTATCATTGCGTTAAGCATCTTTTTCTGGTCGTTTTTTACGCTGCTGCAAGGGGCGATTGGCTTTTTCTCCGCCGGCACAGCGATTATCCTGCTGTTTGCACTGCGTTTTCTGGTTGGTTTATCAGAAGCGCCTTCATTTCCCGGAAACGGCAGAGTTGTTGCCTCATGGTTTCCAAGCTCCGAGCGCGGGACAGCTTCAGCCTTTTTTAATTCAGCACAATACTTCGCAATCGTCATTTTTTCTCCTTTAATGGGCTGGCTTACCCACTCTTTCGGCTGGCATTCCGTCTTCGTTGTCATGGGTATTGCGGGCATTCTTCTGGCTGTCATCTGGCTAAAAACGGTGTATGAACCGAAAAAACACCCAAAGGTTAATGAAGCTGAGCTTGCGTACATCGAACAGGGCGGCGGGCTGATTTCCATGGATGACAGTAAAAGCAAACAAGAAACAGAATCGAAATGGCCGTATATCAAACAGCTGTTAACGAACCGCATGCTGATTGGCGTGTACATCGCGCAATACTGTATTACGACTCTCACCTATTTCTTTCTCACATGGTTTCCGGTATATTTGGTTCAGGCCCGCGGCATGTCTATTCTTGAAGCTGGGTTTGTCGCTTCCCTGCCGGCGCTGTGCGGATTTGCCGGCGGCGTCCTTGGGGGCATTGTGTCAGACATCTTACTCAAAAAAGGCCGTTCGCTGACCTTTGCAAGAAAAGTGCCAATCATTGCCGGCATGCTGCTGTCTTGCAGTATGATTGTCTGCAACTACACAGATTCAGCATGGCTCGTCGTTGTCATTATGTCGCTCGCGTTTTTCGGAAAAGGCTTCGGCGCATTGGGATGGGCTGTTGTATCGGACACGTCTCCGAAAGAATGTGCAGGATTAAGCGGCGGTTTGTTCAACACTTTCGGAAATATTGCCTCAATTACAACACCGATTATTATCGGATACATTGTCAATGCCACTGGATCTTTCAATGGCGCGCTTGTGTTTGTCGGCGCTAACGCGATTGCGGCGATCCTCAGCTATTTGCTGCTGGTCGGGCCGATCAAACGGGTCGTGTTAAAGAAACAAGAACAAGGCCCCGATCAATCGTTGCCTGTCTAATATTTATGAAAGCGCTTTATAAAGGGAGGAAAATGCATGAGTTCACCGATACAAGAGCAGGTTCAAAAAGAGAAAAGATCGAATATTCCCTCAATTTCTGAAATGAAGGTGATTCCTGTTGCGGGACATGACAGCATGCTGCTGAATCTAAGCGGAGCACACAGCCCGTTTTTTACCCGGAATATCGTAATCTTAACGGACAGCAGCGGAAATCAGGGAGTCGGCGAGGTGCCTGGCGGAGAGCATATTCGCCGCACACTGGAGCTGTCAGAGCCGCTTGTTGTCGGAAAATCTATCGGTGCGTACCAGGCGATATTGCAAACGGTCAGAAAGCAGTTTGGCGATCAGGACAGGGGAGGGCGAGGAAACCAGACGTTTGATTTGCGCACCACTGTGCACGCCGTCACCGCACTGGAAGCGGCTTTGTTAGATTTGCTTGGAAAGTTTCTTCAGGAACCGGTCGCGGCTTTGCTGGGCGAAGGGAAGCAGCGTGATGAAGTAAAAATGCTCGGTTACCTCTTTTACATCGGCGACCGAAAGCGGACGACCTTGCCGTATCAAAGCGATGAGCAGTCAGATTGTGCGTGGTTCCGTCTGCGCCATGAGGAAGCGCTGACGCCGGAGGCCATTGTGCGTCTTGCCGAATCAGCACAGGAGCGCTATGGCTTTCAGGATTTCAAGTTGAAAGGCGGGGTGCTGCGGGGAGAAGAGGAAATCGAAGCTGTTACCGCATTATCGAAACGTTTTCCAGAGGCAAGGATCACTCTTGATCCGAACGGGGCATGGTCATTAGAGGAAGCTATTGCATTATGCAAAGGAAAGCAAGATGTGCTCGCGTATGCGGAAGATCCGTGCGGGGATGAGAATGGCTACTCCGCTCGTGAAGTAATGGCTGAATTCCGCCGCGCGACAGGGCTTCCGACTGCGACAAATATGATTGCGACTGACTGGCGGGAAATGGGTCACGCAATTCAGCTCCATGCGGTGGATATACCGCTGGCTGATCCGCATTTTTGGACGATGCAAGGGTCGGTGCGGGTTGCGCAAATGTGCCATGATTGGGGTTTGACATGGGGCTCGCATTCCAACAACCACTTTGATATTTCCCTAGCGATGTTTACCCAAGTGGCAGCAGCGGCTCCGGGGCGGATCACGGCGATTGATACCCATTGGATCTGGCAGGACGGGCAGCGATTAACGAAACAGCCTTTTGAGATTTCTTCTGGCTGTGTCAAGGTGCCGGATAAGCCTGGACTAGGCGTCGATATTGATATGGAACAAGTGGAAAAAGCGCATGAGATCTACCGGAAAATGAATTTAGGCGCACGGAATGACGCGATCCCAATGCAGTTCCTGATCAGCAACTGGGAATTTGACCGGAAGCGCCCGTGTCTTGTGCGATAAGTTTGTTTGTAAATATTGTCATATCCGCTATTTTGTCTTACAATTGAACAACTGAAGGGAGAGTTGTTCGTGTACGAAGGTTTAGAGGATTTAAAAGTCGATACAGTCAATCGGAAAACATTAGCCAAGCAGGTCATCGAACGGATTGTCCATTTATTATCGAGCGGACAGTTGAGGGCCGGAGACAAATTGCCGACAGAAATGGAACTGATGGACATTTTGCATGTCAGCAGGCCGGTGCTTCGGGAGGCACTCAGTTCACTTGAAACGCTGGGCGTCATTACGAGAAAAACACGAGGGGGCACATATTTCAACGATAAAATCGGCATGCAGCCATTTTCCGTCATGCTTGCCTTGGCCACTGATAATCTTCCGGCTATCATTGAAGCGCGGATGGCGCTAGAACTCGGACTCGTGACAATTGCCGCGGAAAAAATCAATGAGGAAGAGCTTCAGCGCTTGCAGAAGACGATCGACGATATTGCCAACAGCACTGACAATCTTTATGGTGAAGCGGATAAAGAGTTCCATCGAATTATTGCGTTAAGCGCCAATAACCCCGTCGTTGAAGGGATGATTCAGTCCCTGCTGATCACCCATGCGAAAATTGACAGCCAAATTCCGTACAGGGAGAGAGATGTAACGGTCGAATATCACAAAAAAATCTACGACGCCCTTGCCAAAAGAGATCCGTACAAAGCACATTACCACATGTATGAGCATCTGAAATTTGTCCGTGACAAAATTCTAAAAGGAATGGATGAAAAATAATGGTGAGCAACCGCAGTTGAAACGTAAGAGCTGCGGTTTTTTTAAAACCAATTTAGAAAACGCTTACTAAGATATGAGGAGTGATTTTCATATGGCGATGAACCTCAGGAAGAACCAAGCGCCCCTTTACATCAAAGTGCATGAAATAGATAACACCGCGATTATTGTAAATGATGGAGGACTGCCAAAGGGCACTGTTTTCTCATGCGGGCTCGTACTTGAAGAGGATGTTCCTCAAGGCCATAAGGTGGCCCTCACCGATCTCAATCAAGGGGATGAGATCGTGCGTTACGGAGAGGTGATCGGATTTGCTGATGAGACGATCAAACGCGGGAGCTGGATACGGGAAGCCCTCGTGAGGATGCCCGCTCCTCCGGCGTTAGACGATCTTCCTCTCGCAAACAGGGTGCCGCAGCCGCGGCCCCCTCTTGAAGGCTACACGTTTGAAGGATACCGAAATGCGGATGGCAGTGCGGGGACAAAAAATATCCTCGGCATCACGACAAGTGTTCAATGTGTTGTTGGCGTTTTGGATTATGCAGTCAAACGAATAAAAGAAGAGCTGCTGCCGAAATACCCAAATGTCGATGACGTTGTGCCGCTGCATCATCAATACGGATGCGGCGTGGCGATCAATGCGCCCGACGCTGTTATTCCGATCCGCACGATTCAAAATCTCGCGAAGCATCCGAACTTCGGCGGAGAAGTAATGGTAATCGGATTGGGATGTGAAAAGCTCCTCCCGGAAAGAATTGCCTCCGAAAATGATGATGACATTCTATCGCTCCAGGATCACCGGGGTTTTGCGGCGATGATCCAATCCATTTTGGAAATGGCGGAGGAACGGTTAATCAGGCTGAACAGCAGAACCCGGGTGTCATGCCCTGTTTCGGATCTGGTTATCGGCCTGCAATGCGGCGGCAGTGATGCGTTTTCCGGCGTGACGGCGAACCCTGCCGTGGGGTATGCGGCTGATTTATTGGTTCGCGCAGGTGCAACGGTTTTGTTTTCTGAAGTGACAGAGGTGCGGGATGCCATTCATTTATTAACGCCGCGGGCTGTCAGTGAAGAGGTCGGACAATCACTGATCAAAGAGATGAAGTGGTATGACAGCTATCTCCGGCGGGGAGACGCAGACCGAAGCGCAAACCCGTCACCAGGCAATAAAAAAGGCGGATTATCCAATGTGGTGGAAAAAGCGTTAGGCTCGGTAGCCAAATCAGGCACAAGCCCCATCTCCGGCGTGCTCGGTCCTGGTGAAAGAGCAGAGCAAAAAGGCCTGCTGTTCGCGGCGACACCGGCAAGCGATTTTGTGTGCGGCACCCTGCAGCTGGCTGCGGGCATGAATCTGCAGGTGTTTACGACAGGGAGGGGAACACCGTATGGCCTGGCTGCTGCGCCGGTGCTGAAAGTATCGACGCGGCATTCCTTATCAGAGCATTGGGCAGATTTAATCGATATCAATGCCGGCCGAATCGCGACAGGAGAGGCCAGTATCGAAGATGTAGGCTGGGAAATCTTCAGGACGATTTTGGATGTGGCAAGCGGCCGCAAACAAACGTGGGCAGACCGTTGGGGTCTTCATAATGATTTGTGCTTGTTTAATCCTGCTCCAGTGACTTGATTTATTGTTCTAGTAGATTGAAATTGGAATATGATGTAAAATGATAATCAACAAACAAAGAACGGAGGGGTTCCAGCATGGCATTCATGAGATTCAGAGTGACACGAATTCAATAGTGAACAACTCTCGCCTGAATGCGAGAGAATCGGGATGAATCCGCCTATGTATGAGCCCTTACATGATTATCAAAAAAGAGGGTGGCGTGCCTGCCCTTTTTTGTGCCTTCAAGCATCCCTTCTCTCTACTGCAGGCCGGAGCATGAGAAAGGGGAAATGGGATGACAAACCTTAACGAAAAACAGCTTATCACTGAGATTGTCGGGCTTGCACGCAGCCAAGGTTTGACGGTTCATTCTGAGAACGCGCAATTGAATGAAACCGGAATGGACTTTCAAGTTGTATTTGCCAAGGACGACACAGGTATGCCATGGGTGCTGCGAAAACCGCGGCGAAGTGATGTTGTGGAAAGAGCATCCGCGGAAGGCAGAACGCTTGCCTTTCTCCGCGCGAATCTGACTGCTGATGTGCCGGATTGGAGAATTCACACGCCGGAATTGATCGCTTACCCCATGTTAAAAGGAACGCCGGCGGCCGGGATTGATTTGGAACAAAAGCAATATGTTTGGAATATGAATCATCAGCCGCCGTCAGACGACTTTGTCCGCACACTTGCCGACATACTGGCTGAATTACATGGCACGGATCAAATATCTGCTGGGCAATCCGGAATAGAAGTGATAAGGCCAGAAGATTTCAGGCAAATGACAGCAGACTCTATGGTTGATGTGAAGAATAAGCTTGGCGTATCTACGACGCTTTGGGAAAGATGGCAAAAGTGGATAGATGATGATGCATACTGGCCGGGTTTCTCTTCTTTGATACACGGCGATCTCCACCCGCCGCATATCCTTATCGATCAAAATGGACGTGTCACAGGACTTCTGGATTGGACAGAAGCGAAGGTTGCTGACCCAGCCAAGGATTTTGTTCTTTATCAAACCATTTTCGGAGAAAAAGAAACTGCCCGTTTGCTTGAATACTATGATCAAGCAGGCGGCCGGAAATGGGCCAAAATGCAGGAACACATCTCAGAGATGCAAGCGGCATATCCGCTGGAAATAGCTAAATTCGCTCTGCAAACACAGCAGGAGGAGCACGTCAATATGGCGCTAGAAGCACTCGGTGTAACATCGGATTAAGAATTGACTTCGTTTCATGGAACCGAGTATTATAAACTTTACAAATAATAGAACGGATCAACAATCGTGAGGAAGAGCAAGTACGCACAGAATGGAGGTTCAGAGAGTCGGTGGCAGGTGTGAACCGATCCTCCCCTGATGCCGAATGGGCTTCTGAATTGCTTTGCTGAACGGATAGTAGGCGATGCCGGGTTTCTCTCCCCGTTACCAAGAGAGGAGTATCGAAACATAGGTTTTCTGTACTTAGAGTGAATGGCTGTATAGCTGTTAATAAAGGTGGTACCGCGAGACCCTCGTCCTTTGCATAGGACGGGGGTTTTTGTGTTTCTTAAAGGAGGTGACGGCCAATGGACGATGGCTGGTGGTGGCATAGCAGATGAGTTAGAAAGGAGGATATCAAATGGTCATTGCAACTGATGATCTTGAGGTCGCATGTCCTAAATGTGAAAGAGCGGGAGAAATCGAAGGAACACCTTGCCCGGCCTGCAGCGGCAAAGGTGTTATTCTGACTGCTCAAGGATATACGCTTCTGGATTTTATCCAAAAGCATTTGAATAAGTAAAGGAGAAAAGCTGAGCTGAGATGAGAGCAGAAGAGCAGAGTAAGATTAGTGAGGCCGCATCAGGTACGATTTTTTTGCTGATCGGAACAGTTTGTTTTGCGTCTAAATCGATTTGGATAAAATGGTTATACCAAATGGGTGCTGAGCCAGATGCCGTGCTGCTATACAGGCAGCTGCTGGCTGTTCCGCTGTTTTGGCTGATTTTTTTAATATACCGTCCTCCAATGCCAGACGGTAAGAAAAAAGGAGACATATGGAAGGCTTGTGGCGCGGGAGTGTTTTGTTTTTTTTTTGTCTCCCTTGCTTGATTTTATCGGGCTGAACCATGTATCCGCAATGGTTGAACGTATATTGCTGATGAGCTATCCGTTGTTTGTGTTTGGACTCACCGCGTGTCGTGACCGGAAAATGTCCTCAATTCAGGACCTTTTCGCAGTTCTGGCGGTCATGTTTGGGCTTTTCTTGGCGCTGGGCGGCTGGAATGCTGAGCTTTTTCAGGCGAATATGATTGGAGCTGTATTCATTTTGTTATCTTCGGCCGTCTATGCTGGTTATCTTGTCCTTTCCGGGCATCTCGTCCATCAAATCGGGGGTATCCGTCTCAATGCATACGGGATGACAGCTGCTGGAGCTGCCATGATGCTTTACACAGGGATAAAATCGGCGGCTGGCATGAATACGCCAATGGCAGCATATCCGCTTGCTATGTATGGTTTGTTCGCGGTAATTGCAGTCGTGACCACTGTGATTCCATTTGTGCTAATGCTTGAGGGCATAAAACGAATCGGGGCACAGCGAGCCGCCGCCATTTCAATGGCAGGGCCTATCCTGACGATTTTCTATGGAGCTTTATTTCTCGGTGAACGGCTGGGGCTTATTCAAGTCATTGGATGCGCTGCCGTATTCTTTGTCATTACGGGCATAGAATACAGGAAGCTGAAAACAGGAAAAAAAGAATAATTTTTATAAAACACACACGTTTTTCAATTACAATAAGTGTAATTACGTGTGTGTTTTTTGATTTTGTAAAGGTTAGGTGAGAAGATGCAGCGCATATTGCTTGTAGAAGACGACCACTCAATCAGTGAAATGGTGGATCATTATTTAACAAAAGAAGGCTTTGGAATTGTGCATGCTTTCGACGGAGAAGAGGGCATCCGGCTGTTTCAGCAGGGTTCATACGATTTGGTCCTCCTTGATATCATGCTCCCGAAGCTGAACGGCATGGATTTTCTGAAAATCATCCGGGAAAAAAGCAATATACCGGTCTTAATGATTTCGGCAAAAGACGGAGATGTGGACAAGGCATTGGGACTGGGCTTTGGGGCGGATGATTATATCGCCAAACCGTTTTCGATGATTGAGCTGACAGCCAGAGTAAAAGCCGCGATACGGCGGGCGACGCAATATTCGGCAGAGGAGCCGGCTGTGAATAAGGTGATCCGGATTCACCAGCTTGCGATAGACGTAGACAATGTTTCCGTTTTGAAAAACGGACAACCGCTCCAGCTGACGTCAACAGAATGGCAGCTGCTGTGCTTATTTGCATCAAATCCTAAAAAAGTGTTTACGAAAGAACAAATCTATCGTTCCGTCTGGAATGAAGAGTACTTTGATGATCAGAACATCATTAACGTACATATGCGGCGGCTCAGAGAAAAGATTGAGGATGACCCCTCCTCCCCTCAATATATTAAAACGCTATGGGGCATCGGTTATAAATTAGGAGAGTTTTAGAATGACAGTGCTATGGGTGGCCGCTGTCATCGCTCTGGCGTGTCTGAATGTGATTCAATTCATAATGAAAAAGAAGCGGGACGGGAATCTGGCTTACACGGCTGACCAGCTTAGCTACATGCTCAGCCGGGATTCGGCAGGACAAATTTTGCTTCCTACAGACGATCATGCGCTCAAAGACTTGCTTGTAAACATCAATCTTATCGTTGAGAATCGTCAGCAGATCAGCGCCCAATTTGCCAAAACAGAGCAATCCATGAAGCGGATGCTGACCAATATGTCGCACGACCTGAAAACGCCGTTAACGGTCATTCTCGGTTATATCGAAGCCATTCAAAGTGACCCGAACATGCCGGACGAAGAGCGGGAAAGATTGCTGGGGAAGCTCCGCCAGAAAACAAATGAACTTATTCAGATGATCAATTCCTTTTTTGATTTAGCGAAATTAGAATCTGAAGATAAAGAGATCCCGATCACCAAAGTACATATGAACGACATATGCAAACGAAATATCCTTCACTATTATGACACTGTTCAGTCAAAAGGCTTTCAAGCAGCCATCGATATTCCCGATACGCCGGTGTATGCGCAGGCGAATGAAGAGGCTCTGGACAGAATCCTGCAAAACCTATTGTCCAATGCGATTCAATATGGCGCGGCCGGCAAGTTAATCGGGCTGACGCTGTCTTATGATGAGAGGAACATCGCCATCACCGTATGGGATCGCGGAAAAGGGATTAGTGAAATCGATCAGCAGCGGGTGTTTGAGAGGCTGTACACACTTGAAGAATCCAGAAATAAAGCATTTCAAGGAAGCGGACTGGGTTTAACCATCACAAAACGGCTTACAGAAAAAATGGGAGGCACCATATCCGTCCAAAGCAAGCCGTACGAACGGACTGCATTTACGATCACATTGAAACGCATGACATATTAATCGTAAGAATTTCTTAAGGTTTGAGAAATAAAAATGACAGGGCTCGCCGCTACAATAGAAAACAGGAAAAGAGATGGAAGGAGCAACAAAGTTGACTTATATCGTACAAACAAACGGACTGACCAAAACGTATCAGGGCAAAGAGGTCGTATCCAATGTCAGCATGCATATTAAAAAAGGTGAAATCTATGGCTTTCTCGGCCCGAACGGCGCGGGGAAAACAACCATTATGAAAATGCTGACGAGCCTTGTCAAACCGACTAGCGGTGAAATCATCATCCTTGGGAACAAGTTCACCCACACGTCATATGAGGTACTGGGGAACATCGGCAGCATGATTGAATATCCGATTTTTTATGAAAACCTGACAGCTGAAGAAAATTTAGATCTGCATTGTGAATATATGGGTTACCACAATAAAAAAGCCATACAAGAAGTGCTGGATATGGTGAATTTAAAACAAATCGACAAAAAACCCGTCAAAACCTTTTCCCTCGGGATGAAGCAGCGCCTTGGAATTGCGCGTGCCATCCTCACGAAGCCGGATCTGCTCATTCTGGATGAGCCGGTGAATGGTCTTGACCCTATCGGCATTAAAAAGATCAGGCAATTGTTTCAAGTGCTGAGCAAAGAGTACGGTATGACGCTGCTGATCTCAAGCCACTTGCTGAGTGAAATCGAACAAATCGCGGACACGATCGGCGTCATTCGGGACGGCAGGCTGCTTGAAGAGGTATCAATGGAGGATGTCAGGGGCCAGAACACTGAATACATCGAGCTTGTTACATCGAATCAGACAAAGGCCTGCTTCGTTCTTGAGAAAGAGCTGCAATTAACCAACTTTAAAATTTTAAATGAGAAAACAATCCGAATTTACGAAGCCGAAGCCTCACAGGCTGCTATATCCAAAGCGCTGATTTTAAATGATGTAGACATTGAATCATTGAACAGAAAGTATACGTCGCTGGAGGATTATTTTATCAAATTGATCAACGGCAATAGCATCAGTGCGTAAAGGAGGAGAGACACGTTGATGAATTTGATCAGAATCGAATTAAGAAAAATGAAAATGGGCTGGTATATCAGAGGTGCCCTCATTGCCAACGTGATCATTATGGGCTTTATGTGGCTGATCAGTTATTCCGAAAAAGCCGATGGCGGGGTTTCGTTCCAAAGTACGGATGAAGCATTCCTCATCATCGGCACCTTCGTCAGAGCGGTATTTATCGTATTTGGCGCTGTGCTGATCGTAAAATTGGTGATTTCGGAATATAAAAACAAAACCATTCTTGTGATGTTCACGTACCCGATCAGCCGTAAAAAGCTGCTCACCGCTAAGCTCATGATCGCGAGCGGACTGACGTTTATCACGATTTTACTTTCAAATATACTCATAGCCGCTGGTTTCTTTTGGCTGAACTCGATCTACCATTTCATACCGGGAGAGCTTACTTCCGAGATCATTTCTCAACAGGCGGTCAAAATGGCGGTTTTCGCTTTTGGCGCCGCTGGAACCAGTTTAGTTCCCATTTTTTTTGGGATGCGTAAACACTCAGTTCCGGCGACCATCATTTCATCTGTAGTAATTGTGATGCTCATCAGCTCAACAAGTCCGGGCTTCTCGATTTCATCTGTTGTGTATATCCCGCTATCGTTAGCGGCATTCGGATTGTTCTTTTCCTACATGGCGATCAGGAATGCGGACAAGCAGGATGCGTAAACAAAGGCGCCCAATATGTATAAAAGGCCGATGCTGTCAGCATCGGCCTTTCCATTATGAGTCTGTTCTTGTTTCAAGATAATGCTTCTTGCCAATCTCTTTGCTCATCATATAGAAATGGAAGCAATATTCACCGATTGCCATGACGATCGCGCCGAATAAAGCCGCCAATGCAACTTCACCGCCAGTCATCCCCATAGAAAGCGGCATGCCCATCAGCCAGATCACGAGAAAGGCCAAACCAAAATCAGCCAAAGTTGCAATCATATTATTCCATTTCGGCAATACATAAAGATCGCCCAGCAAATAAGAAATAACCCCTAACACAATCGTCATTAGCAGCGTATCACCAAACGTGAAACCAAAGCCCAGACCAAGCACCAGATACAACACAATAATCGTCATAATACCTTTAATAGCGAGCGCTTTCACATGTGTCATTACAATTCCTCCTTTTGTCATTTGATTTGTTATGTATAATTCCTCAAATGTAAAAAGTTAAACCTTATTTCTTTTCGGAGGCGGGTGCAAATTTGCTAGGGAGGGGTCAATGATGTGAATCCAGGAATTGAGGCTGCGGCGCTTCGACAGCGGAAACATGAAGCTTGTACCGCACCGGACGCTGCTTTGACGTTAGATGAATGAATTTAAAAACTTCTCTGTCCCTCCGTCATCACTTTTGAAGTAATGAAATATGATGAAAAGAGATCAAGGGGAGGTGACGTGATGGCGGTCGTGAGAGCAACGAGTGCGGATGTTGATTTGATGGCAAGGCTGCTCAGAGCGGAAGCGGAAGGTGAAGGCAAGCAGGGGATGCTGCTTGTCGGCAACGTTGGAATTAATCGGCTGCGGGCGAATTGCTCAGATTTTAAAGGCCTCCGCACCATCAGGCAGATGATTTATCAGCCACACGCGTTTGAGGCTGTGACTCATGGATATTTTTATCAAAGGGCGCGAGATAGCGAGCGTGCCCTTGCACGGCGGTCGATTAACGGTGAAAGACGCTGGCCGGCAAAATTTAGTTTGTGGTACTTCAGGCCGGAGGGGGACTGTCCAGCCCAGTGGTATAACCAGCCGTTTGTGGCCAGATTTAAGTCACACTGCTTTTATCAGCCGACGGCGGAGACGTGTGAAAATGTATATAACACATTTTAGAGACAGGACACCGTTCAAATTGAACGGTGTTTTTCTTTGAAAAGATGCAATGGAAAATATGCCTGTGAGATAATCGAAGAAAAAAGAGCTGACGGAGATGACAGAATGGCAACAATTGACCTGCAAAAGAAAAGTGTAAAGATCGTACTGGAGAAAAAGCAGTTAACGAAGGTGACGGCTCGTGTCGGACTGGTTCTTGATATGACGGGATCGATGAGACCGCTCTACAAAAACGGGACGGTTCAAAATGTGGTGGAGCGGATTTTGGCAGTGGCTGATCAGTTTGATGATAACGGTTTGCTGGATGTATGGGTGTATGATAATGAATTTTCCCGATTAAAGCCAGTTTCAGAAAAGGATTTTTCGGGCTATGTCGATCGTGAAATTTTAAATAATGACAGCTTGCATAAATTCGGCAGAAATGATGAGCCGCCAGTCATGAAGGACGTGCTGCGCAAATATGTTGCGGAGGAACCGAGCTCGTATCCTGCTTTCATTGTTTTTATCAATGACGGGGGCTGTAAAAAGTCAATCAAACCGATAATTGAAGCTTCTTCTGATAAACCGGTGTTCTGGCAGTTTGTCGGCATCGGAAACGGAAACTTTGATTTTCTCAATAAACTGGATACGTTAGAAGGGCGTGTCATTGATAACACGAACTTCCTGCATATCGAAGAGATTGACCGCATTTCTGATGATGAGCTTTATGATGCTCTGCTTGCTGAATTTCCATTTTGGCTGAAAGAAGCGAAGGAAAAAGGGATTGTAAGAGAACAAGAGCCTCCTGCTGAAAAGCCGAAAAAGAAGGGCTTTTTCAGCAGATTGTTTTCGAAATAACTGATAAGGCACTGAGTCATTCTGCGAAATGGCTCGGTGTTTTTGTTTTTTTAAGATCATGTGAAGAAAAATAGTCCGAATGGGCGGCTTGCAAACGACAGGATATGCAGAAAACGCGTCATTCAGCCAGCTTTCGGCATGTTTCAGCGGCAGGCTTGTGAGGGAAGACCTGTTTTTGATGTTCAGCGCTTACAATCGGTTCACACTTCTTCACAGTCGTTTAACAATGATTTCCTATAATGGAGACGATCAATGAGGAGAGAGGGGATCTTGAATGGCATACGACAGTCGTTTTGATGAATGGGTACAGAAACTGAAAGAGGAAAGCTTTCAAAACAATACGTTTGACCGCCGTAAATTTATTCAAGGAGCGGGGAAGATTGCAGGACTTTCTCTTGGATTAACGATTGCCCAGTCGGTTGGGGCCTTTGAAGTAAATGCTGCGCCTAAATTCTCAAGCTATCCGTTTACATTAGGGGTAGCGTCAGGTGATCCGCTTTCTGACAGCGTCGTGCTTTGGACACGCCTGGCACCAGATCCGTTGAATGGCGGGGGAATGCCGAAGCAAGCAGTGCCTGTCAAATGGGAGGTCGCAAAGGATGAGCATTTCCGTAAAATCGTAAGAAAAGGCACTGAAATGGCTAAACCGAGTCTTGCCCATTCCGTTCATGTGGAAGCGGACGGGCTTGAGCCAAACAAAGTGTACTATTACCGTTTCAAAACCGGCCATGAACTAAGCCCTGTCGGAAAAACAAAAACACTGCCTGCCCCTGGCGCCAATGTGCCGCAAATGACCTTTGCATTTGCTTCCTGCCAGCAATATGAGCACGGATATTATACGGCCTACAAGCATATGGCAAAGGAAAAGCTTGATCTTGTCTTCCATCTCGGTGATTACATATATGAATACGGCCCAAATGAATATGTATCAAAAACAGGCAATGTCCGCACGCACAACAGCGCGGAAATCATTACGCTGCAAGACTATCGGAACCGTCACGCTCAATACCGTTCTGACGCCAATCTTAAAGCTGCACATGCGGCATTCCCTTGGGTTGTAACTTGGGATGACCATGAAGTTGAAAACAACTATGCCAATAAAATACCTGAAAAAGGACAGTCGGTTGAAGCATTCGTGCTCCGCCGCGCGGCAGCATACCAGGCATACTATGAACATATGCCGCTCCGCATTTCCTCTTTGCCGAATGGCCCAGATATGCAGCTGTACCGGCACTTTACGTACGGAAACCTGGCGTCCTTCAATGTGCTTGATACCCGCCAGTACAGGGACGACCAAGCCAATAACGACGGCAATAAGCCGCCTTCTGATGAATCGCGCAATCCGAATCGGACCCTGCTTGGAAAAGAACAGGAGCAGTGGCTCTTCGACAATTTGGGCAGCTCGACAGCCCACTGGAATGTGCTGGCGCAGCAGATTTTCTTTGCAAAGTGGAATTTCGGGACAAGCGCAAGTCCGATCTACAGCATGGATTCGTGGGACGGCTACCCGGCTCAGCGCGAACGGGTTATCAATTTCATTAAAAGTAAAAATCTGAATAATGTTGTCGTACTGACAGGTGATGTACACGCAAGCTGGGCATCGAATTTGCATGTCGATTTCGAGAAGACAAGTTCAAAAATATTCGGAGCCGAATTTGTCGGAACCTCGATCACATCCGGAGGGAACGGAGCGGATAAGCGAGCGGATACGGACCAAATTTTAAAAGAAAATCCGCACATCAAATTCTTTAACGACTATCGCGGATATGTCCGCTGTACAGTGACGCCTCACCAGTGGAAAGCCGATTATCGGGTGATGCCATTTGTGACCGAGCCGGGCGCAGCCATTTCCACGAGGGCTTCATTCGTTTACCAGAAAGACCAAACTGGGTTGAGAAAGGTATCATCCACAACAATCCAAGGCGGGGTGAAGCAATCCGATGAGGTCGAAGAGGATCGTTTCTTTGCGCACAACAAAGCCCACGAAAAACAAATGATTAAGAAGCGGGCAAAAATCACGAATTAAGGAGTGGAAATTATGTTTTCAAACATTGGAATACCGGGCTTGATTCTGATCTTCGTCATCGCCCTCATTATTTTTGGCCCTTCCAAGCTGCCGGAAATCGGGCGTGCCGCCGGACGGACACTGCTGGAATTTAAAAGCGCCACAAAATCACTTGTGTCTGGTGATGAAAAAGAAGAGAAATCAGCTGAGCTGACAGCGGTAAAGCAGGACAAAAACGCGGGCTGAATGCTGATGAGGCAGACACCGGGTCTGCCTCTTTTTTTATGAAAGGGAGGGCTTTTTTGAATGGATAAAAAAGAAACCCATCTGATCGGGCATTTAGAAGAGCTTCGCCGCCGGATTATCGTCACCCTTGCGGCATTTTTTCTATTTCTCATCACGGCTTTTTTGTTCGTACAGGACATTTATGACTGGCTGATCAGGGATTTGGATGGAAAGCTGGCTGTGCTTGGGCCGAGTGAAATCCTCTGGGTGTATATGATGCTTTCCGGCATTTGTGCCATTGCGGCTTCTATCCCTGTTGCCGCGTACCAGCTGTGGCGTTTCGTTGCACCGGCGCTGACGAAAACGGAACGCAAGGTAACGCTCATGTACATACCAGGTTTATTTGCGTTGTTTTTGGCGGGCATCTCCTTCGGATACTTTGTCTTGTTTCCGATCGTGCTCAGCTTTTTGACTCATTTATCCTCCGGCCACTTTGAAACAATGTTTACGGCTGACCGCTACTTTAGGTTTATGGTGAATTTGAGCCTGCCGTTCGGCTTCTTGTTTGAGATGCCCTTGGTGGTGATGTTTTTAACAAGGCTGGGCCTCTTAAATCCTTACAGACTGGCCAAAGCGAGAAAGCTTTCCTATTTTCTGCTGATTGTCGTGTCCATATTGATTACACCGCCTGATTTTATTTCTGATTTTCTCGTGATGATCCCGCTTCTTGTCCTGTTTGAAGTGAGTGTCACCCTATCGGCGTTTGTCTATAAAAAGAGGCTGAGGGAAGAAACAGCGGCGGCCGCTTAGTGCAGCGTACCGCCCGGTGACTTCACATCTTCATCATATTGTGCGGCCGTAACAGCGGCGATTCTCAATGCCCGGACAATCGTGTCCAGGCTGAGGCTCGGCGCTGTTTTGTCGATTGTTTGCTCCGGAATGTAAGGAATATGAATAAAACCGCCGCGAATGTGCGGGGATGTCCGGCTAATGTGATCCATTAACCCGTAGAACAAATAGTTGCATACAAAGGTCCCCGCTGTGTAGGAAACCGCAGCTGGAATGCCGTGTTCCTTCATCTTAGCAGTCATTCGTTTCACGGGAAGCCCTGTCCAGTAAGCGGCGGGTCCGTCTGGAGAAATCTCTTCATCAATCGGCTGCTGTCCTTCGTTATCGGGGATTCGCGCATCTGCAAGGTTGATCGCCACTCGTTCCGGTGTAATCTGCATCCGTCCTCCTGCTTGGCCGACACAAATCACGATATCTGGCTGATGTTTTTGAATGGCTTGGCGCAGAGTGTCCAGAGCGGATCTAAAGACGGTTGGAATTTGTTCCGCTGTAATAATGGCTTCTTCCGTCTCGAAGCCATTAAGCCGTTTCGCCGCTTCCCATGATGGATTGACGGTTTCTTTGTCAAAAGGGTCAAAGCCAGTGATCAGCACTTTTTTTCTCATTTTCCCATCTCCTTTTTCTTTCATTCTATTGTTTATTTATGGGTTTTTCATCAAAATAATGTAAAGGAGTGAATCATAATGGAGCATTTGCCGCAGCAGTATCGTCATTTATTCCCAACCTTGCAGACGCATACGATGCTTGCCAGCTGTTCTCAGAGCGCATTGGCAGAGCCAGTATCAAGGGCGATCCAGGATTATCATGATAGCCTGCTGTATATGGGGACGAACTGGAAAGAAGCGATCGAAAAAACAGAGTTTGCGAGAAACGAGTTTGCAAAGCTGATCGGGGCTGAACCGGATGAAGTGGCGATTGTGCCGTCAGTTTCTGATGCGCTGGTTTCTGTAGCATCGTCCTTAACTGCATTTGGAAAGAAGCACGTTGTATATACAGATATGGATTTTCCGGCGGTGCCTCATGTTTGGCAGGCACACTCCGATTATACCGTATCCGTCATTCCATCAATAGACGGCGTGCTGCCGCTTGAACAGTATGAAACGCATATTTCGGATGAAACAGTACTGACGTGTGTTCCTCACGTTCATTATCGTGACGGCTATGTTCAGGATATAAAAGCGATTGCCGAGATTTCTCAGAGAAAGGGCTCTTTATTGTTTGTAGATGCTTATCAATCAGCCGGGCATATTCCCATTGATGTGAAGGAATGGGGCGTAGATATGCTGGCAGCAGGCACCCGGAAGTATTTGCTCGGCATACCGGGTGTGGCGTTTCTTTATGTGAGAAAGGAGCTGGCTGACGCACTGAAGCCGAAAGCATCAGCTTGGTTCGGCAGAGAGAACGGATTTGATGGGGTTTATGCAAAAGACGCGCGCCGTTTTCAAACGGGCACCCCAGCTTTTATCAGCGTATACGCAGCTGCAGCTGCTTTATCGCTGCTGAATCATATTGGGGTTTCTCATATCCGGGAACATGTGAAAATGATCTGTGCCGATGCAGTTCAATATGCCGCTGAAAAAGGCCTGAAGCTGGCGGCAGGACAAGAGGGGATTCAGCCGGGCATGGTTGCGATCCGGGGTGAGCGGGCATCGGAAACGGCGGCGTTGCTGAAGAAGAAAAAAGTGATTTGCGCGCCGCGGGACAATGTTATCCGTCTCGCTCCCCATTTTTATAATACGAAGGAGGAAATGCGGCACGCGATTGATGAAGTCGCGGCGAAAATGGTCTATAAGTAAACATAGAAAAACCCCTGAACACTAGGTCAGGGGCTTTTCATATTAATGATCTACCTTCACGCGCTTCATAAAGAAAGCGCCAATTAAACCGATAATGGCAACAATCATTGCAAACACAAATGCGTGCTGTACACCCGCTGTCAAAGCTTGCGGGATGACTGCCGGATCGGCAGGGTTTTTAACTGTACTCATATAATCATGCTGGCCTGCAGCCATAATGCTGACCGCAACCGCTGTTCCGATAGCGCCGGCCATTTGCTGCAGCGTGTTCATAATGGCGGTGCCGTCTGGATAAAATTCGCGCGGCAGTTGGTTTAAACCGTTTGTCTGTGCAGGCATCATGATCATAGAAATCCCGATCATCAAGCAGGTGTGCAGGATGATAATCAGCACAGCCGTTGAAGTGGTCGTGACATTTGAGAAGAACCATAGTACAACGGTGACAATCACAAATCCCGGAATGACAAGCCATTTCGGCCCGTATTTATCGAACAAGCGGCCTGTAACAGGGGACATAAATCCATTTAAAATACCGCCCGGCAAGAGAACAAGACCAGATGCAAATGCAGTCAGGACTAAGCCGCCTTGCAGATACATCGGCAGAAGCAGCATAGATGACAGAATGACCATCATACAAATGAACACCATGATCACACCCAAAATAAACATCGGGTATTTGAACGCACGGAGGTTCATCATCGGCTGCTTCATTGTCAGCTGGCGGATTGAAAATAGGATAAGGCCGACAACGCCGACAATCAGCGACACGATAACAGTCGGGCTGGACCATCCCCCGGAGCCTTCACCCGCGTTGCTGAATCCGAACACAATGCCGCCGAAGCCAATCGTCGACAGGATGATAGACAATACATCGATTTTCGGCTTTGTCGTTTCAGATACATTCTGCATATATGCGATACCGAAAACAAGCGCCAGCACAAGGAATGGAAGAGAGATCCAGAAAATCCAGTGCCAGTTGAGATGCTCCAGAACCAATCCTGAGAAAGTTGGGCCGATGGCGGGCGCGAACATAATGACAAGACCGATCGTTCCCATTGCGGCGCCCCGTTTATGAGGCGGGAAAATCACCAAGATTGTGTTAAACATTAGGGGCAGTAAAAGACCGGTTCCAAGTGCCTGAACGATCCTTGCCGCTAATAAAAACGAGAAGCTCGGCGCAAGCGCCGCAATGAATGTACCTAAAATTGAAAAGATAAGTGACACGGTAAAAAGCTGTCTTGTTGTGAACCACTGCAACAGCAGTCCTGAAACAGGAACAAGGATACCGAGTACGAGCAGGTAGCCCGTCGTTAACCATTGGACGGTTGCCGCTGTAATGTTCAATTCCTTCATAAGGTCGGTTAACGCAATATTCAGCGCTGTTTCACTGAACATGCCGATAAAACCGGCCAACAGCAAGGAAATCATAATCGGCATCACTTTGTATTGCTGAGATGCTTTAGCTGTTGTTTCCAAAATTATTTCCCCTCTCTATCAACTGCATGTAGTATGTCGTTTTTTTATCTCTTCAGCAGGTCATGAATGCAGCTGGAGATATGAAGGAGCGGCGTACTGTTTTTTGCCGTCAAAGATAAAAGGATGCCGCCTTCAATCATCGCATTAACCACAGTGCTGGCTTCTTTTGCACGGCTCTCGCTGCAGCCAGTCTGCCGCAGTTTTTCCTCATACACAGAAGCCCATTCTTTGTAGGCTTCATGACAGGCTTCGCGCAACGATTCGCTTTTCAATGACGTCTCAGCCGCTAGCAAGCCCACAGGCAAGCCTTCAATGTCTTCCGTACATGAAAACTGGCAGGAGAGCTCCTTCAAAAAGGCTTGAATGCCTTCCGCTGGATCGGTGTAGGCTTCCATGCAGTCCGCGATCTTCTGACGGATATACTCCTTCATCTCATTCACGGCTTCGATCGCAAGCTGTTCTTTACCCCCGGGAAAGTGGTAGTAAAGAGAGCCTTTAGGCGCGCCGCTTTCCTTTATAATCTGGTTCAGCCCCGTGCCGTAATACCCTTGCAGCTGAAAAAGCCGGGTAGCTGCCGAAAGGATTTTCTCACGGGAATCTCCATAACTCATAACATTCCCACCTTACTGAATTGCAATCAAAAATATAGTGACTGGTCTATTATCCTGATTCAATCATCAATTGTCAAGAAAAAATCATTGTATGAAAAGACAAAAAAAGAAGGATATAACAACAAAAAATACTGAGAGAAAAGCTGACTGATCTTTTGACTGAATAGATAAAATATTCAATGATTAATCATCATATGGATGTAAGGAGAGAAATAGATGAAAAAACAACGAATGCTCGTACTTTTTACCGCACTATTGTTTGTTTTTACCGGATGTTCACATTCTCCTGAAACAAAAGAATCCCCGAAAGAAAAAACGCAGACACAAAAAGTCTCTTCGGCTTCTGCATCTGAAAAAAAGGATCTGCCGAATATTAGAATTTTAGCGACAGGAGGCACGATAGCTGGTGCCGATCAATCGAAAACCTCAACGACTGAATATAAAGCAGGTGTTGTCGGCGTTGAATCACTGATCGAGGCAGTTCCAGAAATGAAGGACATTGCAAACGTCAGCGGCGAGCAGATTGTTAACGTCGGCAGCACAAATATTGATAATAAAATATTGTTGAAGCTGGCGAAACGCATCAACCACTTGCTCGCTACAGATGATGTAGACGGAATCGTCGTGACTCATGGAACAGATACATTGGAGGAAACCGCTTATTTTTTGAATCTCACCGTGAAAAGTGATAAACCGGTTGTTATTGTCGGTTCGATGAGACCTTCCACAGCCATCAGCGCTGATGGGCCTTCTAACCTGTACAATGCAGTGAAAGTGGCAGGTGCACCTGAGGCAAAAGGGAAAGGGACGCTTGTTGTTCTTAACGACCGGATTGCCTCAGCCCGATATGTCACCAAAACAAACACAACCACAACAGATACATTTAAATCAGAAGAAATGGGCTTCGTCGGAACAATTGCAGATGATATCTATTTTAATAATGAGATTACCCGTAAGCATACGAAGGACACGGATTTCTCGGTTTCTAATCTTGATGAACTGCCGCAGGTTGACATTATCTATGGATACCAAAATGACGGAAGCTACCTGTTTGACGCTGCTGTAAAAGCCGGAGCAAAGGGGATTGTATTTGCCGGTTCTGGGAACGGGTCTTTATCTGATGCAGCCGAAAAAGGGGCGGACAGCGCAGTCAAAAAAGGCGTCACAGTGGTGCGCTCTACCCGCACGGGAAATGGTGTCGTCACACCAAACCAAGACTATGCGGAAAAGGACCTGCTGGCATCGAACTCTTTAAACCCCCAAAAAGCACGGATGTTGCTGATGCTTGCGCTTACCAAAACAAATGATCCTCAAAAAATCCAAGCTTATTTCAATGAGTATTGAAGAAAAGAAGGCGAATAAGCCTTCTTTTTTTTGGCTTTTTAGGACCAATAATGACCTCTGAATCTTAAAATTTCTTTAAAAATAAGTCAAAATTACCCTTTACTTAATTAATTTGGTAACGTAATATAATTGGAGAATTTGTTACAAAAAAAGGAGGATATTATGAAATTTGTAAAAAGAAGGATCATTGCACTTGTAACAATTTTGATGCTGTCTGTTACATCGCTGTTTGCGTTGCAGCCGTCAGCAAAAGCCGCTGAACACAATCCAGTCGTTATGGTTCACGGTATTGGAGGGGCATCATTCAATTTTGCGGGGATTAAGAGCTATCTCGTATCTCAGGGCTGGTCGCGGGACAAGCTGTATGCAGTTGATTTTTGGGACAAGACAGGGACAAATTATAACAATGGCCCGGTATTATCACGATTTGTGCAAAAAGTTTTAGATGAAACGGGCGCGAAAAAAGTGGATATTGTCGCTCACAGCATGGGGGGCGCGAACACACTTTACTACATAAAAAATCTGGACGGCGGAAATAAAATTGCAAACGTCGTAACGCTTGGCGGCGCCAACCGTTTGACGACAGGCAAGGCGCTTCCGGGAACAGATCCAAATCAAAAGATTTTATACACATCCATTTACAGCAGTGCCGATATGATTGTCATGAATTACTTATCAAGATTAGATGGTGCTAGAAACGTTCAAATCCATGGCGTTGGACACATCGGCCTTCTGTACAGCAGCCAAGTCAACAGCCTGATTAAAGAAGGGCTGAACGGCGGGGGCCAGAATACAAACTAATGAGATCAATAACCTTGAAGAGTCCTATTCTTCAAGGTTATTCTGCTTTCAGCACAATGGTTTTCGCCGCCATATCATGAACGGTTTGCTTTTTCTTCGTAAATGCGGCTGTCAAATAGATCAGGCGGGAGAATACATGCACCCACGCTATGATATAACGGACAATCGCCTGTAGGAAAGAAATTTTCTCGTGTGTTTCGTCTCTTACGATTTGCAGTCCGATGATTTTTTTGCCCAGTGTGCCCTTCCAATTTGTCAGCGGCATCAGCAAAGGATACACAAGCAACATGAGTATGGCGACAATAATGACGCCTGCGGAGCCGTCGCCAAACGTAAATCCGGCAGCCAAAATCACTGCTGCGGCAATGATTACATCAAGTATAAGAGCGCAGGCGCGCAGCATAAAACCAGCTAGTTCCAACTTAAACACTCCTTAAAATTTTAGATAAATACCTAATGATTGTAAAAAAGAAGGGCCTAAAGTGGGAATAGGTGATAAGCCTTAATTCACAAAAGATGATGAAAATGTCATAGGTAAATTGGCATAATCAGCCGGATAATCATATTACCAAATTCTTTTTTAGCCCGAAACCAAGCCCTCAGAAGTTATTTTTGTTAAAATAGAAAAGTTACAACAGAATTCGGAGGGTTTATTGTGGGAAAAGTGAAACGAAATGCCCCTTGCCCGTGCGGCAGCGGCAAGAAATATAAAAAATGCTGCGGAAGTAAAGTTGTCGACTTCCCGGCGGAACTAGCGGCAAAAGAAGCGAAACAAATTCAGGAAGACTTAGTGGAGTACGCCTTCACAGTACATAGAGAAAGCATTTCAGGCTTTATCAACCAGCATGATTTTCTTTCTGCTATGGACAGACAGACGAAAGACATCAGCGTATTTAACTTAGGAATCTGGGGAATCTTCTTCCACCCGCTTGCTGGTGAGAAGACAATCTTCGAAGAGTACCTTCAGAAAAAAGGCGATTCGATCACTCGTCCGAAAACGCGTGAGATCGTAGAATCATGGCAGAGCATGACGCCTGCTTTATTGCTGCTGAAGGACCTGAAGGAAGGCATCATTCACTTTGAAGATGTCATTACGGCAAAACAATTCGAAGTGGAAATGGACGCCAGCAATCAAGACCTTCCTCCAGTGGGGAGCCTGATTCTTGGATACCCAATCCACGAAGCGGAAAAAGCAGAATTCTTCATGCAGTTCACGATCTTCCCGGTGAAGAGAACAGAAGCTCTGATCAGCAAGGTGAAGAAATATGCGGATGCCGCTGTGAAGGACGGCAAAACGCCGGAGGACTTCATGAAGCAGGAATTCAACAACGTTCTGTTCGCGTTGTTAGCTGAGAAAGATGAAGAGCCACAAGCAGAGAAAGCGGAAGTAAGCACTGTTGAGTGGGCAAACGACTTGGAGAAAGAAACCGCTGCGGCTATTGAAGAAGGCATGAGCGGTGAAGAGTATCCGACTGAATTGATCCCAGCTGTTATTGACATCTGGAAAACATTCTGCGAGAAAAAATCACCTGTCATCAGAAAGCCCGAAGCTTTTGCGGCGGCAGTTGAATATTATGTAAACGCGATTTCTCTTAACGGCGCGTCCGTTTCTCAAGCTAAACTGGCGAAAAAATACGGCGTCAGCGCATCAACGATTTCCAGCCGTTACAAAGAAATTGAAAGCACGCTGCAGGATGAAGCGGATCGTTTTGCACAAGCGTTATCCTCATAATGAAAAAAACCTTGAAAAGCCAGGCTTTTCAAGGTTTTTTTATTTCTGAAACGGAATTTTGATTTCTAACCGGAAGACGGGGTGGCGGTAGGTAAAATCCAGCCTGCCAAAAGCGCTCTTCACCAGTTTTTGAATGATATATGTGCCCATGCCTTCATGAGCGCCGTTTTTCGTTGAGCGGCCAAACGATTGATAGATTGTATCGAGCACTTTTGGGTCCATCCCGGGAGTGCTGTTTTCACAAGTCAGTACATAAAGTCCGCTGCGCAGTGAAGTCTCCAGTTTAATCTCTGCTTTTTCTCGGGCCTCCGCCGCGCTGTCGAGCGCATTCTCTAATATGTTGCCGACCAAGCTGACCTGATCAGCAGGCGAAAACGGAAGGGAAGAAAGCGGTGTATGCATATGCAGCGAAACACTCACATTCGAGGCGCGGGCTTTTTCTAAAAAATCATAAAGCACCCCTGCAACGTACGCGTTCTCTCCTTTCAAAAAACGGTCATATTGACTGTATTGATCCGCCCAGTTTTGAATATATGCTTGTGTATCTGCCTTGGGCTGAGCTGATTTGATTGCAGTGATATGTTTCATTGTGTCATGATTCCGGCTTCTGACATCAATCAGCATTTGATTGGCGTGCTGTTCAGCCTGAGTCAGCTTATCAATTTGATCAGAAAGCCTTGCCTGCAAAGCAGACTGTCCGATACGGAGCCCTTCACACCCTGCAAATATCGCGATTACACATAATGCCGGCATGATGTTTGTGCCGATAAGCACCACTCCCGCCGACATCACTTGAATCACGGCAATCCATGCACAAAGACCTGAGGAACAGTGTTTCCACACCCGCTTCGTTTTCCAAATGTACAATCCTGCAGCAGCTGCGCCTAAAACAGCGGTGAGCCAAGAGACGGCTGTGCTGTGTGAAAGAGCAGCAGCTCCCTGATAACATATGAAACTAAATAAAATCAGATAAAGACATTGAAAAAGGGTAATCACGTACTAAACTCCTCAAAAATAGTAGTTTTGAAAATAATCAAGCTGCTGCTTGGTGATCATCGCTTTTTTAGACGTTCCCTCAAAGGAAACTGTAAATGAATGCTTGGTATAAGCGGAAAAATGCTTTATGTAATGAATGTTGATAATAAAGGAACGATGCGAACGAAGAAAATCTTTTTCGGGCAGGTCGCCTTTAATATCATTTAATGTTTGATACGTTTGCACCTCTTCGGCGGTTGTCACAATCGTCGTCGAACGTCCCGTCCGTTCTGCGAAAATAATATCCTTCTTTTGCAGGACATGCATTTCAGACTTTTGCTTTATCAATATACGCCCATTCAAACTCGTTTCCGTTTTCTTTTTCAAGTACCGGTCGAAGGAAGCGGCCAGACGGTCGGCATAGTACGGCTTCATAATATAATCATGGACGTTCAGGTCAAAGGCGTGAACCGCATAACCGCCGTGGCCGGTAACAAAAATCACATCCACATCAAGTGAATGGGATTTGATCAAATCAGCAAGCTCGTAGCCAGACATATGGGGCATCTCGATATCGGCAAGCAGCAGATCAATGTCTCCGTTCTTTACCCGCCTGTAGGCTTCCTTCGCTGAATCGGTGGAAAAGACAATTTCGACGTCCTGCATTCTGGACACGATCGCTTCCAGCTTCTCTAAATCTACTCGATAATCATCTACAAGTCCGACTTTTACCATTATCATTCCCCTAGTTACATAGAATCATCTTTATTCTATCCCATTTCGCGACATAAAAAGAACTCTTCGCGACAACTTTATCCAACTAATCCAGCTTTTCGTATATAGTCATTACTAGAAATAAAGATAAGGGAGATTGTGACATGATTACACTGACCGATTGCAGCCGCAGGTTTCAGGATAAGAAAAAAGTAGTCAAAGCGGTGCGAGATGTAAGTTTAACAATTGAAAAAGGAGAAGTCGTCGGCATTCTCGGAGAAAACGGTGCCGGCAAAACCACGATGCTGAGAATGATTGCTTCCTTGCTTGAACCATCACAGGGTGTAATCACAGTAGACGGCTTTGACACGGTCAAGCAGCCGGCTGAGGTCAAAAAAAGAATCGGTGTCTTATTCGGAGGAGAAACCGGGCTTTACGACAGGATGACCGCTAAAGAAAATCTCCAATACTTCGGCAGGCTGTATGGGCTGAACCGCCACGAGATCAAAGCAAGAATAGAAGATTTATCGAAACGGTTCGGCATGCGCGATTATATGAACCGGAGAGTGGGCGGGTTTTCGAAAGGCATGAGGCAGAAAGTCGCCATTGCCAGAGCGCTGATTCACGATCCGGACATCATTTTATTTGATGAGCCGACAACTGGGCTTGATATTACGTCAAGCAACATCTTCCGCGAATTTATTCAGCAGCTGAAAAGAGAACAAAAAACGATTCTTTTCTCCAGCCACATTATGGAGGAAGTGCAGGCGCTCTGTGACAGTGTCATCATGATTCACAGCGGAGAGGTGATTTACCGAGGAGCGCTTGAATCCCTATACGAGAGCAAGCGCAGTGAGGATTTGAATTACATCTTTATGTCTAAGCTTGTCAGGGGGATTTCTTAAATGCTGAGCCATATTTATAAAAAAGAAATGATCGACGCTTTGCGCGACAGAAAAACGATTTTACTCACAATCTTAGTGCCGATGATTATGATGCTTGGACTTGTCTTCTTTTATGAAAGCATGCTGTCCGACAAAGGGGAGCAGTACACGCTGGCTGTCGGCCATTCGCTTCCGCCCGCACTGGAAAGCAAGCTTAATGAGATTGACGAAATCAGCGTAAAAACATTTGCAAAGCCTGAAGAGGCAGTTGATGAAGGAAAAGCAGATGCCTATCTGAACGTCCCGAAAGAGTTCGACTCTTATGTCAACAGCATGACACCTTTTAAGGTTGATGTTTACGGCAATTCAATCGATCAAGGGTCGTCAAATGCCATGCAGTTTGTGCAGTCTGCCTTAGATCAGTACAAAAATGAAATTGTGCAGCAACGTTTAACAAATAAGCATATTGATCAATCGGTGATCCAGCCGTTTACGATTCAGCAAAAGGAAGCGGATGAGGAGAAAGGGACTTCCGCTATTATGCTTTCCGCCATTCTGCCCATGCTGATTCTGACTTCCATTGTTTCCGGCGCAATGCCGATCGCTCTTGATATCATGGCCGGTGAAAAGGACCGGAAGTCAATCGAGGCGCTGCTATTAACGCCAGTCAGCAGAAACAAAATGCTGGTCGGCAAGTGGCTTGCGGTTTCCACTTTTGGCGTGGCTTCAGGTGTATTGGCTTTGGTGTTTTTGATTTTGTCCACCGTGTTATTTACCGAAAATTTAAAAACGGCCTTCCAGCTGGGAGATCATATGTGGATTGTAATCGGCGCTTCAGCCTTAATCATTGTGCTCTCTGCATTGCTGATCTCTGCGATGGAGCTTTTCATCAGCATCATGTCCAGCTCGGTAAAAGAAGCGCAAAGTTATATGTCTCTCGTCGTCTTTCTGCCTGTGTTCCCGATGTTTTTCATCTTCAGCAAGGCACCGAACCAATTTGACTTATCATACTTTCTCATCCCGTTTCTGAACCTGCATGCGTTATTTAAACAGCTTTTATTCGGGATGGTTGACTCGGCTGCCATTTTGTCTACGTCAGGAACCATCGCCGTGCTCATCGCCATCTTCTTTTTACTAGCCAGAGCCTGCTTCCTGAAAGACAAATGGGTTCTTCCAAAATAAACTTGCGAAAGGAGAAATACACTTTCTCCTTTTTGTATATCCTGAAAAAAGAAGGAAAATAGAAAAAGGATATCTAATACAAAAAGTGACCCTGCACTATTTTTCATCAAAATTGGTTTCAAAGGAGAAGGAACAATGGATCAAACACGTACACTCGGCAAAACGAAGCTGAAGGTGAAGCGGATCGGATTCGGCGCGAATGCGGTCGGCGGGCATAATCTATTTCCAAATCTAAATGATGAAACAGGGAAGGATTTAGTGCGCACGGCATTGGATGGCGGCGTCAATTTTATCGATACCGCCTTTATATATGGATTGGGGCGATCTGAAGAATTAATCGGCGAAGTCTTACAGGAACGCGGCGTGCGGAATGAGCTCATCATCGCCACCAAAGGAGCTCATAAAGAAGTGGACGGCAGCATTGAATTAGACAATAGCCGGGAGTTTCTTCGCAGCGAGGTCGAGAAGAGCCTGAAGCGGCTGAAAACAGATTACATTGATTTGTATTATGTTCACTTTCCGGATGGAAAAACACCTCTCGCTGAAGTGGCGGGCACTTTGAAAGAGCTGAAGGATGAGGGGAAAATCAAAGCAATCGGCGCTTCGAACCTCGATTATCAGCAATTGCAGGAATTTAATGCTGACGGCTATTTGGAGGTCTTCCAGGCCGAATATTCTCTCATACAGCGTGATGCCGAGAAAGAGCTTCTTCCGTACTGTGAAAAACAAGGCATCTCCTTTATTCCTTACTTTCCGCTTGCGTCCGGACTGCTGACAGGAAAATTCACGCGAGACACCGTCTTTGATGATTTCAGAAAGGATAAACCTCAATTTCAGGGTGAAACGTTTATCCACAATCTCAAAAAAGTAGATAAGCTGAAAGCAGTAGCGGAGGAAAAACAAGCGGATACGGCACATGTCGCCTTGGCGTGGCTGTTAACGAGACCGGCGATTGATGCCATTATTCCAGGAGCTAAACGACCTGAGCAATTACAGGATAACCTGAAAACCTTGAACATTGAACTGACCGAAGACGAAGTGAATTTCATCAGCGACATTTTTAAATAAAAAGGAAATAGCCGTCACGGCTATTTCCTTTTGGTGTTTTATTCTTTGATGAATGCTTCGACTAATTCTGCTGCTCTGTAATCATCCATATCAAGCTGCCATTGGTCGATGTCATTTTTCTTCATTTTCACTTCAACTGTTTTTTCAGATGAAGCAGGTCCAAGCTTTTTGAATTCCTCAGGATAGACTTGAAGCGCGTATTTCACTGCCTCTTCATAGCTGGCACTAGAGTTTTTACTGTAGTAGTCTTTCACTTTGTCTTCGATACGGTCTGAAAGAGAAGATGCATCTACAGGTTTAACTGTGGCTTCAACAATTGCTTCGTCTTTAGAGATTGAAGTCGTTTTTGCCTGAATGGAAGAGTTTTTGCTTAATCCCTCTTTAATGCCGTTCACGATATTATCAAGCGCTTTGCTGTCCGCATATGTGCTGGAAAGGCCGGAAGCTGAGAGATAACCGTCTTTGGCTGATTCATTAAAATCATTTACAATTTCATTTTTGTTAGCGCCGGTGATTTTTTCGAAATCGGCGTTATCTTTGCCGAAAAGAAGGACATCAACATAAGCTGATAACGCTTTTGCAGAATCTTGGAGCTTATCTGCCGTCGCCAGGATTTTTTTGTCTTTTCCGTCAATTTTAAAAGTAACTGATTTTGGCTTTTTATCACCGTAAGATTCCGGCGTATAGTTAAGCTCGTATTGCTTGCCTTTATCTACAACGAAGAAAAGATTTCCTTCAACGGATTTGTCAGCGTTAATCGTGCTGCCTTGAAGCTTTTCGCTATAGTCTTCAGGGTCTGTGTCAGACATTTTGGTATCACCTTGATACAATGTGAAATCCATACTGTCTACATTCAGCGGGTCTTTTCCTGTGTTTTTCACCGCGACATTGACTTTTAACACAAGCTGGTCATCTGAAGTGGACTTATCATATTTAGACGGAAGCGTGTAAGAGACATCCTTGATTTTGACTTGAGCTATATCTGAGCTTTTTTCTGTTTCTGATTCTTTCTTCTCCGCGCTTGTTTTGCTGCCGGAACAAGCAGCTGTAAACATCATCAGCAGAAGAATTAGGAAAACAGCGTACGTTTTTTTCTGAAACATTCATTTTTCCTCCTCAAATGGTTTAGGAAAGGGGAGTCTTTTGTCTTTGAGAAATGGATCTTTTTGAATGGATTAGCATCATATAACCAAAAAAATCAGTTCTTTTCTCACGGTTTTCACCGGATTTTCTGGAAACTCCGCCCTCCTTTGTCATGAATGGACCTATAAAAAGTTACAACGGAATTAATTTTAAGATTATTAGCTTTTATATTGAATAGGTTCATCATCCTATTTTTGGTGAAAAATGTTCTGGTAAAACTGGTAAACTCAGAAAACTGTGTATTTTAGACTATTACTTTTTGATTAGTTGGAGGGAACTTAAGAAGGATGAAAGGGGCTGCCTTTGTGAAGAAAGAGGGACTGAAACAAAAAGCACTGGAAATCGGCCGGGTGCCGACACACTTAAAACTGGAAATTGAAGATTATGGCGGTGATGACAAAAAAGCTCATTTTTGTTGGGCAGATCCTCAGGATGAGAATATCGGCATTATCGTGGAACTTGGACCGGACGGAGAGCTGGAATCCCTTTCCCGTGATATTGAACCTGAAAGCGGAGAAAGGCTGTCTGAGGAGAAACTAGAGGATATCATGCGCCAATTTGTCGAGACTCATCATCCGGGGGCACTCTCTGGCTTTGTTCGTGAAGAAAATGACCGTGCATACGGCAATAAAGTGAGATTTTCATATGTTCAAATGGAGGCTGGGCTTCCTCTCCCCATGAGCGGATTTATGGCTGATGTTTCCTTATCAGGTGAGATCGTTTACTTCCGCTATTACGGCGAAGCAGGCAGCATCATCAAGCCAAAGAGGGTCGCGGATGTTGAAGAGGCACTTGCCTTTATCAAGAAGGACGTGGAGTTCGACCTTTTGTTTCAGGTTCTCCATCGTTCTGTTTACGAAAATGGAGATGATCAGCCGCATTTGGTGTATGAGCCTGAATGTAGGGCGATTACCGTACCTGCGGATTTGGTTCAAGAAGAACAAGGAGGAGTTGATGATGACGATAATTACAGGGAGCCTGAGAGCTTTCCTCTCCCTTTATTCGAGGGCATCCACGAAAAGGCCGATCCTGACAGCATGATTGGTATTGAAAATGGGTTTGTCAAAGAGCGGGAAGCGGATTTGGGAGATGGGAGAATCGGAATCGTTTGGCGGAATCCGGATGACCCTGTGTATCAGCCGGCGGATAAAAGCATGGACAGCTGGTTTAAGGGACGGACTCATCAAGTGCTGAAAACCATCTATAACAAAGAAACCGGAAAACTTGAAGGCGTCATGTCATTTATGGAGAAAAAAGGGCCGCTGACAGTAACTTTGGCAGAGTGCGAAAAAATCGCGCTTCGCTTTCTGTTTGCTTTATTTCCGAATGCCGATCAATATTTTAGGATCAGATACGACGAAAAGGATGAAGAAGAAAACGCAGTCGCTGTTTTTACATTTGAAGCGCATTGTCACGGAGTTCCGATCCGATTTGGGCAGATCAAAATTTGTGTCAGCCGCCAGACAGGGTATATCACCGTTTATATGGGACCGGATATTGACCCAAATGAGCTGGCAACCATTAATCCTGTGCCGGCCATTTCAGTTGAACAAGCCAAGTCTATCTTTTGGCAGCATTTTAAAGTTGAGCTTGGCTGGGAAAGAGAATATCACGATAATGAAGAACACAGCTACCGGCTCGTCTATAGGCCGGTGTATCCGCGTTTTATCGATGCACATACAGGAGAGGCTGTCTTCAGCTTATGGTGAAACAGTCAAAAGTCACGCAATTGCCTCGGATATAGAAGAGAGTATGTGATGAAAGTAACAGAAAGAATCTTGAAAAACAATGACAATAATAGAAAAGGACCTTTCTTCACTTTAAATGAAGAAAGGTCTTTTTATATAATAAACAGGATTCTCTTTGTCGTAGACTCTTTGAAAGGGATGACTTCATTGGTTAATAAACAGCTGAAAAAGAAGGCGCAGGAGATCGGAAATGTACCGACGCATTATGAGCTTGAGATAGAAGATTACGACCAAAAGCAAAAGAAGAACGGGCAGGCATATTTTATCTGGAAGGACCCTAAAGATCCGGAAAAGCACATTACAGTTGAACTTAGAAATGACGGCGCTTTGCTCACCTTTTCAACAACTGTCCGCTCCGAGACAGACAAACAACTTCCAGATGCCGAGCTGAAGCTGACGGCTCTTCAGTTTGCCGCTGCCAATCATCCCGGCACATTTATGAATTTTCATTTTCAAGGCAAGGAAGAACGGGGGCAGCACATCCGGTTTGTCTATACCAAAATGGAGCTGGGGCTTCCGATTCCCAATTCAGGCTTTTTAATTGATATGACACGAAGCGGTCAGATTGTCCACTTTCTATATTACGGGGAAGGGCATAAAGCCGAAGTTCCGACAGAATTTGTAGCAAAAGAGAAGGTTGTGTCCCATTACTTAAACACAATGTCTTTTGAGCTGATGTATGATGTCATTGATGGCGAACAGGAACCAAGGCTTGTTTATGAACCGATTCTCCCGGGATACAGCTATCCCGCAGATATAGACGAAATTGTGCCCGACCAGCATATCGCAGATGAAAGAATAGAAAACACGGCGTCACTGCCGCCGCTTCAGAACAAGGAAGAAGTTGATATATTTGCCTTGCTGGGTTTTACCTCTGATATGCAGAAAGTCAGTGAAAGAGACTTTGGAGAACAAATTGGAAGCACATGGCGCAGGGGCGCTGCGCCGGAGCGTAAGGATTTAAGCATAGGAAGCTATTTTGAAACGAGAAATAAAAACACAATCAAAATGAAGACGGATAAAAGAACTGGAAAATTAAAAGCAGCGCTTTCTTTTATGGAGCGGCCGAACAACCGCCAATGCTCCACGGAAGAATGCCAAGAGATAGCGCTTCAATTTTTGTATGCCCTCTATCCGAGAGCGGCTGAGTTTTTCAGGGTGAATCCCGTCCGAATTGATGAGAGAGGGAGAGTCCGCAACCATTTTTCTGTCTGGTATAAAGGAGTGCCGCTGCGGTTCGGCGCTGCCCGCATCATTGTCAATCCGGAAACTGGGTTGATTGACGCTTTTATGGCGCCTGATATTGAACCTGAACAATTGGAAGCGATAAATCACAGGCCGGATGTTTCCGCTGAAGAAGCGAGAGAAGCGTTTTTAGCCGCTTTTGATGTGAAGCTGGAATGGCAGCCCGATTTTACTGCAGGCAGTGACCAGCACTACAAACTTGTCTATAAGCCGGTTTACCCTTCCTATATTGATGCGCACATAAGGAAAAAGAAAAGGCTGTGAGGGGTGTCTAGTTAGGAATCATCTCCAAGTGGGGGTAGTCCTTGAATCGTTTCCAATCCCCGCCCCATTCAAAACCGAGTGTCTTAGCGATCCCGACAACCTCCAGCCAATCTGATTTTCCGTTTTGATTGCCGTCATATTCCATATCCCATATGATGCTTCCATCCTTTTTTTGAAGGGCGAAATCAATCGCTAAACCATAGTTATGATACGATTCCCCTCCTCTTGCATAGGTGACAATATTCCCTTTTTTTGTACGTCCCTGTTTATATAATTCATCTTGTTCCTTAAAGGACCTGAATCCTTCAGTAATGACGACGGTAATGCCTTTATTCGCTGCAGCGGCTTTGAGTGCATCGGCATTCTGCTTCACAATCGGATGAAGATCCGAAGGGACAGGCATGTCCTGCAAGGCGTTTTGAGAATGCCATTCATGCCGAATATAACTAAAACAAAGATCTAGAAGAAATAGAATACATAAGATGACAAATGTTTTTGCGGGTAACTTCATATCGGTCTCACTTTCTCAAGATGTGCTGAATGTTAACGCTTTCAAGTGATTGACTCTCTCTAAAAGCGAACAGCTATGATAAAATATAACATAAATAGTAGCAGGAGGAAGGAGGCAGACCGATGAGAGCAAAGATTCCATCAGAAGAAGTAGCAGTAAAGCTGAATGAATGGTACAAGCTCATTCGCGCATTTGAAGCAGATCAAGCAGAAGCGTTAAAGCAGGAGATTGAATACGATTTAGAAGATATGGAAGAGAACCAGGACTTGCTTTTATATTTTTCTTTGATGGAATTCCGCCATCGAATCATGCTTGATAAGCTGATGCCGGTGAAAGACAGCGACACCAAGCCTCCGTTCTCTGATATGCTGAACGAAATTGAAAGCAATCAGCAAAAACTCACGGGCTTATTGGAATACTACTTTTATTATTTCAGAGGAATGTACGAATTCAAGCAGAAAAATTTCATATTAGCGATCGACCATTATAAACATGCCGAGGAAAAGCTCGAGTATGTCGAGGATGAGATCGAAAAAGCTGAGTTTCTTTTTAAAGTCGCAGAAGTGTATTATCACATCAAACAAACGTATTTTTCCATGAATTATGCGAGCCAGGCGCTTGATATCTATACGAAATATGAACTGTACGGTCGCCGCCGGGTTCAGTGTGAATTTATCATCGCCGGAAATTTGACCGATGTGTATCATCATGAAAAAGCACTGACCCACTTGTGCAGCGCTTTAGATCATGCCAGGCAGCTTGAAGAAGCATACATGATCGCCGCTGCCTATTATAATGTCGGACACTGTAAGTACAGTCTGGGTGATTACAAAGAAGCGGAGGGCTATTTCAAAACAGCCGCCGCCATTTTTGAGGAGCACAACTTTCAGCAAGCTGTTCAAGCTGTATTTTCACTGACCCATATCTACTGTAAAGAGGGAAAATACGACAAGGCAGTAGAGGCGTATGACCGCGGGATAAAGAGCGCGGCTGAATGGGAGGATGACATGTACTTGACGAAATTCCGCCTCATTCATGAGCTGTATCTTGGAAGCGGCGACCTGAACGTGCTTACAGAATGCTTTGACCTGCTGGAATCCAGGCAGCTTCTTGCCGACGCCGAAGATCTGCTGCATGATACAGCGGAACGTTTCAATCAGCTGGAACATTACGAGTCCGCCGCTTTCTTTTACCGCAGGCTGATGAATATTAAAAAGAAGCTTGCCGAGCAGCGTTTTCAATAGGAAATGGCAGAGAACTACAGGTTCTCTGCTTTTTTTGTGCTGTTTTCAACTCGGAAAAACAGGGTATTTTCCACTGCATAGTGAGAAATCAGAGGAGGATATCAAGTATGTACAAAGATTTAACCGGAAAAACAGCGATTGTGACAGGGTCTTCAAAAGGAATCGGGAAAGCCATTGCGGAACGGTTCGGACAGGAGAAAATGAATGTTGTTGTAAACTACCACAGCGACCCGTCTGGAGCCGATGAAACTCTGGAAATCATTAAGCAGAACGGAGGGAAAGCCGTCGCAGTTGAGGCGGACGTGTCAAAAGAAGAGGGGATTCAGGCGCTCTTGGACACAGCTTTAGAGCATTTCGGCACGCTCGATGTGATGGTAAACAACTCCGGTTTTAACGGCGTTGAGGCGATGCCGCATGAGATGAGTCTTGAAGATTGGCAGAGAGTGATTGATGTCAATGTTACCGGAACCTTTCTGGGAGCGAAAGCAGCACTTAACCACATGATGAAAAACAATATCAAGGGCAATGTGCTGAATATCTCAAGTGTTCATCAGCAGATTCCGCGCCCTGTAAATGTTCAGTATTCCACATCCAAAGGCGGCATCAAGATGATGACGGAAACGCTGGCGCTCAATTATGCGGATAAGGGAATCCGCGTCAATGCGATAGCGCCCGGCACCATTGCCACAGAATCAAATGTTGATACGAAAAAGGAAGAGAGCAGGCAAAAACAATTGAAAAAAATTCCGATGAAAGCCTTCGGAAAGCCTGAAGAAGTGGCGGCAGCAGCAGCTTGGCTCGTATCTGAGGAAGCAAGCTATGTGACCGGCACAACACTTTTCGTCGACGGCGGAATGACACTTTATCCATCTCAGCTTGAATAGAAGACAAAACAGGGGGATTGCGGGATGAAAACAGACTGGTGGAAGGATGCAGTGGTGTACCAAATTTACCCGAGAAGCTTTCAGGACAGCAATGGAGACGGAATTGGGGATTTGCGGGGGATTATTTCCCGTCTTGACTACATAAAGGAGCTCGGGGCAGATGTGATTTGGATTTGCCCGATCTATCCTTCTCCGAATGTTGATTACGGCTATGATGTGACAAACCATAAGGCGATTATGGATTCTTACGGAACAATGGACGATTTTCACGAGCTGCTGGACCAGGTGCATCAGCGGGGATTAAAGCTGGTGATGGACTTTGTGTTAAATCACACCTCGGTCGAGCATCCGTGGTTTAAAGAAGCGGAGCTGGACAAAAACAGTAAATACCGCAGCTATTATTATTGGCGTCCCGGCACAAAGAACGGCCCGCCGACGGACTGGCTCTCAGACTATGGATGCCCGGTCTGGCAATACGAAGAGCACACCGGAGAGTACTATCTCCATATGAATGCCGTCAAACAAGCTGATTTAAACTGGGAAAATCCCGAAGTTCGCCAGGCGGTGTATGACATGATGAAATTTTGGCTCGATAAAGGGGTCGACGGTTTGCGAATTGATCAGCTCCATCTCATTTCTAAGAAAGAATATCTTCCTTCGTATGAGGACTATATCAATCAGCAGGCAGAGCCGAGGCCCTTTCAGCCAAATGGCGAAAGAATCCATGACTATTTAAAAGAAATGACAGATGAAGTGTTTTCTCAATATGATGTCATGTCTGTCGGAGAGGTCGGCAGTGTCACACCGGAAGAAGGCCTGAAATATACGGGAACAGATATGCATGAGCTGAATATGATTTTTCACTTTCAGCATATGGAGCTTGATCAGCAGCCCGGAAAAGAACATTGGGATTTGAAGCCCCTTGAGCTTTCTGATTTAAAATCGGTTTTGACAAAATGGCAAAAGAAGCTTGAACATCAAGGCTGGAATACATTGTTTTGGTGCAACCACGACCAGCCCCGGATTGTGTCCAGATTCGGAGACGATGGGGAATACCGTAAAACATCAGCGAAAATGCTGGCAACCGTACTTTATTTTATGAAGGGCACGCCGTATATTTATCAGGGAGAAGAAATCGGGATGACAAATGCGCCGTTTACCCGGATTGAAGACTACAAAGATATCCAAACGATCAATATGTATCATAAACGGGTGTTTGAAAAAGGCTATGATCCAAATGATGTGATGAGATCGATCTTAGCCAAAAGCCGGGATCACGCCCGGACCCCGATGCAGTGGAACAGCGGCAAAAATGCCGGATTTACTGACGGCACGCCTTGGCTGAAGGTCAATCCGAACTTCACCGCAATCAATGTGGAGGAAGCGCAGGGAGATCCTGATTCGGTCTTAATCTATTACAAAAAGCTGATCAGCCTGAGAAAGCAGTACGCTGACCTCATGAAAGGGAGCTTTGATCTTTTGCTTCCGGACGATCCGCAGTTGTTTGTATACATGAGAGAAAACAGTAAACAGCAGCTTTTGTCGGTCAATAATTTTTCAAAAGAGCAGGCTGTTTTTCAGTGGCCTAAGAACTGCGGCAAAGCTCAGGCCTCTCTGCTTCTCAGCAATTATAACAACGATGATCTTGCTGACGAAATGGTGTTCCGGCCTTATGAGAGCAGGGTTTATCTTCTGGACAAAACAAACTAATGATTTAAGTAGCCCGGCATTCTTAGCCGGGTTTTTTTAGTACATATATTCGCTCTGCAGGCGGGAAGAATAAATGAAAATGAAATTTATTCTTGCAAAACGTAATGACTTCGGTTTATTATGATATAGGATTACAAAATCGTTATCATTTTGATTTAAAGTTACTGAAAAAGAGGGGATATACGATATGTTTAAAAAATGGAGCGGTTTGTTTGTGATTGCAGCGTGCTTTTTATTAGTTGCAGCATGCGGCAACTCATCAACAAAAGGGTCGGCGGATTCAAAGGGTGATAAACTGCACGTTGTCACAACGTTCTACCCGATGTATGAATTCACAAAACAAATTGTAAAAGACAAAGGCGATGTGGATCTGTTAATCCCATCTTCCGTTGAACCGCATGATTGGGAACCGACGCCGAAAGACATTGCCAACATTCAGGATGCTGATTTGTTCGTTTATAATAGTGAATACATGGAGACATGGGTTCCATCAACTGAAAAAAGCATGGGCCAAGGCCATGCCGTTTTCGTTAATGCAAGCAAAGGCATTGATTTAATGGAAGGCTCTGAAGAAGAACACGAAGAGCATGATCATGGGGAGCATGAGCACAGTCATGCAATGGACCCTCACGTATGGCTCAGCCCTGTTCTGGCACAGAAGGAAGTTAAAAATATTACGGCGCAAATCGTGAAGCAGGACCCGGATAACAAAGAATACTATGAGAAAAATAGTAAAGAATATATTGCAAAACTGCAGGATCTTGATAAACTATATCGTACAACCGCAAAAAAAGCGGAGAAAAAAGAATTTATCACGCAGCATACAGCTTTTGGCTATCTGGCAAAAGAATACGGCTTGAAGCAGGTTCCGATTGCAGGGCTTTCACCTGACCAAGAACCGACTGCAGCCAGCTTGGCAAAGCTGAAAACATATGCCAAAGAACATAATGTAAAAGTCATTTACTTTGAAGAAATTGCATCCTCAAAGGTCGCAGATACGCTCGCCAGTGAAATCGGCGCGAAGACAGAAGTGCTGAATACACTGGAAGGCTTGAGCAAAGAAGAACAGGATAAAGGTTTAGGGTATATCGACATTATGAAACAAAATCTCGATGCCCTGAAAGATTCACTATTGGTTAAATCATAAGATAGTGTGCGCCGGAGGGTGCACACTATTTCTTTGTGAGAAAGGAAGATTAACATGAATCTCGTCTCATTGAAAGATATCGTTTTCGGCTATTCCCATACGCCTGTTTTAGATAAAGTATCACTTGATATTGAAAGCGGTGAGTTCGTCGGCATCACTGGACCAAACGGCGCCTCTAAATCGACGCTCATAAAGGTAATGCTCGGCATGCTGAAACCGTGGGAAGGCACAGTGACGATCAGTAAAAGGAATACAGAAGGGAAACGCCTGACCATAGGGTACGTCCCGCAGCAAATTTCTTCATTTAATGCCGGCTTTCCGAGCACGGTGCTGGAGCTTGTTCAGTCAGGCCGCTATACAAAAGGGAAATGGTTTAAACGTTTAAATGAAGAAGATCATCTTGAAGTAGAAAAAGCACTGAAAATGGTGGAAATGTGGGAGCTCCGCCATCGTAAAATCGGTGATTTATCAGGCGGACAGAAACAGAAAATCTGTATCGCCAGAATGCTTGCCAGCAACCCGGATCTGCTGATGCTGGACGAACCGACGACAGCTGTTGATTACGACAGCAGAAAAGGATTTTACGAATTTATGCATCACCTAGTGAAAAATCACAACCGCACAGTTGTGATGGTTACTCACGAACAAAACGAAGTACAGCAATTTTTAGATAAAGTGATTCGATTAGAGAGAGGAGAAAAAGGCGGATGGAAATGTTTGACTTGGAATTCATGCGACGAGCTTTTCTAGCAGGCGGCATGATCGCCGTCATGGCTCCGATACTAGGAGTGTATCTCGTTCTCAGAAGACAGGCCTTAATGGCTGACACACTTTCACATATCTCATTGTCAGGTGTTGCCATCGGCTTTTTTCTCAGCACCAATGTAACCGCAGCAAGCATAGTCGTCGTGACCATCGGCGCAATCGGAATTGAATACATGCGGCGGGCGTATCGGACTTATTCAGAAGTGTCCATTGCGATCTTGATGGCAGCTGGTTTGTCCTTCGCGATGTTTTTAATCAGCCTTTCCAAAGGCACAGCCAATATGAGCATCGATCAATACCTATTTGGATCGCTTGTGACAGTAAACCAGCAGCAGGTCTATATTATCAGTATTATCACACTGCTGATCCTGCTTTATTTTATCGTACTGAGAAGGCCGCTCTACCTGCTGACGTTTGATGAAGCAACAGCCAAAACATCAGGAATCAATACAAACGTTCTCTCGTTGTCATTCAGTATTGTCACAGGCCTTGCGATTTCAGTCATTATTCCGATCATCGGGGTCCTTCTTGTCTCGGCCCTGCTCGTATTGCCGGCAGCATTCGCCATCAGAATTGCAAAAGGCTTTAACATGGTTTTCATTACAGCCATACTCATTTCGTTATTCAGTGTATTTACGGGACTGACATCGTCCTATCAGCTCGGGACGCCGCCAGGTCCGTCTATTACCCTGCTATTGATCGTTTTGCTATTAATCGGATTTGCAGTTCAGGGAGTTTGGACGTTTATCAAAAAAGAAGCTCAGCGCAAAAAAAGGCGCCGATAACATGAAAAGCAGTTTTCCCCAGGGAAAACTGCTTTTTTTATAGAAACAATCCGGCAAGGCGCTCATACGATTCTTTTTTCGCCTCAAAATCAAACACATTGCACAGAACCATGATTTCATTTGTTTCATAGCGGCCTGTGAGGTCTAACAGCTGTTGTTTGACAGTGGTTGGAGAACCGATCACCATCCGCTTTCTGTTTTCTTCTATGAGTTTTTTATCGGACGCTGTATAGAGATGGGCTTTCGCTTCCTCGATGCTTGGCACGCGGCTGTCCAAGCCTTTTCCGACGCGAAGAAGCCACAAATCCTGGCTTAATGCGAGTTCTTCTGCCTCTTCATCTGTTTTTGCGCAAATGACAAAAATCGTAAACAGTGCGGACGGATTCGAAAAATGGGCTGAGGGCCGAAAGCTTTCCCGGTAGATGCGGAATGCATTTTCTCCTCGCTCGGGATTAATGAAATGCCCAAATACATATCCAATCCCCTGGTGCGCCGCGCGTCTTGCGCTGTTTTCACCAAGACCGAGCACCCATAGCTCGGGTGCCGTGCCAATAAGGGGCGCCGCTTTGATTCCGGCATACGGATGGTCGGGAGGAAGGGAATCTGTTAGAAAATAAGAGACATCCTGCAGCTGTCTGTTAAATTCGGTTAAGCTTTTTTTCACCCCGTCCGTTAATGCAAGCCTGGTTTTTGTCGTGCCGCCGGGAGAACGACCGACGCCGAGGTCAATCCGGTTTGGATACAGGGCCTCAAGCTGGCGAAAGGTTTCAGCCACTTTAAATGGGCTGTATTGGGGCAGAAGCACGCCGCCTGATCCGACACGAATTGTGTTTGTCTGTGCTGCGATGCGGGCGATCATGATTTCAGGCGCTGTGCTTGCCAGTCCTTTCGTGCTGTGATGCTCGGCAAACCAATAACGCTTATAGCCCCACTCTTCGCTTAATTGGGCAAGCTCAACCGAATGCTGAAGAGTTGTCACAGGGCTTTCTCCTTTAGAAACAGGTGCCTGATCAAGTATGCTTAAATGAATCAAAAGGCCGCTTCCTTTCTGTCTGTTTTTAGATGGTGACACCAGAATAGGCAAAATGACTTGCCCGCGTCAAATGGTTTGTTTAAGAAGCGCACTTTATAGCATTTGCAAATCATATATCAAATATGGAAGTTTTTTTTCGAGGTTTTTCGTCAATTATTCTTAACTTTTACGAAACTTTGATATAATAACAAACGTATATATTAGTAATTTACGGCTTATTTTCCTTGTGAGCGTAAAAATAAATGTGACTATCCTCACATTTCGATGAGTAGGAGTGAATCGTGTGGCAATTTCTTTAGAAAAAGGTCAACGAATTGATTTAACAAAAGGAAAAGCCGGTCTGTCAAAATTGATGGTCGGTCTCGGCTGGGACCCAGTGTCCTCAGGCGGAGGATTCTTCAGCAAACTGCTTGGCGGAGGCGGTCCGAATATCGACTGTGACGCTTCAGTGCTGATGCTGGAAAACGGAAAATTTACCGATAAGAAAAACCTGATTTATTTCGGCAACCTGAAAAGCCGCTGCGGCGGTGTACAGCATACAGGCGACAACCTGACGGGTGACGGTGCGGGCGATGACGAGCAAATTATGATAGATTTAGATAAAGTGCCTGCAAACATCGATAAGCTTGTATTTGTAGTAAACATTTACGATTGTGTCAGAAGAAAACAAGATTTCGGCATGATTCAAAATGCGTTTATCCGCGTAGTTGATCAATCTCATCATGAAGAAATGCTCAAGTACAATTTGAGAGACAATTATGCCGGCAGAACAAGCCTGATTACAGCAGAAATCTACCGCAGCGGCAGTGAGTGGAAGTTTGCGGCGATCGGTGAGGGCACAAACGATACGAGATTAGAAGATATTATCAGCAGATACGTATAAAAGAAAAGGAGTGGATGAAACATGACAATTTCATTGGCAAAAGGACAAAAAGTAGATTTAACAAAAACAAATCCGGGTCTTTCAAAGGTTGTTGTCGGTTTAGGCTGGGATACGAACAAGTATGACGGCGGGCACGACTTTGATCTTGACTCAAGTGTGTTTCTGTTAGACGCTGCAGGCAAATGCGCATCTCCAAACGACTTTATTTTCTACAACCAGCTTGAAGGCGGCAACGGTTCAGTCGTTCATTCAGGCGACAACCTGACTGGTGCTGGCGAAGGCGACGATGAGAATGTAAAAGTAAATCTCAGCGCTGTACCGGCAAACATTGATAAAATCTCATTTGTTATTACCATTCACGATGCAGAAGCGCGCAGCCAAAACTTTGGACAAGTATCAAACGCGTTTGTCCGCATCGTAAATGAAGAAACAAATGAAGAGCTCATCCGTTACGATCTTGCAGAAGATTTCTCTATTGAAACGGCAATCATTGCAGGGGAGCTTTACAGACATAACGGCGAGTGGAAATTCTCCGCAATCGGCTCAGGCTACCAAGGCGGCCTTGCCCGCATTGCAACAGACTACGGTTTGCAAGTCGGTTAAGACAAATACGAAGAGCAGAAAGGAGAGAGGCAGTATGGCCATTCAATTATCAAAAGGACAGCGCATTGATTTAACAAAAACAAATCCGGGACTGACAAAAGCGGTGATCGGCTTAGGCTGGGATACAAACAAGTACTCCGGCGGAGACGATTTTGACCTGGATGCTTCGGCCTTTTTAGTTGATGCGCATGATAACTGCGTAAATGATCTCGATTTCGTCTTCTATAATAACCTTGAACATCCGAGCGGCGGTGTCATCCATACGGGTGACAACCGCACGGGTGAGGGCGACGGAGATGATGAGCAGATTATCGTTGATTTCTCAAAAATCCCTGCTCACATTGAGAAAATCGGCATCACAGTGACCATTCACGACGCTGAAGCACGCAGCCAAAACTTTGGACAAGTTTCCAATGCATTTGTCCGCGTTGTGGATGAAGAAACGCAGAATGAGCTTCTTCGCTTCGATTTGGGAGAAGACTTCTCCATTGAAACAGCTGTTGTCGTTTGTGAGCTTTACAGACACGGCGGCGAGTGGAAATTCAATGCGATCGGCAGCGGATTTTCCGGCGGGCTGGCTGCATTGTGCCGGAATTACGGTTTGCAAGTGTAAGCGAGTGACAAATAGAGAAGTCACCGTTTCAAATTAATAGGAGGAAAAAACTTGGACTTTTTACATCATATTTTGTCTACGTATGCTTCATTTTTCGATTGGAAAATGTGGGGGGAAGTTCTGACTGATCCTGTTTCTTGGGGTTTGATCGGTTCCCTTGTTGTTCTGGAAGGCCTTTTATCGGCCGATAACGCGCTTGTTCTTGCGGTCATGGTTAAACACCTGCCGGAAAAACAGCGGAAAAAAGCGTTAACATATGGTTTGTTTGGAGCTTATATTTTCAGGTTTATTTTCATCGGGCTCGGTATGCTTCTCATTAAATTCTGGTGGATCAAGGTCCTTGGCGCGCTTTACCTGGCTTGGCTCGTCATTAAGCACTTCTGGATAGGCGAAAAAGAAGAGGAAGCGGACGGCATGAAGAAAAACTCTTGGATGGTCCGCACGTTCGGGATCTTCTGGGCGACTGTCATTTCAGTAGAATTAATGGATCTTGCCTTCTCTGTGGACAGCATCCTGGCCGCGTTTGCAGTATCTGAAAAAGTATGGGTGCTTCTGATCGGCGGTATGCTTGGTATTTTAATGATGCGTACAGTGGCAAAAGTGTTCCTTGTGCTGATTGATAAAATTCCTGAGCTGGAAAACACAGCATTCGTCTTAATCGGCATTATCGCGCTGAAAATGGCGGGGAGCGCTTTCCATTACGAAATGCCGCACTCCGTATTCTTCATCATCATTATCGCTGCATTTGCGGTAACATTGATTATTCACTACATCAATAAACAAAAGCAGGTGCGCGAACAAACAGCCGCTTCAAAAGAAGAATAAAACAAAACAAGGAGGGAGGTTCAATGTCCTTCCTTTTTTGTTACCGAAATATCGTTCAATGACAAACCGGAAAGGAGGATATGATGAGACAAGAAGAACTAACCATTCATAAAGCACTTCCGGCTGATGGCGATTGGAAAAGCCTGCTGTTTCAGCCATTGCCGGAGCGGGATCACTATGAAACTGCACAAGGCCTTTCTTTTTCTCGTCTTGCCGGTCAGATATTGGGCACGCCTATTGATGAGACGGACTACTATAACGAGCTGTATGAGCTGTCTGTAAACGACCGCATAACGATTTTGAGTGAAACGCTTGATAAAACAATCGAACCGGAAACATTTCAAAAGCTTCAGCATATTCATTCCATCAATCAGAAAGAAAAAGGGCTGTCAGTCAGCCGCTTTGTTGCCTTTCTGGACGGGGAAAAGCTGATTGCGAAGCACTCAAATCCCCTGATGCACCGCCATTTAAGAAAAGCGCTGATGACGCTTTTACATACCTTTGCGGACAGTCATGAAAAGGGGCTGAATCATCCTGATTTTCGCAGAGTGCTGCTTGATGTCTCGAAGTTTTCCTTAAACCATCTGAACCCTTGGCTTGAAAAAACCGATATAGAGCGGGAGATGCCGAAGGTTGTTTGGTATGGAGATGCGACGAAAAGCCAGCTCTATTTCTTATATTATCTGATGCTAGTCGGCTGTGATGTACTACTGTTCCATCCGGCGGGAACGGATCAGCTGGCGCTTGTCGACCCGAAGCAGGAGCTCGGTTTTACGGAAAAGCTCCCGGATGTTTCGGAGCTTCAGCCGTTTCCGAAAGAAAAACCAGACCGGAAATCAACAGTGGCTTACCGCTCAACAAAGGAAATTGAACATGTGCTGAATCACGAGGAATCCATGCTGTATAAGCCGTGGCAGTTCAGAGATCACACACCGGTGTCCGTTACGCTGAAAACGACCTATGATGAATTGTTTTTAATCACGAAAGAACGCGCCTTTATTCGGCCGAATTTCAAAGCAGATAAACATTCAATTGAGATTCCGAATGTATTCGCCAAAATTATGGGCGTGTCGAAAGACAATAAGGAATATTGGAACAGGCTTCATACTCTAGCGGATTATCAGGAAACAGAAATGGTAAGAAGCTTTCCATTTACAGAAGAAATAAAGTCGAACTATCAATTTCACTACAGCCACGCACTTGATCAAGAAGGGAACATTGATCCGGACAAGCTGATGGCAAGCAATGTGTGGCAGTACAAACAGCTGCCGGCGGGCGTTCAGACTGCCATTGCCAAAACGATTTCGAGAATGTGCAGGCACCCGCGGCTTAAGGCTTTGCATCAGGAACAAGTCAAGGATGTTCAAATCTATTTGTTTAAACAAACAACAAACCTGCCTGCTAATCTGCTGAAATTGATTCAAATGTTCGACTATGCGCAAACCGTTCCGAAACTCGTTTTATATCATACGGAAATGAGCGGCGGACTCACGCGATCGGATGCTGCCGCCCTGCTGTTCCTGAATGAAATCGGAATCGATATCATCACTTATAATCCGCCCGGACACCAAGATATTGAGCAGTTTATTGAAGAGGACCAGTATGATATCCACTGGCTGGACGACATGGTGTTTCAGCAGGACTACAAAGAGCCTTCGCTTGTAAAAAGGCTCTTCAGAACCATTACCCAAAAATAAGGAGAGAAGAAAAGCATGACAACAGAAAATCAAAATCCGCTTGTTCTCGATAAAAATGAAGAGATTTCCCAGCAAAAAGCTGACGATATTCGTCTTCAGCTCCGTCAGGAACCAGAAGTAAAGCGGCTTGCTCAACAAATTGACGTCAAAAACCAAATGGAGCTGCTTGAGTATGGCAAGGAGCCGGCCGTTGAAATATCCAAGTTCTCTGACCGCATCTTGGGGATGATGAAAACAACAAGCGTGACAGACTCCGGCACAATGCTGACTCAGCTTGGGAAAATCATGGACCGCTTCGACAAAAATGATTTTGATGAGCCAAAGGGATTAATGGCGAAAATTTTCAAACGCGGCGGCAGCATGATTGAAAAAATCTTTAAAAAGTATCAGACACTTGGCGGAGAGATTGAAAAAATCCACGTTGAGATTTCAAAATACAAAGATGAGATGACGAAGACGAACTACACGCTCGATGAAATGTATGAAAACAATATCAAATACTATATGGAGCTTGAAAAATACGTCGTTGCCGGGCAGATGAAACTGGAAGAGATGCAGTCGATCCTTCCTTCATATGAGGAAAAAGCGGCAAGCGGGAACCAGCTGGCGCAAATGCAGCTCGATACGTTGCGCAACGGCATTCAGGCGCTTGAGGAACGGGTGTATGATCTGGACATGGCACGGATGGTGGCGCTTCAAACCGCACCTCAAATCCGTCTCCTGCAGCGAGGAAATGCAAAGCTGATCGGGAAAATCAACTCCGCGTTTATCATTACCATTCCGATTTTCAAAAACGGCATTATTCAGGCTGTTACGGTAAAGCGGCAAAAGCTTGTGGCTGATTCCATGAGCGAGCTTGACCGCCGGACAAACGAGATGCTGAAACGAAATGCTGAAAACATCTCGAGCCAAAGTGTTGAAATTGCCAGAATGGCCGGCAGACCGAGCATAGATATTGAAACGATCGAATCGTCTTGGAACACCATTGTCAGCGGCATGCAGGAAACAAAACAAATCGAGGAAGAAAACAAACGCCTCCGCGAAGACGGCGCGAAACGAATTGCACAGCTTCAGGATAATATTAAAAAAGCAGCATTGCAGCAATAATAAAAACCCCGCTTGTGGAACATAAGCGGGGTTTTTCATTTACATCATTTAGTTAATGACAATGTGTAAAGACAGGTGTAAACTTAAACGGTAATCATTTTGCATATCAGAGGTGTTGGCAATGGGAAAACAACAGCCTATATCCCAGCGTAAACTGCTGGGCGTCGCCGGTTTGGGGTGGCTGTTTGATGCAATGGATGTCGGAATATTATCGTTTATTATCGCCGCGCTCCATGTAGAGTGGAATCTGTCGCCCGAGGAAATGAAATGGATCGGAAGCGTCAATTCCATCGGCATGGCTGCGGGTGCGTTTTTGTTTGGTTTGCTTGCTGATCGAATCGGCCGCAAAAAAGTGTTCATCATCACCCTTTTATGCTTTTCCATCGGAAGCGGCATCTCCGCTTTTGTGACGAGCTTATCGGCATTTCTAATCCTTCGTTTCGTGATTGGTATGGGACTTGGCGGCGAGCTTCCAGTCGCTTCAACACTCGTTTCGGAAGCGGTTGTGCCTGAAAAGCGGGGCAGAGTGATTGTGCTTTTGGAAAGCTTTTGGGCCGTGGGCTGGCTCGCAGCGGCCTTGATTTCTTACTTTGTGATACCAAGTTTCGGCTGGCAGGCTGCCCTTCTGTTAACTGCGCTGACTGCTTTTTATGCGCTGTACCTGCGGACGAGTCTGCCTGATTCGCCGAAATATGAATCGCTTTCTGCCAAAAAGAGGTCGGTGTGGGAGAATATAAAAAGCGTCTGGGCAAGACAGTATATACGGCCGACCGTAATGCTGTCGATCGTTTGGTTCTGTGTGGTGTTTTCTTATTACGGCATGTTCTTATGGCTGCCGAGTGTCATGCTGCTGAAAGGCTTCAGCATGATTCAAAGCTTTGAATATGTCCTGCTGATGACGCTTGCTCAGCTACCGGGCTATTTCTCTGCCGCCTGGCTGATTGAAAAAGCAGGCCGGAAGTGGATACTCGTCATTTACTTGATTGGTACAGCAGGAAGCGCCTATTTCTTCGGAACGGCGGATTCCTTAAGTCTTCTGCTTACGGCTGGAATGCTGTTATCGTTTTTCAATCTCGGTGCGTGGGGCGTGCTGTATGCTTATACCCCGGAGCAATACCCGACTGCGATTCGAGCAACAGGTTCAGGAACGACAGCAGCGTTTGGAAGAATCGGCGGCATCTTCGGGCCTTTGCTCGTCGGAACCCTGGCAGCCCGTCATATTTCGTTTTCGGTCATCTTTTCAATCTTTTGCATTGCAATCTTACTCGCGGTTGCTTGTATTTTGATTATGGGGAAAGAAACGAAACAAACTGAGCTAGAATAGGAAAAGCACCTCTTAAAAGAGGTGCTTTCAGCGTGTCGACAAACCCTCGCATTCGTTGTCAGGACTGCGCTTCGGCGCTCAATGCGAAGTGGATCAACGGCTAAATTCTCAGGCGTCCTGCCTAAACGCCGTCGTCATCACATCCTGTGAATGTCCGCTCCTATGCTCGTCCTTCCTAGACTTCAAGGGTTTTCAATCACGCTGAAAAGATGACAAAATCCTAAAATGAAAACCATTTTAGGATTTTGTCAACAATCTGAGGCACCTCTTGAATGAGGTGCTTTTTTTTACAATTGCGCCCGGGCTGCGGATTGGCGTTTCCCGGTTTTACTGATTGTTTGGTAGAGCGTCATAGAAAGTATGAACAGAATGGCAGTAAATCCTGTGACAGCTCCGAAATGCTGTGTGCTTTGATATAAAAAACCTGCAATACTTGTACCGACAGTGGTTCCGGCATACATAGCGGCATTGGAAAGGGAAGCGATGGTTCCTCGCGCATTTGGTGCAATGGATTGAAAGACACTCATCATTAACGGAAAGATGATGCCAGCTGTAAAGAACGTGAGAAAAAAGCCGGCTTCTACAAAAAACAAGTTTGGAAAGAACGGAAGAGCGAAATAGAGAGCGCCCATTAGCAGCATCCCGCTGATCAGTGTTTTAAACATGCCCAGCTTTTCTGAAACCCGGCTGCCGATAAGGCTCCCGAGCATATTTCCCAGTCCGAGTACAAGCATAGCTGCGCCAATTTGTGACACGGTTAAATGATAATCTGCGGAAAGCCAAGTACCCAGAAAGCTGAACGAAGCGAAGTTTCCGGTTTGAAACAGAAAATAGGCAAGCAGAATAACCGATGTTTTCGGCAATGAAAAAAGCTCCCGATAGGGGTTTACAATTGATGGGCGTATCAATTGTTCAGAAGGTCGGATATCAGGCATGACCGCCGCCAGGATCAATAGAAGAATAAGCGAGCACGCTGACAAAACGAAAAATGGCGTATGCCATGTAAAGGAAGCGAGAAACCCTCCAATAGGAAGTCCGAGCATTTGTGAAGCGGCCAAACCTGCTGTCGCAATCCCCATGCCTTTTATGATCTGAGAAGGGTGGACAATGACTGGGATGGACGCCCAAATTTGAGGCGTCACAAACGCAGCGCTAACGCCTGCGGCAAAACGGAACAGGCACATGGCGGCAAAAGAGGGAGCGATGCCGCATAAAAACGTGGATACGATAAAGCCTGCAAGTCCCCACAGCATGACTGTTTTCCTGTTCAGCCGGTCTGAGATTGGGCCTGCAATGAAAGCGAAGAGCGCATAACCGAGTGCATAAGCACTGACCATCCAGCCTGACAAATCAGTAGAAACATGAAACTGATCCTGTAAAAGGGGGAGAAGCGGCGAAAGCAAAAAGGTATCCGTGCCAATGACAAACATGACACTGAAGAAAAGCCAAATGCGATTCAAATTTTATCACTCCTATTGTTTTATAACTTTGAAACTATAAAACAGATATGTATAGAGAAAACCCTTTGTTAGAGGGTTTCCAAAAAGCCAGGCAGGTAAGTTTGAAATGTGTCTTCACGCAGACTGACGTATTTTGTCCGCGAATCTTTCCGAGTTGCCGTCAATCCCGCTTCACGCAGCGTTTTAAAATGATAAGATGCCGTGGTTTTGACAATATTGCACTTTTCACCTACTTCACCGCAGCTGAGTTCTTTTCCGCTGACATAAAGCGTACGAATAATGGCAAGCCTTGATTCATCAGACAGTGCTTTAAAAATTTGCGCTCTGATTTGATCATCTAATTGTTTCATAGTCATGAAACTATAATACATAATGGGTGTTAAAAAAGCAACTTATTTTTCCAGTAAAGGAGCAGGAAGTCATAAGAGGAAGGAGGAATTCAATTCCAATAAAAGCGTTTTCAACTAAAGATAGGCGAAAAATCACCCGTAAAATACAATCATATAGGAGGATTACAGAGCATTTAGAAGCATAAATAAGATTATGTGGTCACATGGATGTTTATAAAGAAATGGTACAGAATAAAAGAGAATATGCTGTTTGTGCGGGGAGTTACATAAATGTTACGGTAATAAAGATTGCTTAATATGGAGGGAAAATATGAGTGTAGATGAGAAACCAATTAAGATAAAAGTCGAGAAAGTCTCTAAGATTTTTGGAAAACAAACAAAGAAGGCAGTTCAAATGCTTGCCAACGGAAAGACAAAAAAAGAGATCCTGAAAGCAACCGGATCAACCGTTGGGGTTAATCAGGCAGATTTTGAAGTATATGATGGTGAGATATTTGTCATCATGGGTCTATCAGGGAGCGGTAAATCAACTTTAGTACGGATGTTAAACCGGCTTATTGAACCGACTGCCGGAAGTATTTACATTGATGGTGACATGATAACAAATATGTCAAAAGACCAGCTCCGGGAAGTCCGCCGGAAAAAAATCAGCATGGTCTTCCAAAAGTTCGCTCTGTTCCCGCACAGAACGATACTTGAAAACACAGAATACGGACTGGAGCTTCAAGGCGTAGACAAACAAGAGCGGGAGCAAAAAGCGCTTGAGTCTCTTAAGCTCGTCGGGCTCGAAGGATTTGAACATCAATATCCAGACCAGCTCTCCGGCGGGATGCAGCAGCGTGTCGGCCTTGCCCGCGCGTTGACGAATGATCCTGACATCCTTCTGATGGACGAAGCGTTCAGTGCGCTTGATCCATTGATTCGTAAAGATATGCAGGATGAGCTCCTTGATCTTCACGATAATGTTGGAAAAACAATTATCTTTATTACGCACGACTTGGATGAAGCGTTGCGGATCGGCGACAGAATTGTCCTAATGAAGGACGGTAACATCGTTCAGATTGGCACGCCTGAAGAAATCTTGATGAATCCATCTAACGAATATGTTGCAAAATTCGTCGAGGATGTTGATTTGTCTAAAGTCCTCACAGCAGGCCACATTATGAAACGCGCTGAAACAGTGCGGATTGATAAAGGGCCTCGCGTAGCATTGACGCTGATGAAAAACCTTGGAATTTCTTCGATTTACGCAGTGGATAAACAAAAGAAATTGTTAGGTGTTATCTATGCGTCTGATGCGAAAAAAGCGGCTGAGTCTGATTTGTCACTTCAAGACATCTTGAATACAGAATTTACGACTGTACCAGAGAATACGTATCTGACAGAGATTTTTGACGTTGTGTCTGACGCGAATATTCCAATTGCGGTTGTAGATGAGAAGCAAAGAATGAAAGGGATTGTCGTAAGAGGCGCGCTGATTGGCGCACTTGCCGGCAATAACGAGTATATCAATGCTGAAGGCACTGACGGACAAACTCAAGATCCTTCTGCACAGGAGGTGAAGTAAGATGGATAGACTGCCTAGAATACCTTTAGCAGATATCATTGACCGTTTTGTTGACTGGATTACGATGACGTTTGGCGGATTCTTCGACGGAATTGCAAACGGATTGGCCGCTTTTGTAAATGGAATTGTCACTGGTCTTGGATTTATTCCATCTATTTTGTTAACGATTATTTTCGCCGCACTTGCGTGGTGGATCAGTACAAGGGGAATTGCGTTATTTACATTGATTGGATTCCTCCTGATCGATTATTTAGGATATTGGGACCCAATGCTGCAAACATTGGCGCTTGTTTTGACATCTGTGATTATTTCGATTGTGGTCGGAGTTCCGATCGGAATTTGGGCGTCCCAGAAAGAAACGGTTCGCCGTATTGTAACGCCAATTCTTGATTTAATGCAGACAATGCCTGCTTTCGTATATCTATTGCCGGCGATTTTCTTCTTTAACATCGGTGTTGTGCCGGGTGTTGTTGCATCTGTTATCTTCGCGATGCCGCCGACAATCCGCATGACTGTTCTCGGTATTAAACAAGTGCCGGCGGATCTGATTGAAGCGACTGAGGCATTCGGTTCTACAACAGCTCAGCGTTTGTTTAAAGTTCAGCTGCCGCTTGCGACAAAAACCATTTTGGCCGGAATTAACCAAAGCATCATGCTTGCGTTATCAATGGTTGTTATCGCCGCAATGGTCGGTGCACCGGGACTTGGTTCTGAAGTATACAGTGCCGTTACACAGCTGAAAACCGGGGTCGGAGTAGAGGCCGGTATCGCCATCGTTATCGTTGCCATTACCCTGGACCGTATTACTCAAAATATTAAAGTGAAGAAGAAAAGCAGGGGGAATGCCTGATGCTTAAAAAAATCATCGGCATCGGCGTTTCCGCCATGCTGGCGCTCTCACTTGCGGCCTGCGGTTCAGAAAACGATGAAAATGCATCCGCAGCAGAACAGGTGAATAAGACCATCATCGGGATTGACCCCGGTTCAGGGATTATGTCCCTGACTGACAAAGCGATGAAGGATTATGACCTGAATGACTGGACATTGATTTCAGCGTCAAGTGCTGCGATGACCGCTACACTTAAAAAGTCATACGACCGTAAGAAACCGATTATCATTACAGGATGGACACCGCACTGGATGTTCTCCAGATATAAGCTGAAATATCTCGATGATCCGAAACAATCTTATGGCAGCGCAGAGGAAATCCATACGATCACACGCAAAGGCTTCAGCAAAGAACAGCCGAATGCCGCAAAGCTTCTGAGCCAGTTTAAATGGACGCAAGACGAAATGGGCGAAATCATGATCAAGGTGGAAGAAGGCGAGAAACCTTCCAAAGTTGCTGCTGAGTACGTCAATAAACACAAGGATCAGATTGCCGAATGGACAAAAGGCGTTCAAAAGGTGAAGGGAGACAAAATCAACCTTGCCTATGTTGCGTGGGACAGTGAGATTGCAAGTACAAACGTCATAGGCAAAGTCTTAGAAGACTTGGGCTATGAGGTAACACTTACTCAGGTAGAGGCTGGGCCGATGTGGACTGCAATTGCGACGGGAAGTGCGGATGCATCCCTTTCCGCATGGCTGCCGAATACCCATAAAGCATACGCCGCTAAATATAAAGGCAAATATGATGATATTGGCACCAGTATGACTGGTGTGAAGATGGGGCTTGTTGTTCCTCAATATATGAAAAATGTCAACTCAATTGAAGATTTGAAGAAGTAATCAAAAAAGCAGCCTGTGTCAGGCTGCTTTTTTTGCGTTATTTTACGTAAGCGGCAGCGGGTGAATCAGCCTTTTGAAAAGTTTTTAATACGGCATTCGCTAAAATGTGAATGCCGTTGAACATCGCATTTCTGTCAAAGGTCATGTGCGGATGATGGAGCCCCGGCTGGAGCCCGCAGCCTAGTCCGAGCATCGTTGTTTTCAGATTCGGCACCTTCACGGCGTAAAAATGAAAATCCTCGCCGCCGGTGGTGACAAGCGGGTCATCAAGCCCCTCAGCCCCGATGATATCTGTAATGGCTTCTGCCATGATCGCTTCAGCTTCTTTGTTTTGTGTTGCTGCAGGAAGGCTGTGTTCTTTTTGCAGCTCGATTTTTGCGCCGAATGCAGCGGCGGCCGCTTCACAGGCTCTTTCTGTTTCGGCGATTAACGCCTCCATGGCTTCATTGGTCTGTGCGCGCAAATCAAGGCTGAACGATGCTTTTCCTGGAATGATGTTAGAGCTTTCACCGCCGGCTTGAAGTTTTGTCATTTTGACGGTATGCGGGATTTGCGGGTCAATATGAATGAGTCCGAGCTTATGTACAAGAAATGCCGCAATTTCAATGCTGTTTTTCCCGAGGTGCGGACGGGCGCCATGAGCCTCTTCCCCGATGATCGTTCCCTCAATGTGCTGGCTTGATCCGTGCAGAATAGACGGAGCGCAGCGGCCGTTCTGTGTTTCCTGAATCGGACGGACGTGAACGCCGTACAAATAGTCGACATCATCAAGCACGCCTTCTTCTATCATTTTCAAGGCGCCGCCGCCTTTTTCTTCTGCCGGCTGAAAGATAAAACGGATTGTGCCCTTCGAAAGCTCAGGTTGTTTTTTGAGCAGCATTAACGTGCCCAATGCCATTGTCATATGTGAATCGTGTCCGCAGGAATGGTTGGCGCGAAATGTGCCGTTAACCTCCTGCCACAGCGCGTCAATATCAGCGCGTACCGCTACAACAGGTGAGCCTGGGCCGATTTCGCCGACAACCCCGGTGCAGTCTGAAAACGTGCGCGTCCGGCACCCTAAATCCTCAAGCTTTTGTTTCAAAAATGAAGTTGTTTCATATTCCTTCCAGCTGACTTCAGGGTTCGCGTGCAGATGCTCGAAGATATCCATAATGGTTTGTTTCATGTCTTCTGAAAGCTTTTGCATGGTAAGAAATACCTCCTTCTATCAGAATGAATTTTTACCTTCTTTACTTTATTTATATTGAAACAGGAAGATAGGCTGTATATAATATAGCACATATTGCTACTTTTCAGAATAATTAATATTTTCAAACAGAGGGGATGGATCGAAATATGAGTATGCCAGCAGCCGAAACACAGCCTAAGAAAAAACGTATGACATTTAAAATGCCTGACGCCTATGTCCTCTTATTTATGATTGCTTTCATTTGCGCAATCGCTTCATATATTGTGCCGGCAGGTGAATTTGACCGCGTGACGAAGGGGGATGTCACGACCGCTGTTCCAGGAAGCTATCATTCAATTGAACAGTCTCCGGTCAGCTTGATCAGCTTTTTTACTTCTCTACAGGATGGAATGGTTGGATCAGCACCCATCATCTTTCTGATTTTATTCACAGGCGGCACCATTGCTATTCTAGAAAAAACGGGTGCCATCAATGGCCTGATTTACAATGTCATCAGCAAATTCCGCACAAAGCAATTATTATTTATTTGTATTGTCGGCGCATTGTTCTCCATTCTCGGAACAACCGGGATTGTCGTGAATTCAGTTATCGGTTTTATCCCCATAGGCCTCATTGTGGCACGATCCTTAAAATGGGACGCAGTCGCGGGAGCCGCTGTTATTTACATCGGCTGCTACGCTGGATTTAACTCCACCATATTATCACCGTCACCGCTCGGTTTATCACAATCAATCGCGGAGCTCCCTCTTTTTTCTGGAATCGGCCTGCGAGTTGTGATATACATATGCTTTTTGCTGTCTTCTATTATTTATATCTATTTGTATACGAGAAAATTAAAAAAATCAAAAGATGCCAGCGTGTTAGGAACAGATTGGTTCCCTGCGGCAGGAATGGGCGAAGCCGGTAAAGAAGAAGATCAGTCAGTGCCGTTTACCGTTCGCCATAAGCTGATTTTGGCTGTGGCGGGACTCTCACTTGTCGGATTTTTATACGGCGCTTTGAAGCTTGGCTGGTCAGATTCCCAAATGGCTGCGACATTTATTTTTATTTCTGTCCTTGCCGGTTTAATAGGCGGGCTTGCGGCGAACGATATTGCCAAAACCTTCATTACGGGCTGCCAAAGCCTTGTATACGGGGCGCTGATTGTCGGGATGGCACGAAGCATTTCCGTTATCCTTGAAAATGGAAAGCTCCTCGATACTGTCGTCAATGCTTTGGCTTCACTTTTGGACGGATTCAGCCCGATTGCCGGGGCAATCGGCATGTATATCGCTAGTGCGCTGCTTCATTTTCTCATCTCTTCAGGGTCTGGCGAAGCCGTTGTATTTATTCCAATCCTGGCGCCGCTCGCTGATTTGATGGGAATCACGAGACAGGTTGCAGTGGAGGCAGTTATGCTTGGAGAAGGGGTCGTCAACTGTGTGAACCCGACATCCGGCGTTCTCATGGCAGTGCTTGCCGCCAGCGGTATTCCGTATGTCAAGTGGCTGCGGTTTATGGTGCCGCTTGCTCTGATTTGGTTCTTGATCGGGCTTGTCTTTATCGTGATCGGCGTCATGATCAATTGGGGGCCGTTTTAACGATTGCTGCCCGCCGGCTTGTACGGCGGGCTTTTGAGTTATTCATTGCAGAAGCGCAGGCTGTTATTGTAACATGTAAGCCATAAGCCATTCGTAAAAGTGCGGGAGGAAGGTCATGAATAATCTGCGTAATAGACTTTCAGGCGTGAATGGGAAAAATAAGAGAGTAAAAGAAAAAGAACAAAAAATCTGGTCGGAGATTGGGATGATAGCGGGAGCATTTGCGCTGCTTGATGTGATCATCCGCGGCATTATGTTTGAATTTCCGTTTAAAGAATGGGCTGCAAGCCTTGTGTTTTTGTTCATCATTATCTTATATTACTGCATCAGGGCTGCGGCATCCGGAATGCTCATGCCGAGAATAGACACCAAAGAAGAACTGCAAAAACGGGTGAAGCAGCAGCGAATAGAATCAATTGCGGTCGCCTTTGCGGTAGTGGTGCTTACGATGTACGACAGGGGGATTCCCCATACATTCTTCGCTTGGCTGAAAATGATTCTTCTTTTTATCGTCTGCGGCGGCGTTCTGTTTCTGCTTCGGTATGTGATTGTGAAGCTGGCTTACAGAAGAGCGGTAAAAGAAGAAATAAAAAAGAAATCATCTTGAAAAATAGATGGTTTCTTTTTTTGTTTGGAAAGCGAGGGAAGCGTTCACAGTTTCGGGCCGCTTTTTTTATAGGAACATTGATTTGTATTCTGCCAAGTTGTTTTGATAGAGTGATTGTGATAATTTAAAATGTAAGCGTTAACAAAATTCTCCAGTCTTCACATCAGTTTGAAAGGAGGAAGCGGAAGAATGAAGTAAGAGGGATTTTTGACTCCGAAGTAAGTCTTCAAAAATCAAATAAGGAGTGTCAAGAATGTTTGCAAAACGATTCAAAACCTCTTTACTGCCGTTATTCGCTGGATTTTTATTGCTGTTTCATTTGGTTCTGGCAGGACCAACGGCTGCGAATGCTGAAACGGCTAACAAATCAAATGAGCTTACAGCGCCATCGATCAAAAGCGGAACCATTCTTCATGCTTGGAATTGGTCGTTTAATACGTTAAAACACAATATGAAGGATATTCATGATGCAGGATATACAGCCATTCAGACGTCTCCGATTAACCAAGTAAAGGAAGGGAACCAAGGAAATAAAAGCATGTCGAACTGGTACTGGCTCTATCAGCCGACATCGTACCAAATTGGCAACCGTTACTTAGGAACTGAACAAGAATTTAAAGAAATGTGTGCAGCCGCTGAAGAATATGGCATAAAGGTCATTGTTGACGCGGTCATCAATCATACCACTAGTGACTATGCCGTGATTTCCAATGAGATTAAGAGTATTCCAAACTGGACACATGGAAACACACAAATTAAAAACTGGTCTGATCGATGGGATGTCACGCAGAATTCATTGCTCGGGCTGTATGACTGGAATACACAAAATACACAAGTACAGTCCTATTTGAAACGTTTCTTAGAAAGAGCATTGAATGACGGGGCAGACGGTTTTCGATTTGATGCCGCCAAACATATAGAGCTTCCGGATGATGGGAGTTACGGCAGTCAATTTTGGCCGAATATCACAAATACATCTGCAGAGTTCCAATACGGAGAAATCCTGCAGGATAGTGCCTCAAGAGATGCTGCCTATGCGAATTATATGAATGTGACAGCGTCTAACTATGGGCATTCCATAAGGTCCGCTTTAAAGAATCGTAATCTGGGCGTGTCGAATATCTCCCACTATGCATCAGATGTGTCTGCGGACAAGCTAGTGACATGGGTAGAGTCGCATGATACGTATGCCAATGATGATGAAGAGTCGACATGGATGAGCGATGATGATATCCGTTTAGGCTGGGCGGTGATAGCTTCTCGTTCAGGCAGTACGCCTCTTTTCTTTTCTAGACCTGAGGGAGGCGGAAATGGTGTGAGATTCCCGGGGAAAAGCCAAATAGGCGATCGCGGGAGTGCTTTATTTGAAGATCAGGCTATCACTGCGGTCAATAGATTTCACAATGTGATGGCTGGACAGCCTGAGGAACTCTCGAACCCGAATGGAAACAACCAGATATTTATGAATCAGCGCGGCTCACATGGCGTTGTGCTGGCAAATACAGGTTCTTCCTCTGTTTCTATCAATACGCCAACAAAATTGCCTAATGGCAGGTATGATAATAAAGCTGGGGCGGGTTCATTTCAAGTGAACGATGGTAAACTGACAGGCACGATCAATGCCAGATCTGTGGCTGTGCTTTATCCTGATGATATTGCAAAAGCGCCTCATGTTTTCCTTGAGAATTACAAAACAGGTGTAACACATTCTTTCAATGATCAACTGACGATTACCTTGCGTGCAGATGCAAATACAACAAAAGCCGTTTATCAAATCAATAATGGACCAGAGACAGCGTTTAAGGATGGAGATCAATTCACAATCGGAAAAGGAGATCCATTTGGCAAAACATACACCATCATGTTAAAAGGAACGAACAGTGATGGGGTAACGAAGACCGAGGAATACAGCTTTGTTAAAAGAGATCCAGCTTCGGCCAAAACCATCGGCTATCAAAATCCGAATCATTGGAGCCAAGTAAATGCTTATATCTATAAACATGATGGGGGCCGGGCAATTGAATTGACCGGATCTTGGCCTGGAAAACCAATGACTAAAAATGCAGATGGAATTTACACGCTGACGCTGCCCGTGGACACGGATACAACCAACGCCAAAGTGATTTTTAATAATGGCAGCGCCCAAGTGCCCGGTCAGAATCAGCCTGGCTTTGATTATGTGCAAAATGGTTTATATAATGACTCGGGCTTAAGCGGTTCTCTTCCTCATTGAGGGCAATGCTAGACGGGACTTACCGAAAGAAACCATCAATGATGGTTTCTTTTTTGTTCATAAATCAGACAAAACTTTTCTCTTGCAAAAGTTTGTGAAGTGTTGCACAATATAAATGTGAAATACTTCACAAACAAAAAGACATCAAAGAGAAACATACCCTGGAAGGATGATTAATGATGAACAAACATGTAAATAAAGTAGCTTTAATCGGAGCGGGTTTTGTTGGAAGCAGTTATGCATTTGCGTTAATTAACCAAGGGATCACAGATGAGCTTGTGGTCATTGATGTAAATAAAGAAAAAGCAATGGGCGATGTGATGGATTTAAACCACGGAAAGGCGTTTGCGCCACAACCGGTCAAAACATCTTACGGAACATATGAAGACTGCAAGGATGCTGATATTGTCTGCATTTGCGCCGGAGCAAACCAAAAACCTGGTGAGACACGCCTTGAATTAGTAGAAAAGAACTTGAAGATTTTCAAAGGCATCGTCAGTGAGGTCATGGCGAGCGGATTTGACGGCATTTTCTTAATCGCGACAAATCCGGTTGATATCCTGACTTACGCAACATGGAAATTCAGCGGCCTGCCAAAAGAGCGGGTGATTGGAAGCGGCACAACACTTGATTCTGCGAGATTCCGTTTCATGCTGAGCGAATACTTTGGCGCAGCGCCTCAAAACGTGCACGCGCATATTATCGGAGAGCACGGCGACACAGAGCTTCCTGTTTGGAGCCGCGCGAATGTCGGCGGTGTGCCGGTCAGTGAACTCGTTGAGAAAAACGATGCGTACAAACAAGAGGAGCTGGACCAAATTGTAGATGATGTGAAAAACGCAGCTTACCATATCATTGAGAAAAAAGGCGCGACTTATTATGGAGTTGCGATGAGTCTTGCTCGCATTACAAAAGCCATTCTTCATAATGAAAACAGCATATTAACTGTCAGCACATATTTGGACGGGCAATACGGTGCAGATGACGTGTACATCGGTGTGCCGGCTGTCGTGAACCGCGGAGGGATCGCAGGTATCACTGAGCTGAACTTAAATGAGAAAGAAAAAGAACAGTTCCTTCACAGCGCCGGTGTCCTTAAAAACATTTTAAAACCTCATTTTGCAGAACAAAAAGTCAACTAACCGCAACTTTAGAGTAAAGGGCTGATTGTCAATGTGGGAGCAGTTGTATGATCCGTTTGGAAACGAGTATGTGAGCGCACTTGTGGCGCTCACTCCGATTCTCTTTTTTCTTTTGGCTTTAACTGTTTTGAAAATGAAAGGAATTCTTGCGGCATTTCTTACCCTAGCCGTCAGTTTCTTCGTCTCCGTTTTGGCATTTCATATGCCGGTTGAAAAAGCGATTTCTTCTGTTTTGTTAGGAATCGGGAGCGGGCTGTGGCCCATTGGCTACATCGTCCTGATGGCGGTGTGGCTGTATAAAATCGCAGTGAAAACCGGGAAATTTACCATTATTCGGTCCAGCATTGCCGGCATTTCGCCTGACCAACGATTACAGCTATTATTAATTGGTTTTTGTTTTAACGCGTTTTTAGAAGGCGCGGCCGGTTTTGGTGTTCCGATTGCGATTAGTGCGGCGCTGCTCGTCGAACTTGGTTTTAAACCGTTAAAAGCGGCGGCGCTCTGCTTGATTGCAAACGCCGCCTCCGGAGCCTTTGGGGCGATCGGGATTCCTGTCATCACAGGGGCGCAGATTGGTGATTTGTCTGCTCTTGAGTTGTCACGGACATTAATGTGGACACTGCCGATGATCTCATTTTTAATACCATTCCTGCTTGTATTCTTATTAGACCGAATGAAAGGAATCAAACAGACATGGCCCGCTCTTCTGGTTGTGAGCGGTGGGTATACAGCGGTTCAGACACTGACAATGGCGGTGCTCGGGCCGGAATTAGCAAACATTTTGGCGGCCTTATTCAGCATGGGCGGGCTTGCCCTCTTCCTCCGCAAATGGCAGCCGAAAGAGATTTACCGCGAGGAAGAGGCCGGCGATGCTGGTGAGAAAAAGGCATACCGTGCCGCTGATATTGCGAAAGCGTGGTCTCCTTTCTACATTTTAACTGCGGCGATCACCATCTGGAGCCTTCCTGCCTTCAAAGCGCTTTTCCAAGAAGGCGGACTGTTATATCAATCAACGCTCCTGTTCAAAATGCCTTTTCTGCATCAGCAAATTATGAAAATGCCGCCGATCGCGCCATCTGCCATGCCGTTAGATGCAGTCTTTAAAGTTGATCTGCTGTCAGCGACTGGTACAGCGATTTTAGCGGCGGTCATCGTGACAGGGCTGTTCAGCAAAAAGTTCTCCTCCCGGGATGCCTTTGCTTCCCTGAAGGAGACAGGAAAAGAGCTGTGGGTGCCGATTATGACGATCTGCTTCGTGATGGGTTTTGCCAATCTGGCCAACTTCGCAGGGCTCAGCTCTTCAATTGGGTTAGCATTGGCGAAAACAGGAGACCTGTTCCCGTTTGTCAGTCCTGTTCTCGGCTGGATTGGCGTGTTTATCACAGGTTCTGTTGTCAGCAATAACGCTTTGTTTGGCCATTTGCAGGTTGTCACCGGAGCGCAGATCGGTGCGGGTTCAGACTTGCTGTTAGGCGCAAATACGGCGGGCGGTGTCATGGCGAAACTTGTTTCTCCTCAATCTATCGCCATCGCTGCCGCAGCGGTCGGCCAAACAGGCAAGGAATCTAAACTGTTTAAAAGGACAGTGGCGTATAGCCTGATTCTGTTATTGATCATTTGTATATGGACGTTTATTCTTGCAAGATTAGGAGTGTAATAGAAAAAAGCAGTACATGCTCAGCATGTACTGCTTTTTTTATGTTAATTTGCTTTCTTTGTCATTTCGGCTGTTGTTTTCACTCTGGCTTTTCCCATAAACAAAATGGTAACCGCCGCGAGGACAATTGGAATCAAAGCGAGCAAAAAGACATACGTAATACTTGATGACATCGCGTCAATAATGCGATTCAGGATCGCATCAGGAATCTGGGAACGTGTTCCCGCTTGGAATATCTCCTGCGGGTCGCCAATATTTTGCGCAGCGCCTGATCCCGCTGAGCCTTTCATACCGCTGAAGGAGTCGGTCAGCTTGTTCGTGAATACGTTTGTTTGCACCGTTCCGAAAATGGTGACGCCTAAGGTCATGCCAAATGATCGCAAAAAGGAATTTGTAGAGTTTGCCGTTCCCCGAAAGCGAGGTTCAAGATCATTCATCGATGCCGCCGGCAGCAGGGAGAAGTTAAAGCCTACACCAAAGCCTGAAATCATCATAAAGACTGTCAGCCATACCCGTGCTGTGTCAGGCGTCATATTGGAAAGAAGCAGCATGCCGATAAAGAAAGCTATAACAGATATCAGCATCAAATTGCGGAAGCTTGCCTTCGTTTGGAAGATTCCGCCGATCATGCTTCCGATGACTGATCCAATCATCATCGGCGTCAGAATGAAGCCCGCGCTTGTCGCCGAGCTGCCGTAGACCGCCTGAACGAAAATCGGAATAAATACCGCTAAAATAATAAATGTTCCGCCATACAGAAAAGCGAGAATCTGCGCTGTGGCAAACAAGCGGTTCTTAAACATCCAGAAAGAAATAATCGGCTCTTCTGCTTTTCTCTCCACAATAAAAAAGGCAATGAAGAAAACGGCGAATACAATAAACAGCCCAATGATCTGAATGGAGTTCCAATCGTATGTTTTGCCGCCAAGCTCAAGGGCGAACATCAGGCATACAATGGATACGACTAAGGTAATCGCGCCGCCCCAGTCTATTTTCTGCTTTCTGTGCTCCAAAGATTCTTTGTAGTAGCGAATAATGAAAAACAATGACAATGCGCCGATCGGCACATTGATGTAAAACACCCAGTGCCAGCTGATCGAATCTGTTATGATCGCGCCTAAGAGCGGACCAAGAACACTGGATAATCCAAATACAGCACCGAACATGCCGGACATTTTTCCGCGTTTTTCCGGCGGAAACAAATCAAAGATAATGGTAAAGGCAATCGGCAGGAGCGCGCCGCCCCCGATCCCTTGAATAGCCCGGAAGATGATCAGCTGATTCATCGTCTGGGCTATTCCGCATAAAGCCGAGCCGATTAAGAAAAAAATAAGTCCAAACAGGAAAAAACGTTTTCGGCCGTACATATCGGAAAGCTTGCCGTAAATCGGCATGCCAGCCATAACCGCCACCATATAGGATGCCGTCACCCAGGCAAATTTATCGAAGCTTCCAAGGTCGGCTACGATATTGCCCATCGCGGTGGCAACAATCGTATTGTCCATTGCAGACATCAAGATGCCCAGCAGGAGACCGAGGACCACAAATTTGGTGGAAGCCTGTTTTGCAATTGTTGTGTCCATTTGTTCTACCTCCTCTTACTTTTCTATGTAAGTTCTGATATCATGATAATAGTTTGATCGTTGAATATCTCGATTATCAAGATAAACTCGATTTTATAGGGAGGACTGTCAGTTGTCAACAAGAAATTCCAGAAGTGAGTTGGAAAAGACTGCTGTTCAGCTTTTTCGAAAACTGGGCACAAGAACGGTTCTGTTTCATCAGGCAGCCGCTCAAGCTCTCGGTCTGTTTCCCACCGATTTGAAATCAGCTGACATTTTAAATGAAGCAGGGCCGATGACGGCCGGAGAGCTGGGAAAAAAAACCGGCCTCAGCACGGGTTCCGTCACGGCGCTTGTTGACCGGCTGGAAAAAGCGGGGTATGTGGCTCGTGAAAAGGACCCGAACGATCGCAGGAGAGTCGTAATCGTCCCTTTGACTGCTTCGAAAAAACATATAAAGGATTTGTTCCGTCCTCTGTCTGAGTCGACGATGGATTTGTGCCGCGAATATACGGAAGAGGAGCTGGAACTCATTTTCAGTTTTGTAGGCAAAGCCGCCGATATTATGGAGGAAGAGCTTGAACGTCTGAAACAGTAAGTGAATTTGTGCATAGCTTGGCCCGTTCCCGAATAAATTGTACAAGTTACATAAGAGAAGGGAGTACGGGCCGGTGAACATTTTTTTGAGCTATATTGTGCTGGGGCTGTCCTTGTCTGCGCCTGTGGGGCCAGTGAATGCGGCGCAAATAGACAAAGGAATTAAAAACGGTTTTTGGCATGCATGGATTTTCGGTTTAGGCGCCATGACAGCGGATGGGCTGTACATGCTTTTTATCTATTTCGGGCTGTCACAGTTCTTGACTGCTCCATTTGTGAAAACGTTTTTGTGGCTCTTCGGCTTTTTTGTCCTGACCTATACCGGAATTGAAACGCTGAAAAACGTCAGAGAACCGATGGATGTGCGAAGCTCGCGGGGGAAACCGTCATACAGGAAAACATTCGCATCGGGTTTTCTCATTTCATTGTCAAACCCATTGAGCATCCTTTTTTGGCTTGGAATTTACGGAAGCATTCTTGCGAAAACAGCAGAGGCCTACAATATGAATCAGCTTCTAATCTATAGCTCCGGCATCATGATCGGCATTTTAATTTGGGATTTCTGCATGGCTATCACAGCCAGTACGTTCAGAAACCTGCTTCATGAAAAGCTATTGAGAGGATTGACCGGAATCGCCGGTGTATCCCTCCTTGTGTTTGGCTTTTACTTTGGTTATCAGGGCATCAAACAGTTATTGGGCTGATTCATGAAGGACAGTCACCTTCCGCCTCCAGTTTTAATATAGTATCCAGATGATACTGGAGGTGGATCAATGGTGAATGGGATTTACACCAAAAGTTTTCTGGAACGTAGTCAAGATGAGCTCCCGGAATGGCAAAGAATCGCTTTTGAGCTGCTGGCAGAAACGCTGGGGGACGAAGCGGATATGTTTCCGTGCATTCCCGGACGTCAGGCGTTTCTGACTGATCAGCTTCGGATTGCTTTTGCCGGAGATCCGCGGGAAAACCGTACAGCGGAGGACCTGGCTCCGTTGCTTGCGGAGTACGGCAAGATATCGCGGGACACGGGAAAATACGCATCCTTCGTTGTGTTGTTTGATACGCCGGAAGATTTGGCTGAGCACTATTCGATTGAAGCGTATGAAGAGCTGTTTTGGCGCTTTTTAAATAGACTGAGTCATCAAGACGAAAAAGAATGGCCGGAAGACATTCCGGCCGATCCCGAGCATTATAAATGGGAGTTTTGTTTTGACGGCGAGCCGTACTTTCTTCTCTGCGCTACACCGGCGCACGAGGCGAGAAAAAGCCGAAGCTTTCCTTTTTTTATGATAACGTTTCAGCCAAGGTGGGTGTTTGAGGACCTAAATGGATCAACTGCATTTGGCCGTAACATGAGCAGGCTGATCCGATCTCGTTTAGAGGCCTATGATCAGGCTCCAATTCACCCGCAATTAGGCTGGTACGGAGGAAAGGATAATCGTGAATGGAAGCAGTATTTCCTCCGTGACGACGAAAAACAGGTATCGAAGTGCCCGTTTTCTTATTTAAAGAATATGTTCAACAAAATGAAATAAATCACGAGCTGGCAGGGCGATCTTTATGACCCTGCTTTTTTTGATAGATCATGGTTACAATGGCGATGATCACGAGAAAACCTATGCTGACGAAAAAACCGGGCCGGCTTGATTTTTCAAACAATGTACCGGACACAGCTGCAGCAATCAGAACCATCGCTAAATAAATTTGCGTTTTTCCCATGCCCTCGGGATCAGTCAGCTTTTTGCTGGAGAACAGGATAAACAGCCAAGTGTATAAAAGCATAAGCCCCGCAGCTGTTGTCATATGCTCATAAATGTTTTTAGGCAGCACTAACGACAGAATAATGGAGAGAACAAGCCCCGCAAACGTCAGCCCAAGTGCCGGCCAGCATATTTTTTTGCCTTCCTTTAGAGTAAAGCATTTCGGCGCGTCGCCGTCATCAGCCATTGTACAAAGCAATGTCGTAACGGCAAAAAGCGAAGCGACAAGGGTCGAGAACCCGGCGATGATGAAAATCCCATTAAATATATCAAGGATGATCTCAAGGTTATATCCTTTTAATGACGTAATGAACGGACTGTCCTGTTCAGTAAACGCGTGTAACGGAACCAAAAGCAGAGCAAGCCCGATTGAAATGATATAAATAATCGCCAGCGTCGCCAGCATCAGTTTCCCTGATTTAGACGCTTCCTCAGGTTTTTTTAAGTGAACCGCCATCAACCCCATGACCTCAATTCCGCCAAAAGCGTAAAACGCGTAGATTAAACCTGTCCACAGCCCCATGACGCCGTATGGGAAAAGCTCTCTCGTCTTATTTGGAACATGTATGCCATGATTTCCGCCGGACAGGATACCGCATAATGCCAGGATGGCAATGACAATAAACATAAAAATAGCAGCTGTTTTAATGACTGCCAGCACGTTTTCTGTTTTTTCAAAGACGGACAGGCCGGTGAAAATAATAAGGAGCCCCAGTACCGCGTAGATTGAGGCAAACACCCATAGCGGCACTTGAGGAAACCAATGCTTCGTAAATAGCGAAATGGCTGTCAGCTGGCTTCCGGTAATCAGCATTTCTGATGACCAGTACACCCAGCCGTTGCTGAAGCCTGCCCATTTGCCGAATGCTTTTCGGGCATACGCACAAAACGAACCTTTCTCCGGCTGCTTCGCCGACAGCTTGGCGAGCTGTTCAAAGACAAAATACGTACCGATCCCTGCGATCAGAAATGAAAGGAGAACGGAAAAACCGCTTTTTACAATAGCGATGCTGGAACCGAGAAAGAAGCCTGTTCCAATCGTGCAGCCGACTCCGATCAGTGACAGCTGCCACCAAGCCAGATTCCCTTTTGGCTGGTCTTTTTTTGTTTGGCTCATTATTTATTCAACCCCTTTTATCTAAGGTTAGATTGTGATCTGTCCGAAGCTTATATACATCGGATTTTTGCCTCTTTTTACATGAAGAAGGAAGCGGACGCTCATACTAATGAAAAAAGGAGCAAACCAATGACACAGCAATATATTGTGGAGCCGAAAAAAGGGCTTGGGCTGAAGCTGAAAAAGGGGCAGATTTTAAAGGTGGTTGATGTAGAAGGGCAGCAGGTGGCTGATTTTGTCGCATACCATGCCAAGGATTTTTATGAACACCTTGATCAGGGAGCGACGATAGACGCCAATCACTCCATTCATGTGAAGGTCAACGACCATCTCTACTCCAACCTGTATAAGCCGATGTTAACCCTGATTGAAGATACGGTCGGCAAGCATGATCTGCTGCTGCCCGCCTGCCGTCCTGATATGAACAGGCTCTTATATGGGAAGCAAAAGGATGAGTTTCAGGATACGTGCTATGACAATATGAACCGTGCGCTTGAGCAGTTTGGCGTACCGAAGCCTCACATGCATTACCCATTTGCGATTTTTATGAATACTGTCCTTGATGAGAAAGGGAATCTGTCTGTGGAAACGCCGCTTTCGAATGCCGGAGATTATGTAAGGCTCAGGGCGGAGATGGATTTAATTGTCGCGTTTTCTTCCTGCCCGATTGAAAAAGGGAAATGCAATGGCGACAGTGTGACATCCATACGGGTTGAAGTCAGCTGATCTCTCTTGTTCACTGTGAATGAAGACCTGTGCTATATTTAATAGGGATACATAACAGTCATGATTCATTTTCATTGATTTGGGGAAATGATCAGTAACAAGGGAAAATGTACAGGAGGAATGATTGGGATGAGCATGCAGGAAAAGATTATGCGTGAGTTACATGTGAAGCCCTCAATTGATCCAAAGCAAGAAATTGAGGACCGAGTCAATTTTTTAAAACAATATGTAAAGAAAACCGGTGCTAAAGGCTTTGTATTGGGAATCAGCGGAGGCCAGGATTCAACACTTGCGGGAAGACTCGCTCAGCTTGCGGTGGAGAGCATTCGCGAGGAGGGCGGAGACGCTCAATTTATCGCGGTCCGTCTTCCGCATGGCACACAGCAGGATGAAGACGATGCCCAGCTTGCTTTGAAGTTTATTAAGCCGGATAAATCATGGAAGTTTGATATTAAATCGACAGTCAGCGCTTTTTCTGATCAGTATCAGCAGGAAACAGGCGATCAGCTGACTGACTTTAATAAAGGAAACGTAAAAGCAAGAACAAGAATGATCGCGCAATACGCGATCGGCGGCCAGGAAGGCCTTCTTGTGTTAGGAACAGACCATGCTGCTGAAGCAGTGACTGGTTTCTTTACGAAGTACGGTGACGGCGGAGCAGACCTCCTGCCGCTGACAGGCTTGACGAAGCGCCAGGGAAGAACCCTGCTGAAAGAGCTGGGTGCACCGGAACGCTTATACTTAAAAGAGCCGACTGCCGATCTGCTCGACGAAAAACCGCAGCAGTCGGATGAAACAGAGCTTGGCATTTCCTACGACGAGATTGACGATTATCTCGAAGGAAAAGAAGTATCAGCGAAAGTATCAGAAGCGCTGGAAAAACGCTACAGCATGACTGAACATAAACGCCAGGTTCCGGCGTCTATGTTTGATGACTGGTGGAAATAAGTTGAAGAAAGCCCGCTCTCGGAGCGGGCTTTTGTTGTGTACAGAAGCTTTATTTGATGCGGATATGATTCAGCTTTACCATTAATCTGTCGGCGAGCCTTCGGAGGCTGCCTCTCGTATCAGGATCTAATGGGAGTTCGGCTCTCGCGGCAATGTTCTCTGCCACATCCTGAATCGACAGGTTGTCTGTTTGAATGTGGTCCTCAAAAATGGGTGATGATAAACCTTCAACGCAGCGGTCAATTTGTTTGGCGGCCCATGAGTTTTTTCCTTCTGCTCTGGTGCGCAGCCTTTTTAACAAGGTTTCCTTTGAAGCCATTAATGTAAAGTGGTGAACGATCCTGCCTTCATGTCTGAGCCTGCCGATGATCTCATTGAAGTATTCAGGATGTACAATCGTCATAGGCACAATAATGATGCCGCGGTATGTATCTGTCAGAGAAGCTAGCAAACTGTAATTGAACGCCCGCCATAAAGGATAGCTTTGAAAATCGTCCTTTGCGATCTCCTGCGGCACCATGGAGCGCAGCGCAAAACCCATTTTCTCGGGATCATACACGTAAGATGGGTTCAGCCTTCTGTGCAGTTCGAAGGCTGTTTGTGTTTTTCCGGAACCGAATGCCCCGTTTATCCAAATGATCATCGCCATTTCTCCCTTCCTATTTATCATACAGAAAAAGACCCTTCCATCGAAGAGTCAGCTGGAAAAACAATAAAGGCGGAAGGTTTTAATGCTTTTTTGCGTCGAAGTATTAAAATACCTGCAGAAATGTTGTACAATGAATGTCATTCAGGCAAAAATGGCTAAACAACAAAGCGCACTATAAGCTTGACCGGTAAAGCCGGTATCTATATAAATATTCGCTAAATAAGCATATAATGAATATAAAATTTCATTCCTTAGGAGGATTTCGCCGAAGATGAACGCTAAACGAGCCATCCCAGTAAGAGAAAGAAATATCGTCCTGATCGGATTCATGGGTGTAGGAAAAACAACAATCGGCCAATTGGTCGCTAAAAAATTATATAGAGATTTTATTGATATTGACCAACAGATCGAAAGGGATTTCAATATGTCAATTCCTGAGATATTTGAGAAAAAGGGAGAAGACTTTTTCCGGAAAACGGAGAAGGAATATATTTTAGACATCTGCCATCATAAACGATTCAAAATCGTATCTCTGGGCGGGGGATCTTTTAAACAAGAAGAAATCAGAAATTGCTGTCTGGAAAACTGTCTCGTGCTTCATCTTGACCTGTCATGGGAGAACTGGAAGCAGCGCGCGGATTTATTGATCGAAAGCCGCCCTGTACTGCATAACCGTTCAATGGATGAAATGGAACAGCTGTTTAACGAAAGAAAAGTCATTTATGACAAGCACAATTCAAAAGTGGCAACAGACAACCTTTCCCCGGAAGAGGTTGCCGATTACATTGTTGAGACATTAAAAATTGGCTGGGATCTTTATCAGCCGATGTAAAAAGCCGTGCGCAGCGCACGGCTTTTTTTATCGTTTTATCCCTTGTATCAAAATCGCTTTTAAACAAAAGGAGACGGGCTGTCCGTTTCGGTTTAATGTAATACAGAACGTGTCGCGTGCTTCGTCTGATGCGTGATTCAAGTGGGTAATGATTTGTTTTTCCCGGTCAGCGGGAGTTCCGCCTCGTTTGATCCAGCTATCGTATTGAATCGGCAAATTCCACTTTTGGATGTCTTGATAGGCCAGTTGATTGGCGCTGAACATCGCCTGCCATTCTGATAATGAGCTTTCTCGAACATGGGAAGGGTCTCGAAGCCGGTTCAACTGATTGACAAACTCATCAAGAATGGGATCTTCAGGCGCGTAATGATCAACTAAGAGAAAACGTCCGTCCTGTTTCAGTACGCGTGCAACCTCGCTGACAGCTTTGCGGACATCTGAAAAATGGTGGGCTGCGTATCGGCAGGTAATGATGTCAAATGAATCGTCGGGGAAGGGGAGTGACTCTGCCGTTCCTTGCTGAAAGCGTACGTTTTCAGCTCCTTTTTCTTGCGCGAAGGAGGACGCAACCTCAACCATCTCTTTCGTCGCATCAACACCGATGCACTCCTGTACATAAGGAGAAAATGCCAGGGCCGTATGGCCGGCGCCCGCTCCGATATCCAGCACCCGATGCTCTGCCCGGCATTCCGCTGTTTTGATCATCAACCCCAAATCTTCCCCCTCGGCAAATACCTTTTCATCCCGATACATCTCGGCGTTTTTAGAAAACGGTGTTTCATTTGTCATTTGAACCAGCTCCTTCTTTTGTAAATGATGATATGGATTATGTTAGCAATTTTTGTTATGATTCGTCCAAGATATAAAAATGATGAAAACGATAGGTTCAACCTATGGGGGCTGAAATGGATATTAAAGTGATGGAATATGCAGCGGAAATTGCCCGGCGCCAAAGCTTTACAAAGGCGGCGGAACATCTTCATATCGCACAGCCGTCTCTCAGCCAGCAAATCAAAAAGCTTGAGGCTGAGCTGGGGCTTACCCTTTTTCACAGATCTCATGGCTCTGTTACACTGACGCCTCACGGCAGGCGTTTCATTGAAAAAGCCGAGGGCATCATTCGTTCCAGAGATGATTTGCTTCGGGAAATGCAGGAGCGATCACAGGGAATCGGTCATAAATTATCCATCGGGATTCCTGCTGTAACAGGGAGATATCTCTTTCCTCCGCTGCTGAAGCAGTTTTTGGCGCGCTATCCTCATGTGGAGGTTCAGCTTGTTGAAAAAGATCCGGTTTCATTAGAGGAGATGACGGCAAAGGGAGAAGTTGACCTTTCTGTTTTATCCTTGCCGATCGAGGATGAACGGCTCTCCATTACACCCTTTCTCACGGAACCGATTGTTCTCGCGGTGCCGAAGGAAAAACAAAGGTGGATGCCGCCGGAAATGGTCGCGCTGATTGAGAAAGCGCTGGAAGAAGATGAGGGACACCAGCCGTGTGTGCCGCTTGACATGGTAAGGAACGTGCCATTTATTCTGTTAAAAGAAGGCTTCGGCTTTCGCAGGACAGTTCTCGATCTCTGTGCGGAAAGCGGCTTTAAGCCGAATGCCGCCTTTAAGACAAGCCATATTGAAACCGCCCAATCTCTTGTGGCTAACGGATTAGGTGTGACAATGGCACCGAATATGGTCAGAAGGGATAAAGATCCGGGTGTGATCTATTTATCGATTCAATCCGCGCCATCACGAACCCTCGTCTTCGTCTTTTTAAAGAACCGCTATGTCAGTCTGACCGCCCGGGCCTTTATGGAACTAAGCCGGGAAAGTCTTAAACAAACGTTTGATGAAGGCTGTCTGGGAAACAATGATGAAAATATTTAGAAAACAAAGCCGAAACGTGGTAGTATAGGAATACAAACTATATCTTATAAAACAAAGGGGAATAATCGGAAATGCAACTATTCGATCTGCCGCTCGACCAATTGCAAACATATAAGCCTGAAAAAACAGCACCGAAAGATTTTTCTGAGTTTTGGAAATTGTCTTTGGAGGAACTTGCAAAAGTCCAAGCAGAACCTGATTTACAGCCGGTTGACTATCCTGCTGACGGAGTAAAAGTGTACCGTCTCACATATAAAAGCTTCGGAAACGCCCGCATTACCGGATGGTACGCGGTGCCTGACAAGGAAGGCCCGCATCCGGCGATCGTGAAATATCATGGCTACAATGCAAGCTATGATGGTGAGATTCATGAAATGGTAAACTGGGCACTCCATGGCTACGCCGCATTCGGCATGCTTGTCCGCGGCCAGCAGAGCAGCGAGGATACGAGTATTTCACCGCACGGTCACGCTTTGGGCTGGATGACGAAAGGAATTCTTGATAAAGATACATACTATTACCGCGGTGTTTATTTGGACGCCGTCCGCGCGCTTGAGGTCATCAGCAGCTTCGACGAGGTTGACGAAACAAGGATCGGTGTGACAGGAGGAAGCCAAGGCGGAGGTTTAACCATTGCCGCAGCAGCGCTGTCAGACATTCCAAAAGCCGCGGTTGCCGATTATCCTTATTTAAGCAACTTTGAACGGGCCATTGATGTGGCGCTTGAACAGCCGTACCTTGAAATCAATTCCTTCTTCAGAAGAAATGGCAGCCCGGAAACAGAAGTGCAGGCGATGAAGACACTTTCATATTTCGATATTATGAATCTCGCTGACCGAGTGAAGGTGCCTGTCCTGATGTCAATCGGCCTGATTGACAAGGTCACGCCGCCGTCCACCGTGTTTGCCGCCTACAATCATTTGGAAACAGAGAAAGAGCTGAAGGTGTACCGCTACTTCGGACATGAGTATATCCCTGCTTTTCAAACGGAAAAACTTGCTTTCTTTAAGCAGCATCTTAAAGGCTGATAAATGTGAAAAGCCGCCGCGCATATCATCAGGCGGTTTTTTTCTGCGAACTGCCGGAATGAGAACAGACTGGAGACGAATAGATATGAAACAAAGAATCATTGATGAATTAAAACGGATCGAGCAGTCATACGGAGTTAAAATCGTGTATGCCGTCGAGTCAGGAAGCCGCGCATGGGGATTTCCCTCGCAGGATAGTGATTACGACGTCCGCTTTATTTATGTGCCGAAAAAGGAGTGGTATTTTTCAATTGAGCAGGAGCGTGATGTCATTGAGGAACCGATTCACGATTTGCTGGATATCAGCGGCTGGGAGCTGAGAAAAACGCTTCGGCTTTTCAAAAAGTCAAACCCTCCGCTCCTCGAATGGCTGTCCTCAGACATTGTGTATTATGAAGCATTTACGACCGCAGAGCAGTTAAGAAAACTGCGGACGGAGGCATTTAAGCCTGAAGCAAGCGTGTATCACTATATCAATATGGCGAGAAGAAACGTCAAGGATTATCTACAAGGACAAGAGGTCAAAATTAAAAAGTACTTCTACGTTCTTCGGCCTATTTTGGCCTGCCAATGGATTGAAAAGCACGGAACCATTCCGCCAATGGACTTTACTGTTTTGATGAATGAACTTATTGCTGAACCCGAGCTGAAGGCTGAAATGGAAACTTTGCTTGAACGGAAAAGAAGAGGAGAAGAGCTTGACCTCGAAGCAAGAATCGATGTTATTCACCAATTCATTGAAACGGAAATCGAAAGAATCATGGAAGCGGCAAAAGAACTGAAGGCAGAGAAAAAAGATATGACACCTGAGTTGAACCGTTTGCTTTTGAATACGGTTGAAGAAGTGTGGAAGGATGGAGGAAGCTGATGTTTTTTATCGCTTCCTTTTCTCCTTTATTCGACAAAATCCCCCCCGACTTTCTAACTATCTGATTGTGGCAAACCCACAAAAATAATCAGAATCTTTGTATTTTGAGAATATTGTGAACGCCGGTTTTGTCCATTTACAATAAACTCATACAAATACTTCTTAGATTGCGGGGTGTTGAGGTTGGAAGTGATCACAAGAGATTTTTTCTTATTTTTATCCAAAAGCGGCTTTCTCAATAAAATGGCGAGGAACTGGGGAAGCCGGGTAGCAGCGGGTAAAATTATCGGCGGGAATGACTTTAACAGTTCAATCCCGACCATTCGACAGCTTAACAGCCAAGGCCTGTCAGTTACTGTCGATCATTTAGGCGAGTTCGTGAACAGCGCCGAGGTCGCACGGGAGCGTACGGAAGAGTGCATTCAAACCATTGCGACCATCGCGGATCAGGAGCTGAACTCACACGTTTCTTTAAAAATGACGTCTTTAGGTTTGGATATAGATATGGATTTGGTGTATGAAAATATGACAAAAATCCTTCAGACGGCCGAGAAACATAAAATCATGGTCACCATTGACATGGAGGACGAAGTCAGATGCCAGAAAACGCTTGATATTTTCAAAGATTTCAGAAAGAAATACGAGCATGTGAGCACAGTGCTGCAAGCCTATCTGTACCGGACGGAAAAAGACATTGACGATTTGGATTCTTTAAACCCGTTCCTTCGCCTTGTAAAAGGAGCTTATAAAGAATCAGAAAAAGTAGCTTTCCCGGAGAAAAGCGATGTCGATGAAAATTACAAAAAAATCATCCGAAAGCAGCTCTTAAACGGTCACTATACAGCGATTGCCACACATGACGACAAAATGATCGACTTTACAAAGCAGCTTGCCAAGGAACATGGCATTGCCCATGACAAGTTTGAATTTCAGATGCTGTACGGCATGCGGTCGCAAACCCAGCTCAGCCTCGTAAAAGAAGGTTATAACATGAGAGTCTACCTGCCATACGGCGAGGATTGGTACGGCTACTTTATGAGACGCCTTGCAGAACGTCCGTCAAACATTGCATTTGCTTTCAAAGGAATGACAAAGAAGTAAAAAAGGAGAGATTATCATGACAACACCTTACAAACACGAGCCATTCACAAATTTCCAAGATCAAAACAACGTGGAAGCGTTTAAAAAAGCGCTTGCGACAGTAAGCGAATATTTAGGAAAAGACTATCCGCTTGTCATTAACGGCGAGAGAGTGGAAACGGAAGCGAAAATCGTTTCAATCAACCCGGCTGATAAAGAAGAAGTCGTCGGCCGAGTGTCAAAAGCGTCTCAAGAGCACGCTGAGCAAGCGATTCAAGCGGCTGCAAAAGCATTTGAAGAGTGGAGATACACGTCTCCTGAAGAGAGAGCGGCTGTCCTGTTCCGCGCTGCTGCCAAAGTCCGCAGAAGAAAACATGAATTCTCAGCTTTGCTTGTGAAAGAAGCAGGAAAGCCTTGGAACGAGGCGGATGCCGATACGGCTGAAGCGATCGACTTCATGGAGTATTATGCACGCCAAATGATCGAACTGGCAAAAGGCAAACCGGTCAACAGCCGTGAAGGCGAGAAAAACCAATATGTATACACGCCGACTGGAGTGACAGTCGTGATCCCGCCTTGGAACTTCTTGTTTGCGATCATGGCAGGCACAACAGTGGCGCCGATCGTTACTGGAAACACAGTGGTTCTGAAACCTGCGAGTGCTACACCTGTTATTGCAGCAAAATTTGTTGAGGTGCTTGAAGAGTCCGGATTGCCAAAAGGCGTAGTCAACTTTGTTCCGGGAAGCGGAGCGGAAGTAGGCGACTATCTTGTTGACCATCCGAAAACAAGCCTTATCACATTTACGGGATCAAGAGAAGTTGGTACGAGAATTTTCGAACGCGCGGCGAAGGTTCAGCCGGGCCAGCAGCATTTAAAGCGTGTCATCGCTGAAATGGGCGGTAAAGATACGGTTGTTGTTGATGAGGATGCGGACATTGAATTAGCGGCTCAATCGATCTTTACTTCAGCATTCGGCTTTGCGGGACAAAAATGCTCTGCAGGTTCACGTGCAGTTGTTCATGAAAAAGTGTATGATCAAGTATTAGAGCGTGTCATTGAAATTACGGAATCAAAAGTAACAGCTAAACCTGACAGTGCAGATGTTTATATGGGACCTGTCATTGACCAAGGTTCTTATGATAAAATTATGAGCTATATTGAAATCGGAAAACAGGAAGGGCGTTTAGTAAGCGGCGGTACCGGTGATGATTCGAAAGGATACTTCATCAAACCGACGATCTTCGCTGACCTTGATCCGAAAGCAAGACTCATGCAGGAAGAAATTTTCGGACCTGTCGTTGCATTTTGTAAAGTGTCAGACTTTGATGAAGCTTTAGAAGTGGCAAACAATACTGAATATGGTTTGACAGGCGCGGTTATCACAAACAACCGCAAGCACATCGAGCGTGCGAAACAGGAATTCCATGTCGGAAACCTATACTTCAACCGCAACTGTACAGGTGCTATCGTCGGCTACCATCCGTTTGGCGGCTTCAAAATGTCGGGAACGGATTCAAAAGCAGGCGGGCCGGATTACTTGGCTCTGCATATGCAAGCAAAAACAATCAGTGAAATGTTCTAAGCGGGACTAAATGGGCATCCTCCCTGCGGGGGTGTCCATTTCATCCATATACTATAAAAAAGAGGAGGAAGTGCCATAGAAAACACACAGCTGATTATTTCGATTTGTATTTATATGGCGGGAATGCTGCTGATCGGCTACTTTGCTTACAAGCGTACGTCGAATCTGACGGATTACATGCTGGGAGGACGCTCTTTGGGTCCGGCAGTAACCGCTCTCAGTGCCGGCGCTGCCGATATGAGCGGCTGGCTGCTAATGGGGCTCCCGGGCGCCATGTTTTCAACAGGTCTGAGCGGAGTTTGGATTGTGTTCGGACTTTGCCTTGGAGCATGGGCGAACTGGCTCTACGTTGCGCCGCGGCTGAGAACCTATACTGAAAAAGCGGGGAATTCAATTACAATTCCCGGATTCCTGGAGAATCGCTTCGGAGATCAAACAAAGCTTCTCAGACTGTTTTCGGGAATTGTCATTTTAGTCTTTTTCACGTTTTATGTATCGTCCGGAATGGTGTCCGGCGGCGTCTTATTCAACAGCATCTTGGGGATGGATTATCACACCGGCCTGTGGATTGTGACGGGTGTTGTTGTGGCATATACCCTGTTTGGCGGCTTTTTGGCAGTCAGCTGGACAGATTTTGTTCAGGGGATCATTATGTTTGCCGCACTCATTCTTGTGCCGATCGTTACGTTTTTCCACACAGGAGGAGCAGGTGATACAGTTGCTGAAATCCGCTCTGTAGACCCTGATATGTTTAATATTTTCAAAGGAACGAGCGTCCTTGGCATTATTTCTTTGTTTGCCTGGGGGCTGGGATACTTTGGCCAGCCGCATATTATTGTGCGTTTTATGGCGATCACGTCTGTCAAAGAGATCAAAAGAGCGCGCAGAATCGGGATGGGCTGGATGATTTTGTCTGCAGTAGGCGCAGTGCTGACCGGTTTGGGCGGAATCGCTTATTACCATCAGCGGGGCATGACACTGAAGGACCCTGAGACGATTTTTATTCAGTTAGGGAATATCTTGTTCCATCCGATTATCACGGGTTTTCTGATTTCAGCGATTTTGGCTGCGATTATGAGTACCATTTCTTCTCAGCTGCTTGTGACATCAAGCTCTCTGGTAGAAGATTTGTATAAGTCGATGTTCAGACGCTCAGCTTCAGATAAAGAACTGGTGTTTTTAGGCCGACTGGCTGTTCTGGCTGTTTCAATTGTCGCGTTGGTTCTGGCTTGGGAGAAAAATAACACCATCCTTGGATTGGTCAGCTACGCGTGGGCGGGCTTCGGTGCATCATTCGGGCCAGTTGTACTGCTCAGTCTGTTTTGGAAACGAATGACCAAATGGGGGGCACTCGCCGGCATGATTGTGGGAGCAGCGACTGTAATCATTTGGGCGAATGCCGGTCTTTCGGACTTTCTGTATGAAATGATACCTGGTTTTGCTGCGAGTCTATTATCTGTCTTTTTTGTCAGCATATTGACGCAGGCTCCGTCACAAGCTGTCACAGACCAGTTCAACGACTACCAAGATACAATGTCACAATAAAGATCGAAAGGAGGAGGAAGGGGCTGTCCCTTTTTCCTCTTTTCTCCTTTTAAGCGGCTATTTTTTTCTTTTGGAAACAAACGTATTTTTTTCTATACAAAAAGACCCCGTATGGATATGATTAAAGTAAAAAAAGTATAGGAGAAAAAGGTATGGAAGAGCTTTTAGAGAGAGTTTTTTCATTTTCAGATGTTGATAAGCTGATTGATTTTATTAGCTATGAGCTGCAAAAGCCAGTGATACTGGAAAGCGCGGATTTCTTTTTGTTAGCCTATAATTCTTACTATATTAACCATTTTGATTCTGCCAACCAGCAGACTATTTTTTCGAAAAAGTGTCCGGTCCAGATTTTTGAGAGGTTTCTGAAGGACGGAATTATTGAAAAATTGAAAACAGAGCCTGAGCCTTTTCGCGTCAATAAAATTGAAAGCATCGGGTTAAACCAGAGGGTGGTCGTGAGTGCAAAGCACAAAGGGGAAGTCATGGGCTACATCTGGATACAGGAGCTGGACCAAAATCTGACGGATGAAGAGCTCGACTTTTTGTACGAGACCTCCTTCCATGTCGGGAAAATCATTTATAAAACGAATAAATTGAAACAGGAAAAGGAAGAAAAAGCAGAGAATCTCATCAAACGGGCGATCTATCAGCAATTTACCTCTGAGAAGGAACTCAGACGGGAAGCTGAAAGGATCAACACCGTGCTGCCTTCCATGTTTTCAGTTGTTATCCTGCACGCCGCAAATGGGGATGGGGAAGCGGTTGAGGATCTAAAGGAAAATATCAGGTCGTACCTGAATTTACGGGATAAGGTCAGTCATGTCTTAACGATCGAATCAAATATTGTCATCGTCGTAGCGAGTTTTTCCCAAAAAAGCTCCGTCTCCTCAGCAGCTTCTGAGTTTATTAACAAGCTGTTAACACATTTTCACTTTCAAAAAATACCTACCCCTATTTATATCGGTATCGGAAACGAATATAATCACCTATTAAAACTTGGCAAGAGTTACACAGAAGCACTTGAAGTCATCAAAGCCGCAGAAATCACCGGCAATCAGGAAAACATTCCATATGAATATGCCAAACTCGGCATTTACCGCTATTTAGAAAGCATCGAACAGAAAAATGAATTTTTAGAATACGAGAATAAAGATTTAGCTTTATTAAAAGCGAAAGACGAAGAAAGCAGCACTGAGCTGCTCAAAACCTTGGAAATCTATCTCCTCAACAACTGCAAAACAAAACCAGCGGCAGAACAGCTGTTTATTCATCAAAATACATTGAATTACCGCATCAAACAGATTACTGAGATGACGTCGATCGATTTAAGCGATTTCAGAACGAGGTGCCAGCTCTATCTCGATTTGATGCTGATGAAAAAGAAATAAAAAAGAAACCAGTACTTGTACTGGTTTCGTCTTCACTTAAAATCCTCTGTAAACATACGGATCATCAGGTTTTTTAATGGTATTCCAGTCAGTTACTTTGACGACAGGGAGAGTTGACTTGAATGGCTGGTAATATTCTGAGGCCAGAGTGCCCTTAATGTGAATCCATTCATCATCCTTGATGTCCATGTCCTTCGGAAATTCCACAAGCATCCCGTACACGCCGGAATCAGCGATACAGTGAATGACGCCAAACCTTAATACGAACAACTGATTTTTGTTAATTGCGTTTCCTTTGTAAGCAAATCCATGAAATTCTATCGTCCGTCCGAGAAATTCACCCGGATAGTTATAGATGGTTTCCATTCCTTTTAGGAAATCGTCATCGGTCAGAGAAATCTCTTTTTTGCTGGAATACTTATTAAACAGCTGTTTCATTTGTTTGTCATAGCTGTCTTGCGCGTAATAAAGGCTGGCATCAGGCCGCAAATACTGTGTTTGGGAGTAGTGATCTCCGCTCTCCATCGCCTTAAACGAGAACCCTTTTGTTTTGACTATGGATGAGTCAAGCGTTGCAATCGGGAAGAAGATGCCTGACACCAAAGGAAAAAGAAAAACAACATAAATCAAATAACGCTGATAAAATGGCTTGTTTTGTTCATGGTCATGCTCATGATCATGGCCGCACCCGCAATCATGGTCATGATGATGCCTTCTTTTTTCAGGCGACTTGATAAATAGGTACGCTTGAACGGCTGTCAAAATGGCCAGCAGGAAGATCGCAATAAAGGATAGATAGGCATATTTCATATTGATATATTTTGTTAGATTTCCTGAGGCATGCAGATGATAAAAGAAAAACGTAAATCCCATCAGCACCAATAAACGAAACATCCAATCACCCCTTTACCAGTAGTGATCCCGCTAAAACAATCACGACAATGTACGTAATCAGCAGGAAAACAAATCGTTTTTTGAAGGCCGCAAGCATCATCAATAGATTCTTAATATCCACCATCGCGCCAAAGACGAGAAAGGCGATTAACGAGCCTAATGAAAATGTGCTGCTGAAGGAAGACGCGATGAACGCATCGACCTCTGAACAAAGCGACAAGACAAACGCCAGTCCCATCATCACGAGTGAAGAGGATACATCATTCTGCCCGATCGCAAGCAAAGTGGATGTTTTGACATACGTCTGCATAGCGGCTGCGATAAAGGCGCCGATGATTAAATATTTTCCCACGGAGAAAAATTCATCAATGGCGTGACGCAAGGTCCCTCCCAGCTTTTGAAGCAGGGTGTGATGATGATGATGGTGGCCGGGTTCATCAGGCTTTAAAAGCTGGTTATCCCTAAATTGATAGGATAAGATGATCCCGATGATCAGCGAGACGGCGAGAGCCAGTCCGCCTCTGTAAAAGACAACGCTCCATCTATTCCCGAACGCAATATAAGTAGAAAATAAAACGATAGGATTAATGATAGGCGCGGTCAGCATGAAAGCAACGCCCGCATGCAGAGGAACTCCCTTTAACAGAAGCCGCCTCGTAATCGGGATGATGCCGCATTCGCAGGCGGGAAATAAAACGCCGGCCAGCGCACCGAATAAAACGGCGAGAAAACGGTTTTTCGGCATGATTCTTGCAATCATTTCTTCAGAAACAAACATTTGAATGATTCCGGAAAGTATGACGCCAATCAGAATAAACGGAATGGCTTCTATTAAAATGCTGATAAAAATAGAATTCAGCTGAAGAAAAGATGATTGTGCTGTCACAATAAAACCTCCGCTCATGTTAAGCTGCCTTTCTTATGATACCAGAAAAAAAAGGCACTGCTTGTTTGACGGAGGAGGGGAAAGGATCGTTTCACTTTGGTTAGGATTCCAAAAAGCCGAGCAGGATACTGTCTGTTTCTGCAGCTTCTTTTCCGAGCCAAATCAGATGCCCCCATGAGTGAAGCAAACAGAGAGAAGCGCCACGAATGTGCTCTTTTGCATGATGTGCATGTGACAAGTCAACCAATCCATCATAAACACTTTGCATAATCAGCACGGGACATATGATGGCTTGCAGCTCTTTTGAAGAGACAGCGGCGGTTTGTGACAAGTCAAGCAGAAATCCTTCACCCGAGCGCTGCCGGCTGTTCATTTTCCGAAATGCTTCTATGTCTTTTTCATCCATCAAGGACTTGATTCGCTGAAACGGAATGGTGCTGAATTGGGGGCTCATAGCTCGAAACATCAAACGCGGGAAAGCGTTATTCAAAGAAGAAATCAGCTTCCATATCCACTTTTCCACCGGCGGGCGGAAGAGAATTCTCCCCAATTTATATTCAGTGTTTTTTGGAGTGAGCCACTCTTTGGTGACCGCGGATTGCAGGGTCAATGTATTTACTCTTTCCGGATAATGTGAGGCAAAGCATATGCCGCTCAGCCCTCCTGCTGAGATGGCGATCACATGGACACTATCGATTTGTAGATGATCTAATAATTTCACATAGAAACGGCAGGCGTTGGCAAGACTTTTTCCAATTTCTTTTGACGTTCGTCCATAGCCGGGCCTTGAAGGCGTAATGATGGAATACCCTTGCAAAATCAACGCTGTGTATCCGAATTCCTCGTAACAATTTGAATGCCCGCCATGCATGACAAGGATTGGGGTTCCCTTGCCTGTCACAGAATATTCTAGTGTACGGCCATCGAAGGTGATCGTTTCGACTCGTCTTTTCATCTGTTTCACCCATTTGTTTTTTGCCTATTATAGAGTTTTCAGCAATTGACCACAAGGTAGAAGAAATGAATAAACAAAGGCCCTTGAAATATGATATACTTTGTATTGATATTCATTCTCAATTAAAATTTTGATATAGATGTGAACAAACGGGAGGCAGGACGCATGGCTGAGAATCAAGAGGTATATGACGTTACGATTATAGGCGGGGGGCCGATTGGGCTGTTTACTGCTTTTTACTGCGGGATGCGGGAGCTGAAAACAAAGGTAATCGAATTTTTGCCGAAGCTCGGAGGGAAGGTGTCTTTATTCTTTCCTGAGAAAATCATTCGCGATATCGGCGGCATACCGGGGATTGCGGGAAAGCAGCTGATCGAGCAGCTGAAGGAGCAGGCGGCAACGTTTGATCCTGATATCGTATTGAATCAGCGTGTGACCGGGTTTGAACGCCTGGATGACGGCACCATTGTACTGACGGGTTCTGAAGGGGAAAAGCACTATACAAGAACTGTGATTTTGGCTTGCGGCATGGGTACGCTTGAGGTCAATGAGTTTGACAGCGAGGATGCGGCCCGATATGCGGGCAAAAATCTTCATTATGGAGTGGAGAAGCTCGATGCGTTTAAAGATAAGCGCGTGGTGATATCAGGCGGCGGAGATACTGCGGTTGATTGGGCTAATGAGCTTGAACCGCTTGCGGCGTCTGTGACTGTCGTTCATCGCCGCGAGGAATTCGGAGGAATGGAAAGCAGCGTGACGAAAATGAAACAATCATCGGTGCGGGTGCTTACTCCTTATTGTCTGGAGCAGCTGAGCGGCGATGAAGAGCGCATCAAAAGCGTGACGATTTGTCATACTGAATCAGGCAAAAGGGAAGATATAGAGGTTGATGAGCTGATCATTAATCATGGTTTCAAAATTGATCTAGGGCCGATGATGGAGTGGGGGCTGGAGATTGAAGAAGGAAGGGTGAAAGCTGACAGACATATGCGAACGAATCTTCCGGGCGTGTTTGTGGCGGGCGACGCGGCTTTTTATGAAAGCAAGCTGAGATTAATTGCCGGCGGCTTTACCGAAGGCCCGACAGCAGTCAACAGCGCTAAGGCTTATTTGGATCCTAAGGCTGAGAATATGGCGATGTATTCAACCCATCATAAAAAATTGGTACATAAATAAAACAGCCCTTGGGGGAAAGGGCTGTTTGCCATCAGCTGTGAAGGAGTTTTCTTTCCGCTTGTTGGTTTTGGATGAAAGCAAACAATTCATCCTGTTCTTGGATGGCTGTGAATCCATAAGCCCCGGCAGCTGAGTCATCGCCTAAACAGACGATAGGAGGCCGGCTTGCTGACGGTTCCGGCGACATGCCAATTTGTTCGCCAGTATTGATCAATTGCTGAACGGACAGCTTGTTCGGGCAAATGACCATGTGCAGCGGGGATTCACTGATGGTACGCTGAATCATGTGGGTGAACCGGTCATCTATGACGTTTTCATGAGTGATATAAAACGAACAGGATTCATGCTTTTGCATGTTTTCCACTGCATGGCGGCTCCCCACAACAAGACGTTTCTCTGAATCAGGCTGAATGGCGGTGATAAGAAAGCCCCGTTTCTCAAGCTCTGTCTTTGCTTGCTCAGATGCTGCACTCAGTTTGGCTGTCAGCTGGCGGATGTCGATTTTCTGAGAAGCCAGTGCTCTGAAAAATTCACAAACCGCCCGGCGCGATGTGAAAAAAACGTCTTCAAAGGTGCCAATCTTTCGAAGAATGTCTTCATTGACTGGCATGTTTTCGGTCCGCCATTTCGGCCACTCGATGACATCGGCGCCGGAATCGCGCAGCTTGTCTGCAAGCGGGTCTTCATCTTCGCCATGAGTCACAACCATCAAATGCCGTCCGATAAGCGGTTTGCTTTCAAACCAGCTGTGTGTTTGAAAGTTGACGATGTCTCCGATGACGATAATCGCGGGGTTTGTAATCTGGTGTTCCTGCACTTTTTGCTGGATGTTCTCAAGTGTTCCTTTCACACTCCGCTGGCGGCCCCACGTTCCCCATTGGATGACAATGACAGGGACAGAAGGCGATTTCCCGTATGAAATAAGCTGCTGGCAAATATAAGACAAGTTCTTGACACCCATGTAAAAAACAAGGGTTTGAACGCTTCGGGCAAGCCCTTCCCAGTCAAGGTTCGGCGTGCCTTTTAATGATTTATCATGCGCTGTAATCATGGCAAAAGACGATGCAAAATCCCGATGCGTGACGGGGATGCCCGCATATAGCGGCGCTGCAATTCCAGAGGTGATTCCCGGCACCATTTCATAGCGAATGCCGTGCTCATGAAGAGCATCTGCTTCCTCGCCGACTCTGCCGAATACGCTCGGATCTCCGCCCTTCAAGCGAACGACGGTTAACCCATTTAATGCTTTTTCAACCAGCAGGGCGTTAATTTCTTTTTGTTTCATAAAATGGCGGTCTGGCAGTTTTCCGCAATAAATAAACTGACAATCCGGTGATGCAAATTCGAGCAGCTTCGGGTTGGCGAGCCGGTCATATAAAATCACATCTGCTTCCTCGAGCGCCTGTTTTCCTTTGATGGTGAGCAGGCCTGGGTCGCCGGGCCCGGCTCCCACGAAATATACGATTCCGTTCTTCATGATCATGTCATCCTTCCGTCACTGTAAAAAATGAAGGACCACTAGAAAAGTGATCCGGTCTTTTGATCAATATACGAGATAAACATGTTCTCCTTCGATCAGCGTTTCATATGTTTTGACGCATCCGTGGTCAGGTTCTTGGACGATTCCGTCTTCTAAGGAAATTTTCCAGTCGTGCATCGGGCAGAAAACATATTCACCGCTGACGATGCCTTCTGCCAGGACGCCGCCCTTATGCGGACAGCGGTTTTCGATGGCGCGGATGCTTCCGTCTGAAAGCTTGAAAACCGCGAGCTCCTTATCTTCAATATACACTGTTTTGCCTAATTGTTCAGGCAATTCTTCAATTTTTCCGATACATACTTTTGTTACGTCTTTGTTTACCATGTCCATTCCTCCTCAATGATTGTTTTTGTCATTATGATGTGGTCACGACATTTTCAAATAATTCTTTAGAGGTTTGTTTATCCTCTAAAAAGTCTTTCCACGGATCCTTGTGGACAGAGAGTGTTTCATTCATTCGGTCGTTAAGCTCCTGCCGCTTTTCCGGATCGTTTAACACGGATTGGACATGGGATAAACCGACGCGCTCAAGCCATGCGGACGTACGCTCCAGATAGTTTGCGGTTTCCCTGTAATATTGCAGGTAAGCGCCTGCGTATTCTAAGACTTCTTCATTTGTTTTCACCTTCATCAGCAAATCGCCGGCACGCAAATGGGTTCCGCCGTTTCCGCCGACATAAAGCTCCCAGCCTCCGTCGATGCCGACAACGCCAAGGTCCTTAATGCCGGATTCCGCACAGTTTCGCGGGCAGGCAGACACGGCCATTTTGACTTTGTGAGGCGTGTTCAGCCCTTCGAATTTTTTCTCAAGCGCAATGCCCAGTGCCATGGAGTCTTGTGTGCCGAAGCGGCAGAATTGCTCGCCTACACATGTTTTCACTGTGCGGAGCGTTTTTCCGTACGCGTAGCCCGACGGCATATCAAGATCTTCCCATACTTTCGGAAGGTCTTCTTTTTTCACGCCGATAAGATCAATTCGCTGGCCGCCTGTCATTTTCACGAGTGGGATCTCATATTTGTCAACGACATCGGCAATCTTGCGCAAATCTGTGGAGTTGGTCACGCCGCCGTACATCCGAGGAACGACTGAGTATGTTCCGTCTTTTTGAATATTGGCGTGCATTCGTTCATTAACAAAGCGGGATGTCCGGTCATCCTCGTATTTGGTTGGATTGATCATGCCTAAGTAGTAGTTCAGAGCGGGCCGGCATTTGGAACAGCCTTCTGGTGTTTTCCAGCCGAGCACATTCATGATTTCTCTTGTATGTGACAGCCCTTTGGCTTTGATTTCTTCTACGACTTCATCTCTCGACAATGTGGTGCAGCCGCAAATGGCTTCTTTTTGCGCTGACGCATCAAAGTCTGATCCGAGCGTATGCTGGAGGATTTCTTCTACGAGCGGCTTACAGCCTCCGCATGAGCGGGATGCGCCAGTGCATGCTTTGATTTCGTCCGTTGACGAGCAGCCCTTTTCCTGTATGGCTTGAATAATCGCACCTTTTGACACGCCGTTGCAGCCGCAGATGATTTCATCGTCGCTCATCGCTGCGGTAATGCTTGTGCCTGCTTCTTGGCTGAGAGGCTGTAAGATTGATATTTTAGAGGTTTCAGAGATATCGGCTTCTTTTTGAATCATAGAAAACAGGCGATTGCCTTCACTGCTGTCGCCGAATAAAACAGCACCGACAATTTGATTGCCTCTCAGGACGATTTTTTTATAGATGCCGTCCTGCTCATCGAAGACTTTAATCGCTTTTTTCTCCTCTGATTCGTTAAAGTCACCGGCAGAGAAGACCTCGACGCCTGATACCTTTAACTGTGTGGAGAGAACGGAGCCCTCATACGGTTTTGTTTCGATGCCGCAAATATGCTTTGCCAGCACTTTTGCCTGTTCATAGAGCGGCGCCACAAGCCCGTAGGCGATTCCGCGGTGCTCGGCACATTCGCCGACCGCGTAAATGTGCGGGATTTCAGTCTGCATATAATCGTTGACGATGATGCCGCGGTTAACCGGAATGCCGCTCTCGGCCCCGAGTGTTGTATTCGGACGAATGCCGACAGCCATGACGACTAAATCAGCTTCAATGCTTGTGCCATCTTTGAAGCGGAGGCCTTCGACACGGTCATCACCGACAATTTCTTCGGTTTGCTTTTCAAGTAAAAAGGTCATACCTTGTTTTTCTAACTCGTTTTGCAGCAGGCGTCCTGCCGTTGCATCAAGCTGGCGCTCCATCAGGAATGGGGCAAGGTGGATGACGGACACATCCATGCCAAGATTCAGCAGTCCGCGAGCTGCTTCCAAACCAAGAAGTCCTCCGCCGATGACGGCTGCTTTTTTATATTGTTTTGACGCGGCGAGCATTGTGTCTGTATCTTTTATATCCCGGAAAGCTGTGACGCCTTTTTTGTCTGCACCCGGAATCGGAAGGATAAAAGGGACCGAGCCTGTCGCCAGAATCAATTCATCGTAAGGCTGGATTCTGTCTGCATCTGTGATGACTGTTTTGTTTTCCGTGTCCACTTTGATGACTGTTTCATTTGTATACAATTGAATGTTGTTTTCTTCGTACCAGTCCCAATCGTTTAACGTAATATCTTTAATATCTGTATCGCCTTGAAGCACTTTTGACAAAAGGATTCGGTTGTAATTGGGATGCGGTTCGGCACCGAAAATTGTGATCTGAAACTCGTCTTTAGCAACACTCAGTATCTCTTCAATGGCCCTTACCCCGGCCATTCCATTACCAACAAGAACTAGCTGTTTTTTTCCCATCAGATGATCCGCTCCTTATCAATGTTTTTTCCAGCGTAGCACAGCAAAAAGGAATATTTAAGATACATGTTATAAAATGTAACAAAATATACGAAAAGTTCTAAAAATTTTATGAAAAATTTAAATAGGTCTGATTCGGACGGCGCATACCTTAAAACCGGGCATTTTACAGGCTGGATCTAAGGCTTCCCCGATTAAATCATTCACATTTTGAGCGTCTGTCCAATGGATGGGAACAAAAACGGTATCTTTTCTGATTTGTTCTGATAATTTGCTGCGGACGGTGATGCTTCCCCGCGGCGATTCTATTTTTACCAGTACACGGTCCTCGATATTGTAGGTCGCTGCTGTTTGCGGATGGATTTCCATAAACGATTCAAAATGTCTCGCGGCAAGGGCGGCGCTTTTTCTTGTTTGGACGCCTGTTAAGTAGTGAGACATGACTCTGCCTGTCGTTAAATAAAGCGGATAATCGGCTGTCGGCTTCTCTTTTGGAACAGGCGGTTCGTTTGGAATCACACTTAATGCCGCTTTTTGATCCGGATGAGCAAATGATTCTGTAAACAAGCGCCGAGTTCCGGGATGATCAGGTTCCGGACACGGCCAATGAATTCCGCCTTCACGTCTGAGCCTGCCGTATGAAATGCCTGAATAATCGGCAATCCCGCCTCGGCTCGCTTCTCTCAATTCATTAAAAATATCCTCCGCTGACGTATAAGAAAAGTAGCGGCCCTTGCCGAGAGCGGATGCGAGATCACAAATGATCTGCCAATCATGCTTTGCTTCGCCGGGACATGGCCGGCTTGCTTCTCTTAATGTCACGCGTCCTTCTACATTTGTCATGGTGCCTTCATCTTCTAAGTAAGAGGAGGCGGGTAAAATCACATCTGCGTATTTCGCAGTCTCAGAAATAAACAAATCGATTGCAACAAAGAATGTCAGTTTACTTAAAGCCTTTTTCACGAGATTCGCATTTGGGCTGGAGACAGCAGGATTGGAGCACATAAGGAACAGTCCTTTGATGTCGCCGTCATTGATTTTTTCCATCATTTCATAGGCTGAGACACCTTTTCGCGGCAGATCATCCTGATGGATTCCCCACACTTTCGCAATATGTGCCCGGTGTTGTTCGTTTTCAATAGATCGATAGCCCGGAAGCTGATCGGCTTTTTGGCCATGCTCTCTTGCACCTTGCCCGTTGCCTTGTCCGGTGATCGCCCCGTAACCTGAGTAAGGCTTGCCGATTTTCCCTGTGATCAGCACCATGTTTAAGAAGCCTTTCACAGCCGCTGTTCCATCGGTTTGCTGTTCAATCCCGCGGGCTGTAAACAGCATGCCGGATGTTTCCTTGGCAAACTTTACAGCAGCTTTTCTTATATCCGCCAGCGGGACACTCGTCTGTTCGGCGATGTCATTCAGGTCCAACGAGTCAGTATGCTGCTTCAGCTCTTCGAATCCATTTGTTCGTGATTGAATGAAATCCTCGTTTATAAGCTGTTCGTCAATGATGATTTTGACGAGGCCGTTGGCAAGAGCGGCGTCTGTGCCGGGTTTGATTTTCAGATGAAGATCGGCGATTTTTGTTGTCGCTGTTTCACGCGGATCAATGGCAATGATGTAAGCTCCGTTTTCTTTCGCTTTTTCAAAATATGGCATAATCGTAGGCTGGCACTCCGCGATATTGGTGCCGGCCAGAATGATCACACGGGTGTGGGGAATGTCTGATAAGGGATTCGTTAAGCCTCTGTCCGCGCCGAATGTTTGGTTGGCTGCGGTTGCTGCGGCGGACATACAAAGCCTCCCGTTGTAGTCGATGTATTTTGTCTGTAAGCCCACCCGTGCGAATTTCCCTAACAAATACGCCTCTTCATTTGTAATCGAGGCGCTTCCGTATACCGCCATGGCGTCATGGCTGTGTTCTGCCTGGATCATCGTCACTTGGTCTTTCATGTAATTCAATGCTTCTTCCCAGGAAACAGGGATAAACTCGCCGTTTTTCTTCAGCAGAGGGCGGGTGATGCGAGAGGAGTTCAAGGCATGCTGGTGAGCATTCATGCCCTTCATGCATAGCCGACCCTGTGTTGTAGGATTATCAATCCCGATCGCAGTGTATTTTTTGCGCGTGACGATGGTTTGTTCCACGAGCTGCATTTTGCACTGCATGCTGCAAAACGGGCATTGAGTGTCATATGTTTTTTCTGATTGGACGTCTTGCTGTTTATCACGGAAATATCTAAGCAGTCGTTCAGTCAAAATGCCTCATCCTTTCTTATATGCGCCCGTCTCTACAGTCGGGTTTTGAATCAGTGACAGATCTGTTTGGAGGCTTTCCAGCAGCTGTGCCCTTAGGTCTTCTTCGAATAGCACTTCTCTGATATGAACGATCCCGAGACGGTCTATCCACTGATGAACAGCTTCTAAGTAATGAGCCGTTTCCCGATAATACTGGATCAGTCCTTTGATCATGCCGGCAGTGCTGTCTTCATTCTCAGTCACGCAAAACAGAGCTCCTGAACGGGCATGAGTTCCCCGGACGCCGCCGATGTAAATGTCCCAGCCAGCTTGTGTCCGAATTGCGCCGACATCTTGCAGGGCGGCATCGGTGCAGTCTGTTTCACATGATAAGCTGATAGAAATGGGAGCGGGTAAGGGAAGCATCTCAAGTTGTCTTTCGATTTGGGCTGCCAGCTGCTGAATCGATCGATTTTGCCCGCATGTACATGCTTTGATGCTTTGCAGCGCGTGTCGGTGTTCATTGGTGTAAACGGGCATTTTCAGGTCTTTTTTTATATTCGGGAGATCCGCAGGCTTGATCCCGGAAAGCTTCAGCCTTTGGCCGTGAGTGATGGATACGTCGGGAATGCTGTATGCCTCAATGATGTTGGCGATGGTTCTTAGCTGCTCCGCGTTTGTCCGTCCGCCGTACATTTGCGGAATCAGGATGCATGCCTCTTCAGTGGCTGGCTCCGGCTGGACAAACCCGGGGTACAGCATTTCCAGATAGTATTGAATCGCAGGAACACAAGTACTGCATCCTTTTTTTGTTTTCCAGTCAAGCTGGTTCATCACTTCTGCCGGATTAGTGAATGGCCTGCGCTGAAGCTCAGCGATGATGTCGTCTTCTGTAAAATCAGTACAGCTGCAAAACGAAGGTGTGCCGGCGGGCTTCGTATATTCGCTGTTGGTCATGTGCCTCAAAAGGTCTTCAACGAGCGGTTTGCATCCTCCGCAGGACCCAGTGGCTTTGGTGCAGTGCTTGACTTCCTCAACAGTTGTTAAGCTTTTCGTGTTCACCGCGTCTTCAATCGCGCCTTTCGTCACTGTGTTGCATTGGCAAATCGTTTCACTGGAAGGCATGGATTCAAATAAAGGGCCGCTTGTCTCCGGTTCGATGATCTGCTTTTTGACAATGGAGATGTCTCGTTGTTTAAGCAGGCTGTCGAGAAGCCGCTGCTTGTCACGGGTGTCTCCGAATAAAATAACGCCGGCCAGTTTGTCATCTACAAAAAGCGCTTTTTTATAAACGCCTGCTTGTTCGTCGTAGATTTTGATGCTCGTCGTGCGTTCATCCTCTTGGATCTTTCCTGCTGACCACACATCGATTCCAGCTATTTTTAACGCCGCAGATGGTGCTGAGCCTTGATATTTCTCACATGGAACGCCGCAAATATGACAGGCGAGAGCTTTTCCCTGCTCATAAAGCGGAGCCACCAATCCGTACACCGTTCCGTTATGCTCGGCGCATTCACCAACGGCGTAGATATTCGGTTCGCTTGTCTGCATGAAGTCATTCACGATGATCCCGCGGTTCACTTTGATTCCAGCGGATACAGCCAATTCAATATTCGGTCTGACGCCGGCCGCCATCACAATCAAGTCTGCTTTTAATGAAGAGCCATCTTTAAAATGGAGTCGGTCTGCCTTGGTGGTGCCGGAAATGGAGACGGTGTCTTTCTCCAAAAGAAAGGTTAGGCCTTTTTGTTCCAGCTCTGTTTGCAGCAGCCGCGCCGCTGTTTGATCGAGCTGTTTTTGCATAATGCCGGCGGAGTGGTGAATGACACTGACATCCATACCGAGATGCTGTAAACCGACTGCAGCTTCCAGTCCTAATAAGCCGGCTCCGATTACCGCAGCCTTTTGAAAGTGCTGGGCCATGTTCATCAGCGCTTGGCAGTCTCCTATTGTCCGAAATCCATAGACGCCTTCTTTGTCTGCCCCGGGGATAGGGAGAATATGAGGGGAGGAACCTGTTGCCACAATGAATTTGTCATAAGACAGGATGCGCTTGCGATCCGTTATGACCTGCTGCTGATCTGTATCAATTTGAATAACCGTTTCGCCTGTGTAAAGCGTGATCCCGTGCTTGTCGTACCAATCCTTGCTGTTCAGTGTAATATCATCGAGTGACGCTTCACCCTGCAATACAGAGGATAAGAGAATGCGATTGTAATTGGGATGCGGCTCGCTGCCGAAAATGACAATCTCAAACATGTGGCGATTCAGCTTTAATACTTCTTCAATACAGCGGATTCCGGCCATGCCGTTTCCCGCTAACACCAATCTTTGTTTCTTCATGTATCAGACCTCCTTTGGCGAAGCTCGTAAGTTTTCTCCTATTAAAAATTATGTCACAATGCACTGTTAACGCATTAAACGTGTCACAAAAACTTACACATGTCTTTTCCAGAAAATAATGGTCCTATATCCTTGATTCAGAAAATGTAAAATAATGAGGGTCTAGAAAGGGGAATCTTATGAAGCTGTCGGAACTGAAAACTAGCGGTCATCCACTCACTTTGCTCTGTTCCTTTTTATACTTTGATGTCAGTTTTATGATATGGGTTATGCTTGGGGCGCTGGGTGTTTATATTTCTCAGGATTTTGGCCTGTCTCCTTTTGAGAAAGGGCTTGTCGTAGCTGTGCCGATTTTATCTGGATCTGTGTTTCGTATCATTCTTGGTATTTTAACGGACAGAATCGGACCGAAAAAAACGGCAGTGATCGGGATGCTGGTGACGATGATTCCGCTGCTTTGGGGGACATTCGGCGGCCGTTCCCTGACTGAGCTGTATGCCATCGGGATTCTGCTTGGCGTGGCGGGGGCAAGCTTTGCTGTAGCGCTGCCTATGGCCAGCCGCTGGTATCCGCCTCATTTGCAGGGACTTGCGATGGGGATTGCTGGAGCGGGGAACAGCGGCACGTTGTTTGCAACCCTGTTTGGCCCTCGTCTGGCAGAGCAGTTCGGCTGGCACATTGTCATGGGAATTGCGCTTATTCCATTATTGATCGTCTTTATTCTTTTTGTATCCATGGCAAAGGATTCTCCTGCACAGCCGGCTCCGCAGCCGCTCAAAAGCTATCTGCATGTGTTCGGGCAAAAGGAAACATGGTTTTTCTGCCTGCTGTACAGCGTCACATTTGGCGGATTTGTCGGGCTCTCAAGCTTTTTATCAATTTTCTTTGTTGATCAATACCAGCTGTCAAAAATTCACGCGGGCGACTTCGTTACATTATGTGTGGCGGCGGGGAGCTTTTTCCGGCCTGTCGGGGGCTTGATTTCGGATCGTGTCGGCGGCACGAAAGTTCTTTCTGTACTGTTTGTCATCGTGGCACTGTGTATGGCCGGAGTCAGCAGCCTGCCATCTCTCTCAATGGTTATTGTTCTATTGTTTGTCGGAATGATGGGGCTCGGAATGGGTAACGGCGCAGTATTCCAGCTCGTGCCGCAGCGTTTTCGCAAAGAAATTGGCATGGTGACGGGAATCGTCGGTGCGGCCGGAGGAATCGGAGGGTTTTTCCTGCCGAACATCTTAGGATCTCTCAAACAGATGACAGGCACATATGCTATCGGTTTTATCACGTTTTCCTGTATCGCGCTGCTGGCGTTTGCACTTGTGCTTGCCGCAGGCTATTACTGGCGGAAAAGCTGGAGCGCGGAAAGCAGCCCGGCGGATGTTTAGGATTTTGACGGACACGCGTTTGTGCGTGTCTTTTTTATTTTCTCTTGATTTTCAACAGTGAACCGATCAAAATAAATAGTAATTATTACGATTTGTTAGCGAGAGGAGTTTTCTGAATGAATCAACATACGCTGCTCCCGAAAAAAACGGAGCGTCTTCAATACTTTGGATCGGTCAGTCCGATCAAAGGCGAGAAACCAGTGGAAAAAGAGAAAATGAAGGACCTGCAAAATATCAGGAAGGATTATTTTTTTGACATTCAGCATGTAGGTGTCGCTAATGTGTCCCATCCAGTGACAATCACTTCTGCCATGATGCCTGCCGAGCAAACAACGGCTGCGAACTTTACAATGACTTGTAATTTGCCGAGAAATCAGAAGGGGATTAACATGAGCCGGTTAACAGAGCTGCTGCAAGTCTATCATCAAAACGGCTGGATTCTCTCATTTTCCTCTCTTCAGCAATTTACGAAAGAGCTTGCAGAAAACATGGACACATCATCTGCCTCAGTTGAAGTGAGGTTTCCGTGGTTTTTCGAACGGAAAAGCCCGAAGCTTGAGAAAGCGGGTTTGATGTATGCTGATATATTCATGTCTGTCACCTATCGCAAAGATCAGCCGTTTAAACAGCGTGCCGGCATCTCAGCAAAAGTAACGACTCTGTGCCCTTGCTCCAAGGAAATCAGCGAATACAGTGCCCATAATCAGAGGGGAACGGTCAGCATTTGGGCGGATATTCACCCGGCCGCATCGCTGCCAAGTGATGTTAAAGCTGATTTGCTTCACGCCGCAGAATCAAATGCCTCTGCGAGACTGCATCCGGTATTGAAGCGGCCTGATGAAAAAGCCGTGACAGAAACGGCCTATGAAAACCCGAGATTTGTTGAAGATCTCGTCCGGCTGATTGCTGCAGATTTGTTTGAGCTTGAATGGGTGTCAGCCTTTGAGATTGAATGCCGCAATGAAGAATCGATCCATCTCCACGATGCCTATGCGAAGCTGTGTTTTTCGAAGGAAGTTGATAAAATATGAAACTCTCATTATTCATTATTGCAGTTCTTATGCCAGCCTGCCTGCTGTCAGCCTGCTCCGATCATGCAGAAGAACACGCAAGTATCAATACAAAGAAAACGGTCGAAAACATAACGGACGTTCGAAAAACAGCAAAAACAAGCATTGATTGGACAAAGCCTTCGGGCGGAGAATACCCGGATATTAAACAGAAGCATGTCTGGATTGATGTGAATGTGAAGGAGCAGAAGGCTTACATCAAGGAAGGAAGCAACACCATCTATACAATGATGATCTCTTCTGGTCTTGATCAAACAAAAGATGATGCTACGCCAAAGGGCACCTTTTATGTAGAGCCTGAACGGGGAGAATGGTTTTTCTCCGAAGGATACCAGGAAGGCGCAGAATACTGGGTATCATGGAAAAATCACGGTGAATTTCTATTTCATAGTGTGCCAATGACTAAGGATCAAAAAGTCATCAAAACGGAAGCAGAAAAACTAGGAACGAAAGCATCTCACGGATGTATCAGGCTGACCATTCCAGATGCGAAATGGGTATATGAAAATATCCCTGAACATACAAAAGTGGTGATCAGCTGAATTGAAAACCGTTGACAAAAAGGAAAAAAGACCATACAATTTAAATCGTAACAATTACGTTTTGTGATAAATGGCTTATCATTGTCTGTATCTGTGAAAAGCGGAAAGGCTAAGGATCTTGCTGTCATTGATCCCCATGAAGCGTCTCTTGAAAACTGGAAACGAAACCCAAGCTACTTTCTGATGAGATAGCGCTTTCCATCGGTTCAGCAACGCAAGTGGAGCAATTGCCTTATGCAAGCTGCGGTTTTCCGATTGTAGGCAAGTATTTGCGATGGGGAAAAGGATTAAACGCGGTTGGAGCCTTTACGGATTTAGAAATCGGGCGGCAACGCGAATGTTTTCGGAGCGCGAAAAGCTGCTCTACACCATTGTACATACGGCGAAGTGTTCAATTTAAATCGTAATCATTCTATTTTAATGGAGGCATTATTATGAAAAAAATTCCGGTTACCGTACTGAGCGGTTATCTCGGTGCGGGAAAAACAACATTGCTGAACAGCATTCTGCAAAATCGCGAAGGCTTGAAAATAGCGGTTATCGTAAACGATATGAGCGAGGTAAACATTGACGCGGGTTTGGTTAAGCAGGAAGGGGGCCTTTCCAGAACAGATGAAAAGCTTGTGGAAATGTCAAACGGCTGCATTTGCTGCACGCTTCGCGAAGACTTATTAATTGAAGTTGAGAAGCTGGCAAAAGACGGACGGTTTGATTATATCGTCATCGAATCGACAGGAATCAGCGAACCGATCCCGGTGGCCCAGACTTTCTCTTATATCGATGAAGAGATGGGAATCGATCTTACAAAATTCTGTCAGCTGGATACGATGGTGACAGTGGTTGATGCCAACCGTTTTTGGCATGATTATCAGTCAGGCGAAAGCCTTCTGGACCGCAAAGAAGCATTGGGGGAAGAGGATGAAAGAGAAATCGCCGACCTCTTGATCGATCAAATTGAGTTTTGCGATGTACTGATCTTAAATAAATGTGATTTGGTCAGCGAGCAAGAGCTCGAACAGCTTGAAAACGTTCTTCGTAAACTGCAGCCAAGAGCCAGGTTCATTCGTTCCGTCAAAGGAAATGTAAAACCGCAGGAGATTCTGCATACAGGGTTATTTAATTTCGAGGAAGCGAGCGGATCGGCCGGCTGGATTCAAGAGCTGACGGCAGGCCATGCGGAACACACCCCGGAAACAGAAGAATACGGTATCTCTTCATTTGTATATAAGAGACGTTTGCCGTTTCATTCTACACGGTTTTATCATTGGATGGATCAAATGCCAAAGAACGTGGTTCGTGCCAAAGGAATCGTCTGGTGCGCATCTCATAACAACCTCGCTTTGCTGATGTCGCAAGCAGGTCCGTCGGTTACGATTGAGCCTGTATCTTATTGGGTGGCGGCGCTGCCGAAGCTTGAGCAGGAGCAAGTCAAACAGCAGGAGCCGGAAATCCTGGAGGAGTGGGACCCGGAGTTCGGCGACCGCCTAACGCAGCTAGTTTTTATCGGAACTGACCTGGATGAAGAAACGATCACGAAAGAGCTTGATCAATGCCTGCTGACTGAGTATGAATTTGATTCCGACTGGTCGCTGTTTGAGGACCCGTTTAAATGGAAGCTGAATCAATAGAAAAAAAGCCGTCCCCTGGGGGAGCGGCTTTTTTAATGAAACGTTTGTTTAAACATAATGAGCGTATTTTTTCTCAAGGATATTCTGAAAGACCGCGGCAATGGAGCAGATGGCCCAATAAATGAGAGCGGTCAGAATATACATGGTCATATAATCAAACTCTCTGCCCCCGATGATTTTCGCATGCTGGAGCAATTCCGGCACTGTAATCATCGCAGCGAGAGAGGACGCCTTGATTAAGTCGAGTAATACATTGGCAAGCGGAGGCAGCGCAATACGTATCGATTGCGGCAAAATGATGCCCCTCATCGTCTGCCAATAGGAAAGACCCAGCGAGGATGCGGCTTCCCACTGCCCTTTTTCGACGGATGAAATGGCTGAACGGTTAATTTCCGCAATGTAGGCGGCGCTGTTTAGGCTAAACCCGATTAAAGCAGCCGTGACAGCGGAAAATTCAATGCCGATATAAGGAAACCCGAAATAAAGGATAAACAAAATCACCAAAATCGGAACGCCCCGCATAAATGAGATATAGAGCTTCGCCGGCCATCTTAACAAAGCAAGCTTTGACATTCTGGCGAGTGATATGAACAGGCCGATCACAGTTCCCGCAAACATGCTTACAAAAGAGATGAGCAGTGTATATCCAATGCCTTTTATGACATAAGGGAACGATTCAATAGCCAGCTTCGTGTTGAAAATATATTCCCACTGAATGCTATTGATCATGGCGTCCGATTACAAATCAACGTCCTGAACGTCGGCATCAATTTTTTTTGATACATCTGCTTTATTGAAGAATTGTTTCGACAGTTTAGTCAAAGAGCCATCCTTGCTCATCTCTTTCAATGCTTCGTTCATCTTTTGCTGAAGTGCCGCATTGCTTTTTTTCATGACAAGGGCCTGTTTGTTCGGCATGTACTTGATGTCAGGATGAATTGTAATGTTGAGATCCGGGAATGCCGCGAGCGCAAGTGTCTGCAGGTAATAGTCGTTTAAAATGACGTCAGTGCGTCCGTTGGCAACATCTTTTAAATATTGCTCATTCGTCGCATTATCATAAATCACTTCTTTGGCGCCGTATTTTCTCGCGACATCCATGTAGACGGTGGTAGCCGCGCCAGCCGCTTTCTTCCCTTTTAAATCCTTAAGCGTTTTAATCCCTGATAAATCGTCTTTTCGGACAATTGCCGTGCCGTATGAATATTTATATGGAGTGGAAAATGCGAACTTCTCCTCACGGTCCTTCGTGACATCGATGTCATTTGCGGCTGCGTCAACCTGTCCGCTGTTCACCGCTGTCAGCATCCCGTCAATGCCCATCTCCTTGAACTCAACCTTCAGCCCCAAGCGTTTTGCCGCTTCACGAACAACTTCAACCTCGTAGCCCGTCAGCTTATCGGAGCCTGAGTCAGTATCGTGATAAGAAGTGGGATAGAGCGTGCCTGATGTAGCGACTACGATTTTCCCTTTTTCCTTGATTTGCTCCCAGCCTGTATCCTTGGAATCGGATTCATTTTTGCCGGAACAGGCTGCCAATATAAGAAAGAAAGCCATTGTGAAACTGAATATAACGGCTTTGGAATGCATGAATGATTTCACCTATAGTTCCCCCAATCTGTTAATCAACTAAAAAGATAGCATTGAACATAAGGGGTTGCAATATGTTGATGACGTTTTCAAAAAGTTCGAATTGTGTATACAAAAGGCATGGGTGGGTGTTTAAAAGCGTCTATGAAGGGAAGAGGTGATGAAAAAAGGAGTTGTCCAAGGATGAATGCCAGGCGTACCAAGGAAACGCATGTGAAAGTGAAGGATGCAGCAGACCCGTCACTCATCTATGCCAATACCGGAAGAAATGGTCAAGAGGCATGAAACCGATCTTCAGAATAAATTTAAGTTTTGCTGATGCCCCTAAGGCATATGATATATTCGATGAGAAAGAAAATGGAAACATTTAAACCATAATGGGGGAGTCAAAATGAATATTTACAAACCAGCCTGATTTTGGATCAGACTTGGAGCTGCATTGTTAGACTACATTATAGTCTCCGTGCCTCTTTTGCTGATCTATTGGCTGATTACAGGAAAAGACCCGAACGACAGCATGTTCATCAGTTTGGTTGTTCTGCTGTACTCTATTTTGCTGCCGGTGTTTTGGCGCGGTTATCTTATCGGAAAAAGGATATGCGGAATCAGAATCGTAAAAAAAGACGGATCACAGGTCAGCCTGTTAACAATGTTTTTACGGGTTATTGTAGCCGGCCTGGTTTACGGTATAACCTTCGGACTCGGCTTGATCGCCAGCCTGATTCTGATTGCCGTACGAGAAGACAAACGGACCCTGCATGATTTAATCGCGGGAACATATGTCACTTATGCGACACCAGGTGAAGAAGAACTTAATGCTGACGAAGAGATTAGAAAGAGCGAATAATGGTTCGCTCTTTTTATTTTTATGCATAAAAAATACAAGGCAGCAAACCATATGAAAAATAGGATTGGAGGAATAAACTGGATGAAACGAATAACCATTAACATCATCACAATGTTCATTGCAGCGGCTGTCATTTCTCTGACCGGTACAGCTGAGGCCGCTGAAAAACAGCAGCAGCCTCCCGCAAATGTTACACTGACAGATCAGCAAAAGAAAGAGGTTGAACAACTGGAAGCAGAGATTCTTAAAAAGCGCAAAGACGTGATCTCAAAGTATGTACAATATGGTGTCCTGCCTAAAGAAAGAGGAGAACACATCAAAAATCACTTGGACAAACACTTTGAAATGATGAAACAAAACGGCTTTGTTCCAAAGCACCATCCTCATCCGCATAAATTTGAAAAAAGACATTAAGATGGTAAGCATCCAATGGGAATTGGGTGCTTTTTTATTGTTAAAAGTTACTGAATGAATTTTCCGAAAATGATTATATCTTATAATAAGATATAAATGGGGTGTATAATGATGGAAATGGATTTAATCTCTAAACTTAATCAGCAGTGGACAGATATTTATTATTTATTACATTATCAACATAAAGATAATATTTCTCACCAGGCAATACGGATTATGCAGCATATTGAAAAGCAAGGTGAGGCGACAATAGGAGCTTTGGCTGAATACTTGTCTGTCTCTCACAATACAGCGTCAGAGCATACTAAACGTTTGATTCAAAAGGGATTTATAGCTAAACGGCGAAGTCAACAGGATGAACGAAAAGTTTTAGTTTTCTTAACACAAGAAGGAAGATCTGTTCTTGAACAGCACACACAGCTAGATAAAGAGAAATTAAAAGAAATAATTGAACGAATGAGCACATCAGAAAAGGAATTACTTGAACAGGCATTTGAACTTTTAAGTAGGGAAGCTAAACAATGGCAGTTTTAAGTAAAGTAATCATCTCTGCGTTGATTATCGGTTTTGTTACTGAAATATCAAAAAGACATCCGACCTATGGCGGCATCATTGCCGCTTTGCCCTTGGTCAGTTTATTAAGCCTTTTTTGGATGCAAATACAAGGTGAAAAAACAGCTCAATTAAGTCAATTTGCATCTGGTGTGCTTACAGGAATCCCAGCTACAGTTTGTTTACTAGCTATTTTGGCTTTTTTGCTGAAAATTCATGTGCCGTTTTGGTTTGCATTATGTGTTGGAATACTAGGATGGGCTATGTTTTTATGGATGCAGAAGATCTTTCTCAATATATTATTTAACTGAGTATAGAAAGGAGATGCTATGTTTTTAAAAAAGGTTACTCTTCTTCGAGATAAGATTTTGGACTTTGACAGATTTCCTTTTACTATCCCAGCTATAAGTCAATTAAATGACATCTTATTTACTAGCCAAGTGACTTTTTTTGTGGGGGAAAATGGATCTGGAAAATCTACTTTGCTTGAAGCGATAGCAGATAAGTGTGAATTCAATACAGCGGGCGGAAGCCGAAATAATGTCTATGAATTACGGGAGTCAGATTCCCATTTAGGAGATTACATACGTTTATCTTGGCTTCCAAAGGTAACAAATGGCTTCTTCTTAAGGGCTGAATCGTTTTATCATCTTTCTCTTCATCTGGATGAGATGGAACTAGATGCTCCTCAGCCATACCGTTCCTATGGAGGGAGGCCGCTACACAATCAATCACATGGAGAGTCCTTTATGTCTCTATTCCGTCATCGTTTTAAAGAGAAAGCGATTTACCTTTTAGATGAGCCAGAAGCAGCACTTTCTCCAGCTAGACAATTAGCTTTTTTGAGAGTTATACATGATTTGGTGAAGGGCGGAAATGTACAGATGATCATTGCGACTCACTCCCCAATCCTACTGGGCTATCCCAATGCTAATATTTTAAGCTTTGATGGTGGAAGAATACATCATATTGAATATGAGAATACAGAGCATGTTCAATTAACACGATATTTTCTTGGACAAAGAGAAAAAATATTAGCTGAGCTGTTCCGCGACTAACATCGAGTTGATATGAAACGCGTTTCATAGCCTATGATAGGTTTATCAATAATTCAGGAGTGATAAACACTATGATCCACCAGCATCCAGAATCTTTTCCGAAACATTTTTTGTGGGGCTCTGCTTCTGCAGCGTACCAGATTGAAGGCGCTTGGAATGAAGATGGCAAAGGCCCTTCTGTTTGGGATGTGTTTACGAAAATACCGGGCAAAACGTTTAAAGGAACCAATGGCGACATTGCGGTTGACCATTATCACCGATTTAAAGAAGATGTCGCTCTGATGGCTGAGATGGGGTTAAAAGTATATCGATTTTCCGTCAGCTGGCCACGGGTTTTTCCAAAAGGAAAAGGAGAGATCAATGAAGCAGGTCTAGCGTTTTACGATAGACTGATTGATGAATTGCTTTCTCATCACATCGAGCCGGTTCTGACTTTATATCACTGGGATTTACCTCAAGCGCTTATGGACGAATACGGCGGGTTTGAATCCAGAAACATCATAGAGGATTTTAATCACTACTGTATTACTCTTTATAAACGTTTTGGAGACAGGGTGAAATATTGGGTTACGTTAAACGAACAGAACTACAATTTTAATCACGGATTTATTACAGCCATGCATCCGCCTGGAGTGAAAGACAGAAAACGATTTTACGAAGCAAACCATATTGCGTTTCTGGCTAATGCAAAAGCCATCGAATCATTTAGAGAATATGTGCCTGAAGGCAAAATAGGTCCTAGCTTTGCTTATTCTCCGGCTTACCCTTTATCAAGCCATCCAGAGGATATACTGGCATTTGAAAACGCCGAAGAATTTATGAACAATTGGTGGCTTGACATGTATTGCTGGGGAACCTACCCGCAAATTCCATTCCGCTACTTGGTAAAACAGGGATGGGCGCCGACAATCGAAGCAGGAGATATGGAGCTGCTTGCCAAAGGGAAGCCTGATTTTGTAGGTGTCAATTATTATCAGACGATCACCTATGAACGAAATCCGCTTGATGGTGTGTCTGAAGGGAAAATGAATACGACAGGCCAAAAGGGAACCAATCAGGAGACGGGGATACCCGGAGTGTTCAAAACGAAAAAAAATCCGCATCTGACAACGAGCAACTGGGATTGGACAATTGACCCAATTGGGCTGCGTATCGGTCTTCGCCGAATTACAAGCCGCTATCAGCTTCCAGTGTTTATAACAGAGAACGGTTTGGGTGAATTTGATAAAGTTGATAACGGCACTGTACAGGATGATTATCGAATTGATTATTTACGTTCGCATCTTGAGCAATGCAGACAAGCCATCAGTGACGGTGTCGATTTAATCGGCTATTGCAGCTGGTCGTTTACTGACCTGTTAAGCTGGCTGAACGGCTACCAAAAAAGATACGGATTTGTATATGTCAATCGTGATGAAGAAAGCACATGCGATTTAAAACGCTTGAAGAAAAAAAGCTTTTATTGGTATCAAGATGTCATCAAGACGAACGGAGAAAGTTTATAAAGAGTCCCTGAGAGTTATTCTCTCAGGGGTTTTTCATTACACAGAAACAGCATCAATAATATAAGTGTCGGCGTGCAAATCTGACATTTCAGCCGGCACAGTCCAGCATGTCAATTGATAGTCTCCTTTAGGCAGATCAAAGGACAGTCTTTTAGACATGATGCTTTCAATATGAATTCCGTTTTCTGTGACATGAAAAGGAACAGTCACTTTTGTTTCGTAGGAGTTTACTGTTTCTGAACTGTTCAGGCGCAAAAGAATAAAGGCCTTTGTATTTCGCTGTGCCTCAAAGGAAATGGCTCCGTCTGCCGCAGCATATCCTTTTTCAATCGCTTCGTCAGTCCAATCCATTACAGGAGGTGTAGAATCCTTTTGAAATACAGTAAATTGATGATATGAAATAGAAAGTTCTTGCGGCTTCCATGATTTGATCAATGTGCTGTTCCTCCTCTATGTACTGTTTACTGAATTGTGAATAAAACCTTTGTGCCGTCTGGGTAATCGGTAAGCTGATGCCCGACCCAAGAGCCTGCTCCGCGGTTGTCAGCGGGAGAAATGTATTCTACAGAAGCTCCCTCACCGCCTTCTTTGCACATGGCCATTGGCCATTCATCTCTGTCATACCCCTTTTTGGAAGGTACGTCCTTTAATGATTGCTCGCGGCGTTCTTCAGCTCCGTCTCTGTCAATAGTGCACACCTCAGAGTGCCCCTCATTTATCGCATCCTTAATATGCTTGGCAGTTTCGGGATACCGGTCAGATGGGAAGGCGATTGTTTCATCATATTCTTTCGTTTGAGACGTTTTTTGATCAGCTGAGAAAAAGTCTCCTTTTATCAGGCCGACAGCTGCAGCTGCTATGATGACGATGACGAGAAGTATCGTTTTTATGATGTCCGTCGTGATGTTCACCTCCCGCTTTTAAAACTGACACAAGAGTAATCCAGAAAGCATTTGGTGTAAAGGTTTAAATTTTATGTTTTACGCTCAGTTTATTGCAGAAATCGTAATTTTAGCAGGTCGAAATATTTGTTTTCAGCAAAATACGATTGCCAATTTACAATAATGATAGTAAGTCATCAGCCGTTTTCGGCTTGATTAATCATTTTAAATTGGCTTATGATACCGGTAAGCTCCTCAGCTAATTGAGAAAGCGTTTCAGAAGCTGCGGTAATCTCCTCCATTGCAGCAAATTGCTCCTCTGTTAATGCAGCCGCTTGCCGGGTATTTTTAGTAGATTCTTTAATGTCGGCCGTATTGGCTGCAAAGGAATCATTTATTTGATGTGCACTGGCTGAAATGTTTGTTACAGATGATGATAAATCACTGATCTCGGCGCTGATTTCACCTGTTGCAGCTGCAATTTCCTTAAATGCATCTCTGGTGCGCTGGATCATGGTGACTCCTTCTGCAGCTTCTGTTTTCACATGCTCAACAGATCTTGCAGACCGGTTCATATCCTTTTGTATTTCTATGATCAGTTTTGAAATCTGTCCCGCAGACTGTTGAGACTCTTCTGCTAATTTCCGTACTTCATCAGCAACAACAGCAAAGCCTTTTCCTTGTTCACCGGCTCTGGCAGCTTCAATCGCTGCATTCAGCGCAAGCAGGTTTGTCTGATCGGCAATTTGGGTGATTACCGATAAAATTTGCTCAATTTGTTTAGAGCGGCCGTCTAACTGGTGTATGATTTCTCCGCTTTTCTGAATTGACTGGTGAATCGCATCCATTTGCGCCTGTACATTTGCAATTTCCTTTTGCCCAATGTCTGCTTTTGATTGAGCGAGCTGCCCTTTGTCAGCGATAGCGGCAGTATTTGCAGAAATATCCCGGATGTCTGCTGAAGCTTGTTTTAATGAGCTTTCACTGTTTTCAATTCGGGCGATCTGATCTTGGGCTCCATTTGCAATCTGCTGTACAGCTTCTGTGATCTTTTCTGAAGCTTGATTTGTTTCCTCTGCTCCGGCTGAGAGCTGCTGAGAGGCTGACGCAAGCTGAAGGGCTGATTGTTGTACGGTTTGTATGGTATCGTTCAGCTTTATTCTCATCTTATTATAATAGTTGCTTAGTTCTGATAGCTCGTCACCGGTTTTGTCTGACACCTCTATTGTCATATCTCCGTTTCCGGCACTTTCAAAGGCGCTTTTTAAAGAGTTCAGCCGCTTATTGATTTTTCTGGTGAAAACCAAGACAAGGATGACTGATACCATAATGACGATAACAAGAACGATAGCGAATTGAGTGAAAAGTGATTGTGTAAGTGATGCTAAAATACTTTGATTAGCTCCGGTATACAGCATGCCGATGATGTTCCCATTTTGATCTTTTAAAGGCATGTATGCAGTCTGATAAGAAGAACCTGCTACATCTGCTTGTCCGTAAAAACGCTTTCCTTTCTTTAAAACAGCGGCAATAACTTCAGAAGAAGCCTGGGTGCCGACAGCTCTTTCGCCATTCTTCATGACATTGGTTGCAACACGAGTATCGCCTTGGAAAATGGTAATTGTATCACCTGTTTTTTCACCAAGCAGATCAACAATATCTTCATTTCCATTGATTTGTGTTTGCCCTTTATAGAGCTTATTGTTTTTCACCTGCCAGTCGCCTGACACGACATCATCAATATAAGTGCTGCTTAAAGCGAGATCACCTTTCGCTTTTTCAGTTGCCATTTGTTTCATGCTTTCTGTAATTTCCTTAAGCATCACAGTGCCAACTGATGCCGAAAACAAAAGAATCACCACGAAAACAAGGCAAAGAATTTTAGTTCCTAGCTTCATCTTAAGTCGTTTTATCAACATAATTCCTCCTTTTACGATTTGTAGGTCATATTACTTATCGGGTTTTTAGGTTTAAAGTTTTATTTTAGAAAAAATAAAACCGGCCTGATCTTCAGGCCGGTTGTGTGATGCTATTCAAGGTTTGCGTGGTGAGTGAACATAGTTTCAGAATCGAGTCCTTTTTTCTCCATGAGTTTTAAAATCACTGCATCATAGAAGAGCAGCAAAGTTTGTTCAAATAATGATCCCATTGGCTGAATGGTTTTATAGCTTCCGTTTGACTGGTCTTTAGGAGAACCAGGCATTCTGATGATGAGGTCCGCTTGTTTTCCGATGCTTGATTCCGGATTGATGGTTAAAGCGGCAACAATTCCGTGTAAGCTTTTTGCTTTTGCTGCGGTATGAATCAAGCTTTTTGTCTCGCCTGATCCTGAGCCGATAATAACTAGATCTCCTTCGCGGAGCGGCGGAGTGAGAATCTCACCGACAATATGGGCGTTGAAGCCCATGTGCATCAATCTCATTGCGAAGGATTTTGCCATCAGGCCAGAACGACCCGCGCCCGCAGTGAAAATTTGATTGGACGAAAGAATGTGATCGGCAAGCTGGTCAGCTTCTTTATTAGAAATATAAGCCGCTGAACGGTGTAACTCATTGAGAATTTCCGTTACGTATTCAGTCGTTTTCATCTGATTTATCCTTGGGCAATAAGCCGCTTCATTTTTGAAGCTGTTTCTGCCTTATCAGCTGCGCTTGTAATTCCGCCCCCAACAATGACAAGGTCAGGCTTTTGCTGGATCACTTCTGGCAGTGTATCAAGTTTGATGCCACCCGCGATTGCGGTTTTTGCGTTTTTTACGGTGTTTTTGATTGTCGTTAATTCTTCGAAAGAGTTTTTACCCTCTGCTTGAAGATCATAGCCAGTGTGGACGCAGATGTAGTCAACACCGAGTGCGTCAATTTCTTTCGCACGGGATTCGATATCTTTCACGTTAATCATGTCCACTAAGATTTTCTTCTTTTGTTTTTTGGCTTCTTCTACTGCGCCTTTAATCGTTGCATCGTCTGTAGCACCTAAAACGGTGATGATGTCAGCGCCTGCTTCCGACGCTTTCATAATTTCGTAGCCTCCAGCATCCATGATTTTCAGGTCTGCAAGAACCTTCAATTGAGGAAATGCTTCTTTTATTTCTTTAACGGCTCTTAGGCCTTCATTAATGACGACCGGTGTTCCGATTTCAACTACGTCGATGTATTGTTCTACCTCTTTGACTAGCTCAATGGCTTCTGGGATGTTGACGAGGTCTAATGCAAGCTGTAATTCCATTGTTGATCCACTCCCTTTTTCGAATTATTGTCCATTCTATAGGTTCCCTCTTTTGTTGAGAAGTAGGCACTTTAAAGTCAACAAGTTACTTGGAGGATACTGTGAGGAGAGGCAATCAGATTTCTTTCGCTTAATTTTATGAGTGAGTATAATGAAAAAAGAGTCTGCAAAAAAGTAAGTAAGTGATGATACGTATCTAACATACAAAAAGGTTACTAAGGGGGGATTCTATTGAGCCGGATGGACGACAAAAGGTTTAATTGTGAGAAGGAATTAACGCTTGCAGTGATTGGCGGTAAATGGAAAATGCTCATTTTGTGGCATTTAGGAAAAGAAGGCACAAAACGGTTCAATGAATTAAAAACATTGATTCCTGATATTACGCAGAAGATCCTCGTGAATCAGCTGAGAGAGCTTGAGCAGGATATGATTGTTCACAGGGAAGTGTATCCGGTTGTCCCGCCGAAGGTTGAATATTCTCTGACCCCGCACGGAGAAAGCCTCATGCCTATTCTTGAAGCCATGTATGAGTGGGGGAAAGGCTATATGGAATTGATTAATATCGACAAAAATATCATGAAAGAATCGTTGTAAGACGCTCTTCGCAAGGGTGTCTTTTTTTTGCCTTTTTTTCGGTTTTTGCGCGGTACACATAGTCATGTAAAGATTGTAAATTGCAGTCAGCAATAAAAAAAGATTGAACGCAGGAGTTTGGTTTAAAAATTTTTATTTTTCTGTAAATAATGTTTAGTAGAAATGATTGCGGCATCCCGCAAAAATATCCCTGTAAATAATCTGGAATCTTTCGGCATCCCGCATGAAACTTTTCACCCATTTTTCGGTGATAAAAACATTTTTTTCATTTAAAGTGAACGGTAGTAAGATAAAAAATATTGAAAACAATGAATAAATAGCCAAAATTGTTTCCTATTAGGATAGGGGATCTTGAGGTCTTTATCCGCTTATGTTAAACGCCGCAATGCTGACTGACGGCTGCCCGTTTTAATAGCGGCAATCTGTTTTTTTGTTTGGAAGCACTGCTTTTTAAGTGTAGTACTTTGGGCTATTTCGGCTGTTAGTTCATAAGCATTAAAAGCTGATATGGATAAGAAAGAGAAAATGCGTTGCACATGTTCACTGCTTATAAAGATTAGGGGAGGTATGACAATATGGAAATAACTTTTTACCCTTTAACAAATGCACAAAAACGAATTTGGTACACAGAAAAATTTTATCCTCACACGAGCATTTCAAATCTTGCGGGGATTGGTAAGCTGGTTTCAGCTGATGCGATTGATTATGTGCTTGTTGAGCAGGCGATTCAAGAGTTTATTCGCAGAAATGACGCCATGCGCCTTCGGTTGCGGCTAGATGAAAACGGGGAGCCTGTTCAATATATTAGCGAGTATCGGCCTGTTGATATAAAACATACTGACACTACTGAAGATCCGAATGCGATAGAGTTTATTTCACAATGGAGCCGGGAGGAAACGAAGAAACCGTTGCCGTTGTACGATTGTGATTTGTTCCGTTTTTCCTTGTTCACCATAAAGGAAAATGAAGTGTGGTTTTACGCAAATGTTCATCACGTGATTTCTGATGGTATCTCCATGAATATTCTCGGAAATGCGATCATGCACATTTATTTAGAATTAGCCAGCGGCTCAGAGACAAAAGAAGGAATCTCGCATTCATTTATCGATCATGTTTTATCTGAACAGGACTATGCTCAATCGAAGCGGTTTGAAAAGGACAAGGCGTTTTGGAACAAACAATTTGAATCGGTGCCTGAACTTGTTTCCTTGAAACGGAATGCTTCCGCAGGAGGAAGTTTAGATGCTGAGAGGTTCTCTAAAGATGTGCCTGAAGCGCTTCATCAGCAGATTCTGTCGTTTTGTGAGGCGAATAAAGTCAGTGTTCTTTCGGTATTTCAATCGTTGCTCGCCGCCTATTTATACAGGGTCAGCGGCCAGAATGATGTTGTGACGGGAACCTTTATGGGCAACCGGACAAATGCGAAAGAGAAGCAGATGCTTGGCATGTTTGTTTCTACGGTTCCGCTTCGGACAAACATTGACGGCGGGCAGGCGTTTTTAGAATTTGTCAAAGACCGGATGAAGGATCTCATGAAGACGCTTCGCCACCAAAAGTACCCGTATAATCTCCTGATCAACGATTTGCGTGAAACAAAGAGCTCTCTGACCAAGCTGTTTACTGTTTCTCTTGAATATCAGGTGATGCAGTGGCAAAAAGAAGAGGACCTTGCCTTTTTGACTGAGCCGATTTTCAGCGGCAGCGGATTAAATGATGTCTCGATCCATGTAAAGGATCGATGGGATACTGGGAAACTCACCATAGATTTTGATTACCGCACTGATTTATTTTCACGTGAAGAAATCAACATGATTTGTGAGCGCATGATTACGATGCTGGAGAACGCGTTAACGCATCCAGAACATACAATTGATGAATTAACGATGATTTCTGATGCGGAGAAAGAGAAGCTGCTTGCGAGGGCCGGCGGTGAATCTGTGAGCTACCGTAAGGACATGACGATCCCCGAACTGTTCCAAGAAAAGGCTGAGCAGCTTTCAGATCATCCAGCGGTTGTATTTGAAGGTCGTACATTGTCCTATCGAACGTTACATGAACAATCCGCACGCATCGCCAATGTGCTGAAACAAAAAGGGGTTGGCCCGGACAGTCCTGTCGCGGTTTTGATTGAACGTTCTGAACGGATGATTACAGCTATCATGGGGATTTTAAAAGCCGGCGGAGCCTATGTGCCGATTGATCCGGGTTTTCCTGCTGAGCGCATTCAATATATTTTGGAGGATTGCGGGGCGGACTTCATCCTGACTGAATCGAAGGTTGCGGCGCCTGAAGCCGATGCTGAGCTGATTGACTTAGATCAGGCGATTGCGGAAGGTGCAGAAGAAAGCCTGAATGCAGATGTGAACGCACGGAACCTTGCCTACATTATTTACACATCGGGAACAACCGGACGCCCGAAAGGCGTTATGATCGAGCATCGCCAGGTTCATCATTTGGTTGAATCTCTGCAGCAGACGATTTATCAAAGCGGCAGCCAAACCCTGCGGATGGCATTGCTTGCGCCGTTCCACTTTGATGCGTCAGTGAAGCAGATCTTCGCGTCGCTTCTTTTGGGCCAAACCCTTTATATCGTACCGAAGAAAACAGTGACGAACGGGGCCGCCCTTGCTGCATATTATCGGAAGAACAGCATTGAGGCGACGGACGGAACACCGGCTCATTTGCAAATGCTGGTAGCAGCGGGCGATTTTGAAGGCCTAAAACTGAAGCACATGCTGATCGGAGGAGAAGGCCTGTCATCTGTTGTTGCGGACAAGCTGCTGAAGCTGTTTAAAGAAGCCGGCACAGCGCCGCGTTTGACTAATGTGTACGGGCCGACTGAAACGTGCGTTGACGCGTCTGTTCATCCGGTTATCCCTGAGAATGCAGTTCAATCAGCGTATGTGCCGATCGGGAAAGCGCTGGGGAATAACCGCTTATATATTTTGGATCAAAAAGGCCGGCTGCAGCCTGAAGGCGTGGCGGGCGAGCTTTATATCGCGGGAGACGGTGTGGGCCGAGGCTATTTGCATTTGCCTGAATTAACGGAAGAGAAGTTTTTACAAGATCCATTCGTGCCGGGCGATCGCATGTACCGGACCGGAGACGTGGTGCGCTGGCTTCCAGATGGAACAATCGAATATTTAGGCAGAGAGGATGACCAGGTCAAAGTCCGCGGATACCGGATTGAGCTTGGGGAAATTGAGGCCGTGATTCAGCAGGCGCCAGACGTTGCAAAAGCCGTTGTTTTGGCACGCCCTGACGAACAGGGAAATCTTGAGGTTTGTGCATATGTTGTGCAGAAGCCTGGAAGCGAATTTGCGCCAGCCGGCTTGAGGGAGCATGCGGCCAGACAGCTTCCTGACTATATGGTGCCGGCTTACTTTACAGAAGTGACAGAAATTCCGCTTACGCCAAGCGGCAAAGTCGACCGCCGCAAGCTGTTTGCGCTAGAGGTGAAGGCTGTCAGCGGCACTGCCTATACAGCGCCGCGAAATGAGACTGAAAAAGCAATCGCAGCCATTTGGCAGGACGTGCTGAACGTTGAGAAGGCGGGGGTCTTTGACAATTTCTTTGAAACGGGCGGGCATTCATTGAAGGCCATGACCCTTTTAACAAAGATTCATAAGGAAGCAGGCGTCGAGATTCCGCTTCAATATTTGTTTGAGCATCCGACGATTGCGGCTCTTGCAGAGGAAGCTGATCACAGAGAAAGCCGGGCATTTTCGGTGATTGAACCTGCTGAAAAACAGGAACATTATCCGCTTTCTCTGGCACAGCAGCGAACATATATCGTCAGCCAATTCGAGGATGCGGGAGTCGGCTACAACATGCCGGCAGCAGCAATTCTGGAAGGGCCTTTAGATATTCAAAAGCTGGAGCGCGCATTTCGGGGGTTAATCCGACGCCACGAGTCATTGAGAACATCATTTGTTCTTGAAAACAGCACGCCGAGACAGAAAATTCACGATAGTGTTGATTTCAACATCGAAATGATTGAAAGAGGCGGCCGCTCAGATGAGGCAATTATGGCTTCATTCGTTCGGACATTTGATTTGGCGAAAGCTCCGCTGTTCAGAATCGGTTTGCTGGGGCTTGAAGAGAACCGTCATATGCTGCTGTTTGATATGCACCATTTGATTTCTGACGGTGTATCCATTGGCATTATGCTGGAGGAGTTAGCACGCATTTATAAAGGCGAACAGCTTCCTGAGCTTCGTCTCCAGTATAAGGACTACGCTGTATGGCAAAGCAGACAGGCTGCTGAAGGGTACAAGAAGGACCAGGCTTATTGGAAGGAAGTCTTTGCAGGCGAGCTCCCGGTGCTTCAGCTTCTGTCCGATTACCCAAGACCGCCTGTCCAAAGCTTTGAAGGGGATCGGGTGTCAATCAAGCTGGATGCGGGGATAAAGGATCGCCTCAATCGTTTGGCTGAACAAAACGGCGCCACTTTGTATATGGTGATGCTGTCCGCTTACTATACGCTTTTGTCAAAGTATACGGGACAGGATGACATCATTGTCGGGACGCCGTCAGCCGGCAGAAATCACTCCGATACAGAGGGCATTATCGGGATGTTCGTCAATACGCTTGCGATTCGCAGTGAGGTGAAGCAGGATGAGACGTTTACCCAATTGATCTCGCGTGTTCGTAAACAGGTGCTGGATGCCTTTTCTCATCAGGACTATCCGTTTGAGTGGCTTGTTGAAGACTTGAATATCCCGCGTGATGTAAGCAGGCATCCGCTGTTTGACACGATGTTCAGCCTTCAAAACGCGACAGAGGGCATTCCGGCTGTCGGCGATCTGTCCTTGTCTGTTCATGAGACCAATTTTAAGATTGCCAAATTTGATTTGACGGTGCAGGCGAGAGAAACCGATGAAGGCATTGAGCTTGATTTGGATTACAGCACGAAGCTGTTTAAACAAAGCACGGCAAACAGGCTGCTTACGCATTTTGCGCGTTTGCTTGAAGATGCTGCGGCTGATCCGGAGAAGCGGATTTCCGAGTATAAGCTTCTTTCTGAAGAGGAGGCTGCTTCGCAAATTCAGCAGTTTAACCCGGGCAGAACACCTTATCCGAAAGACAAAACAATTGTTCAGCTGTTTGAGGAGCAAGCGGCGAAAACGCCAGACCAGCCGGCGCTTCAATATGAAGGTGAAACACTCACTTATCGTGAGCTGAATAAACGGGCCAATCGTTTAGCCCGCGGCATTCTTTCTCTTGGAGCTGGCGAAGGCAGAACTGCGGCTGTCTTATGCGAGCGGTCAATGGATATGATTGTGTCGATCTTGGCAGTATTAAAATCAGGTTCGGCTTATGTTCCGATTGATCCGGAACATCCGATTCAGCGGATGCAGCATTTCTTCCGTGACAGCGGAGCAAAGGTGCTTCTCACTCAGAGGAAATTAAAGGCTTTGGCGGAAGAAGCGGAATTTAAGGGCGTTATCGTGCTAGCCGATGAGGAAGAAAGCTATCATGCCGATGCGCGCAATCTCGCACTGCCTCTTGATTCTGAAGCAATGGCAAACCTGACGTATACCTCTGGAACGACTGGAACACCTAAGGGGAATATCGTGACACATGCCAATATTCTCCGCACGGTGAAGGAAACGAATTATCTCAGCATTACAGAACAGGATACGATTCTCGGTCTTTCCAATTACGTGTTTGACGCGTTTATGTTCGATATGTTCGGCTCTTTGTTAAACGGAGCCAAGCTGGTGCTGATACCCAAGGAAACCGTTTTGGACATGGCTCGCCTGTCCCGCGTCATTGAACGGGAGAACATCAGCATTCTCATGATTACAACCGCTTTGTTCCACTTGCTTGTGGACTTGAATCCGGCGTGCTTGTCAACGCTTCGCAAGATTATGTTTGGAGGGGAACGGGCTTCGGTTGAGCATGTCAGAAAAGCTTTGCAAACGGTTGGAAAGGGCAAGCTCCTTCACATGTATGGGCCGTCTGAAAGCACGGTTTTCGCGACGTATCATCCGGTTGATGAATTGGAGGAGCACACGCTGTCTGTTCCGATTGGAAAACCGGTTAGCAATACGGAAGTATACATTCTTGACCGCACGGGACACGTGCAGCCTGCCGGGATTGCCGGAGAGCTTTGCGTCAGCGGCGAAGGACTCGTGAAAGGCTATTACAACCGTCCAGAACTGACTGAGGAGAAATTTGTTCCCCATCCGTTTACATCTGGCGAACGCATGTATAAAACGGGAGACCTTGCGAGATGGCTGCCGAATGGCGACATCGAATTTATCGGGCGAATCGACCATCAGGTGAAGATTCGCGGACAGCGCATCGAGCTTGGAGAAATCGAACATCAGCTGCAAACCCATGATCGTGTTCAGGAAAGTGTTGTGCTTGCCGTTGATCAAGGAGCGGGAGATAAACTGCTTTGCGCTTACTATGTCGGAGAGGGAGACATCTCATCACAAGAGATGAGAGAGCATGCTGCGAAGGACTTGCCGGCATATATGGTTCCTGCGGTGTTTATCCAAATGGACGAGCTGCCGCTGACAGGGAACGGAAAAATTGACCGAAGAGCGCTGCCGATTCCTGATGCCAACGTTTCAAGAGGTGTTTCATATGTGGCGCCACGCAATGAAACGGAACAAAAAGTCGCAGACATTTGGGCGCAGGTGCTTCAGGCTGAACAAGTCGGCGTTTATGACCACTTCTTTGACGTTGGCGGACATTCATTAGCAGGCATGAAGATGCTTGCCTTGGTTCATCAGGAACTGGGCGTTGAGCTGTCACTCAAGGATCTCTTCCAGTCACCGACGGTTGAGGGCTTGGCACAGGTGATTGCCTCTGCTGAAAAAGGGACAGCCGCAAGTATCAGCCCAGCAGAGAAACAAGATACGTATCCTGTTTCTTCACCGCAAAAACGGATGTACGTGCTTCAGCAGCTTGAGGATGCGCAAACGAGCTATAACATGCCTGCGGTTCTGCGCCTTACAGGTGAGCTTGATGTTGAAAGGCTTAACAGCGTCATGCAGCAGTTAATGCAGCGTCATGAAGCCTTGAGAACCACGTTTGAAATAAAAGATGGAGAAACGGTGCAGCGGATCTGGGAAGAGGCTGAGTGTGAGATAGCCTATTTCGAAGCCCCGGAAGAAGAGACAGAGCGGATCGTTTCTGAGTTTATTAAGCCTTTCAAAATCGACCAACTTCCACTGTTCAGAATAGGGCTGATCAAGCATTCAGACACTGAGCATGTGCTGCTGTTCGATATGCATCACATTATTTCTGACGGTGCGTCTGTCGGTGTGCTGATTGAGGAGCTTTCAAAGCTGTACGACGGAGAAATCCTTGAGCCGCTCCGTATTCAATATAAGGATTATGCCGTGTGGCAGCAGCAGTTCATTCAGTCTGAGCTTTACAAGAAGCAAGAGGAGCATTGGCTGAAGGAGCTGGACGGAGAACTGCCGGTGTTGACGCTTCCGACTGATTACAGTCGGCCTGCCGTTCAAACATTTGAGGGAGACCGCATTGCATTTTCATTAGAAGCAGGCAAAGCTGATGCTCTGCGCAGGCTTGCAAAAGAAACGGATTCCACGCTTTACATGGTGCTTCTGGCTTCATACAGTGCGTTTTTATCAAAACTTAGCGGGCAAGACGATATCATCGTCGGTTCACCTGTGGCCGGACGATCTCAAGCGGACGTCAGCCGTGTCATCGGAATGTTTGTCAATACACTGGCGCTCCGCACGTATCCGAAGGGTGAAAAGACGTTTGCTGACTATCTTAACGAAGTGAAAGAAACGGCACTAAGCGCTTTTGATGCGCAGGATTATCCGCTTGAGGACTTGATCGGAAATGTTCAGGTTCAGCGTGACACAAGCAGAAATCCGTTATTTGATGCAGTTTTTTCAATGCAAAATGCGAACATAAAGGATTTAACAATGAAAGGGATTCAGCTTGAGCCGCATCCGTTTGAACGGAAAACAGCCAAGTTTGACCTCACGCTGACGGCTGACGAAACCGACGGAGGGCTTACATTCGTACTCGAATACAATACAGCTCTGTTTAAGCAGGAAACGATTGAACGATGGAAGCAATATTGGATGCAGCTTTTGGATGCTGTTACTGGGAACCCGAACCAGCCGCTTTCCAGCCTGTCATTTGTCACTGAAACAGAAAAACAAGCGCTTCTTGAGGCATGGAAGGGTAAAGCGCTGCCTGTGCCGACAGACAAAACGGTTCATCAGCTATTCGAAGAGACTGTCCAGCGCCACAAAGACCGTCCGGCTGTCACATACAACGGCCAGTCTTGGACGTACGGCGAGCTGAATGCGAAGGCAAATCGTCTTGCGCGGATTCTGATGGACTGCGGCATCAGCCCGGATGACCGCGTCGGCATTCTCACGAAGCCGTCGCTTGAAATGTCCGCCGCGGTGCTCGGTGTCTTAAAGGCGGGAGCGGCGTTTGTGCCGATTGATCCTGACTACCCGGATCAGCGGATTGAATATATTTTACAGGACAGCGGCGCGAAGCTTCTCTTGAAGCAAGAGGGGATTTCAGTGCCGGACAGCTATACGGGAGATGTCATTCTTCTCGACGGAAGCCGCACGATTCTAAGCCTGCCGCTTGATGAAAACGACGAGGAAAATCCAGAGACGGCTGTAACCGCGGAGAACTTGGCGTACATGATTTACACGTCTGGAACGACCGGACAGCCGAAGGGTGTCATGGTCGAGCACCATGCGCTTGTGAACCTGTGCTTCTGGCACCACGACGCGTTCAGCATGACAGCGGAGGACCGCAGTGCGAAGTACGCAGGCTTTGGGTTCGACGCTTCCATTTGGGAGATGTTCCCGACCTGGACGATCGGTGCTGAGCTTCACGTCATTGATGAAGCGATCCGCCTCGATATCGTCCGCCTGAACGATTATTTTGAAACGAACGGCATAACGATCACGTTCCTGCCGACACAGCTTGCGGAACAGTTCATGGAGCTAGAGAACACATCGCTACGCGTATTGCTCACAGGCGGAGACAAGCTGAAGCGCGCAGTGAAAAAGCCGTACACATTCGTCAACAACTACGGGCCGACAGAGAATACGGTCGTTGCCACAAGCGGAGAAATCCATCCGGAGGAAGGCTCGCTTTCCATCGGACGGGCCATTGCCAATACGAGAGTATATATTCTCGGCGAGGGCAATCAGGTGCAGCCGGAAGGCGTAGCCGGAGAGCTTTGCGTGGCGGGGCGCGGACTGGCACGCGGCTATCTGAATCGAGAAGACGAAACCGCGAAGCGGTTTGTCGCTGATCCGTTTGTGCCGGGTGAGCGCATGTACCGTACCGGCGATTTAGTGAAATGGACGGGCGGCGGCATTGAGTACATCGGCCGGATCGACCAGCAGGTCAAGGTCCGCGGCTACCGGATCGAGCTCTCAGAAATTGAAGTCCAGCTCGCCCAGCTTTCTGAGGTGCAGGATGCGGCGGTGACAGCTGTCAAAGATAAAGGCGGCAACACAGCGATCGCGGCGTATGTCACACCGGAAACAGCTGACATAGAAGCACTGAAATCAGCACTGAAGGAAACCCTGCCGGATTACATGATCCCGGCGTTCTGGGTGACGCTGAACGAGCTTCCGGTTACGGCAAACGGCAAAGTGGACCGCAAAGCCTTGCCTGAGCCGGACATCGAAGCGGGAAGCGGAGAATACAAAGCGCCGACGACCGACATGGAAGAGCTGCTTGCCGGCATCTGGCAGGACGTGCTTGGAATGTCTGAAGTCGGTGTCACCGACAATTTCTTCTCGCTTGGCGGAGATTCCATCAAAGGAATTCAAATGGCGAGCCGCTTGAATCAGCACGGCTGGAAGCTGGAAATGAAAGATCTCTTCCAGCATCCGACGATCGAAGAGCTTACCCAATATGTAGAGCGTGCCGAAGGCAAACAGGCAGACCAAGGCCCGGTGGAGGGCGAAGTCATCCTGACGCCGATCCAGCGCTGGTTCTTTGAAAAGAACTTCACGAACAAGCACCACTGGAACCAATCGGTGATGCTTCACGCCAAGAAGGGCTTTGATCCTGAACGGGTGGAGAAAACATTGCAGGCGCTGATCGAGCATCATGACGCGCTCCGTATGATCTACCGTGAGGGACAGGAAGACGTCATTCAATACAACAGAGATCTTGAAGCTGCTTCAGCTCAATTGGAGGTCATCCAGATTGAGGGCCAAGCTGCAGATTACGAAGACCGTATAGAGAGAGAAGCGGAGCGTTTGCAAAGCAGCATCGACTTGCAGGAAGGCGGCTTGTTAAAAGCAGGCTTGTTCCAAGCGGAAGACGGAGACCACTTGCTTCTTGCCATTCATCACTTAGTGGTTGACGGCGTGTCGTGGCGGATTCTACTGGAGGATTTCGCCGCAGTATATACACAGCTTGAGCAAGGCAATGAACCGGTTCTCCCGCAGAAAACACATTCATTTGCAGAGTATGCAGAGAGATTGCAAGACTACGCGAACTCCAAAGCCTTTTTGAAAGAAAAAGAGTATTGGAGACAGCTTGAAGAACCAGCAGTCGCGGCAAAGCTTCCGAAAGACCGCGAATCTGGTGATCAGCGAATGAAACATACAAAGACAATTGAATTCTCGCTGACTGCTGAAGAGACAGAACAGCTCACCACAAAGGTGCATGAGGCATATCACACAGAAATGAATGATATTTTGCTGACGGCATTCGGATTGGCAATGAAGGAGTGGACGGGTCAAGATCGAGTAAGTGTTCATTTAGAGGGGCATGGACGTGAAGAAATCATAGAAGACCTGACCATTTCCCGCACAGTCGGCTGGTTTACAAGTATGTACCCAATGGTGCTCGATATGAAGCATGCGGATGATCTGGGCTACCAGCTGAAGCAAATGAAAGAAGATATCAGACATGTGCCGAATAAGGGAGTCGGATACGGCATTCTGCGCTATCTGACGGCACCGGAACATAAAGAAGATGTGGCGTTCTCGATTCAGCCGGATGTCAGCTTCAACTATTTAGGTCAGTTTGACGAAATGTCGGATGCAGGTTTGTTTACGAGATCAGAGCTGCCATCAGGACAGTCATTAAGCCCTGAAACAGAAAAACCGAATGCGCTGGATGTTGTTGGATATATCGAAAACGGAAAACTGACGATGTCACTGGCCTATCATTCTCTTGAATTTCATGAAAAAACAGTACAAACATTCAGTGACAGCTTTAAAGCGCATCTTCTCAGAATCATTGAACATTGCCTATCTCAAGACGGTACGGAACTGACCCCGAGTGATCTTGGTGACGACGATTTGACGCTGGATGAGCTGGATAAATTAATGGAAATTTTCTAATAGAGGTGGCATATGAGCAAAAAATCGATTCAAAAGGTGTACGCACTGACACCAATGCAGGAGGGAATGCTGTATCATGCGATGCTTGATCCGCATTCTTCCTCGTACTTCACACAATTAGAGCTTGGGATTCACGGCGCTTTTGATCTTGAAATCTTTGAGAAAAGCGTCAATGAACTGATTCGGTCATACGATATTCTCCGTACGGTATTTGTGCATCAGCAGCTGCAAAAACCGCGTCAGGTCGTGTTAGCGGAACGCAAAACAAAGGTGCATTATGAGGATATCAGTCATGCAGACGAGAACCGCCAGAAAGAGCACATTGAGCGTTACAAACAAGACGTTCAGCGCCAAGGCTTTAACCTGGCAAAAGACATATTGTTCAAGGTAGCGGTTTTCCGCCTTGATGCAGATCAGCTGTATCTTGTCTGGAGCAATCATCATATTATGATGGACGGCTGGAGCATGGGCGTCCTCATGAAAAGCCTGTTCCAAAACTATGAAGCGCTCAGAGCAGGCAGGACACCTGCAAACGGTCAGGGCAAGCCTTATTCCGATTACATCAAGTGGCTTGGAAAACAGGACAATGAAGAAGCGGAGAGCTACTGGAGCGAGCGCTTGGCGGGTTTTGAACAGCCAAGCGTGCTCCCGGGCCGCCTGCCTGTAAAAAAAGACGAATACGTCAATAAAGAATATTCCTTTACATGGGACGAAACATTGGTTGCCCGTATTCAGCAAACCGCAAATCTCCATCAAGTGACAGGGCCTAACCTATTTCAGGCCGTTTGGGGCATTGTTCTCAGCAAATACAACTTTACGGATGATGTTGTCTTCGGAACGGTCGTCTCAGGAAGGCCGTCTGAAATCAACGGAATTGAAACGATGGCGGGGCTGTTTATCAACACCATTCCGGTGCGGGTGAAAGTTGAACGAGATGCTGCATTCGCTGATATTTTCACAGCTGTTCAGCAGCATGCAGTAGAGGCAGAGCGTTACGATTACGTGCCGCTCTATGAGATTCAAAAACGCTCAGCCCTTGATGGCAATCTCTTAAACCATCTGGTCGCGTTTGAAAATTATCCGCTTGATCAAGAGCTTGAAAACGGCAGCATGGAAGACCGCCTCGGGTTTTCGATTAAGGTAGAAAGCGCATTTGAACAAACGAGCTTCGATTTCAACCTGATTGTGTATCCAGGCAAAACATGGACCGTCAAAATTAAATATAACGGAGCCGCCTTTGATTCCGCTTTTATCGAACGGACAGCGGAGCACCTTACCCGCATGATGGAAGCAGCTGTCGATCAGCCGGCCGCTTTTGTGCGTGAGTACGGGCTTGTTGGAGACCAAGAGCAGCGGCAAATTGTCGAGGTGTTTAACAGCACGAAAGCCGAATTCCCTGAAGGAATGGCTGTTCACCAAGTGTTTGAAGAGCAAGCGAAACGGACGCCGGCGAGCACTGCCGTCGTATATGAAGGAACCGAGCTGACGTACCGCGAGTTGAATGCAGCGGCTAACCGTCTGGCGAGAAAGCTTGTCGAACAAGGGCTTCAAAAAGGGGAAACAGCAGCGATTATGAACGATCGCTCAGTAGAAACCGTTGTCGGCATGCTGGCTGTGTTAAAAGCAGGCGCCGCATATGTGCCGCTTGATCCAGCGCTTCCTGGGGATCGTCTTCGTTTCATGGCAGAGGACAGCTCTGTTCGAATGGTTTTGACCGGAAATTCTTATACAGGGCAGGCACATCAGCTGCAGGTGCCGGTTCTTACACTGGACATAGGCTTTGAAGAGAGTGAAGCGGCTGACAATCTCAACCTGCCATCCGCCCCGTCTGATTTGGCGTACATCATGTACACATCCGGTTCAACGGGCAAACCGAAAGGCGTCATGATCGAACATAAAAGCATTCTGCGCCTCGTCAAAAATGCCGGGTACGTTCCTGTTACTGAAGAGGACCGCATGGCGCAAACGGGAGCTGTCAGCTTTGATGCCGGAACGTTTGAGGTATTCGGCGCACTGCTGAATGGCGCAGCGCTTTATCCGGTCAAAAAAGAGACGCTGCTTGATGCGAAACAATTTGCTGCATTTCTGCGTGAGCAAAGAATCTCGACGATGTGGCTGACGTCACCTTTATTCAACCAGCTTGCCGCAAAGGATGCTGGTATGTTCGGCACACTGCGCCATTTAATCATCGGCGGAGACGCACTTGTCCCGCATATAGTCAGCAAAGTAAAACAGGCATCGCCGTCACTTTCATTGTGGAACGGATACGGCCCGACAGAAAACACGACGTTTTCAACCAGTTTTCTGATCGACCGTGAGTATGGCGGCTCTATCCCAATCGGGAAGCCGATCGGAAATTCCACTGCCTACATCCTGGATGAGCAGCAATGTCTGCAGCCAATCGGCGCGCCTGGTGAGCTTTGCGTAGGCGGAATCGGTGTAGCGCGAGGATATGTGAATCTCCCTGAGCTGACGGAGAAGCAATTTCTCGAAGACCCGTTCAGACCGGGTGAGAGAATTTATCGCACTGGTGACTTGGCAAGATGGCTGCCGGACGGCAATATCGAATTTTTAGGCAGAATCGACAACCAAGTGAAGGTGCGCGGCTTCCGAATTGAGCTTGGCGAAATTGAAACAAAACTGAACATGGCTGAGCATGTGACAGAAGCTGCGGTGATCATCCGCAAGAACAAAGCGGATGAAAATGAAATTTGCGCGTACTTCACGGCGGATCGTGAAGTGCCTGTGAGTGAGCTGAGAAAAACACTGTCTCAGTCTTTGCCTGACTATATGGTCCCTGCCCACCTGATTCAAATGGAAAGTCTGCCGCTCACGCCAAACGGGAAAATCAACAAAAAGGAACTGCCTGCACCGCAATCAGAAGCCGTGCAGCCGGAATACGCAGCACCAGAAACAGAGAGTGAAAAGAAATTAGCGGAGATCTGGGAAGGAATACTCGGCGTCAGAGCAGGCGTTACCGATAACTTCTTTATGATCGGCGGTCATTCTTTGAAAGCGATGATGATGACGGCGAAAATCCAAGAGCATTTTCATAAGGAAGTTCCGATAAAAGTGCTTTTTGAAAAGCCGACTATTCAAGAACTGGCACTGTATTTGGAAGAGAACGAGAGCAAGGAGGAGCAGACGTTTGAACCGATCAGGCAAGCACCTTATCAGCAGCATTATCCTGTATCCCCGGCCCAGCGGAGAATGTATATCCTCAATCAGCTTGGACAAGCAAACACAAGCTACAACGTCCCCGCTGTACTTCTGCTGGAGGGAGAAGTAGATAAAGACCGGCTTGAAAACGCGATACAGCAATTAATCAATCGGCACGAAATCCTCCGTACATCGTTTGACATGATCGACGGAGAGGTTGTGCAAACCGTTCATAAAAACATATCGTTCCAGCTGGAGGCTGCCAAGGGACAGGAAGAAGACGCGGAAGAGATAATCAAAGCATTTGTTCAGCCGTTTGAATTAAACCGCGCGCCGCTCGTCCGTTCGAAGCTTGTCCAGCTGGAAGAAAAACGCCACCTGCTGCTCATTGATATGCATCATATTATTACTGACGGCAGTTCAACAGGCATTCTAATCGGTGATCTTGCCAAAATATATCAAGGCGCAGATCTGGAACTGCCACAAATTCACTATAAAGATTACGCAGTTTGGCACAAAGAACAAACTGATTATCAAAAAGATGAGGAATACTGGCTTGATGTCTTTAAAGGCGAATTGCCAATACTGGATCTTCCCGCGGATTTCGAGCGGCCTGCTGAACGGAGCTTTGCGGGAGAGCGCGTGATGTTTGGGCTTGATAAGCAAATCACGGCTCAAATCAAATCGCTCATGGCAGAAACAGATACGACAATGTACATGTTTTTGCTGGCGGCGTTCAATGTACTCCTTTCCAAGTACGCGTCACAGGATGATATCATTGTCGGCTCGCCGACAGCTGGCAGAACACATCCTGATCTGCAAGGTGTGCCGGGTATGTTTGTCAACACGGTGGCACTCAGAACGGCACCAGCGGGAGATAAAACCTTCGCGCAATTTCTTGAAGAGGTCAAAACAGCCAGCCTTCAAGCATTTGAGCACCAGAGCTATCCGCTTGAGGAGCTGATTGAAAAGCTTCCGCTTACAAGGGATACAAGCAGAAGTCCGCTGTTCAGCGTGATGTTCAACATGCAGAATATGGAGATTCCTTCATTAAGATTAGGAGATTTGAAGATTTCCTCGTATTCCATGCTTCATCATGTTGCGAAATTCGATCTTTCCTTGGAAGCGGTCGAGCGTGAAGAGGATATCGGCCTAAGCTTTGACTATGCGACTGCCTTGTTTAAGGACGAGACGATCCGCCGCTGGAGCCGCCACTTTGTCAATATCATCAAAGCGGCCGCGGCTAATCCGAACGTTCGGCTGTCTGATGTAGATCTGCTTTCATCTGCAGAAACGGCTGCTTTGCTAGAAGAAAGACATATGACTCAAATTACCGAAGCAACCTTTGCAGCTCTTTTTGAAAAACAGGCCCAGCAAACACCTGACCATCCTGCGGTGAAGGCTGGCGGAAATCTGCTGACCTATCGTGAGCTTGATGAACAGGCGAACCAGCTGGCGCATCATCTTCGTGCCCAAGGGGCAGGAAATGAAGACATTGTCGCGATTGTTATGGACCGGTCAGCTGAGGTTATGGTATCGATTCTCGGTGTCATGAAGGCGGGGGCAGCTTTCCTTCCGATTGATCCTGATACACCTGAAGAACGAATCCGTTATTCATTAGAGGACAGCGGAGCAAAATTTGCGGTCGTGAATGAAAGAAACATGACGGCTATTGGGCAATATGAAGGGACAATCGTCAGCCTTGATGACGGTAAATGGAGAAATGAAAGCAAGGAGCGCCCATCATCCATTTCCGGGTCTCGCAATCTTGCATACGTCATTTATACGTCCGGTACGACCGGAAAGCCGAAGGGCGTGCAGATTGAGCATCGCAATCTGACAAACTATGTCTCTTGGTTTAGTGAAGAGGCGGGCCTGAAGGAAAATGATAAGACTGTATTGCTTTCATCTTACGCATTTGACCTTGGCTATACGAGCATGTTCCCCGTACTTCTGGGCGGGGGCGAGCTCCATATCGTCCAGAAGGAAACCTATACGGCGCCGGATGAAATAGCGCACTATATCAAGGAGCATGGGATCACTTATATCAAGTTGACACCGTCTCTGTTCCATACAATGGTGAACACCGCCAGTTTTGCAAAAGATGCGAACTTTGAATCCGTGCGCTTGATCGTCTTGGGAGGAGAAAAAATCATCCCGACTGATGTTCTCGCCTTCCGTAAGATGTATGGACATACCGAATTTATCAATCACTACGGCCCGACAGAAGCAACAATCGGCGCCATCGCCGGGCGGGTTGATCTGTCTGAGCCGGATGCATTTGCGAAACGCCCGACAATCGGACGGCCGATTGCGAATGCCGGCGCGCTTGTCTTAAATGAAGCATTGAAGCTTGTGCCGCCAGGGGCGAGCGGACAGCTCTATATCACGGGACAGGGGCTTGCGAGAGGGTATCTCAACAGGCCTCAGCTGACAGCCGAGAGATTTGTGGAAAATCCATATTCGCCGGGAAGCCTCATGTACAAAACCGGAGATGTCGTACGGAGACTTTCTGACGGTACGCTTGCATTTATCGGCCGGGCTGATGATCAGGTGAAAATCCGCGGCTACCGCATTGAGCCGAAAGAAATTGAAACGGTCATGCTCAGCCTCAGCGGAATTCAAGAAGCGGTTGTATTAGCGGTTTCCGAGGGCGGCCTTCAAGAGCTTTGCGCGTATTATACGTCGGATCAAGCCATTGAAAAAGCAGAGCTTCGGAACCAGCTTTCCCTAACATTGCCGTCTCATATGATTCCTGCTTTCTTTGTGCAGGTTGACGCGATTCCGCTGACGGCAAACGGAAAAACCGACAGAAACGCTTTGCCGAAGCCGAACGCGGCACAATCCGGAGGCAAGGCCTTGGCCGCACCGGAGACAGCGCTTGAAGAAAGCTTATGCCGCATTTGGCAGAAAACGCTTGGCATAGAAGCCATCGGCATTGACGACAATTTTTTCGATTTAGGCGGCCATTCATTAAAAGGGATGATGCTGATTGCCAACATTCAGGCGGAATTGGAGAAAAGCGTACCGCTTAAAGCACTGTTCGAGCAGCCGACTGTTCGCCAGCTGGCGGCTTATATGGAGGCGTCTGCCGTTTCAGGCGGCCATCAAGTCCTCAAACCGGCTGACAAGCAGGCTATGTATCCATTGTCATCCGCACAGAAACGGATGTACGTGCTCAATCAGCTTGACCGCCAGACGATAAGCTACAACATGCCATCTGTTCTTCTAATGGAAGGCGAGCTTGATATTTCGCGCCTGCGCGACTCACTCAATCAGCTTGTGAACCGTCACGAATCATTGCGGACGTCATTTATGGAAGCTAATGGTGAGCCTGTTCAGCGCATCATTGAGAAGGCGGAGGTTGATCTTCATGTGTTTGAAGCCAAAGAAGACGAAGCGGACCAAAAGATTAAGGAATTTATCCGGCCATTCGACTTAAACGACGCACCGCTCATTCGCGCTGCTTTGCTTCGAATAGAAGCGAAAAAACATTTGCTGCTTTTAGATATGCATCATATCATCGCAGACGGCGTCTCAAGAGGCATTTTTGTAAAAGAATTGGCGCTGCTTTACAAAGGAGAGCAGGTTCCGGAGCCGGCGCTTCATTATAAAGATTTCGCCGTTTGGCAAAATGAAGCTGAGCAAAAAGAACGACTGAAGGAGCATGAGGCGTACTGGCTGTCGGTTCTTTCAGGAGAGCTGCCAGAGCTTGATCTCCCGCTCGATTACGCCCGTCCGCCTGTGCAAAGCTTTAAAGGAGATACGATCCGTTTCCGTACGGAAAGTGAGACGGCAAAGGCGGTAGAAAAACTGCTTACGGAAACCGGAACGACCTTGCACATGGTGCTCCATGCTGTTTTCCACGTCTTTTTAAGCAAAATTTCCGGACAGCGGGATATCGTCATCGGCTCCGTTACTGCCGGCCGGACGAATGCTGATATTCAGGACATGCCGGGAATGTTCGTCAATACACTTGCCCTGAGAATGGAAGCGAAAGAACAGCAAACATTTGCGGAGCTTTTGGAGCAAGCAAAGCAGACGAACCTGTCAGCGCTTGAGCATCAGGAGTATCCGTTTGAAGATCTGGTTAATCAGCTTGATCTCCCTCGGGATATGAGCCGAAACCCATTGTTTAATGTGATGGTGACGACAGAAAACCCTGATAAAGAACAGCTTACATTGCAAAATCTGAGCATTTCACCTTATGAGGCTCATCAGGGAACTTCTAAGTTTGATCTGACACTGGGCGGATTTACCGATGAAAATGGCATTGGCTTGCAGCTCGAATATGCGACAGATCTGTTCGCAAAAGAAACAGCTGAAAAATGGAGCGAATACGTTCTGCGGCTACTAAAGGCTGTTGCGGATAACCCGAACCAGCCGCTTTCCAGCCTGTCACTGGTCACCGAGACAGAAAAGCAAGCGCTTCTTGAGGCATGGAAGGGCAAATCGCTGCCTGTGCCGACAGACAAAACGGTTCATCAGCTATTCGAAGAGACTGTCCAGCGCCACAAAGACCGCCCGGCTGTCACATACAACGGCCAGTCTTGGACGTACGGCGAGCTGAATGCGAAGGCAAACCGTCTTGCGCGGATTCTGATGGACTGCGGCATCAGCCCGGATGACCGCGTCGGCGTTCTCACGAAGCCGTCGCTTGAAATGTCCGCCGCGGTGCTCGGCGTCTTGAAAGCCGGAGCGGCGTTTGTGCCGATTGATCCTGACTACCCGGATCAGCGGATTGAGTATATTTTACAGGACAGCGGCGCGAAGCTTCTCTTGAAACAGGAAGGCATTTCAGTGCCGGACAGCTATACGGGAGATGTCATTCTTCTCGACGGAAGCCGCACGATTCTAAGCCTGCCGCTTGATGAAAACGACGAGGAAAATCCAGAGACGGCTGTAACCGCGGAGAACTTGGCGTACATGATTTACACGTCTGGAACGACCGGACAGCCGAAGGGTGTCATGGTCGAGCACCATGCGCTTGTGAACCTGTGCTTCTGGCACCACGACGCGTTCAGCATGACAGCGGAGGACCGCAGTGCGAAGTACGCAGGCTTTGGGTTCGACGCTTCCATTTGGGAGATGTTCCCGACCTGGACGATCGGTGCTGAGCTTCACGTCATTGATGAAGCGATCCGCCTCGATATCGTCCGCCTGAACGATTATTTTGAAACGAACGGCATAACGATCACGTTCCTGCCGACACAGCTTGCGGAACAGTTCATGGAGCTAGAGAACACATCGCTACGCGTATTGCTCACAGGCGGAGACAAGCTGAAGCGCGCAGTGAAAAAGCCGTACACACTCGTCAATAACTACGGGCCGACAGAGAATACGGTCGTTGCCACAAGCGGAGAAATCCATCCGGAGGAAGGCTCGCTTTCCATCGGACGGGCCATTGCCAATACGAGAGTGTACATTCTCGGCGAGGGCAATCAGGTGCAGCCGGAAGGCGTAGCCGGAGAGCTTTGCGTGGCGGGGCGCGGACTGGCACGCGGCTATCTGAATCGAGAAGACGAAACCGCGAAGCGGTTTGTCGCTGATCCGTTTGTGCCGGGTGAGCGCATGTACCGTACCGGCGATTTAGTGAAATGGACGGGCGGCGGCATTGAGTACATCGGCCGGATCGACCAGCAGGTCAAGGTCCGCGGCTACCGGATCGAGCTCTCAGAAATTGAAGTCCAGCTCGCCCAGCTTTCTGAGGTGCAGGATGCGGCGGTGACAGCTGTCAAAGATAAAGGCGGCAACACAGCGATCGCGGCGTATGTCACACCGGAAACAGCTGACATAGAAGCCCTGAAATCAGCACTGAAGGAAACCCTGCCGGATTACATGATCCCGGCGTTCTGGGTGACGCTGAACGAGCTTCCGGTTACGGCAAACGGCAAAGTGGACCGCAAAGCCTTGCCTGAGCCGGACATTGAAGCGGGAAGCGGAGAATACAAAGCGCCGACGACCGACATGGAAGAGCTGCTTGCCGGCATCTGGCAGGATGTGCTTGGAATGTCTGAAGTCGGTGTCACCGACAATTTCTTCTCGCTTGGCGGAGATTCCATCAAAGGAATTCAAATGGCGAGCCGCTTGAACCAGCACGGCTGGAAGCTGGAAATGAAAGATCTCTTCCAGCACCCGACGATCGAAGAGCTTACCCAATATGTAGAGCGTGCCGAAGGCAAACAGGCAGACCAAGGCCCGGTGGAGGGCGAAGTCATCCTGACGCCGATCCAGCGCTGGTTCTTTGAAAAGAACTTCACGAACAAGCACCACTGGAACCAATCGGTGATGCTTCACGCCAAGAAGGGCTTTGATCCTGAACGGGTGGAGAAAACATTGCAGGCGCTGATCGAGCATCATGACGCGCTCCGCATGGTCTACCGTGAGGAAAACGGGGACCTCGTTCAGGCGTATAAATCGATCGGTGAGAGCAAGGTCAGCTTCGAAATCGTGGATCTGTACGGCTCCGATGAAGAGATGCTGAGAAGCCAGATTAAGATTCTCGCGAACAAGCTGCAAAGCAGTCTCGATCTGCGAACCGGGCCGCTTTTAAAGGCGGAGCAATATCGCACAGAAGCTGGGGATCACCTGCTCATTGCTGTACACCATCTCGTGGTCGACGGTGTGTCATGGCGGATTTTGCTTGAAGATTTTGCTTCAGGCTACATGCAGGCTGAGAAAGAAGAGAGCCTTGTCTTCCCACAAAAAACAAACTCCTTCAAGGACTGGGCGGAAGAACTGGCGGCATTCAGCCAATCAGCGCATCTTTTACAGCAGGCTGAATACTGGTCGCAAATTGCCGCTGAACAGGTTTCTCCTTTACCGAAGGATTGTGAAACAGAGCAGCGGATCGTCAAGGATACATCATCCGTCCTATGTGAACTAACGGAAGAAGACACGAAGCATCTTTTAACAGATGTTCATCAGCCATATGGAACTGAAATCAACGATATTCTTCTCAGCGCGCTCGGTTTGACAATGAAAGAATGGACAAAGGGTGCCAAAATTGGCATTAACCTTGAGGGACACGGCCGGGAGGACATTATCCCGAATGTGAATATCTCCAGAACGGTCGGCTGGTTTACGGCACAATACCCTGTTGTGCTCGACATATCTGAAGCAGATGCCTCAGCTGTGATCAAAACAGTCAAAGAAAACCTGCGCCGTATTCCGGACAAAGGTGTTGGCTACGGCATTCTTCGTTATTTCACAGAAACAGCGGAAACAAAGGGCCTCACACCGGAAATCAGCTTCAACTATTTGGGCCAATTCGACAGTGAAGTCAAAACCGATTTCTTTGAACCGTCCGCTTTCGATATGGGGCGCCAAGTAAGCGGAGAATCAGAGGCGCTGTACGCTTTAAGCTTCAGCGGCATGATCAGAAATGGCCGGTTTGTGCTTTCCTGCTCCTACAATGAAAAGGAGTTTGAAAGAGCCACGATTGAAGAGCGAATGGAACGGTTTAAAGAAAACCTCCTGATGCTAATCCGCCATTGCACGGAAAAAGAAGACAAGGAATTCACACCAAGCGACTTCAGCGCAGAAGACCTTGAAATGGACGAGATGGGAGATATCTTTGACATGCTTGAGGAGAATTTAAAATAAAACGCAAGGGAATTACAGAAGGCGGGAGCGAAACATATGAGTCAATTTAGCAAGGATCAGGTTCAAGATATGTATTACCTATCGCCGATGCAGGAAGGGATGCTTTTTCATGCCATCCTGAATCCCGGCCAAAGCTTTTACCTTGAACAAATCACGATGAAAGTAAAAGGCAGCTTGAATATCAAATGTCTTGAAGAAAGCATGAATGTCATCATGGACCGGTACGATGTATTTCGTACCGTGTTCATTCACGAAAAAGTAAAAAGACCTGTCCAAGTCGTATTGAAAAAACGGCAGTTCCATATAGAAGAAATCGATCTGACACACTTAACGGGCAGCGAGCAAACAGCCAAAATCAATGAGTACAAAGAACAGGATAAGATCAGGGGTTTTGATTTGACGCGGGATATTCCGATGCGGGCAGCCATTTTCAAGAAAGCTGAAGAAAGCTTTGAATGGGTGTGGAGCTACCACCACATTATTTTGGACGGATGGTGCTTCGGCATCGTCGTACAGGATCTATTTAAGGTATACAATGCTCTGCGCGAACAAAAGCCGTACAGCCTGCCGCCCGTCAAACCGTATAAAGACTACATCAAGTGGCTTGAAAAGCAGGATAAACAAGCATCACTGCGTTACTGGCGCGAGTATTTAGAGGACTTTGAAGGACAAACGACGTTTGCGGAGCAAAGAAAGAAACAAAAGGACGGCTATGAGCCGAAAGAGCTGCTCTTTTCACTGCCGGAGGCGGAAACAAAGGCCTTTACCGAGCTTGCAAAATCGCAGCATACCACTTTAAGTACGGCGCTGCAGGCAGTCTGGAGCGTATTGATCAGCCGCTATCAGCAGTCTGGCGATTTGGCCTTCGGTACAGTTGTTTCAGGGCGTCCCGCGGAAATCAAAGGCGTTGAACATATGGTTGGGCTGTTTATCAACGTCGTCCCGAGACGTGTGAAGCTGTCTGAGGGTATCACATTTAACGGCTTGCTCAAGCAGCTGCAGGAGCAATCGCTGCAGTCTGAGCCGCATCAATATGTGCCGCTTTATGACATCCAAAGCCAGGCTGATCAGCCGAAACTGATTGACCACATCATTGTTTTTGAGAACTATCCGCTTCAGGATGCAAAAAATGAAGAAAGCAGTGAAAACGGCTTTGATATGGTGGATGTTCATGTTTTTGAGAAGTCGAATTATGATCTCAACCTGATGGCTTCCCCGGGAGATGAGATGCTGATTAAGCTTGCCTATAATGAGAATGTGTTTGATGAGGCGTTTATCCTGCGCTTGAAATCTCAGCTTCTTACAGCAATTCAGCAGCTCATCCAGAATCCGGATCAGCCTGTCAGCACGATCAACCTCGTTGACGACAGGGAGAGAGAATTTTTGCTAACCGGCTTAAACCCGCCGGCTCAAGCTCATGAAACAAAGCCTCTGACGGATTGGTTCAAGGAAGCAGTGAACGGCAATCCGGATGCGCCGGCGCTTACGTATTCCGGCCAGACCCTGTCTTATCGCGAATTAGATGAGGAAGCGAACCGCCTTGCACGCCGGCTGCAAAAACACGGTGCGGGCAAAGGCTCTGTTGTAGCGCTGTACACGAAGCGCTCACTTGAACTGGTGATCGGCATTCTCGGTGTATTAAAGGCGGGAGCAGCCTATCTGCCGGTTGATCCGAAGCTGCCAGAGGACCGAATCTCGTATATGCTGGCTGACAGTGCGGCAGCCTGTCTTCTGACGCATCAGGAGATGAAAGAACAAGCGGCTGAGCTGCCGTATACAGGCACAACGCTCTTCATTGATGATCAAACACGGTTTGAAGAACAGGCAAGCGATCCTGCAACCGCGATTGATCCTAATGATCCGGCATATATCATGTACACGTCCGGCACAACCGGAAAGCCAAAGGGCAATATGACCACTCATGCCAATATTCAAGGATTGGTCAAGCATGTAGACTACATGGCATTCTCTGAGAAAGATACATTCTTATCTGTTTCCAATTACGCCTTTGACGCATTTACCTTTGATTTCTACGCTTCAATATTGAATGCGTCACGTCTCATTATCGCAGATGAACATACGCTGCTTGATACAGAACGGCTCACAGATCTGATCCTGCAAGAGAATGTCAATGTCATGTTTGCGACAACCGCACTATTTAACCTTCTCACAGATAGGGGAGAGGATTGGATGAAGGGACTACGCTGTATATTATTCGGCGGAGAGCGCGCCTCAGTGCCTCATGTCAGAAAAGCGCTGCGGGTCATGGGGCCGGGCAAGCTGATTAACTGCTACGGGCCGACTGAGGGAACAGTGTTTGCGACTGCTCACGTCGTGCATGATATACCGGATTCCATCTCCTCATTGCCGATCGGAAAGCCGATCAGCAATGCCAGTGTTTATATTCTGAACGAGCAAAGCCAGCTCCAGCCATTCGGGGCGATCGGTGAACTGTGCATCAGCGGAATGGGCGTGTCAAAAGGATATGTAAATCGTGCTGACCTCACGAAGGAAAAGTTTATTAAGAACCCGTTCAAGCCGGGAGAAACGCTTTACCGCACAGGGGATTTAGCACGCTGGCTGCCGGATGGAACGATTGAATACGCCGGCCGTATTGACGACCAGGTCAAAATACGCGGACACCGGATTGAGCTTGAAGAAATCGAAAAGCAGCTGCAGGAATACCCAGGTGTGAAAGATGCGGTCGTTGTGGCGGACCGACATGAGTCTGGCGATGCATCAATCAATGCCTACCTCGTGAACCGGACGCAGCTTTCAGCTGAAGACGTGAAGGCGCACCTGAAAAAACAGCTTCCTGCTTATATGGTGCCGCAAACCTTTACCTTCTTGGATGAGCTTCCTTTAACGACGAACGGGAAAGTCAATAAACGGCTGCTTCCAAAACCTGATCAGGATCAGCTGGCGGAAGAATGGATCGGACCGCGGAACGAGATGGAAGAAACAATCGCACAAATCTGGTCTGAGGTTCTCGGCAGAAAGCAAATTGGCATTCATGACGATTTCTTTGCGCTCGGAGGGCATTCCTTGAAGGCCATGACCGCCGCTTCCCGAATCAAGAAAGAGCTCGGGATTGATCTTCCAGTAAAGCTTTTGTTTGAAACGCCGACGATCTCCGGCATTTCAGCGTATTTGAAAAACGGGGGCCCTGATGGCTTGCAGGATGTAACGATAATGAATCAGGATCAGGAGCAGATCATTTTCGCATTTCCGCCGGTCTTGGGCTATGGCCTTATGTACCAAAATCTGTCCAGCCGCTTGCCGTCATACAAGCTGTGCGCCTTTGATTTTATTGAGGGGGAAGACCGGCTTGACCGCTATGCGGATTTGATCCAGAAGCTGCAGCCGGAAGGGCCTTTAACATTGTTTGGATATTCAGCGGGATGCAGCCTGGCGTTTGAAGCTGCCAAAAAGCTTGAGGAACAAGGCCGTATTGTTCAGCGGATCATCATGGTGGATTCCTATAAAAAACAAGGTGTTAGTGATCTGGACGGACGCACGGTTGAAAGTGATGTCGAAGCGTTGATGAATGTCAATCGGGACAATGAAGCGCTCAACAGCGAAGCCGTCAAACAAGGCCTCAAGCAAAAAACACATGCCTTTTACTCATACTACGTCAACCTGATCAGCACAGGCCAGGTGAAAGCAGATATTGATCTGTTGACTTCCGGCGCTGATTTTGACATGCCGGAATGGCTTGCATCATGGGAAGAAGCTACAACAGGTGCTTACCGTATGAAAAGAGGCTTCGGAACACACGCAGAAATGCTGCAGGGCGAAACGCTAGATAGGAATGCGGGGATTTTGCTCGAATTTCTTAATACACAAACCGTAACGGTTTCATAAATGAAGTGATGAAAGGAGGAGACAGCCAATGAGCCAACTCTTCAAATCATTTGATGCGTCGGAAAAAACGCAGCTCATCTGTTTTCCGTTTGCCGGCGGCTACTCGGCGTCGTTTCGCCCTCTCCATGCTTTTTTGCAGGGGGAGTGCGAGATGCTCGCTGCCGAGCCGCCGGGACACGGCACGAATCAAACGTCAACTATTGAGGATCTCGAAGAGCTGACGGATTTGTACAAGCAAGAACTGAACCTTCGCCCTGATCGGCCGTTTGTGCTGTTCGGACACAGTATGGGCGGAATGATCACCTTCAGGCTGGCGCAAAAGCTTGAGCGTGAAGGCGTCTTTCCGCAGGCGGTTATCATTTCTGCAATCCAGCCGCCTCATATTCAGCGGAAGAAAGTGTCCCACCTGCCTGATGATCAGTTTCTCGATCATATTATCCAATTAGGCGGAATGCCCGCAGAGCTTGTTGAAAATAAGGAGGTCATGTCCTTTTTCCTGCCTTCTTTCCGATCAGATTACCGGGCTCTTGAACAATTTGAGCTTCACGATCTGGCCCAGATCCAGTCGCCTGTTCATGTCTTTAACGGGCTTGGTGATAAAAAATGCATACGAGATGCGGAAGGCTGGAAGAAGTGGGCAAAAGACATCACATTCCATCAATTTGACGGCGGGCACATGTTCCTGCTGTCACAAACGGAAGAAGTCGCAGAACGGATTTTTGCGATCTTGAATCAGCATCCGATCATTCAACCGTGATCAAAAGCGGACAGCTTCGGCTGTTCCGCTTTTTTTGTATTGAATGCCAATTTTTGCATGGTATAATAGTCGAAATACTCAAATAAAGGCAGGTTGAAACATGCGCACGTCTCCCAGGATGAAATGGTTTGTATTGCTGTTTACGTTTGTTTTCGCCATCGGAATGAACTCATTCAGAAATTCCTTTCAATTTTTTATGCTGCCAATGGCGGATGCCTTCCATGCCGACAGGTCGCTGATTTCGGTTTCTGTCAGCATTTTTATGATCACAACCGGCATCGTCCAGTTTTTTGTCGGTTTTTTCATCGACCGTTTCAGTGTCAGAAAAATTATGGCGCTTGGAGCTGTCTGCATCAGCGCAAGCTTTTTGGTGCTTCCTTATTCACCGAATGTTCATGTGTTTTCCGCCATTTACGGTGTGCTTGGCGGAATCGGCTATTCCTGCGCGGTCGGCGTGACGACCCAGTATTTCATCAGCCGTTGGTTTGACACACACAAAGGCCTTGCGCTTGCTATTTTGACCAATGCCAACTCTGCGGGCCTGCTGCTTCTCTCGCCCATTTGGGCTGCGGCTCCGTATCATGCCGGCTGGCAGAGCACCTATACGATTTTGGGAATCGTCATGGCGGCTGTTCTGCTGCCGCTCCTCGTCTTTGGGATGAAGCACCCGCCACATGCGCAAGCGGAGTCTGTGAAAAAATCTTATGATTGGCGGGGATTTTGGAACGTGATGAAGCAATCCCGCCTCATTCATATCCTGTACTTTGGCGTGTTTACTTGCGGATTTACAATGGGAATTATTGATGCTCACCTCGTCCCGATACTGAAGGATGCGCATGTCTCTCATGTCAACGGAATGATGGCCGCGTTCGGAGCATTTATCATCATTGGCGGATTATTGGCGGGCTGGCTGTCCGATCTCCTCGGCAGCAGAAGCGTCATGCTATCCATCTTATTTTTCATTCGGCTGCTCAGCCTCATTTGCCTGCTCATTCCCATTCTCAGAATTCATCACAGCGAACTTTGGTATTTTGGCTTTATCCTGTTATTTGGACTCAGTTACACAGGCGTGATCCCGCTGACCGCGGCGTCAATTTCGGAAAGCTATCAAACAGGATTGATCGGATCGCTGTTAGGCATCAATTTCTTTATCCATCAGGTTGCCGGAGCTCTCAGCGTGTATGCGGGCGGTTTGTTTTTTGACATGACTCATGGTTATTTGCTGATTGTCGCTGTGTGCATCGTGTTTGTGGGTTTATCGGCTGTAATAGAGCTGGTGCCGTTTTTAGATAAACAAAAGGCAAAAGAAACCCACCAATCAATATAAAAGGATCAGCACTGTCAATGCTGATCCTTTTTAAATTTGAGTTTTTTTGTTTCGGTATTTTTAAGGATAATCTCCTTGAATCTGTTCATTTCCTCTTTGGAATGAAAAAAACGTTTTGGGATCGCAATATATTGGCCGCTTGATGTATTGACCCTGAAGATATTTTTATATTCGAAAACAGCTGTGATTTCATCCCAATTGAAAATGAGGTCATATTTTTTAGAACATATACGAATTCCTTCTTGGTTCAGAGTATATGTTCTTTTAGATTTCATCCGTTCGTTCTTCTTGTATGCTCTGGAAAACTTCACATATAGAAGAAGGAGGAGCAGAAGTGTAAACAGAACGGACATCACGATAATCAACATACTGTTCATAAACAAGTTAAGCGCGTCACTGCCATAAACGATACGGGGCCATCCGTTAATGAAGTTAACTGCAGCAAATATGGCGCAAAACAACAGAAAGTAAAAACATGATAATTTTGCGATTTGATAAAAAAAGATTTCTCTTACATCCTTAAAAGTGATTTCTCCTGGAAGATTGATACTTTCACTAGCATATTGAACCATACGGTAAACCTACACCTCTAACCATGTTTTTCCTTTCAGTCTAGCATAATTTCTCATTTTTTTGCAGGCATACCAGGGCGCTTTGTTTTTTTCTCCAGATTGATATTGCTCCCCACCACGCCAATCATAATACAAACAGCTCCGGCAAGATGATACCAGGCCAGGCTTTCGTTGAGAATCACAACTCCTGCAATCATCGTCACAATGGTAGATACATGATTAAAAGCGCTCATTTTAAACGCCTCAATTCGCGACAGCGTATAGTTAGACAGAAATGAAGTGACGAGTGAAGACAGCACGCCCAAATACACGATGGCGAGAACGAAGCCGGGCTCCCGGAACGGCAGAAAATAAGTGCCGACTGTTCCCGCCGCTCCGTGACGCACAAGGGCGATGGCGTTGAAGACGACAAAGCCGATGGATGACATGATGTAGGTGAGCTCGGTCAGCTTGAACCGCTGTGTCATTTTTCTGGCAGCAGTATTGTACATCGCTGAAGACAAAGCGGACAATAGGATCAGCAAAGACCCTTTTAAGCTGGCTGATTCCACGTCAACGCCTTTCATCACAAAAATAAACATGACGCCGGCAACGGATAAAACCGTGAACCCCTTTTGCGTCCACGTTGGGCGTTCCTTTAAAACATAAGCGGCAAAGACCATCGTGAAAATCGGAATGGCTGCCTGAATAATTCCCGCTTCAGAGGAGGACGAGTACACAAGGCCGAATGCCTGAAAGCTGAAAAATAACGCGGGATACAGCAGGGCGAGCGGCAAAATGGCAATGACGTCCTCTACGCGGATTGATAGCTTTACCCAGCCGAATAAGATCGGTATAGTGGCCGCAGCAAACGCAATGGTGAACCGATGCGCCAAAATATCAAACGGCTCTGCTGTTTGCAGTGCGATTTTTACGAATAGAAAGGATAAACCGATAATGAACGAATATAAAATAGCCGCCATATAAGCGGGGGCTTGCTGATGTTTAACCATAATGGGAAGTGCTCCTTTACCTGAATTGCAGCGCCGGTCGCTCCCTTTATTGTATGGCCGCGGTCAGAACGGTACAATGAGAAAAACAATGAACTGTACCGGTACAAAACAGGGGGAGAAGGCATGGAGAAATATATGAGTCTAGTAACGAGGATAGAGGAGATGATGCAAAGCACCGCCTATCAAGAAGGAGACAGGCTTCCATCTATCCGTCAGATGTCCGCCCGCTACCAAGTCAGCAAAAGCACAGTGATCCGCGCGCTGCAGGAGCTGGAAAAGCGCCACCTTATCTATTCTGTTCCGAAAAGCGGCTATTATATTGTGAAAAAGACAGGAAAAGCCAAAAGCGGGCAGCAGGGTCCCATCGACTTTGCCACATCTGCGCCGGACCCAGATGTGTTTCCGTATCTTGATTTTCAGCACTGTATCAACAAAGCGATTGATACATACAAAAACGATTTGTTTATTTATGGGACGCCAAAGGGGCTTCCATCACTCATCCGTGTACTCCGAAAGCTCTTGGCCAATCAGCAGGTATTTGCGGATGAACGGCATATTTTCATTACATCAGGTGTCCAGCAGGCGTTATCTCTGCTTTGTGCCATGCCATTTCCAAATGGGAAAGAAAAGATCGCCATTGAACAGCCGGGCTACCATTTGATGGTCGAACAGCTTGAGACGCTTGGGATTCCCGCCATCGGGGTGAAACGAACGGAAGAAGGGCTTGATATAGCCGAGGTTGAGCGGTTATTTCAAACAGAATCGATTAAATTTTTTTATACGATGCCCCGCTTCCATAACCCGCTTGGCTGCTCTTTGTCAGAGCGTGATAAACAGGAGCTTGTGAGACTGGCAGAAGCGTATGATGTCTATCTCGTTGAGGATGATTACCTCGGTGATCTGGAGGAAAATAAAAAGGCAGATCCGCTGTACGCATATGATCTGTCCACACATGTCATCTATTTGAAAAGCTTCTCGAAAATGATGTTCCCCGGCCTTCGCGTGGGGGCGGCTGTTTTGCCCGAAGCGCTGACTGACACGTTCTATGCGTACAAAAAGCTGAACGACATCGACTGTTCGATGATTTCTCAAGCGGCATTGGAGATTTACCTGAAAAGCGGTATGTACGGCAGGCATAAGGAGAAAATCAGAGATTCTTATAAAGAGCGGTCGCTGAGGCTACATCAAGCCATTCAAACACACAGGCAGCTGGGAAGCGGCCGCTTTACGTTCTCCAGCGGGCAGGCACCCTGTATGCACACCCATCTGGTGCTTCCTCAGGATCTGCCCGCCTCAAGAGTGATTCATAGACTGAAAAAACAAGGGGTTCTCCTTGAGGCGATAGACCGTCATTATTTATCAGATTATCCGAAAGAAAATCTATTAAAAATCAATATTTCCAATGTGAAAACGGAAGATATTGAGCGCGGTGTCAAGCTGTTGATGAGCCATTTATAAAAGCTCTTCGTACGAGACCATTGTGATATCCTCGGGGAAATCAGGGTGTGCGGCGCATACAGCCATTTTGTAGCCGGAATCGACCTCATACGTTTTGATATAGCATGGGGAATGGCTGTCCGGAAGCTCAATGGATACTTGTCCGTCCTGATGCAGGCGCACTGAAAAGGAATCAAGCGGAAGCGATAAGCCTTTGCCTTCCTGTTTGATAAAGCTTTCTTTCATTGACCATAGATGATAAAAATAGTCTGTCTGCTCGTCCTTGTCTTTTGCTAAAAGGTCGCTGTACTCTGTTTTTGAAAAGAAGCGCTTGGCGATCTCAAGGCTGATCGGTTTCGTTTTTTCGATATCTATGCCGATCGGCTGTGAATCAAACGCGCAAATGACCCAGCGGCCGGAGTGAGAAATGTTGAAATGAGCGTCGGGAAGATCAGGGATGCACGGCTTCCCGTATTCCTGCGTGCTAAAGCGGATATCGGATTTGTCCAACTGATACTGCCTGCTTATGACTGAGCGAACGAGCACATCTCCCAGCAGGGTGCGGTGAGCATCTTCTTTATGATAAAATCTCCGGCATTTCTCCCGTTTTTCAGGTGATATGAAAGACATGAACCGTTCATTTTCTTCCTGTGAAAGCGGGCGGTCCATATAAATTCCGTAAATCTTCATTCTAGATCCTCCGTCTGCAAAAGATTGTCAAAACCATCCTATCATACTTCAACAAGACTCATATAGAGGAGAAAATAAAAAAACAAAGCCAAGGTGGCTTTGTTTTAGTGTACAGGCGGAGATGCTTTCACAGCGGCTGTCCGCCTTGCCACAGCATAATTCAGCAACTGGATTGACTGGGGCAATGAAAAGCGCAAAATAAGTCCGGTGAGGATGGCGGTCAAGATGGTGCCAAAACCGATCGGGCCGCCCATGCCCCATGCCGCAAACAAAATGGTTAATTCCATGCCGTTCCGCACCCATTGCACATTCCATCCGGTCTTTTCTGTAATCAGCATCATCAGTGAATCACGCGGCCCCGCGCCAAGGCCTGCTGATACATAAACACCGACGCCGTAACCGATTAGCACTACGCCGAGAGAGAAGACGATGATCGAGCCTGTGTAGGTCGAGGGGGCAGGCAGAATGAAATTGAAAAAATCTATAAATACACCAATGAGCACCATATTCAGGAGGGCCCCAATTTTCGGCCAAGCTCTCGTAAACAATGACGTGAATCCGACGATGAGCGCTCCAATAATGATGGACCACTGGCCGACGGTAAGCCCGAAGTGCTGAAACAGGCTGTAATGAAATGCATCCCACGGACTAATGCCGAGTGCTTTTCCTTCTATCGTCAGGGATACACCAAAAGCCAAAATGATCAAACCGGCAAAATAAAATGTCCAGCGCAGAACAAGTTCTTGCTTCACGTGAGGTCCCTTCTTTCGTAAAAATCAGTCGATTGTCATTGTAGCACATCTGACAGAAGGGCGGAATAGGCGAAAGGAGCTCAACAAAAAAACAGGGCCGCCGCGGGCGCCCTGTTTCAGCGTGTTGGAAAACCCTTGCATTCGTTGTCAGGCCTGCGCTTCGGTGCTCACGAATTTAACATTCGCTGTGCTCCAATGCTCGCCCTTCCTAGACTTCAAAGGTTTTCAATCACGCTGAAAATGACAAATCCTAAAACGAAAATCGTTTTAGGATTTTGTCAACAATCTGTAACAGGCGCAGGCGCCCTGTTTTTCTTATTACAGCGGGTTCAAAATCCGGTTCAAGAACCGCTGTGTCCGTTCTTCTTTTGGTGCGGAGAAAATTTGCTCCGGCGGTCCTTGCTCCACGATAACGCCGCCGTCGATGAAGATGACTTCATCCGCAACTTCCTGTGCGAACTTGATTTCGTGGGTCACGACGACCATGGTCCAGCCTTCATTGGCCAAGTCCTTGATAACCTTCAGCACCTCTCCGACAAGCTCGGGATCAAGCGCTGAGGTCGGTTCGTCAAACAGCATGAGCTCAGGCTGAATCGCCAGTGCGCGGGCGATGCCGACGCGCTGCTGCTGGCCGCCGGAAAGCTGGAACGGATATAAATCCATTTTGTCCTTCAATCCGACTTTATCAAGAAGCTGAATCGCTTCTTTTTTGACTTCCTCTTTGTTTCGTTTTTGCACCTGAACAGGGCCCTCCATCACGTTTTCGAGGGCTGTGCGGTGCGGGAACAGGTGATACGCCTGAAACACCATTCCGGATTTTCGGCGAAGCTTTAGGATATCCGCCTGTTTCACCTTTTTGGAGAAATCGATGGAGAAATCATCAAATGCAAGCTCTCCGCGATTCGGGATCTCCAGAGCGTTCAGGCAGCGGAGCAGCGTCGTTTTCCCTGAACCTGAAGGCCCAAGTATGGCGATGACTTTTCCTTTTTCAATCTTCATATCTATCTTTTTTAAAATTTCATTTTCACCGAATGATTTGTTTAATCCTTTAACGGTAAGCATACTCGGAACCTCCTTATTTGGCCACGTAGCGGTCAAGACGCCGTTCGATGACATGCTGGACGAGTGAAAGCAGGAAGCAGATAATCCAATAAATAAAAGCTGCTTCAATATAGATCACTAAAATTTGATCAAGATTCCGCGCGCCGATTTCCTGGGCTTTTCTGAACAGCTCAGCGACCAGAATTTGAGAGGCGAGGGATGTATCTTTAATCAGGCTGATAAAGGTATTGGATAATGGCGGGATCGACACACGAAACGCCTGCGGCAAAATGACGCGGAACAGCGTTTTTTGATGTGTCATGCCGATTGTGTAGCCGGCTTCCCATTGCCCTTTCGGCACGGATAAAATAGATGCCCGGATGATTTCAGATGCATAGGCGCCGACGTTTAATGAAAAGGCGATAACTGCGCTTGGAAATGGATCTAATGTGACGTTAAAGGCCGGGAACAGATAGAAAATGATGAACAATTGAACGAGAAGAGGAGTGCCGCGTATTGCGGATACGTATACGCTGAACACCCATCTCAAAGGTCTCACTTTCGACATTCTGGCAAGCGCCGTAATCAGCGCCAAGATCATTCCGAATATAAAGGAAAGAATCGTAAGGGGAATCGTATAGTAGATTCCCCCTGAAAGTATCGGCCAGAATGACTGCTGCACCAGATCCCACGGGATCGCCGTGCCAAGCGTCAATGCCGGCAGATTATTTAGAAACATCTTCGCCGAACCATTTTTTAGATATTTTAGAAAGAGTCCCGTCCTCTTTCATTTCTTTTAATGCTTTGTTGACTTGATCAACAACCTCGCCGCTTCCTTTGCGGAACGTGAAATATGTTGACTGAGGATCACCTGTTTCAAACGCGATTTTCACGTTTTTATTGCCAGATGTTTTTAAGTAGTTCAATACGGCAAGCTTATCGTTGTATGTCATATCGACGCGGCCTTGCTGGATCATTTGAAGGGCCTGCGCCATGCCTTCAACGCCTTCTACTTTAGCGCCGGCATTTGTAGCTAATTTGTTGTAGTTGCTTGTCAGTGATTGAGCTGACGTTTTTCCTTTTACATCTGCTTCAGACTTAATATCGTTGTTGTCTTTTTTCGTTACGACAACGGCTCTTGATGTTGTGTATTTATCTGAGAAATCATATTTGTCTTCACGATCTGTTTTTCCGACTTGGTTGGCAACAACGTCAAACCGTTTGGAATTCAGGCCGGCAAACATACTGTCCCACTGTGTTTCCTTAAAGTCGACTTTAAGCCCGAGGCGTTTTGCGACTTCTGTGATAACTTCGACATCATAGCCAGTCAGTTTATCAGTGTCTTTGTCGTGGTAAGTGAACGGCTCATATGTTCCTTCCGTTCCGACTGTGAGCACACCTTTTTTCTTAATTGAAGCCCAAAGATCGCCATCTTTGGCATTATCTTTTGACTGATTGTCATTTCCTGCTCCGCAAGCTGCAAGAGCTGCAATACTTACGACCATGAATAAAGCCAATAATGCTTTTTTCATCTTATTCCCCACTTTTCTGGTTGATTTTATTGAAATAAAAAAATAGCTTACAAATCTAAAGGATAACTTTTTTTTAGTATGAGTCAAGTAATTGGTTTTCATAAGGCAAAATCTTTTAAAATAAATCCAAAAATTGCTGTGCCGGTTTAGGCAAATAACTGTCCGTTCTCCACATGACAGCCGGTGTCATAATGAAGGGATTATTTTCGATATGAACGGTGTGAACGTGATTTCTCATATGAACGGGAATCATTGTGACAGGCAAAATAGACGCGCCGAATCCGGATGACACGAGGCTGAGCAAAGTTGCAGAGTCGTGGCATTCACAAACAATGCGCGGCTCCAGGTTCAAACGATGAAATTCATTCATGACCTGATTATAGACGCCTTTTCCGTTGACAGGCCTCAGCAGGATCAGCGGAAATGAAGGAATGTCCTCCATCTTAATGGTGTCTCCGCACGGATATCCGGCTTCATCTGAAAGCACGAGCACACATGGAATGTCATCAAGCTGCTTGAATTGTACTGTGTCACTTTTGATCAGTGTTGTCGTGACCGCCGCATCGATTTGCCGGCTTTCCAGCAGTTCCAACAGTGTCGCGGGCTCATTTTCCCAAATATTAAAGGTGAGATGGGGGTATCTCTCTTTGATCTGTGTTACTTTTTCAAGCATCAGAGCCGCGCAATAAATCGTTGATCCCACGGCAAGTGTGCCGGCTACTTCCTCCTTCAGCTCCTGTACCTCAATGACTGCATCTTCAAACCTATGCAGAATCTCTTTTGCTCTTTTTAGAAAAACAGCTCCTTCATATGTAAGAGTCATTTGTTTTTTCTTGTTACGGTCAAACAGAACAACACCAAGTTCGTCCTCCAGCTGTTTGAGCTGCCTGCTTAAAGGCGGCTGCGCCATATGAAGCTTTTTGGCTGCGGACGTAATTTTCTGTTCTTGGGCAATGGTAATGAAGTATCGAAGCTGGCGAATATCCAAAAGAAAGCGCCTCCTTATCATACCTTTTAGGTATTAAATATAGATTTAATAGATATTTTTCATATGGATATATCAGGAGTATGATTGAAATGAAAGCAGAATTCAAGCGTAAAGGAGGGGGCAAAGTGAAACTCGTTGTCGGAATGACAGGGGCAACAGGGGCCATTTTCGGGGTCAGGCTGCTGCAGTGGCTGAAGGCCGCCGGAGTGGAAACCCATCTCGTTGTGTCTCCTTGGGCAAACGTCACGATCAAACACGAAACAGGCTATACCTTACAAGAAGTAGAACAACTGGCCACATACACTTACTCACATAAGGATCAGGCGGCAGCCATTTCAAGCGGGTCGTTTGATACCGATGGAATGATTGTTGCGCCGTGCAGCATGAAATCTCTCGCAAGCATTCGCACCGGCATGGCGGATAATCTGCTGACACGTGCGGCGGATGTCATGCTCAAGGAGAGAAAAAAACTCGTCCTCTTAACGAGAGAGACGCCTTTGAACCAAATACATCTCGAAAATATGCTAGCGCTTACGAAAATGGGCACCATCATTCTTCCTCCGATGCCGGCATTTTATAATCAGCCGAGCAGCTTAGAGGAAATGGTTGACCATATTGTATTCAGAACGTTGGACCAATTCGGCATTCGGCTTCCTGAAGCGAAACGCTGGAATGGGATTGAAAAACAAAAAGGAGGAGCTTGATCATGGCTTATCAAGATTTCAGAGAATTTCTCGCTGCCCTTGAAAAAGAAGGACAGCTGCTTACAGTGAATGAAGAGGTAAAGCCGGAACCGGATTTAGGGGCCGCCGCACGGGCAGCCAGCAATCTTGGCGATAAAAGCCCCGCGCTCTTATTTAACAACATTTACGGCTATCATAACGCGCGAATTGCGATGAATGTCATCGGCTCTTGGCCAAACCATGCCATGATGCTGGGCATGCCGAAAGACACACCGGTAAAAGAACAGTTTTTTGAATTCGCAAAGCGTTATGACCAGTTTCCGATGCCGGTCAAACGTGAGGAAACAGCGCCATTTCATGAAAATGAAATCACAGAAGATATCAATTTGTTCGATATACTGCCTCTTTTCAGAATAAACCAAGGAGACGGAGGCTACTATCTAGACAAAGCGTGTGTTATTTCCCGTGATCTTGAGGACCCTGACAACTTCGGCAAACAAAATGTCGGCATTTACAGAATGCAGGTCAAAGGAAAAGACCGTCTCGGCATTCAGCCTGTCCCGCAGCACGATATTGCAATCCATCTGCGCCAAGCTGAAGAACGCGGCATCAATCTTCCGGTCACCATTGCGCTCGGCTGTGAGCCGGTCATTACAACGGCGGCATCGACTCCGCTTCTCTATGATCAATCAGAATACGAAATGGCAGGTGCGATTCAAGGCGAACCATATCGCATCGTCAAATCAAAGCTGTCTGATCTTGATGTTCCGTGGGGCGCTGAAGTGGTGCTTGAAGGTGAGATCATTGCTGGAGAGCGCGAATATGAAGGGCCGTTCGGTGAATTCACAGGCCATTATTCCGGCGGACGCAGCATGCCAATTATTAAAATTAAACGCGTCTATCACAGAAACAATCCGATCTTTGAACATTTATACTTAGGCATGCCTTGGACAGAATGCGATTACATGATCGGCATTAACACATGCGTGCCGCTTTATCAGCAGTTAAAAGAAGCGTATCCGAACGAAATTGTGGCAGTGAACGCCATGTACACACACGGTTTAATCGCGATTGTTTCCACAAAAAACCGCTATGGCGGATTTGCGAAAGCGGTCGGCATGCGCGCACTCACAACGCCGCACGGACTTGGCTATTGCAAAATGGTCGTTGTCGTTGATGAGGATGTCGATCCATTCAACCTTCCGCAGGTCATGTGGGCGCTTTCGACCAAAATGCATCCGAAACACGATGCGGTCATCATTCCGGACTTATCTGTCCTGCCGCTTGATCCGGGATCCAATCCATCAGGAATCACTCACAAAATGATTCTTGACGCCACTACACCGGTTGCGCCGGAAACAAGAGGCCATTATTCACAGCCGCTTGATTCTCCGCTAACAACGAAAGAATGGGAACAAAAACTAATGGACTTAATGAATAAATAAGGAAAGGATGTTCGAAATGCATACATGTCCTCGATGTGACTCAAAAAAGGGAGAAGTCATGAGCAAATCGCCTGTAGAAGGCGCATGGGAAGTTTATCAGTGCCAAACATGCTTTTTCACATGGAGATCCTGTGAACCGGAAAGCATTACAAATCCCGAAAAATACAATCCAGCGTTTAAAATTGATCCAAAGGAAACAGAAACAGCAATTGAAGTTCCGGCGGTGCCGGAACGAAAGGCTTGATCCGCGTGAACTGTATGTCAGACCGTCTCTTTGAGCTGCTTGACGGGAGCTGCCTGAATGAGAAGCAGCATGAGGCCTTCGTTCTGCAAACAGTATCAGAGGATGGCTGGCCGCATGCCGCTATGATCAGTGCAGGTGAAATTATCGCGCTGAGCCGAACTGATATCCGAATCGCTCTGTGGAAAAACACAATGACTTCGGCCAACATCCTTCGTACAGGAAAAGCACAGTTCACGGCATGGTGGAAGGGAGCGGCCTATTATGTAAAGCTTGAATGCGCGCCTTTACCGCCTTTGAAAGATGCCGAATATGATAGAGACCGTTTTTCCTGCCGCATCGTTTCAGTGAAGGAGGACGTTGCGAAATACGCTGATTTGACTTCTGGTGTCCGTATACAGCTTCATAGAGCTGAAGAGGTGCTGGGCAGATGGGAAAAGACCCTGGAAGATTTAAAGCGGTAATATCGATAGCCTGACGCCATGCGTCAGGCTTTTTTTATATAATGAAAACAAAGGGGGTGTGAAAAATGGAACGTGCGGGGATCTGTCATTCGGACGGCTTTGATTTAGCTTATCGAATTGAGGGCGAGGGTGCACCCATCCTTGTGATCGGGAGTGCGGTTTACTATCCGCGCCTTTTTTCCTCAGATATCAAACAGAAATATCAATGGGTCTTTGTCGACCATAGGGGATTTGCTAAGCCTAAGCGGGAGCTTCGTGCGGAGGATTCGAGGCTTGATGCCGTCTTGGCTGATATCGAAAGGATGAGAACATTTCTTCAGCTTGAGGATGTTACTATCCTGGGACATTCCGGGCACGCTTTTATGGCTTTAGAGTATGCCAGGACATATCCCAAACAAGTTCGGAAGTTGGCGCTCTTCAATACTGCGCCTGATAACAGTGAAGAAAGACAGCGAAAAAGCGAATCATTTTTCAGGGAAGCAGCCAGTCTTGAGAGAAAGAAACGCTTTGAAAAAGACATCGCGAATTTGCCGCAGGACATCGACAAAGATCCTGAAAGGCGCTTTGTGCACATGTGTATTCGCGCTGAAGCGAAAAGCTTTTATCAAGAGCGGCCGCATGCAGCTGCCTTATGGGACGGTGTATTCACGAATATGCCGATCATTGATGAATTATGGGGCAATACATTTGCCCGGCTTGATCTTATTCAGCGGTTAGCTGATGTTCGTATGCCGGTGTATATTGGATTAGGGAGATATGACTATTTGGTTGCGCCCGTTTCGCTATGGGATGCAGTTGACGGTTTATATCCCCATGTGGATAAGGTTATTTTTGAAAGGAGCGGCCATCAGCCGATGCTGGAAGAACCGGAAGCCTTTGATCAAAGCTTCAGCAAATGGCTGGATCAATAAAAAAACAGCCCGCAGATCAAAATCCGCGGGCTGTTTCTGATTATAAGACCCCTTTCATCGCGCGTTTGATCATCGGCGAGAGCAGCAGGAGAATGCCGCCAAGAACGATAGAAATCAAACCGATGGTGCCGAAGTACATTGTTTCAGGAATTTTATCAAACAATCCGGCTACTTGGGCATTGATCGCTTGGGCTGCTGCGTTAGTCAGAAACCACATACTCATTGTCTGTGCAGAGAATGCAGCTGGCGCCAGTTTCGTTGTTACGGATAAACCGACTGGAGACAGGCACAGCTCTCCAAGCACGACAAGCAGGAAGCTGAGAACGAGCCAAAGCGGGCTTACGAGTGCTTCTTTTCCTTGCATAGCAGGGAATACCATAATGATAAAAGACAATCCGGCTAAAATAATTCCGATTGAGAATTTAACTGGTGTAGACGGCTGGCGTTTGCCAAGCTTCATCCAGAGCCATGCGAATATTGGCGCAAAAATGACAACAAACAATGGATTTAATGATTGGAACCATGATGACTGAAGTTCGAATCCGCCCAATGAAAGTCTAATGCGTTCATCAGCGTATACCGCAAGAATGGTCGCCCCCTGTTCCTGAATGGCCCAGAACATGACAGCACCGATAAACAAAGGAACGTAAGCGGCAAGACGGGATTTTTCTGTGCTGTCCGCTTTTTTGCTTGTAAACATGATGATGAAATAAATGACAGGAATCAAAATACCGAGAATACTTACAAGGTCGATAAAACGATTGATCGTCAGCACGCCTGTTTGTACAGAGATAATCACTGCGATCGCCACGATGATAACACCGATTCCGGTGCCAATCGCAGATTTTTTAGACAGCGGATTCGGCACATTGGAACCTGCAAGCCCGAGGTTTTTCTTCCTTGTCAAAGCAAATACGATAAGTCCGAGAAGCATTCCGACCGCGGCAGCTCCGAAGCCGAGATGATAGTTGTACTTCTGTCCGAGTGTTCCGACAATTAATGGCGCAAGTAAACCACCGAGGTTAATCCCCATGTAGAAAATACTGAAACCTGAGTCGCGGCGCGGGTCTTCTTTCGTGTAAAGATCCCCAACCACGCTTGAAACGTTTGGTTTTAATAAGCCTGTTCCGACAATAATAAGCACCATGCTGATATAGAATGCGATCGCGCTGCCCGGATAGGCGAGTGCAATGTGGCCGAACATAATGAATATGCCGCCGTAAAACACGGTGTTTGCGGTACCGAATACCCGGTCAGCGAGCCATCCGCCAATAATGGTGGACATGTATACGAGTGATCCGTAAATCGACATAATGGCAACCGCAGTGCCCTTATCAAAGCCGAGCCCTCCGTTTACCGTCTCTGTATACAAATAGTAAAGTAAGATTGCTCTCATTCCATAGTAAGAGAAACGCTCCCAAAATTCGGTGAAAAATAGTGTAAATAGTCCTCGCGGGTGACCAAAGAACCCTTTTTGCGGGACGCTTTTAATGATACTTTCGTTATCAATCGAAGCCATGTCAGCCAAACCCTTTCTAAAAAAAGTGTATTATAAAAATCATATTCTTATATAATACTTGTGTCAATATAATTTATACTCATTTCAAATAGTTCCATATTGGAAAAATTATAAATACCTAAAAATAGTGATTTCCTCCTAATTTTTAAACTTTTTATCGTGAGATTTTCTTACATAACTCTTCCTTTATATTTTTTTAATAAAATTTTAGAGAAATGTACAAGCAGATCGGGCCTTTGTGAGTAACATGATAGTAATCATAGAGAAGGAGGCTCGCAATTGGCTGAATTCATATTAAATGCAGCGGATTTCGGTGTTCCTGGAGATGGTAAAACGGATTCTACAGAACGGATTAATCAGTGCCTCAGTACAGCTGTATCGAAAGGCTATCATACTGTCTGGTTTCCAAAGGGAACATATTTAATAGACGGAACGCTTGGCGGAGATCTTAATCAGAAGTTTCGAAACGCGGGGATCATTGTTCCCGGCAACCTTGAGATTATGATGGACCCCGAATGTATCATGAAAGTGATACCGAATAGTTCGTGGGGTTATTCCGCATTTTATGTAGGCAAGCAAGAGAATATAACCATTTCCGGGGGACAAATTATCGGCGAACGGGATGAGCATACGTATGCTTCGGCGGGGATAAGATCAACCCATGAATGGGGCTTTGGCATATGTATTGAAGGATGCTCGAATGTTGTCATTGATGATGTGAAAATTTCTGATTTTACCGGCGATGGGATCATAGTCAGCCCAAGGGGATTAAAGACCAATCAAGACTATCGAACGTCAGAGCAAATTATCATCCGCCGCTGTGAGGTTCGGCGGTCGAGGAGAAATAACATTTCCATTACCGGATGTGACATGGTCACGGTGGAGGAATGCTTGATTGAAGATGCCGGAACGGGGAATGGAACAGCCCCGAAATTCGGAATTGACATTGAAGGATATGGCGAAGGTGACGTTGATTATGAGGAACCGATTAATGTATCAATTCGCAATAACCACTTTGTTGGAAACGTTTCAAGTTCTGTGACCAATTTTAACGGGTATGGCATTTTAATAGAAGGAAATCACTCAGACAATACAATCAGCTACGGATATGGGACGCAAACAGTGATCAAAGGAAATATACTGAGACGCCCTGAAGACGCGGCGGCTGCGCCAAGAGTCGGGATAACCGGACTCGGTGTATCACAAGGAAAAGAGTCCAGTGATGCAGTGATCGCTGGCAACCTCATTACCGGATTTTCAACAGGAATTGATGTCAGGGGAAAGAGCGTTCTTGTGACGAACAACAAAATCAGCAACTTTGAAAACACAGGGATATTGGTTTATCAGTCCTCCGACGTAAAGGTAGACGGAAACCAAATTCAAAACGGACTGTCTGAAACAAGGCGCAGCATCGGTCTTCGCGCAGTGCTGTCAGATGACATCGCTTTTCTGAATAACTGTCTCATTCAAGTCGTTGACGGTGTGAACGTTTCCGGCGGCAATATGATCATTAAAGATAATCTCCTGAGAAAATTCAGCCGGGGCATTTGGATTGCTCAAGGGAACGCGGTGATTGAAGGGAATACACTGAATCCTGATGCGTTTGAAGCAGTGCCGGAATCATATTCTGTTTCCGTCACAAACAATGCCGGCGCTATCATCAAAAACAATACATTTAAAGAGTTCAAAAATTACCCCATTTATTGCTCCACAAGTGCAAAAACCTCAATTATCGGCAACCACTTAGAGAGATCTCCGCTTTTGGTCACCATCTATATCAGCGCCGGTGTGCATGAGATTTTTGATAATACCATTTCAGTCAACAGAACAGCCGGGAATCCGATTGTGATTTATATCAATGGCTCGGCAGGCTCTATCATCTCAGGAAACACCATCAATAACCTCTCCGCGGGCACTGCGATAGCTATTCAAACAAACACGGCAACCAATTCTAAAATCATCGGCAACCGCATTTTTAAAGGGACCATCAACAAACACAGCAGTGACACAATAGACGGCAATATTATTGTCTGAAAAAAGCGCCCCCTCTAGGGGTTCTTTTTTTTCGATTTATAGATCACGTACATTTCTCTCACAAGTACTAAAACAAAAAATAAAAGCACGACCCATTCCGCAAATGTTGTCATCTTAAAGCTGGACATATTGTTATAAACGGCTTTTGTTAAACTGAACCCTTGAAGCATGTCCATCAATACAGAAATAGCTAATAAACAAATTAATATAACTCCTGTCACGCCCAATATCTTCATGCTTCATCATCCTCCGTTTTTAGTGTCTATCGTTGGCGGAGAAGTTATACCGCATCTAAACCTAATGCATAATCTCAATTTTAAAAGGAAGAATATGAGAAAACGACAAGGAAAGGTATTTGTGTATGCCTTTATTTTCTAAGCAAAAGAACAATACCGATTCAAAAGACAAGCAGAATACAGACGAAAGGAATCAGGAACAGCAGCAAGAAAAAGAAAGGCCGGTTCTCATTTCTCCAAGTTTGGCAAAGAATATAGCGGAAACGAAAAAGGAAGTCGGAAGCAGCTCTGACGTCATCATTCGTGAGATTAAAATCGGGGAGCAGGATCATGTCCATTTGGCTGTTATTTATATTGCAGGCCTGGTCGATAATAACACAATCCATGAGTCGTTAATCGATCCTTTGGTACAGGATGAGTCTATCCAGAATTCCCATGCGATCCAGCAAATTCTTGAAAAAACGCTCCCGCTGGGCGGGGTGAAAGCGGAAAAGAGCTGGGACAAGCTTTTTTCCGAGTTAATGCTCGGCAATGCGCTCATTTTTGCAGATGGCTATGATGAAGCTTTGATTTGCAGCACTCAAGGGGGAGAGCAGCGCTCCATCCAAGAGCCGAGCACCCAGGTGTCATTCCGCGGCCCGCGCCAAGGGTTTACAGAGTCTCTGCAAACCAATATTTCCATGATCCGGCGATACATTAAAAATCCGAATTTATGGGTTGAAAAAATGAAAAAAGGTTCTGTTACGAATACGGATATCGCTCTCATGTACATTCAAGGAATATGTGATGAAAAGGTGCTGAAGGAAGTGAAACAGCGCCTAGAAAAAATAGATATTGACAGTATTTTGGAATCTGGATATATTGAGCAGCTGATTGAAGATGAAACCTTTACGACATTTCCGACCATGTATCATACAGAACGTCCTGATGTTGTAGCGGGAAATCTGTTAGAAGGAAGATTCGCGATAATTGTGGACGGAACACCGTTTGTGCTTATTGCTCCGGCCTTATTTGTTCAATTTTTTCAGTCTGTTGAGGATTATTATTCACGTTTTGACATTGCGACAAGCATACGGATTCTTCGTGTTTTAGTCTTTTTCATTTCGCTTGTGGCTCCGGCTGTATACGTGGCAGCCACGACGTTTCATCAAGAAATGATACCGACTCAGCTGTTAGTGGTCATTGCGGCCCAGCGGGAAATTGTTCCGTTTCCGGCTGTTGTGGAGGCGCTGACGATGGAGGTTGCTTTTGAGATTCTGAGGGAAGCGGGAGTCAGGCTGCCCCGGGTTGTCGGCTCGGCAGTGTCAATCGTAGGCGCGCTCGTAATCGGCCAGGCTGCCGTACAGGCTGGCATCGTCTCCCCGGCAATGGTTATTGTCGTTGCACTCACCGCGATTGCGAGCTTCGCAACACCTGCGTTCGCGATGGCCATTTCAGCCCGGCTTATTCGGTTTATTTTTATTATTGCCTCAGCTGTTTTGGGTTTTTACGGGCTGATTTTAGGGATCATTATGATGTTTGTCCACTTATGCAGTCTTCGTTCATTCGGCGTTCCATATATGTCGCCGCTTGCACCTTTTTCTTCACAAGGCGTAAAGGACGCGCTTTTCCGTGTTCCGTGGTGGGCCGATGAAAAAAGGCCGGAATCGGTCAGTAAGGAAGATAAGGTGCGGCAGGGGCAAGATCAACGCCCAGAGCCGGCCGCTTCACGAGGAATGGTGAACAAAGATCTGGAAGAAGGGGATCAGAATGGTACGTAAATGTCTATTAGCCGTTCTCATGATTTTGAGCGTCATTGTGCTGCCCGGCTGCTGGGATAAGCGGGAACTGACAGATCTTGCGATTATCTCGGCAATTGGCATCGATCGGACAAACGAAGGCAACTACGTGCTGCATCTTCAAATTATCAATCCCGGAAATGTCGCCGGCGGGCTTCAGGGAGGCGGTGCTGGAGACAGGCCGCCTGTATCTGTCTATTCGATTGAAGGCGACAATTTGACGGAAGCACTCAGAAAAGCCTCCATGAAGGTATCGCGGCGGCTTTATTTTGCCCATACCAACCTGGTCGTAATCAGCGAAAAGCTGGCGAAAGAGGAAGGGCTGGATTTTGTATTAGACAATCTTGACCGGGACACGGAATTCAGGACAACGGCGACCTTCGTCGTTGCCCATAAAACAAAAGCAGAAAATATCGTGAAAATCCTGACTCCGATTGATAAAATTCCGTCAAACAAAGTCAATAAAACACTCGATTTCACGGAGGCGCAATACGGACGGGTGGTCAAAACCAATATTCAGGACGTTTTGAAAACACTTGCCAGCGACACAAGGGCACCGATTATTCCGGGTTATTTGATGATTGGCGATGATAAAAAAGGAGTCAGCATGGAAAACACGCAGGCGACTGACCCGAAAGCCATTCTTCAGGCAGATGGTTTGGCGATTTTTGATAAGGCTGGGTATTTAAAGTATTGGATTGAAGATGATGAAAGCGTGGGGGCAGTCTGGCTTATGAATAAGGTCCAGCATACGTTTATTAATGCTGATTGGGGCAAGACGAAGGATGCGGTCAGCTTGCAGGTTACCCATCAAGATACAAAGCTGGTACCCGATATGCGGAACGGACGTCCGCACATCCATGTGAAAGTGACGGTTGAAGGAATTATAGATGCTGTCAAATACCCTTTCCAATTATCTAATCCGAAGGTGCTGGCCGCTATTGAAAAAGCGCTCAACAAAGAGCTTGAAATGGAAATTAGCCATACTGTGAAAAAAATCAAGAAGAATAAAATAGATTTTATCGGTTTTGGTGACACGATATATAGAAAGTATCCGGAGCAGTGGGAGAAAATGAAGGCCACATGGGACAAAGAATATTTGCCCGAACTGCCTATCGATGTGAAGGCCGAGACGTATATCAGAAGAACGGGATTGCGAAACAATCCGATCAAACACCAGTTTAAAGATGATTAGGTCTGGAGAAAGGGGAAGTGACAGATGGAAAAAGCCAGAATAAGCATCAGGCAGCTGTTTGTCATGATTATCATTTTTGAGCTGGGCAGCTCCTTATTGATTACACCGGGATCAATGGCGGGCAGGGATGCTTGGATCGCAGTTCTGTTAGGGTGTGCAGCCGGTTTGTTTCTTTTCTATTTGTATCAAGGCATTTATCAATGTTACCCGAATTCTTCTCCGAAAGAATATATGGATGATATGCTGGGAACCAAGCTGAGCTGGCTGTTTTCATTTCTCTATATCTTGTACTTTGCCTATATTGCCGCAAGGGTCCTGCGTGACTTTGGAGAAATGCTGCTGACATTTGCTTATCATGATACACCTATCATTATTGTAAATGGTTTGTTAGTGGTAGTTAGCATATACGCCGTAAGAAAAGGAATCGAAGTGCTCGCCCGCGCGGCTGAGCTGCTTTTCGGAGCCATGTATTTACTGGGCGCAATCGGGCTCTTGCTGATTGTTGTCTCAGGTTCTATAGACCCGCATAACTTAAAACCGGTTTTGGCAGACGGCATTTCTCCTGTCCTTTACTCTGTTTTCACTCAGACCATGTACGTTCCGTTTGGCGAAGTCGTTTTATTTGTGATGATTTTCCCTAACCTGAATGACAGAAAAGATGTGAAAAAAGTGGGGATGATCGCCATGGCTATTAGCGGATTGGTTGTGGCGCTCACCGTGGCGATTAATATCAGCGTGCTTGATGTTGATCTTACACTCAGATCCCAGTTCCCGCTTTTAAGTACGATTCAGACAATCAAGGTCGAAGAATTTTTAGACCGGCTCGATGTCTTTTTTATGCTGGCGCTGATCATCGGCGGCTTCTTTAAGGTTAGCCTCTACTTATATGCCACTGTGGTTGGGACATCTACGCTCTTTAAGGAAAAGAACCCCTCTCAATTGGCTTATCCGATGGGATTGGGCATCTTAATCCTTTCTATAACGATCGCTACTAACTTTTCAGAGCACTTGAACGAAGGCTTGAAAGTGGTGCCGCTGTATATTCATTTGCCTTTTCAATTATTGTTTCCGCTCTTTCTGTTTATTGTGGCTGTTTGGAAAAAGAAACGAAGAGAGAAGTCAAAAGGGGCGGAAGCAAAAAAATGATAAAAAGAGCGGGGGGATGCAGCCGCCGCTCTTTTTATGTTCACTTCTATATAAAAGGGGGATATAGGGTGCGCCCCTGTCTGCACTGGCAGAGGCGCGTTTTGTTATACGACTGCGACGTTTTCCTTCACAGTAAAGCTTCCTCTTGAAAGTCTGATATTGATGTCTGACACTTTTGCAATTTGTTCATCGTGCGTCACCATAATGACGCATTTATTTTCCTTGTGCGCCAGATCTTGAAAGAGCCGTACGATCTCTTTTGATGTGTCCTCATCAAGGTTTCCGGTCGGTTCATCGGCTACGATAAGATCCGTGTCACAGCAGAAAGCCCTTGTAATTGATACCCGCTGCTGCTGTCCGCCGCTCAGTGTGAGCACTTTTTGCCGGGCTTGTTTTTCGTTGATGCCAACCTTCTGCAGCATGTCAAGCGCATATGATTCTTTGTTCTTTTCTTTAGAACCTGTGATTTCCATAGCGGTTGTGACGTTCTGCAAAGCCGTCATATACGGGAGCAGATTGTACGCCTGAAAGACGATTGATACATATTGATTTCTGAAATTGGTTAAGCCAATTTTAGAAACTGCTTTTCCGCCGTAAAGGATGTTTCCTTCTTTTGGTGCGTCAAGTCCGCCTGCCAGAGACAGGAAAGTGGTTTTCCCCGTCCCTGATGTTCCGACGATTGTGTAGAATTTTCCTTTTTGAAAGCTGATGTTAATATCCTGAAACAATGGCTGGCTTTTGTCTTTATACCAGTAGCCGACTTGTTGAAATTGTAATAAGCTCATAGGTTCCGCCTCTTTCTATTCCTGTTTTGTCAATATCGTTTTCGGATGAAGCCGCAGTACTGAAATTGACGGCAGCAATGTTGCAATGATTGCGATTAGGATGCCGATCCCGCCAAGAATAAGCATGTCGTTCATAGAAACCGTGACGTTCAGTGAATCGATAACGTCCACGTTTGATGAACTGTGGCCGAACATTTTGCCGCCCATGCCGCCGCCGGGCATTTGTCCGCTTGCGGTTTGCGTTGAATCGGTTGATGAACTGATTTGCTGGGATAAAAGCTGATTTCCAAGCTGATTCGCGACGAGATTTCCTGTCACAGATGCAAGGCCGATAGCGATAACGGCCACGATCAGAATCTCAGTCAAGAACTGTCCAATCAATTTCCATCGTTTTTCACCGATGGCCATTAACACGCCCATTTCGTATTTGCGCTCCCTGATTGACATCATGACAATCAGGCCAAGAATGACGGCGCCTGCCACTGATACAAGATACACCACGTTTTTAGAGAAAGAAGCCACATTTTCAATCGGCCCGACCATTTGCTGGTAAAGCTGATCGTTTGTATTCAGTGTGTACGTATCGAAGTCAATTGATGTTTTCTTCGCTGCTTTTACGAAAGCATCCATATTTTTCGCGTCGTCCATATAGTAAACAGCTGAGTCAACCGTATTTTTATAGTCGTCGCCTTTCAGCGCCGCTGTTGCTGTGTAAGGCGTATAAAGCTTGTTATAAGGATTTAAGAAAGAGAAATTTTGGGCTTGGTCATCACCTGAAGATGTTGTTTTATAAATACCGACGATCTTCAGTTTTACTGTTGTATCCTCATCCGTTGCTGATTCAATTGTGATCGAATCGCCAACGCTTAAATCATTTTCTTGCGCTAATGTTTCATTGATCACTGTTACTTTTTTGCCGACATCTGATTTTGTAATCGCGCGTCCGTCTGTGATTTTTGAATCCCCGTCAGAGAAATCATCAACTAATTCTGTGCTGATGACACCTTCAATAGAAAGATCAGCTTGAACCATTTGCGGTCCGCCTTGTCCTCCGCCTTGACTGTTTTTAGCGTTTGAGCTTGAACTGCTTGAGCTGGAATCACTTGAACTAGAGCTTTCAATCGCATCAAAGTTTCCCGCGTTGGCTGAAGCTGATGTGGTGTAATTGTAGCTCTTCACATGATCAAGTGCTGCAAGCTTATTCGCATCAGACACTTTGATCGGTGTGGATTCGAAGCTGCGTTTTTCACCGCTGTCCTGCTGCTTTTCCATTTGCTTTTGGCGGTCAACCTGAAGTGTCACGCTTCCGCCGAGTTCCTGTCTGGCCAGTTCGCTTGACTTTTGTGCTGCCGACTGGATGGTGAGGCCTGATAGAACAAAGACACATATGACTGTAAACACAAATAATTGCAATAACGTTTTTCCCTTTTTAGCCTTCATATTCCAAAAGGCCCGTTTGATAAAGTTCATTTATGTTCCTCCGTATTGGTATTTTTATGGATAAGACCGCCTCTGGGGGCGCCCGCTTGCTGATAAATTAATAGTAGTCCAAAGGTATGAAAAAAATATGAACAATCTATTTCTAGTTGATGAAATAAAAACTAACAATTGTGAAACGCAAAACCTTCTGTTTAAAATGGTGCTATTATATAAAAAAGCGTCAAAACAACCGGAGGATATAATGAAAATATTAATGATAGAAGATAATGTTAGTGTATGTACGATGACGGAGATGTTCTTTTTTAAAGAAGGTTTTGAAGCGGAATTCGTTCATGACGGGTTAGAAGGGTACCAGCGTTTTACGGAAGAAAATTGGGATCTGATCATTTTGGATATCATGCTTCCATCTATGGACGGCGTGACCATCTGCAGAAAAATAAGAGAGACAAGCACGGTGCCGATTATCATGCTGACTGCCAAAGACACTGAATCAGATCAGGTCATCGGCTTTGAGATGGGGGCGGACGATTATGTCACAAAGCCGTTCAGCCCGCTGACATTGGTTGCCCGCATCAAAGCCGTCATCAGAAGATACAAGGCGACAGGCAAAGCGGTTATTGATGAAGATATGATTGAAACGGAATGCTTTACCATTAATAAGAAGACGAGAGAAGTATTATTAAACGGAGAGCCTGTAGAAAATCTCACGCCGAAGGAATTCGATCTGCTTTATTACCTTGTCCAAAATCCGCGGCAGGTGTTCTCCAGAGAACAGCTGCTTGAGCAGGTATGGGGCTATCAGTTTTATGGAGATGAGCGAACGGTTGACGTTCATATCAAACGGCTGCGGAAAAAGCTTGCCAGCGAGGACAAGCCTTTCCTGTATACTGTGTGGGGAGTAGGGTATAAATTTGATGAAGATTAAATATTTATATCAGCTGCTGCTAAGCCATATCAGCATTTTGATTTTAGCGTTTGTCATTATCATTTCTCTGTTTTCCCACTTTGTGAAGGAATTTGCCTATCAGAACAAAGTAGAGGAATTGACGTCATATGCGGTGCAGATTGCAAATGAATTCCAAGCCGGCCAGGTGGACATGCGCAGGCTCTATCCTTATCAGGACATGTTAAGCACAAGAAAGACGCAGTTTATCATCTTTAATGAAGAGCAACAGCCCTATTTTCTTCCTGAAGGCTTTCATCACCCACCAAGGGAACAGCTGAAGAAATCAGAATGGAATAAGCTAAAAAAAGGGCAGACTGTCATGATCAGGGCAGATGGCCGTTTTGATGATGAAGTGTCACTTGTGGCGCAGCCTATATTTGTTCAGAACGAATTTAAAGGCGCCGTTCTGCTGATTTCTCCGATCAGCGGTGTTGAACAGATGGTCAATCAGGTCAACCTCTATATGTTTTACGCTGTGATCAGCACGCTTGTGATTACGATTCTAGTGAGTTGGCTTCTGTCCAAATTCCATGTCAAGCGGATTCAAAAGCTGAGAGAAGCGACAGATAAAGTGGCTTCCGGCGATTATGACATCCATTTGGAAAACAGCTACGGGGACGAAATCGGCGTACTGGCGTCTGACTTTAATATCATGGCGAAAAAACTAAAGCAGTCAAGGGATGAAATCGAGCGCCTTGAGAAGCGGAGAAGGCAGTTTATCGCTGACGTGTCACATGAATTAAAAACACCGCTGACGACGATCAACGGTTTGGTTGAAGGGTTGAACAGCCATACGATTCCTGAGGATAAAAAGGATAAATGCTTCTCTCTGATCAGTGAGGAAACGAAGCGCATGCTGCGGCTCGTAAAAGAAAACCTGGATTATGAAAAAATCAGATCCCAGCAAATTACCTTGAACAAGCTAGATGTTCCGCTGATCGAGGTGTTTGAAATTGTGAAAGAGCACTTGCAGCAGCAGGCGGAAGAAAAACAAAACAAGCTGATGATCCAAGTAGAGGATCACGTCATCGTACATGCCGATTATGACCGGTTCATTCAAATTCTCGTCAACATTACGAAAAACAGCATCCAATTTACGCAAAACGGTGACATTTGGCTGCGCGGAATGGAAGGTTATAAAGAGACGATTATTGAAATTGAAGACACGGGAATCGGCATTTCAAAAGAGGATATTGAGCATATTTGGGAGCGATTCTATAAAGCAGATATTTCAAGAACGAACACGGCATATGGTGAATACGGACTCGGTCTCTCGATCGTCAAGCAGCTCGTTGAAATGCACCAGGGCACAGTAGAAATCCAGAGTGAAGAAGGGAAAGGCACAAAGTTCATCATCCGCCTTCCTTTAACGGCAAAACAGCAATAGCATACAGGGCGGCGCATCAACTGATGCAGCCGCCTTTTTTGCACACCGCTTCGGTTTATTGCGTGCTCCCGAAAACAAAGATTGCGTGTTTTTCGGGTTGGGACGGTCTATAAACATGATAAAATATGACATAAACAGTTTTTGATGGGAGAGGGTGAAGGAATGAAGAGCGGGGTAATTCCTTCTTCAGCGGTCGGTCAAAAAATTAACGAGTGGTACAGATATATCCGGACATTCAGCGTGCCGGATGCCGAAGTGTTAAAAGCTGAAATCCAGCAGGAACTGAAACACATGCAGCATGATTCCAACTTGCTGCTTTATTATTCACTAATGGAATTCCGGCACCAGCTTATGCTGGATTATCTTGAGCCGTTAGAGAAATTAAATATCGAAGACCAGCCAAGCCTGTCTGAATTATCGAGAAACATTGACAGCAACCAGGCAGATCTCAAAGGGCTTCTCGACTATTACGTGAATTTTTTTCGCGGGATGTATGAGTTTGATAAGCGTGAATTTATTTCTGCTATTACATACTATAAACAGGCGGAGAAAAAGCTCTCCTTTGTCGCAGACCATATTGAACGGGCTGAATTCTATTTTAAAATCGCGGAAGCTTATTATTATATGAAGCAAACGTATTTTTCATTGATTAATATAAAAAACGCCTATGAAATTTACGTGGAGCAGGAAACCTATAATGTGAGAATCATTCAGTGCCACTTCGTGTTCGGGGTCAACCTGATGGATGAAAGAAATTTCGAACAAGCCGCACGCCATTTCAAATTGGCGCTCAACATGGCCCAAGCAGAACAAAAAGCCCAGCTGGTCGGAAGAGCATACTACAATCTCGGATTATGCTATTACAATCAAGACCTTCTAGACCCTGCCATTGATTACTTTGAAAAAGCGGTCTCCACGTTTGAAAGCAGCAGGATCGTCAATTCTCTCCCGCAAGCCTATTTTTTAATCACCCTGATTTATTATAAACAGGGAAAACATGATAAAGCTTCGGAATATCACAAGCGGGGCTATGAATATGCTAAAGAAACAGACGATGCAGACTATGCCGTAAAATTCGAGTTTTTGCAATCCCTATATCAGGATCAGCCCAATGAAGAAGGAATCGAACGATGTTTCCAGTACTTAAAAAATAAAAATATGTACGCTGATATAGAGGATTTAGCCCTAGAAGTAGCAAAATATTACTATGAACAGAAATGGTTTAAACTGTCTGCTTCCTACTTTCTACAAGTTGAAGAGGCAAGAAAACAAATACAAAGGAGTGAAGGTTTGTATGAAATTGAAATCTAAGTTGTTTGTTATTTGTTTGGCCGCAGCCGCGATTTTTACAGCGGCTGGCGTTTCTGCTAATGCGGAAGCACTCGACTTTCATGTGACAGAAAGAGGAATGACGTAAGAACAAGCCCCTTCTCATTAGCGAGAAGGGGTTTTTCTTTTTAAAAAAACACCGCAAGACATAGTCTTGCGGTGCCGCCTTCATGGAGATTACGTTTATTTAGTAGCCTCCTACAAATGCAGTTCCCACAATGATCAAGAGGATAAATAACACAACAATCAAAGCGAAAGAAGTTCCGTAACCTGACATTTTGTGCACCCCCTTCGAGATTGCTTTAGCAAATGCTGCTGCAAAACTGTGGCGGACAGGGTCCCGCAGAGACGGTCAGCAGCTTAGAAGCCGCCAACAAACGCAGTCCCTACGATAATTAAAAGAATAAACAATACAACGATTAAAGCGAAAGAACTGATGCCGCCGTAACCGCCGCCGTTAGAGTATCCTGACATAAGGTTTCACCTCCCTATGAAGGATACTATAAGATATGCTGAACCGATCCATTTGGCAGGGATAATAGTGGACAAGAGAAAAAATGAACAATTCGGCTATAGGAAGGTAATATAAAAAATAGCGGGCGCTGCCGCCCGCTATTTATGTACGATTAAGAGATTAATACGCCCGCGAAAAATTCCTGGTATAACGCTTGAACGGCTTTTCTTTCTTCGGCTTCTTTTACGCCAAACATCATGCTCACTTCAGAAGATCCCTGATTGATCATTTCGATATTCACCTGTGCCTCTGATAATGCTTTGGCGGCTCTTGCCGTTGTACCGACATTGTGGCGCATCGCTTCCCCTACAACCATAATCAGGGCGAGATGATGCTCGACGATGACTTCATCGGCATGCAAATCCTCTTCGATCCGCTTGATGACGCTGCGTTCAGTGGCGGCATCCATTTGCCCCTGCCGTAAAATGATCGTCATGTCATCGATTCCCGATGGAACATGCTCATACGTCAAACCATGCTCCTCCAGGATGTGAAGGGCCCTTCGGCCAAAACCGATTTCTCTGTTCATGAGATACTTGCTGATATAAATGCTGCAAAAACCGGTGTCGCTGGCAATGCCGACGACAGGCCCGTTTTTGTTATCCCGCTTGTTGACGACGCGGGTGCCTTCGGCTGAGGGGTTGTTCGTATTTTTGATCTGAACAGGAATCCCCGCTCTGAATGCCGGAATGAGCGCTTCATCATGAAACACTGAAAAACCCGCGTAGGACAGCTCCCGCATCTCTCTGTATGTCAGCTCGCTGATTTCCTTTGGATTCTGAACGAAGGACGGATTGACAGAATACACAGCGTCTACGTCTGTAAAGTTTTCGTACAAATCGGCTTGAAGTCCGTTGGCAAGAATCGAACCGGTAATATCAGAACCGCTCCGTGAGAATGTGATCACATCGCCATCCTTGCTGAATCCGAAAAAACCGGGAAAAATGATGAGTCCGTCACGTTCCCGAAGACGATAGAGGTTTTGATAGGATTCAGGAAGAACTTGCGCGTTGCCGGGTTCATTTGTCACAAAGAGGCCGGCATCCTTCGGGTTTACATATTCCGCTTTGACGCCTTTATAGCGGAAATAAGCGGCAATCAGCTTGGCATTGTTATCCTCCCCGCTGGCCTTGACTGTGTCAAGGTATTGCTCGGGATTGCTTTTATCTCCTTCTAAAAGCGTAAACAGATCATCTCTGATTTTTTCGATAATGCTTTGCCCCAGCTGAAGCTCATTGGCGATGAGAGCGTACCGTTCCACAACAGCTTCCGCCAGTTCAGGTGCGCTGCCTGTTGCCAAATATTGTTCTGCACATGCGATTAAGAGATCAGTCACTTTCGTATCCTCGGCATAGCGTTTCCCCGGAGCTGAAACGACTACAGCTTTCCGTGCCGGGTCTGAGGTAACGATGTGAAACACCTTGTCAAGCTGGGCACCTGAAGCAAGTGAGCTGCCTCCGAATTTAACGACCTTCATGTTTACATCTCCTAATGTTTAAAATTTTCACACAAATTTAGTATTTATTATCTCTCTTTCAGTCCTGTAAATCAAGGGTTAATTTCTTTCTGGAGAGAACATTTGTATTTTCCACGAGGAATAATGTCAAGTTTGCTGACCGTATACCTGCGTTATAAAGATAAATATGGTAAACAGCCTAACGTTTTGGGATGGAAAATGGTTAGAATGATTAGTAAAATGGATAAATGACTAGGTTAATATTTTTAAAGAATATTGACTAACCCTAAAAAAATGGTAACATGTAAATGATAATGATAATCAATTACTATATGGCCATATTGTTTTGAGTCCTTGCGGAGTAGGAGATACGTTCTTTTTGCTGTAAGGATGTAAGGAGGCAGCATGAAGCTACGTTACTTATTTATTCTACTTATCATATTAGCAGTCACATCTGTATTTATCGGTGTAGAAGATCTGTCGCCGCTTGATCTCTTCGATTTAAGCAAACAAGAGGCGTCAACGCTGTTTGCAAGCCGTTTGCCGCGATTGATCAGCATTGTCATCGCGGGATTAAGCATGAGCATCTGCGGTTTGATTATGCAACAGATCAGCAGAAATAAATTCGTGTCACCGACGACGGCGGGCACGATGGATTGGGCGAGGCTCGGCATTTTAATTTCCTTGCTGCTGTTTACATCCGCCAGTCCTTTAATCAAAATGCTGATTGCGTTTGTCTTTGCCCTTGCAGGAAATTTTCTGTTTATGAAAATCCTTGAAAGAATCAAGTTTAACGACACCATCTTTATTCCGCTTGTCGGTTTAATGCTCGGGAATATCGTCAGTTCAATCGCGACATTTATCGCATATAAATATGACTTGATCCAGAATGTGTCATCATGGCTGCAGGGAGACTTCTCTTTAGTCGTGAAAGGAAGATACGAGCTTCTTTATCTGAGTATTCCGCTCGTCATCATTGCCTATGTGTATGCGGATAAATTCACATTGGCCGGTATGGGTGAAAGCTTTTCTGTCAACCTAGGCCTCAAGTACAAACGGGTTGTGAACATCGGGCTCATTATCGTGTCCCTGATCACGTCCCTTGTCATTTTGACTGTCGGTATGCTGCCGTTTCTCGGTTTAATCATCCCGAATATTGTATCGATTTACAGAGGAGACAATCTGAAGAGCAGCCTGCCGCATACTGCGCTGTTGGGAGCGGTGTTTGTGCTGTTTTGCGATATACTGGGCAGAATCATTATCTTCCCTTATGAAATCTCGATTGGCCTGATGGTCGGAATCATCGGCAGCGGCATTTTCCTGTTTATGCTGTTAAGGAGAAAAGCCTATGCGTAACCAGATGAAAATAGCTTTGCTCGTTGTTTTAGCCATTGTATGTATCGGCTTGTTTTTGTTTTATGACTTAGGCAATTGGGATTACACCCTGCCGAGACGAATCAAAAAAGTCGCTGCCATTGTGCTGACGGGGGGAGCGATTGCGTTTTCGACCATGATCTTTCAAACGATTACGAACAACCGCATCCTGACGCCGAGCATTTTGGGCCTTGATTCTCTCTACATGCTGATTCAGACTGGCATTATCTTTTTGTTCGGTTCTGCGAATATGGTCATCATGAATAAAAACATCAACTTTATCATATCTGTTCTGCTGATGATCCTGTTTTCTCTTGTTTTGTATCAGATCATGTTCAAGGGTGAGGGGAGAAATATCTTTTTCCTTCTGCTTATCGGAATCGTGTTTGGCACGCTGTTCAGCAGCCTGTCTTCCTTTATGCAGATGCTGATTGATCCGAACGAGTTCCAAGTTGTGCAGGACAAGATGTTTGCCAGCTTTAACAATATCAATACGGATTTGTTATGGCTCGCGTTCATCATCTTCCTGCTGACAGGCGTTTATGTCTGGCGTTTTACAAAATTTTTCGATGTGCTGTCGCTCGGACGCGAGCACGCCGTGAATTTGGGCATTGACTACGACAAAGTGGTGAAGCAGATGCTGATCGTGGTTGCGATTTTGGTTTCTGTTTCAACAGCGCTAGTCGGGCCGATTATGTTTTTAGGCCTTCTGGTCGTCAACCTGGCGAGAGAATTCCTGAAAACCTATAAGCATTCATACTTAATCGCAGGCTCCGTTTTCATCAGCATCATTGCGCTGGTCGGAGGGCAGTTTGTGGTTGAGAAAGTGTTTACCTTCTCAACGACGCTGAGCGTCATTATTAATTTTGCCGGCGGGATTTATTTTATCTACTTGCTGTTAAAGGAGAATAAATCATGGTAGAGGTCAGAAATGTAAGCAAACAATATGGCGGGAAAGTTGTCCTTGAAGAGACGTCAGTCACGATTCAAAAGGGCAAAATCACCTCGTTTATCGGTCCTAACGGCGCCGGCAAAAGTACGCTGCTGTCTATCATGAGCCGCCTGATCAAAAAAGATTCCGGCGAGATTTACATAGACGGACAAGAGATTGGAGCATGTGACAGCAAAGAGCTTGCCAAGAAAATGAGCATTTTGAAGCAGGCGAACCAAATCAATATCAGGCTCACGATCAAAGACCTCGTTAGTTTTGGCAGGTTTCCGTACTCACAGGGCCGGCTGACAGAGGAAGACTGGGTTCATATCAACCAGGCGCTTAGCTATATGAAGCTGGAAGACATTCAAGACAAATACTTGGATCAGCTGAGCGGCGGACAGTGCCAAAGGGCATTTATCGCTATGGTCATTGCCCAGGACACAGATTATATCTTTCTGGATGAGCCGCTGAACAATCTGGATATGAAACACTCAGTTGAAATTATGAAACTGCTGAAACGGTTGGTAGAGGAGCTTGGAAAAACGATCGTGATCGTCATTCACGATATCAATTTTGCTTCAGTCTATTCTGACTATATCGTCGCTTTGAAAAACGGCCGAATTGTTAAAGAAGGACCGCCTGAAGAAATGATAGAAACATCAGTGCTTGAGGAAATCTACGATATGACCATCCCGATTCAGACGATTGATAATCAAAGAATAGGTGTCTATTTTTCTTAATATATAGAAGAGGTGAAGAGCATGAAAAAGTTCGCATTACTATTCATCGCTTTGGTGACGGCAGTTGTGATTTCTGCATGCGGAAACCAAAGCACAAGCAGCAAAGGTTCTGATTCTAAGGAAGAACAAATCACGGTGAAACACCAGCTGGACAAAAACGGAACAAAAGTACCGAAAAGCCCTAAAAAAGTTGTCGTATTTGACTTTGGAAGCTTAGATACACTAGATAAACTTGGTCTTGATGATAAAGTAGCGGGACTGCCGAAACAAGCCCTTCCTAAATATCTGTCCAAATTCAAGGATGACAAATATGCTGACGTCGGAAGCTTAAAAGAGCCAGACTTCGAGAAAGTGGCAGATGTAGACCCTGACTTGATCATTATCTCAGGAAGACAATCTGAGTCTTACAAAGAATTCTCTAAAATTGCGCCGACAATTTACCTTGGCGTAGACACAGCGAAGTATATGGAATCATTTAAGTCTGACGCAGAAACAATCGGTAAGATCTTCGATAAAGAAGATGAAGTGAAGGATGAACTCGCAAAAATCGATCATTCAATCGCAGATGTAAAGAAAACGGCTGAAAAGCTTAACAAAAACGGTCTCGTCATCATGGCGAACGACGGGAAGATCAGCGCATTCGGTCCTAAATCAAGATACGGCCTGATCCATGACGTGTTCGGCGTGACACCGGCTGATAAAAACATCAAAGCGTCTACTCACGGACAAAGCGTTTCTTACGAGTACATTTCAAAAACAAACCCGGATTACCTGTTTGTCATTGACCGCGGTACAGCGATCGGTGAAACATCATCTACTAAACAAGTCGTTGAAAATGATTATGTGAAAAATGTAAACGCAGTGAAAAATGATCATGTCGTCTACCTTGATTCTGCTACTTGGTACTTATCAGGAGGCGGTCTTGAGTCTATGGCGCAAATGATTAAAGAAGTGAAAGACGGTTTAGAAAAGTAAAACCAAAAAGAGCCTCCGCTAAATAGCGGGGCTCTTTTTGGTTGATCAGCGTGCCGGCTGCTGTTCGGCAGGGCGCTGAGGTTTCTTTAATGTGAATGAGAGAAGGAAGCCGACAAGTGCAATGACGGCAGCCACAATAAAAGCGGCGTTCATGCCGTGCAGGGCGGCGTGCTTCACATTTGTCGTGCCTGCATGTGCCGCCTGGTTGCTCATCACGGAAACCAATAGTGCGGTTCCGATCGAGCCGCCGACTTGGCGAATCGTGTTGTTCATCGCAGTTCCGTGCGGAATCAAGTGGCGCGGCAGCGCGTTGATTCCGGCTGTTGTCACCGGCATCATGATCATGGCGGTGCCTAAGAGACGAACGGTGTATAAAACGACAATCCAAGCGAGTGACGTATGGTCAGTCAGTTGCATAAACGGCAGAGATGTCAGGAAGATGATGCAGAAACCGGCAATCGCCAGCCCTCTTCCGCCGACTCGGTCAAAAATTCTGCCGATAATCGGCGACATAAAGCCCATCACAACGGCTCCCGGAAGGAGCATAAGCCCTGTATCAAAAGCTGTGACGTCTCTGACATTTTGTGTATAAAGCGGCAGGATGGTTTCCGTACCGATCAATAATGCAAAGACGAGGGTTCCCAGCAGTGTTGTTAAGCTGAAAACGCCAAACGTGAAGACGCGGAATTCCAGCATCGGTTTTTCAAGCTTCATTTGTCTTGTGATAAACAAGAGCAGCGCGATGACACCCACCAGCAGTGAAATCAAGACGGTTGAACTGGACCAGCCGTAAGAGCCGACGCTTGAGAAGCCGTATAGAAGGCCGCCGAACCCAAATGTTGAAAGGATGACTGATAAAATATCAATCTGTGTTTTTCTTAAAGTCGTCACGTTTTTCATCAGGATGCTGGCAAGAATCAAATCAATCACAGCAAACGGAAGAATAATATAAAACAATGATCTCCAAGAGAAAGCTTCGACAGCCCATCCGGAAAGAGTCGGTCCGATCGCAGGCGCGAATGAGATGACCAATCCGACCATACCCATAGCCTGGCCGCGCTTTTCAATCGGAAAGATTGTCAGGAATACAGTCTGCATGAGCGGCATCATAATGCCGGCTCCGGCCGCTTGAATGATACGCGCTGTCAGCAGAACCGGGAAGTTCGGCGCGAACGCTCCGACGACTGTTCCGGCAGTGAAAATGCTCATTGCTGTGATGAGCAGCGCCCGGCTTGTGAATTTCTCAATTAAAAACGCAGTAATCGGAATTAAAATCCCGTTGGTTAACATAAATGATGTAGTCAGCCATTGTGCTTGGTTGGCATCGACATTGAAATCCCTCATGATATGGGGAAGTGCGGTAATCAACAATGTCTGGTTCAAAATCGCCACAAACGCTCCGGCTAACAAAATGCCGACAATGACAGAACGGTTAAAAGGTTTTTGTTCAATACTTGTGTTCAATACATATCCCTTCTTTTCTCTAAGTAATTAACAGTGTTTTTAACATGGAAACAGGCAGTGTTAAAACACCGGTTTGTTCCAGATAGCCAATCAGTGATTTGAGTAAAAAAGCGCGGGGTTCTTCCTTCTTCGCTTCTTCCTCCAGCATGGCGGCTGCGGAAGTCAGTTCATCTACGTCATAGTCCGCGGCGGACAGGGAAGAGATGCCTTTATGTAATTCTTTCAGGCTTTCCGATAATAGGACTGATTTATCCTTTGGCTTGTAGGAGGATGCTGAATGAATATAAAGCTCGATGGCTTCGGGCGGAAGAAGAGACTGGCGGGTTTCCCTGTTTTTGATAATCTGATTGAGGGTGCTGATGATAAACTCTGCGATCGGGTCAAGCTCAAGCGGTTTTTCCTCGATTTTGATCAGCATTAAAAACTCACGCATCATGCCGTGAAGAATGATGACCAAATCCCACACAAACGGGAGAATGGTTTCTCCATACGCCTGGATCAGCGAATCGCGGTGCCAGCAGATAATCGTCGATCTGGTCTGATGGATATGCTGTTTGACCCGGTCATTGTGCAGCTTGGGGTTTTCGTAGGTCAGCATATTGAAAAACTGCTGATTCCGCCTGAAGCCCTCCAGTTCCATTTTGACCTTTTGCGTCAAACGCTCCTCCGGTGTAAGTGCGGTATTTTCCTGAAGTCTTGAGGCCGCAGCCACCATTTGCTTCTGGTTAAATGACAGCAGCTCCAAAAGCAGATCTTCTTTAGATTGGAACAGCTTATATATCGAAGCTTTTGACATCTTACATTCTTCTGCGATCGCCTGCATGGAAACCGACGTAAAATCCTTTTCCGAAAAAAGCTTTCGCGCGGCTAACAAGATATCTGTTTTTTTATCAAGCATCTCATGGCTTCCTTCTTTCTTGAACATTAGAAAACCCATTGGTTCACAGAAAACCAATGAGTAACTATGAAAAAATTTTACCAAATAAACAAAATAGAAGTCAATGGATTTTAACCGGGTAAATGAAAGGCCTGCCGGAAAATCCGACAGGCCGAATAAGAGCTTATTTTTCAACTTTAAATCCTTGTTTTTCAAGCATTTCACGGATGTGCGGATAGTACAGGCGCTCATAGTAAGAAGCGATGCTCTGTGACCAGTTTCTTGTTTCTTTTCCGTTTGTCCGCTTATTCATGTATTCAGACATCTGTTCGTCGTATGCCTGAATGTGAGACGTCAGCTCATCCTGATTCAAATAAGTTTCCTGATGATTGACAGCTTCTTGCGGCAAGCGCGGTTTTTTCGCTGAACGGTCGGCAGGATGCCCAATGACAAGGCCGGATAAAGGGAACACGTATTTTGGAAGCTCTAGCAGTTCGATCAGCTCTTGAGGGTTTCCGCGAACTGCACCGATCGGAACTGTGCCAAGTCCGAGTGACTCAGCCGCTGCTGTTGCTGTGCCGAGGGCAATACCAGCGTCTACTGCGCCGACAAGAACAGATTCCAATCCATTTGTGATTTCCATTTTGAAATCATGCAGATCTTCAAGCGCGATTTTGGCCCGGTTGAAATCTGCGCAGAACAGCAGGAAAACAGGAGCTTGATCGATCCATGGCTGGCCGCCTGCCAGCTCGGAGATTTTCTTTTTGCGCTCTTTATCCTGGACTGTGATCACAGTCACTTGCTGTCCGTTGATAGAAGAAGGGGCTGATTGCACCGCTTCAATGATTTGGTCCAATTGCTCCTGAGCTACAGGCTCATCTGTGTAGCTGCGAATCGAGCGGTGGTCTGTTAAAGATTTAATCACTTCATTCATATAAGACACCCTTCCTTTACTCGCTAAGCTCTGTGCGGACAACATCAAGAGGAGCGCTCAGCAGTTCTTTTCCTTTTGCGACAAATCCTTGGAAATGCGCAGTTTCGTTATGGAATTTCATTGCCGCTTCATCTTTCCATTTTTCAAGCATGACAAATGTATTTTCTTCGCCTACTTTTTCAAATAGGTCGTATTGCGCGTTGCCTTCCTCAGCTCTTGAATGCTGAACAAGTGATTGAGCCTCGCTCAAAAATTCCTCGCGTTTTTCTGGTTTTACTTTGATGTAAGCTTGTAATACGATCATGTAAATCTCCTCCGTTGTTATGTGAATTTATTGTTCGAATTTCATCGAACTAAATGTAACATGTATTCTAAATGAGGTAAAGGAAAAACCCTTAAATAGTAAAATTGTCATTCTAATTGTTGTGTGATACATTTGTGTCATGAACATTCCAAACCATCCAGAAACAGAAACATTGCAGCTGACAAAGGTTCTTCATGCACTTAGTGATCCGCTTCGTTTAGAGCTCGTCAAGCAATTAGCTGAAGCAAAAGAAAAAACGTGCAGCACCTGTGCAGATGTGCAGGTTGCCAAATCGACTTTGTCGCATCATTTTAAAGTTTTGAGAGAATCAGGTATCGCTCAAGTTCGGATAGAAGGAAAGCGCCGGTATTATTCGCTTCGCGCTGAAGACCTTGAAAAGGCATTTCCGGGCCTGCTTGAAGCCGTGCTGAATGTAGACCAGGACCGCTGGTGAATCAATCCCCTGTAACGGGGATTTTTTTATGTCCGTAAACCGCTTTGAAAAGCCGCTGCACACCCTTCTGAATATCTTCTTCCTTCAGCCGTGCAAAGCCGATAATGAGAGCGGGCCTGCCCGTTTGCCGCTTGTTTTCCTTCAAGTTAAATCGGCTCATTCCGAATATTTCAAGCTGCAGCCCGGCAGCATGTGACAGGATGTCTTGTTCGGTGCGCCTGGTATCAAATTCGGTAACAAAATGCAGCCCCGCATTTGCCCCTTTTACGGTAACCTCTCCGCTGAACTCTGCTTCTAAAGCGGTGATCAGGCGTTCTCTCTTTTCTTTATAATGCTGCTTCATTTTTTTTATATGCTTCTGATATTCACCAGACTCGATAAATTCCTGCAGGGTGAGCTGTGTAAGTGATGAGCAAGTCTGCAGATCATAGCCCCGCTGTTTGTATGTCCTCAACAGCTCAGGCGGCAACACCATATAGCTGATCCGCAAGCCGGGGAGAAGGGACTTTGAAAAGGTTCCCATATAGATGACATTTTGAAAACGGTCGAGGCTTTGCAGCGCCGGAATACTGTCTACATCATATGTGAATTCACTATCATAATCGTCCTCAATGATATATCGGCGCGGCTCCTCGGCTGCCCAGTTCAGCAGCTGAATTCTTCTGGATACAGGCATAATCGTTCCGGCCGGAAACTGATGCGACGGGGTGGTCACCAGCACATCAGGCTGCTGTCTGGTGATTTCAGCAATCGACATGCCTTTTTCATCCAGCATGATCGTCTTTACTAGTTTTCCGGCATTCTTCAAAAGCTGATACATGCGCCTGTAGCCAGGCTCCTCCATCGCATACACGGCTTCCTTGGGTAAAAGCTCAGTCAACAGCTGCATGAGCACCTGTGTGCCTGCCCCTATGATCATTTGTTCCGGCCTGCATTTTACACCCCTCGTCAGGGAAATGAGCCTGGTAATGGCCGCTCTCACTTCATATATCCCTTGCGGATGTGACATATCGCCGAGCGTGCGGTATGAGCGGGAGGCCGCTTTTTGCTCGCAGCGGAACCAGCTTTTGATCGGAAAATGGTCTGTATCGGAACTCATGTGTGAAAACGATATCCAATCGCTCTGGTCGATGTGAAACTCTTTTAGATCATCCGGCAGTGCAAATGGAGGGTGCTCCTCGGCGGAAAACATGTCTAGTTCCTCCACGAAGAAACCCTTTCGTTCAATGGCGTACAAATACCCTTCAGCCAGCAGCTGCTGATAGGCTGAATTCACTGAATTTACGCTGACCTTGAGATTTTCAGCCAGCTCCCGCTTGGAGGGAACCTTCGAGTGCGGCAGCAGATTGCGGCTGAGGATTTCTTTTTTCAGCTTTTGATAAATTTGCTGATAGATATAATCGGCTTGTTCTGAACGATCGAGTGTAATCGTGATATCCATTTGTAGTTTCTCCTTCTGATACCATCAAAAAGTTATAATTGGTACTTTTCATCATACCAAAGAGAAGTCAGAATGATAAGAAAATACCGACAGGGGGATATTCATATGAGTCAAACAACAGCAAGCATCACAACTGCACAATGGCAGCAAAAACGGGATCAATTTGTGTCAAAAGGTGTGAGCAACGGCAACCGCAGTCTGGCGGTCAAAGGAGAAGGGGCCGAGCTGTACGATCTGGACGGCCGGAGATTTATTGATTTTGCAGGCGCCATCGGCACGTTAAATGTCGGACACTCGCATCCGAAGGTGGTTGAGGCTGTGAAGCGGCAGGCGGAGGAGCTGATTCATCCTGGCTTCAATGTCATGATGTACCCGACTTATATCGAGTTAGCCGAAAAACTGTGCGGCATAGCACCGGGCAGCCATGGGAAAAAAGCGATTTTTCTTAACTCAGGGGCGGAAGCGGTCGAAAACGCTGTGAAAATTGCCAGAAAGTATACAAAGCGCCAAGGCGTTGTCTCGTTTACGCGCGGGTTTCATGGACGCACGAATATGACGATGAGCATGACAAGCAAGGTAAAACCTTATAAATTCGGTTTCGGGCCTTTTGCGCCAGAGGTTTATCAAGCGCCGTTCCCTTATTATTATCAGAAGCCGGCCGGCATGAGTGATGAAAGCTATGACGATATGGTCATTCAAGCATTTAATGATTTTTTTATCGCTTCAGTGGCGCCTGAAACGGTGGCGTGTGTCGTGATGGAGCCAGTGCAGGGAGAAGGCGGGTTTATTATTCCTTCGAAACGGTTCGTGCAGCACGTCGCTTCATTCTGCAAAGAACACGGCATTGTTTTTGTTGCTGATGAAATCCAAACCGGCTTTGCCAGAACTGGCACTTATTTCGCAATTGAGCACTTTGATGTAGTGCCCGATCTGATCACGGTTTCTAAATCGCTTGCGGCAGGCCTGCCATTAAGCGGTGTGATCGGGCGTGCGGAAATGCTTGATGCGGCAGCGCCAGGGGAGCTGGGCGGCACGTATGCCGGCAGCCCGCTCGGCTGCGCGGCGGCTTTGGCAGTCCTGGATATTATCGAAGAAGAAGGACTGAATGAGCGATCTGAAGAAATTGGCAAAATCATTGAAGACAAGGCGTATGAGTGGAAAGAAGAATTCCCGTTCATCGGTGACATCCGCAGGCTCGGGGCGATGGCCGCAATCGAAATCGTCAAGGATCCAGACACGCGTGAGCCTGATAAAGCAAAAGCAGCAGCGATCGCGGCCTATGCGAATCAAAACGGATTACTTTTGCTGACAGCGGGAATTAACGGTAATATCATCCGCTTTTTGACACCGCTCGTCATCTCAGACAGCCTTTTAAATGAAGGGCTCAGCATCTTGGAGGCGGGCCTGCGAGCTTAATCATTGGAAAGAAAACGGCTGGGTCTGCTATCATTTTAAGTAATCATGAAAAGAAAGGAATGTTCAATATGCCAGATCAATTAACGGTCTACAACCCGGCTACGGGCGAGGAGATCAAAACGATTCCTCAGCAATCAGCCACAGAGGTAGAAGAAGCCATTGAACGTTCACATCAAGCGTTTAAAACGTGGTCTAAAACATCAGCGAACGAAAGAGCGTCTCTTTTGAAAAAATGGTATGAGCTGATTGTTGAACATAAAGAAGAGCTTGCAGATTTAATTACAAAGGAAAACGGAAAACCATACCAGGAAGCAGTCGGCGAGGTACTTTACGGCGCAGGCTATATCGAATGGTTCGCAGAGGAAGCGAAGCGTGTGTACGGAAGAACGGTCCCGGCCCCGACAACTGGTAAACGAATTGTTGTCACACGCCAGCCGGTCGGCCCCGTTGCTGCTATCACGCCCTGGAATTTCCCGAATGCGATGATTACACGCAAAGCGGCGCCTGCTCTTGCCGCTGGCTGTACATTTATCATCAAGCCGGCGCCAGACACACCGCTGTCTGCTTATGAACTAGCGCGCCTCGCATATGAAGCTGGCATTCCGAAGGATGTTCTTCAGGTTGTGATCGGTGATGGAGAAGAAATCGGAAATGTGTTCACAAGCAGTCCGAAAATCCGCAAAATCACGTTTACAGGCTCAACACCTGTAGGGAAAATCCTTATGAAAAACAGCGCGGACACCGTGAAGCACGTCTCAATGGAACTCGGCGGACACGCCCCGCTGATCGTAGATGAAGATGCAGACATTGACCTTGCCGTTGAACAGGCGATGGCGTCCAAATACCGAAACGCCGGCCAAACCTGCGTATGTGCCAACCGCCTGATCGTTCATGAGTCCATCAAGGATGAATTTGCTGCGAAATTGAGCGAGCAAGTGTCTAAGCTGAGAGTCGGAAATGGACTTGAGGAAGGCGTCAATGTCGGACCGATCATCAACAAACGAGGCTTCGAAAAAATCGTCAGCCAAATAGATGATGCGGTTGAAAAAGGCGCAAAAATTATTGCTGGGGGCACATATGACCGAAACGATGACAAAGGGTGCTACTTTGTGAATCCGACAGTGCTCACCGATGTCGATACGTCCATGAACATCATGCATGAGGAAACATTCGGCCCGGTCGCCCCGATCGTCACGTTTTCTGATATTGATGAAGCGATTCAGCTTGCCAACGATACACCGTATGGCTTGGCTGCATACTTCTTCACAGAAAACTACCGCCGCGGCATCTATATTTCCGAGAATCTAGAGTATGGCATTATCGGCTGGAATGACGGCGGACCGTCAGCGGTTCAAGCGCCATTCGGCGGAATGAAAGAAAGCGGCATTGGCCGTGAAGGCGGTTCAGAAGGTATCGAGCCGTACCTTGAAACAAAATATTTGTCCATCGGTTTATAAAAGAATGCAAGCTCCTGAGAGCTGCCGGATTTTCCGGCAGCTCTTTTTGTGTTCCGGCGAATAATCACAACAATTCCAGCCAAAATAACAGCAAATACATTTTGAAAGAAGGTTCCCCAACAATGGATTTATTATTGGCTCTTCTCCCGGCTTTGTTTTGGGGGAGCATTGTTCTCTTCAATGTGAAATTAGGCGGCGGGCCGTACAGCCAGACACTGGGAACGACGATCGGGGCACTCATTGTTTCTATCGTTATTTACTTTTTTGTTCAGCCCGTTCTGTCACTTCGCATTTTTATTGTTGGAATCGTATCCGGCTTATTTTGGTCACTTGGACAGGCCAACCAGCTGAAAAGCATTCAATTGATGGGCGTGTCGAAAACAATGCCGATTTCTACAGGAATGCAGCTCGTTTCCACCTCGCTGTTCGGTGTGATCGTGTTCCGCGAATGGTCAACACCGATTGCGATTACGCTTGGCGTTCTCGCTTTGATCTTTATCATTGTGGGAATCATTCTCACGTCCTTGGAAGATAAGAATGATAAAAAAGAGGGCGAGCCAAGCAATTTGAAAAAGGGCATTTTGATTCTCCTTGTTTCGACTCTTGGTTATTTGGTTTATGTAGTCGTGGCTAGATTATTCAATGTGTCCGGCTGGTCCGCGCTGCTGCCACAGGCAATTGGCATGGTGGTCGGGGGGTTAGTTTTAACCTATAGACACAAACCCTTTAACAAGTATGCGATCAGAAATATTCTCCCAGGGTTAATCTGGGCAGGCGGAAATATGTTTTTGTTTATTTCTCAGCCGCGAGTCGGCGTTGCAACGAGCTTTTCCCTTTCACAAATGGGAATTGTCATTTCTACGCTCGGCGGTATTTTCATCTTGCGTGAAAAGAAAACGAAACGCCAGCTTATAGCAATTGCGATAGGGATTATCCTGATTATTGCCGCTGCCGTATTCTTAGGAATCGCCAAAACAAATTCATAACAAATGGAGGAGGATGTATATGTATCCGGATTTAAAAGGAAAAGTCGTCGCTATTACAGGAGCTGCTTCAGGGCTCGGAAAGGCAATGGCCATTCGCTTCGGCAAGGAGCAGGCAAAAGTGGTTATCAACTATTATAGTAATAAACAAGATCCGAACGAGGTAAAAGAAGAGGTCATCAAGGCGGGCGGTGAAGCTGTTGTCGTCCAAGGAGATGTCACGAAAGAGGAAGATGTAAAAAATATCGTGCAAACGGCAATCAAGGAGTTCGGCACACTCGATATTATGATTAATAATGCCGGTCTTGAAAATCCTGTGCCGTCTCACGAAATGCCGCTCAAGGATTGGGATAAAGTCATCGGCACGAACTTAACAGGTGCCTTTTTAGGAAGCCGTGAAGCGATTAAATATTTCGTAGAAAACGATATCAAGGGAAATGTCATCAACATGTCCAGCGTGCATGAAAGGATTCCGTGGCCGTTATTTGTCCACTATGCAGCTAGTAAAGGCGGAATTAAGCTGATGTCTGAAACGTTGGCTTTGGAATACGCGCCGAAAGGCATTCGCGTCAACAATATCGGGCCAGGTGCGATCAACACGCCAATCAATGCTGAAAAATTCGCTGACCCTAAACAGAAAGCAGATGTAGAGAGCATGATCCCGATGGGCTATATCGGCGAACCGGAGGAGATTGCCGCAGTGGCAGTGTGGCTTGCTTCGAAGGAATCCAGCTATGTTACAGGCATCACGTTGTTTGCGGACGGCGGAATGACGAAATATCCTGCTTTCCAGGCAGGCCGCGGTTAAACATAAAAAGCGACCCAGACATGACATCTGGATCGCTTTCTTTATTAGGCACGCTTTTTCTTTACAAGTGCTGCTACAGATAAAATAATAGCAGCCGCAGACAGCACAATCGCTGTGATGTCCAGAGCTGAAGAACCTGAGTTTTCGGAATCGTCTTCTGTTTTCGTGGCGCCGTGCTCATCTGTCACTTGTTTTGCAGACGTGATGTTTGTAATGGAATGAGGTGTATCGGCATCCTCGTCACCTGTCCACTCAACAATGCTGCCGTCTTTGTAATATTGGTATGCGTCCCAAGCAGCTTCCCCCGCTTTATCAGGGTTTTTGGCAACAAAGGTAAACTGCTGGAACTGTCCTTCCTGAATGCCTCCGTCAGTCGCCTCCCATGTCACGGACACTGATTTGTCATCATGTTTTTGAGTGGAAACCTTCCAGCCCGGAATTGGCTCATATTGCTGGAATTCAACATCCTTCGGCATTTTGAGGACAACCTTCGTTGTCGGCAGATTTTTCTCAGAAGGAACCTTCATTGTATATGTTTCCCAAGAGCCTGCAGCAGACTCAGCCGGTTTTACAGAAACGTGCGCGCTGGCAGGGGCCGTAAAGAATAAGAGGGAGCCGACAATAGCCGGACATAGTGTCAATGCGATTTTTTTCAACAACGTAAACACTCCTTAATTGGTCTTTGTAAACATGATATTGATTTCGTTAAAGTCGCCGGTTAGGCCGTGGACTTTGATCTTCCAGTTTCCTTTTTCATTAATCGACAGGTTTTGATCCTGGAAGACGCCTTTTGTTTTTTCTTTTAATGTAAAGGTGCTTTTGTTTTCGCTGCCTGACAGGCCTGTTTTATAAACGGTTAACGTGATTTGCTGGATGTTTTTCACGGGATCTCCGTTATGGTCGGTGACCCGCAGCTCAAAAACATTTTTTCCGGGCTGGTTTGGGCTGATGCTGAGAGAAACGCTTTGTCCGTTCTCAATCGCTTTGGTTTGGTAGAACGGTTCCGGCGCTGGCTCAGGCGGGCTTGGCAGGCTTGTAAACACGGCCGCTGTGATCAATACAGCGATGCCGATTGCCCACTCCGCTTTCAACGTTTGGCTGATTCCTGTGCGGCGCTGCTTTCTGGTAAGCAGAAAATGAAACGCACCTAAGACCAGCATGAAAACAAACAGCCCGCTTTTCACTAAAAGAGCTTGGCCGTACGCTGTATGGAACAGTGAATCCATTGAACGAATGATGAAAAATCCATTGAGCAAGCCTGAAAACAAAATGACGCCGACTGCAGTGAGCGCCCATGGGGAGAACCGTCTGACCGTCTCCCACGCGAGCGTTTTGTCAGGCTGCCTCCAATCTTTTGAGAGCAGCAAAACAAGTGCCGCTATTCCGCCGACCCAGATGGAAGCGGAAGTTAAATGAAGGAAATCCATCAAAATGCCGACCGTTTTTTCTTCAACGACAGCAGCATGCCCTGTAAACGCCTTGGCAAGCAGGAGACCGAAAAAGAAAATGAGCGGCGCTGTCCAATAGCCAAAGGATGAAAAGCGGTTTTTTCGTATCGCAGGGATTACAGACAATGCGAGCAGCACGAACAGCGCGGCCTGTATGATCCAAATGGAGCCGCCTGCTGTCTCAAACAGTGTTTCTCTGATGTAGCCCAGCTGGAATGCGCTGCCCCAGCCGCCGCCTGCGTTAGCTTTTGTCTGAATCGGAAGCTGAAGCAAAAGCGCCAGACCCAGTGCTGCGATCGAGCCGGTCAGGATACGTCTCGTCCGTTTGACGAGCTGTTCTGATTTCCCTTTATACCAGAAAAGATGGAAGAAAACCGTTCCGATAAACAGAGATAGGGCTGTATACAGAATCGCGCGATCTGCTGCTGTTCCCGGATTCAGCGCTGAATCGGCTGCTTTTTGGCTGCTGAATCCGCCATCCGCTTTCCCGATACTGAACGGAATGACGCCGGAAACAGGATGCCCGTCCGCGGATACGGCATTCCATTCCGCTCTGTACACATCTTTAGACAGATTCTTCTTCAGCTTCACTGTCATGATGTGATGATTATCTTTTCTGATTTCAGTCTTGTCCGTATCCACACGGTCGCCGTTTGAATTATAGACTTTAATGTAATGAAACCCTTCTTCAATCGGTTCATTAAATTCGATTTCCACCTGCGCAGGGGCGCTTTTTAATTCGCTGTTTTCCCCAGGTGAAGATTTGACAATATAGGCGTGAGCAAAGCTTGTTTTCGGCAGGAAAACAAGAAAAAGCAGAAGGATGATCCACCATCTGTTTCGCTTCATCACTCAGACACCACCTTCCGCTGTATGTGTTGTGTTATTTCTTGGTGCAGGTGCAGCGTTTCTTTCTGTCTTGAAGCATGTCTTCCAGCGCTTGGTCGAAAGTGCGGACGGCTCCGCCGAATCCTTTTTGAAATCGTTCGGCATGGTCAAGTGTCGCAAACGGAATGGCCTGCGGCTGGCAGCAGTGCAGGTTTAATTCAGCATTTACGACGAAATAAGCCGAACCGGCACTGACGGTTGTCTGTAACAGAAAATCTCTGCAAATCAAGTGTGAAACCTCTTCCGTTTTATCGGCATAACGCAAAAACGCACAATGTGCGCAGCATAGCTGTTCAATGTCTTGGTTTACCGTAATCATCTGAACCGAATGAGCTTGATTGACGGGCTTCAAGCAATAGCTGCACATATGATCCGTTTGAGGTGTTCTGGCGGGGAGCGTGATGCCGCCGGCCGTTTTAATGACCTGATTTGACTGAACCAGCTGATTGACATCTCTGTATACCGTCATTTCCGAAACGCCAAACTTTGCGCTGATGTCAGAAATTCTGAGCGCGCCTTCTTCTTTCAGCCACTTCAGTATGTGTTGCTGTCTATTAATCGGAAGCATTCATACACCCTCTTCATTAAGATCTATTTAAGCGTAGAGGATTTTAGAGACAGAGACAAGTAAGCTGATGATAAAAAATGTGAAAATGTGTTGAACAGCAACAAAACGAAACAGAAGGGACTCTGGTATAATAGACATATGGAATAGAAAGTGAGGAATACCCTATGAAAGAAACACCATGCCCGAACTGCGGCAAACCTTTGACAGGCGACATGGTCAGATCATCAAATGTGCCTTGTCAATTTCGCTGCGGACACTGCCGGGAACGGCTTTATGAATATAAAGTATCAGCTCCGATTATGCTGGTATCATTAGCTGCCATTGTGCTGCTCATTTATCTTTTGCTGCTCCTCCGCAATGCGGCAAGTTCAATGCTGCCGGCTGTACAGCACGTGCCAATGGCTGTTTTTGCGCTTGTGTGCGCCTATCCCGTTTTTATTGTAAGTGAGCGAATGATCGCAAAGTACGTGATTCAAAACGGCAATATTATTTATAGAGGAAAGAGAAAAGGCTCCTGAAACCAGGAGCCTTTTTATTTTTAAAAAATTGTCACAGTCATGTGCCAAAGTCCTCTTTACTTTCAATTGTATAGGGACTGTAAGCGTTTTAACATATAGTCAAAGGGAAGCATCATTCTCTGAACATATTTTTGTATCTTACAGCGACAAACAAAACAGGGAGGGTTTATATATGCAGCAGCAAGAACAGCAGCAAGGCGGCATGAAAGTGAAAGTGCAGCGCTTTGGGAGTTATTTGAGCGGGATGATCATGCCGAATATCGGCGCGTTTATCGCGTGGGGTATCATTACCGCGCTGTTTATTCCGGCAGGATGGTTTCCGAATGAACAGCTGAACACGCTGGTCAGCCCGATGATTACGTATTTATTGCCGCTTTTGATAGCGTATACAGGCGGAAAAATGATCTACGACCACCGCGGCGGAGTTGTCGGAGCGACAGCGGCAATTGGGGTGATTGTCGGATCGGATATTCCAATGTTTTTAGGCGCAATGATTATGGGACCGCTTGGCGGATACCTCATTAAACAGACTGATAAATTATTCAAGGATAAAGTCAAACAAGGCTTTGAAATGCTGATCAACAACTTTACGGCAGGGATTGTCGGCGCGGCTTTAACGATTCTCGCGTTTTACGCCATCGGCCCGGTTGTCCTGACGCTAAATAAATTGCTGGCGGCTGGTGTGGAAGTCATTGTACACGCTAATTTACTGCCGGTAGCCAGTGTTTTTGTAGAACCGGCGAAAGTATTGTTCCTCAACAACGCCATTAACCACGGAATCTTAAGCCCGATCGGAATCGAGCAAGCATCCCAAACAGGAAAATCAATTCTGTTTTTAGTAGAAGCAAACCCTGGACCGGGGCTCGGCATTTTGCTGGCGTACATGTTCTTTGGCAAAGGATCTTCCAAATCAACGGCTCCTGGTGCGGCGATCATCCATTTCTTCGGCGGGATTCACGAGATTTACTTCCCGTACATTCTGATGAAACCAGCCCTGATTCTTGCAGCCATTGCCGGCGGAGCAAGCGGACTCTTAACGTTTACGATCTTTAATGCCGGACTTGTCGCGGCAGCGTCACCGGGAAGCATTATCGCATTGATGGCAATGACGCCAAGAGGAGGCTATTTCGGTGTATTGGCGGGTGTATTGGTCGCTGCTGCTGTATCGTTCATCGTTTCAGCAGTGATCCTGAAATCCTCAAAAGCAAGTGAAGAAGACCTGGCTGCTGCAACAGAAAAAATGCAGTCCATGAAGGGAAAGAAAAGCCAAGCAGCAGCTGCTTTAGAGGCGGAACAAGCCAAAGCAGAGGAAGCGTCTGAGCTGTCTCCTGAAAGCGTGAACAAAATTATCTTTGCGTGTGATGCGGGAATGGGATCAAGTGCGATGGGGGCATCCATCTTAAGGAACAAAGTGAAAAAAGCAGAGCTTGACATCAGTGTGACCAACACGGCCATTAACAATCTGCCAAGCGATGCGGATATTGTCATCACCCACAAAGATTTAACAGATCGCGCGAAAGCAAAGCTGCCGAACGCGACGCACATATCAGTGGATAACTTCTTAAACAGCCCGAAATACGACGAGCTGATTGAAAAGCTGAAAAAGTAATCTTATAGAAAGAGAGTGATACTCATGCAAGTACTCGCAAAGGAAAATATTAAACTCAATCAAACGGTATCATCAAAAGAAGAGGCCATCAAATTGGCAGGCCAGACGCTGATTGACAACGGCTACGTGACAGAGGATTACATTAGCAAAATGTTTGAACGTGAAGAAACGTCTTCTACGTTTATGGGGAATTTCATTGCCATTCCACACGGCACAGAAGAAGCGAAAAGCGAGGTGCTTCATTCCGGAATCTCAATTATACAAATTCCAGAGGGTGTTGAGTACGGAGAAGGCAACACGGCAAAAGTGGTATTCGGCATTGCGGGTAAAAATAATGAGCATTTAGACATTTTGTCTAATATCGCCATTATCTGCTCAGAAGAAGAAAATATTGAACGCCTGATCTCCGCTAAAAGCGAAGAAGATTTGATCGCCATTTTCAACGAGGTGAACTGACATGATCGCCTTACATTTCGGTGCGGGAAATATCGGGAGAGGGTTTATCGGCGCACTGCTTCACCACTCCGGCTATGATGTGGTGTTTGCGGATGTAAACGACACGATGGTCAGCCTCCTCAACGAAAAAAAAGAATACACAGTCGAACTGGCGGAAGAGGGACGTTCATCAGAGGTCATTGGCCCGGTCAGCGCGATTAACAGCGGCAGTCAGCCCGAAGAGCTGTATCGGCTGATGAATGAGGCGGCGCTCATCACAACAGCTGTCGGCCCGAATGTGCTGAAGCTGATTGCTCCGTCGATCGCAGAAGGCTTAAGACGGAGAAACGCTGCAAACACACTGAATATCATTGCCTGCGAAAATATGATTGGCGGAAGCAGCTTCTTAAAGAAAGAAATATACAGCCATTTAACGGAAGCAGAGCAGAAATCCGTCAGTGAAACGGTAGGTTTTCCGAATTCTGCCGTTGACCGGATCGTCCCGATTCAGCATCATGAAGACCCGCTGAAAGTATCGGTTGAACCATTTTTCGAATGGGTCATTGATGAATCAGGCTTTAAAGGGAAAACACCAGTCATAAACGGCGCACTGTTTGTTGATGATTTAACGCCGTACATCGAACGGAAGCTGTTTACGGTCAATACCGGACACGCGGTGACAGCGTATGTCGGCTATCAGCGCGGACTCAAAACGGTCAAAGAAGCAATCGATCATCCGGAAATCCGCCGTGTTGTTCATTCGGCGCTGCTTGAAACTGGTGACTATCTCGTCAAATCGTATGGCTTTAAGCAAACTGAACACGAACAATATATCAAAAAAATCATCGGTCGCTTTGAAAATCCTTTCATTTCGGACGATGTGACCCGCGTAGCGAGGTCACCTCTCAGAAAACTGGGAGAAAATGATAGACTTGTAGGCCCGGCAAAGAAAATAAAAGAACCGAATGCACTGGCGGAAGGAATTGCCGCAGCACTGCGCTTCGATTTCACCGGTGATCCTGAAGCGGTTGAACTGCAAGCGCTGATCGAAGAAAAAGGATACAGCGGCGTACTTCAAGAGGTGTGCGGCATTCAGTCCCATGAACCGTTGCACGCCATCATTTTAAAGAAACTTAATCAATAACCGACCACCCGTGACACAATGTCACGGGCTTTTTTTACTATCTCGCAATCTAGTATAATAGAAAGCGCTTACGAAAACAGGGGAAGGAGAATGACGATGAAACAATTCGAGATTGCGGCAATACCGGGAGACGGAGTAGGAAAAGAGGTTGTAGCGGCTGCTGAGAAAGTGCTTCATACAGCGGCTGAGGTACACGGAGGTTTGTCATTCTCATTCACGGCTTTTCCATGGAGCTGTGATTATTACTTGGAGCACGGCAAAATGATGCCCGAAGATGGAATACATACGCTTACTCAATTTGAAGCGGTTTTTTTGGGAGCCGTCGGAAATCCGAAGCTGGTTCCCGATCATATATCGTTATGGGGACTGCTGCTGAAAATCCGGAGGGAGCTTGAGCTTTCCATTAATATGAGACCCGCCAAACAAATGGCGGGCATTACGTCGCCGCTTCTGCATCCAAATGATTTTGACTTCGTGGTGATTCGCGAGAACAGTGAAGGTGAATACAGTGAAGTCGGCGGGCGCATTCACAGAGGCGATGATGAAATCGCCATCCAGAATGCCGTGTTTACGAGAAAAGCGACAGAACGTGTCATGCGCTTTGCCTTCGAATTGGCGAAAAAACGGCGCAGCCATGTGACAAGCGCCACAAAGTCTAACGGCATTTATCACGCGATGCCGTTTTGGGACGAAGTCTTTCAGCAGACAGCCGCTGATTATAGCGGAATCGAAACATCATCTCAGCATATTGATGCGCTGGCCGCTTTTTTTGTGACGCGTCCGGAAACGTTTGATGTCATTGTGGCGAGCAACTTGTTCGGTGATATTTTAACCGACATCAGCTCAAGCCTGATGGGAAGCATCGGCATTGCGCCTTCTGCGAACATCAATCCATCCGGCAAATATCCGTCCATGTTTGAACCGGTTCACGGCTCTGCTCCTGACATTGCCGGACAGGGCCTTGCCAATCCGATCGGCCAGATTTGGACAGCGAAGCTGATGCTCGACCACTTCGGAGAGGAAGAATTGGGGGCGAAAATTCTGGATGTAATGGAGCAAGTGACTGCCGACGGCATCAAAACACGCGACATTGGGGGACAAAGCACAACGGCTGAGGTCACTGATGAAATCTGTTCGCGCTTAAGAAAGCTCTGATGAATCAGGCCGGGGCAGATGGCTGCCCCGGCCTGTCCATTTCCTTACGAAAATTTCCACGAAAGTCTAACCAAGCAGTTCCAAATGCTGTATAATAATTTGGAATTCTTAGGAAAGCATCGGGTGAAGGAAGTTGAATGCAAAAACAATCACGTTAAAGAAAAAAAGAAAAGTCAAAACGATCGTTGTACTCAGTATCATTATGATCGCAGCTCTCATTTTTACGATCAGATTGGTGTTTTACAAGCCTTTTCTTATTGAAGGATCATCAATGGCCCCAACGCTTAAAGACTCAGAAAGAATTCTGGTTGATAAAGCAGTCAAATGGACTGGCGGGTTTCACAGAGGCGACATCATAGTCATTCATGACAAAAAGAGCGGCCGCTCATTTGTCAAACGTTTAATCGGTTTGCCTGGTGACAGCATTAAAATGAAAAATGATCAGCTGTACATAAATGATAAAAAGGTGGAAGAACCGTACTTAAAGGAACAACAACAAGAGGTCAAAGAATCGGGTGTAACCTTAACGGGTGATTTCGAGGTTGAGGTTCCTACCGGTAAATATTTTGTAATGGGAGATAACCGTCTCAATTCACTGGATAGCAGAAACGGAATGGGCATGCCTTCTGAGGACGATATCATCGGTACTGAATCTCTCGTCTTTTATCCATTCGGTGAGATGAGACAGGCAAAATAAAACTCAGTGCAACAAAGAACATGGAACGTATGGAACCAAAACACGCGATAATAAAGCACTGTAAGCGATTAATAAATTTCTGATGAAACAGGGCGGAGCCGTTTTTCCGCCCCGTTTTTTATGATAGAAAGCGTTTGGAAGAAAAGGGTCCTGTTGAAATAAACAGAATCAGGATTGGCGAAACCGTGAAGCGCATCGAATTGATAAATCTCAAGATGGGTATGCTGTTTTTCCCGCAGTTTATTGATAAGAAGCGCTACGTCAAACGACGGCTCATAATTAGGGAAAAACAATAGGACCGGGCAGGCTGGCACGTGATGAAGAGAGTCGCGTATCCGGGAACCGTAATAACAAACCGATCCGCTCACCTCAGGCATACTGCTGCATTTCCATGCGATAGTAGCCCCCACGCTGAAGCCAATCACAAAGATGTGCCGTCCGGCGTTTTGCCTGATCACATTCTGGATGATGGTTTCTCCCGTTTTCAGCCGTTCGTGTTTTGTAAATTGTTCGTATGCCGTTTTTTCTTCTTGCAGTGTGTAGACTTCATCTTCGCCGAGCAGGTTGGGCGTCAACACATCATATCCAGCCATTTTGATCAGCCGGCCCATCTTTTTCATATGGCTGTTTACACCGTATATTTCGTGTGCGAGAATGACAAGCGGTTTTGGGGACATAGCGGCCTCCTTTTGTGTTTTTTCCATTATATCCTATCGTTTCGCTTTAGGCTGAGATATAATGGTCAAAAAAAGGAGATATAAAATGAACTCATTATCTTTGCCTCACCGCTATCCATTTTTGTTTATTGATGGCGTGACGGATAGCGAGCCCGGCAAACACGCGGCAGCTTATAAGCTGATTAGTGAGAACGACTGGTTTATCACTGATACGCAAACAGAAATGCCGTTTTCACTTGTGATTGAAGCGCTTGCGCAAACCGCGGCTTTTACAGGAATTACAGATGAGAACAGCTTGGGATTATTGTCTTCGGTGAAGAAAGCGGAAAAGCTGGGAGAAGCTGTGCCCGGTGACCGGCTTGATCTTACGTTTGAAGTCACGCGCAATCGGCGCGGGTTTGTGTTCGGACATGCCAAGGCATCAGTTGGAGAGCAGCCTGTTGCTGAAGCTGAAATCGGCATCTATATTGAAAAATGAAAAAAACCCTTCACAACATTTTGTGAGGGGTTCTATTTTGTGTCGTAATCCCGTTCGCTTTGAGAGTTATCTCTTTGCTGGCGTTTGTGTTTTTCATCATTCATATTTTCCTTCAGCTCTTCATTAGGAATCGGATCGGTTAAGTCGTTGTGCTCGGGGTTTTCATTTGGTTTGTTTTGCTGTTTTTTTTCTGTCATGTTTGATCACCTCATCGTTTGTTTTCCTCTTATCCGTTCTCCTCAAACATAGGAAATCGCTTTTTTGTCCCGCTGGGTATAATGTATTAGAATAGAGAGAAGCACAACAAAAAGATAAAGAGAGGTACATATATGTCTGTTCAAAGAGAAGATGTAGATATCAAGCTGATCGCAATTGATATGGATGGTACACTGCTGAACGACGAGCAGCTGATCTCGGATGAAAACCGCAAAGCCATTCGTGAAGCGGAGGATAAAGGTGTGTATGTGGTGATCAGCACGGGCCGGACGCTGATGACGTGCCGGGAGCTGGCGGAATCGCTAAAGCTGTCATCCTTTCTAATCACGGCAAACGGAAGTGAAATTTGGGATTCGAATTTTAATTTGGTGGAACGGAAGCTGCTCCATACGGACCATATTCAAATGATGTGGGATTTGCGGAATAAGCACAACACTAATTTCTGGGCCTCTACGGTGAATAAAGTATGGAGAGGCGAGTTTCCGGAAAACATTACGGATCATGAATGGCTCAAATTCGGCTTTGACATCGAGGATGATGATATCCGAAATGAAGTGCTGGAGGAGCTGAGAAAAAACAAAGAGCTTGAAATCACAAATTCAAGTCCGACAAACATTGAAGTCAACGCGCTTGGCATCAACAAAGCTGCAGCCCTTGCCAAGGTTACGGAAAAACTCGGCTTTACAATGGAGAATGTGATGGCGATGGGTGACAGCCTTAATGACATTGCGATGATCAAAGAAGCGGGTCTTGGCGTCGCAATGGGCAATGCGCAAGACATCGTAAAAGAAACGGCTGATTATATCACGGATACAAATATTGAGGATGGTGTCGCTAAAGCGATTCGCCATTGGGTACTATAAAAAAAAGAGAGTCCTAAGATGGACTCTCTTTTTTAGTTTGGCAGGTTTTCTTCTGGGACCATGGTAGGTTTTCTGACAAAAGTATTTCACAAACTGATATGATTCACTTATAATGAAATAAAGTTCAAAAATTCGGAATAGTCGTTCCGAATTTCGGGACAATAAATGACATAAAGCATATCGTTTGCTTTGGCAGGAGGGATTCTGTGTTTCAGATTGATTTAAACTGTGATTTAGGAGAAAGCTTCGGAGCCTACAAGATAGGCCTTGACCAAGATATTTTAGAGTATGTGACATCAGCGAATATCGCATGCGGATTTCATGCAGGAGATCCTAGTGTTATGCGAAAAACCGTCGCGCTTGCAGCGGAAAAAGGCGTAAAAATCGGCGCGCACCCGGGCTTGCCGGATTTACTCGGTTTTGGGCGCCGCAATATGGCGATTTCTCCTGAGGAAGCGTATGATCTTGTCGTTTATCAAATTGGCGCGCTCTCTGGCTTTCTAAAAGCAGAGGGACTTCACATGCAGCACGTCAAGCCGCATGGCGCTTTATACAATATGGCGGCAGTCGATCAAAAACTGTCGGATGCTATCGCGAAAGCTGTCTATAAGATTGATCCAGGCCTGATTCTTTTCGGTCTTGCTGAGAGCGAGCTTGTAAAAGCGGGAGAACGGATCGGACTTCAGACCGCAAATGAAGTGTTCGCCGACAGAACATACCAATCGGACGGCACGCTGACACCGCGCTCCCAGCCGGACGCACTCATTGAAAGTGATGATGCCGCCGTCACCCAGGTCATCAAAATGGTGAAAGAAGGGGCGGTCAAATCTCAGCAAGGACATGATGTGCCATTAAAAGCAGATACAGTCTGCATTCATGGAGATGGAGCCCATGCGCTGACATTTGCGCGAAAAATCAGAAAACAGCTCAAAGCGGCTGGAATTGAAGTGACAGCTATTTCAGAACAGAAGTCAACATAAAGGAGGAACAATAGATGGAGCAGCAGAAAAAGACAGCAGGAAAAAAAGCGGGCAGCTGGTCATTGCTGATGGGCGCCGCCTTTTTAATGGCGACATCAGCAATCGGACCGGGTTTCCTCACCCAAACCGCAACATTCACAAACACACTCGCAGCAAGCTTCGGTTTTGTCATCTTAATCTCTATTATTTTAGATATTTTCGCCCAAACCAATGTGTGGCGCATCATCGCAGTTTCTGGAAAACGAGGTCAGGAAATTGCGAATATGGTGCTTCCCGGATTGGGGTATTTCATCGCCATTCTCGTCGTGCTTGGCGGACTAGCTTTTAATATTGGGAATATCGGAGGGGCCGGGCTGGGGCTTCAGGTGCTGTTCGGCATTACACCTGAAACAGGCGCTTTAATCAGTGCCGTTATCGCCATTTTGATTTTTGTCATCAAGGAAGCAGGAAAAGCGATGGACCGTTTTACGCAAATCGCGGGATTCGTGATGATTATTTTAACGGTCTACGTTGCGGCGACGACAGCTCCTCCGGTCGGACAGGCAGTCGCAAATACATTCGTCCCGGAACACATCAGCATATTTGCCATTGTCACCCTAGTGGGCGGAACCGTCGGCGGTTATATCACATTTGCCGGGGGACACCGTTTGCTTGATGCCGGAATTAAAGGGAAGGAATCCATTCCGCAGGTGACAAAAAGCTCGGTTGTCGGCATTTTAATTACATCTGTCATGCGTATCGCTCTTTTTCTTGCGGTTCTAGGCGTTGTATCGAAAGGCCTGCACATCGATGAAAGCAACCCGGCGGCTTCTGTCTTCAAGCTGGCTGCTGGAAATGTCGGTTATAAAATTTTCGGATTGATCATGTGGTCTGCGGCGATTACGTCTGTTATTGGAGCAGCCTATACATCTGTTTCATTTTTCAAAACCTTTTCTCCAAAAATTGAAAAGAATTCACGGGGTATTATTATCGGATTTATTGTGGTTTCTACGTTAGCTTTTGTCACAATCGGCCAGCCTGCGAAGATCCTCGTCCTTGTCGGTTCACTGAACGGCTTAATTCTGCCGATTGCGCTCGGAACGCTGCTTGTTGCCGCCTACAAGAAAAACATTGTCGGTGATTATAAGCATCCGCTTTGGCTGACAAGCACAGGCGCGCTTGTAGTGATTGTAATGGCAGTTATGGGAATCTACACGTTATGTACACAACTTCCTCAATTGTGGAGCTGATATAAGTGGAGCAATTAAACAAAATGGCGCCAAAGGATGTACGCGCCCTGATACGAGAGGGGAAAATAAACGGGCCGACCGCTGGCATGTCCGGCGGCTACGCCCAAGCGAATCTTGTGGTTTTGAAAAAGGACCTTGCGTTTGACTTTCTGCTGTTTTGCCAGCGAAATCAAAAGCCCTGCCCCGTGCTGGATGTGACTGAAGCAGGTTCGCTCGTGCCGTCTCTGGCTGCGCCTGATGCTGATATCAGAACGGACTTTCCGAAATACCGTATTTACAGGCACGGTATCTTAACGGAAGAAGTATCTGATATTACGCCATACTGGGAGGACGATTTTGTCGGCTTTCTGATCGGATGCAGTTTCTCCTTTGAACAGGCACTGATCAATAATGGGATAGCTGTCCGGCATATTGATGAGGGGACAAACGTCTCAATGTATAAAACGAATATCGATTGTGTTCCGGCGGGGGCGTTTCATGGACAGATGGTTGTCAGCATGAGGCCGGTTCCTGAACGGCTGGCTGTACGTGCCGCACAAGTGACCTCGCGTTTTCCGGCTGTGCACGGAGGGCCGATCCATATCGGCAATCCGGGAGCAATCGGGATTCGCGATCTCGGGAAACCGGATTTCGGAGATGCCGTTTCCATTCGTGACGGCGAGGTTCCTGTTTTTTGGGCATGCGGGGTGACCCCGCAAGCCGTGGCTATGAATGTAAAGCCTGAAATGGTCATCACACATGCGCCGGGGCATATGCTCATCACAGATATTCGAGACGAGTCGCTTGCGGTGCTGTAACCTCTCGTCATCCTGATGAACGAGAAATAAAAGAGGTGAGAAAGATGACTGTACGATATCAAATCGAACAGCTCGGTGATTCTGCAATGATGATCCGATTCGGAGAAGAAATCAATGAACAGGTCAACGGCATTGTCCATGCCGCGGCCGCTTATATAGAAGAACAGCCATTTCCGGGATTCATTGAATGTATCCCGGCTTTTACAAGTCTAACCGTATTTTATGATATGTATGAAGTGTACAAGCATTTGCCTCAAGGCATAAGCTCACCTTTTGAGAAGGTCAAGCGCGATGTCGAAGAGCGGCTGGTAGAAATAGCCGAAGACTATGAGGTCAACCGCCGCATTGTAGAAATTCCTGTCTGCTATGGCGGTGAATTCGGTCCGGATTTAGAAGAGGTGGCGAAGATCAATCAGCTGTCACCGGAGGAAGTAATCGACATTCATACAAACGGTGAATATGTGGTGTATATGCTTGGCTTCGCGCCCGGTTTTCCTTTTCTAGGCGGGATGTCAAAACGCATTGCTGCTCCGAGAAAATCATCGCCAAGACCGTCGATTCCCGCAGGTTCAGTCGGTATTGCGGGATTGCAGACAGGCGTTTATCCGATTTCAACGCCGGGCGGCTGGCAACTGATCGGCAAAACGCCGCTGGCTCTTTTCCGGCCGCAGGAAAATCCGCCGACATTGCTGCGGGCGGGAGATACTGTGAAATTCGTTCGCATCTCAGAAAAAGACTATCACGCCTATAAGGAGGAGTCCAATTGAGCATGAAAGTATTAAAGCCCGGACTGCTCACAACGGTTCAGGATATAGGCAGAACGGGTTACCAAAAATACGGCGTTCTGGCCAGCGGCGCTATGGACACGGTTTCACTGCGCATTGCCAATCTGTTGATAGGAAACGGCGAAAATGAAGCAGGTCTCGAAATAACGATGATGGGGCCCGGTCCGTCGTTTCATTTTTCAAAACAGACACTGATTGCTGTGACAGGGGCGGACTTCACGCTGCGTATTAATGACGAGGAAGCGCCTTTATGGAAGCCTGTGCTCATCAAGGAAAACAGCACGGTCAGCTTCGGCCCCTGCAAACTCGGCAGCCGTGCTTATTTGGCGGCAGCCGGCGGCATCGAGGTGCCTGCCGTCATGGAAAGTAAAAGCACATACGTCAGAGGAAGCATCGGCGGACTTCATGGCAGAGCGCTTCAAAAAGAAGATGAACTGAACATTGGAGAGATGTCAGCTCTTTCGCAAACCATCCTTTCCCGCTTAAGTTCGCAGATTGGAAAACAGGGATTTGCAGCACCGAAGTGGTCAGTCAGCCGCGGCAGATTTCTGCCATTGAAGAAGAATCCCGTCATTCGGGTGCTGGAAGGAAAGCAATTTGCCTTTTTCACAGAAGAATCAAAAACGCGTTTTTATGAAGAAGCATTTCGTGTCACGCCGCAGTCTGACCGTATGGGCTACAGGCTCAAAGGAGAACCGCTCGAACTGAAAGCACCGCTTGAGATGGTGTCGGAAGCGGTTTCATTCGGAACAGTTCAGGTGCCGCCTGACGGCAACCCGATTATCCTGCTTGCAGACCGGCAGACGACTGGCGGCTATCCGAGGATCGCGCACATCATATCCGCTGATCTTCCGATTGTTTCCCAAATCATGCCGGGCGAGCACGTCCAGTTTGAGCCTGTGTCCCTTCAGGAGGCAGAAGCGCTTGCGGTAGAACGGGAACAGCATATAAAAGAACTGAAAACGAGAATGAAGATGGAATGGCTGACATAGCAAAGGGGATGAATGATGCAGAATAAAAATAAAACCGTAGTTAAATCTATGGCGCTGCTTAATTTGTTTTTGCATAAACCAAGCCTAACCTTAAGTGAACTGGTGTCGCTGACAGGAATGCCGAAGACCTCTGTTCACCGGATGGTCAGCTCTTTGGAGGAAATGGGGTTCCTCAGTCGGGATGCGTCCGGCGCTTATTCGCTGGGATTGGTGTTTTTGGAATTCGGACAGCTTGTCGCTGACAGGCTGGATATCAGAAAAATAGCGAAACCGGTGATGGAAGAGCTGTGCCGGGAAGTGGATGAAGCCGTGCAGTTGATCATGAGAGACGGCAATGAAGCGATATACGTTGAGAAAATAGAAGGGACACAGACTGTGCGGCTGTATACGGCGATCGGCAGGCGTTCCCCCCTATACGCGGGAGCGTGCGCCAGAAGCATTCTGTCCTTTCTTCCCCGTGAAGAAATCGAAGCATACATCAAACAAACCGAGCTCATTTCGATTGGCTCCGGAACGATTACCGATCCCGAGAAACTGCTTCAGGAGATTGATGCCTCTGTGCAAAATGGCTATACTGTCAGCTATTCAGAGCTCGAAAACTATACGGCGGCGATCGGCGCCCCGATCTTTAACCATAAGCGTCAGGTGGCAGCCGGCATTAGCATTGCAGGCTTTGAAGCGAGATTTACAGAAGACAGGCTGCCCTATTTAACAGAAAAGGTGAAGGACGCCGCTTTACAGATTTCAAGAAAAATAGGATATACATAAGTAGCCAATCTTTTCTCTGCTGCGTACATTAACGTATCGACGTTCAAGAGTGGAGGAAAGAACATGGTGCTTCAATATACAGCTCTGGGCGATTCCTTAACGACAGGGAGAGGCTCCGGGCTGTTTTCACCCGGCTTCGTCCAGCGTTTTGGGGACATGATGGAAGCTGACTTGAAAACAAGAACGGCAATAAACATATTTGCCAGATCAGGCCTGAATACAGAAGAGATTTTGGGACTCCTGTCATATCCCTATGTGCAAAAATGCATTCGAGATGCTGATATGATAACGATCACAGGGTGCGGAAACGATCTCATCGATTCGGTCTTAGCCTACCAAACCTCTAAGGATGAAACGATTTTCAGCCGTGTATCCGCCCATTGCCATGAGAATTTTGAAAAGATGATTGCCAAAATCGCCGAGATTAAAGGAGAAAATCCTTCCCCGTACGCCATCCGAGTGTTCAACTTATACAATCCATTTCCCGGCATTGAAATCGCCGGCAAATGGATCACATCCTTTAATTCACATTTAGAAACACTTGCATCAGCACCCCATGTCAAAATCGCGGATGCCTATAGCATCTTCAAAGGCAAGGAGCGGGAATATCTGTCCTTTGACGGTGTCCATCCGAACTGCAAAGGCTATCAAGCGATGGCTGAAGCCGTTCACAAGTTAGGCTATAAAGAATGATCAGTTTCATAGAAAACGCGCCTCATGACAGGCGCGTTTTTTATGTGTGATCGAAATATTAAAAGAAACTTAAAATTCACTGTCTTCTGTTCTACAGACAAACAAAGTGCGCTAGAATAATGGAGGGCGTAGGCAAATATAGCCATAACGTTCAATATTTCGTATATAAGGAAGGATGGTCCTTTTGTTTCGGATTTTTAAAATGTCTTTTGCGGTTATCATTATTATACTGGCGCTTATTGCTTTTAACTATACGGAACACACCTCTGTTATCCAATCGGTCATGCTCGTCTTTCTTGGCGCCGTCATGTTTATGCAGGGGCTTGAAGAGCGCAAAAAAGAAAACGACGGCTCAGGCGCTTTTAATATTTATACCGCCGTTTTTGTATGGTCTGTCTCCCTTATCGGTTTTACACTTCATATTATATAAATCTATTACACATCCTGAAAATGCTCGACCGTCGGGAACGGGGTATAGAACCGATGAAGCAAGGCTTTCCACTCTTGATACTCTGAAGAACCGCGAAAGCCTTCCGTATGGTCCTCAAGTGTTTCCCACTCCACAAGAAGCAGATATTTATGCGTTTCCTCCATGCATTTTGATAACGAGTGAGTGATATAGCCCTTCATGCCGGAAATAATCGGCGCCGCTTGCCGGAATGCATCCTCAAACTCTTGTTCAAGGCCTTCTTTAATGTGAAGCATTGCTGCCTCTCTGACCATGCTATCCCTTCTTTCTGTCTTTTCAAATAGTCTACAGCAAACGATAGGAGATTTCTGCAAAATCGGTGAACTTTTCCTTCATTTTCAAAAAAATCTTGCACGCACCAATTCAATTAAGAGAAAATAACAAGTGGAAGGCAGGGGAAAGTCATGTTAAAAAAGTGTATTCTACTAGTATTTCTATGCGTCGGATTGATTGGGTTAATCGGATGCTCCAAAACAGATTCACCACAGGATCGCATGGAAGCATTCGTGAAACAGTGGAACGATCAGCAATTCGATGACATGTATCAAAGCCTGACTAAAGATGTCAAAAAAGAAATCTCCAAAAAAGATTTCGTCAACAGGTATAAAGCCATCTATGAGCAGGCCGGCGTAAAAGATTTGAAAGTCACTGCGGGAGAAGTAGATAAGGACGATCAAGACAACAAGACAATGAAACATATCCCGTATAAAGTCAGCATGAACACAAATGCCGGCAAAGTCAGCTTCAAGAATACTGCTGTGCTGAAATTAGAAAAAACAGATGACGAGGAGTCATGGAATATAGATTGGGACCCATCGTTTATTTTCAAGCAGCTGGCTGACGACAAAACCGTGCAAATTATGAGCATTGAGCCGAAACGAGGCCAAATTTACGATAAAAATGGAAAAGGTTTAGCCGTCAATACAGATGTTCCGGAAATTGGAATTGTTCCCGGAGAGCTTGGCGATAAAAAAGAGAAAGTCATAAAAGAACTCGCCCAAAAACTTGATTTGACTGAAGACGACATCAAGAAAAAGCTGGATCAAGGCTGGGTAAAAGACGATTCGTTTGTGCCGCTCAAAAAGGTCAAGCCTGACCAGGAGAAATTAGTTTCTGAAGCGACGTCATTACAAGGCGTAACAAGAACGAATGTCAGCTCCCGCTACTATCCGTATGGCGAAAAGACAGCCCATTTGACAGGCTATGTCCGCGCCATTACAGCGGAAGAACTGAAGAAAAAGAAAGAAGGAACGTACAGCGATACGTCTAACATCGGTATCGCCGGAATTGAAAATGTGTATGAAGACAAGCTAAGAGGCACAACTGGCTGGAAAATCTACGTGCCGCAAACCGGGGAAGTCATCGCTGAAAAGAAAGCAAAGGACGGCGAGGATCTTCACCTCACAATTGATATCAAAACGCAAACGAAGCTTTATGATGAACTGAAGGATGACAGCGGGGCGGCAGTCGCGCTGCAGCCGAAGACAGGCGAAACACTCGCCCTTGTCAGCGCGCCTTCCTACGATCCAAACGGATTTATTTTCGGCTGGAACGATAAGGAATGGAAAAAGCTAAACAAAGATAAAAACAATCCGTTTTCAGCGAAATTCAATAAGACATACGCGCCAGGTTCTACCATTAAACCGATTGCGGCTGCTATTGGAATCAAAAACGGCACCCTTAAAGCCGATGAGAAGAAAACAATCAAAGGCAAGGAGTGGCAAAAAGATTCGAGCTGGGGCGGCTATTCAGTGACACGTGTGTCTGAGAGACTTCAACAAGTCGATTTGGAAAACGCCCTTATTACGTCAGACAATATTTATTTTGCCCAGAATGCGCTTGATATGGGAGCGGACACCTTCACAAAAGGCTTGAAGACATTCGGTTTTTCAGAGGACGTTCCGTATGAATTCCCGATCCAGAAATCGTCTATTGCAAATGATAAGCTTGATTCAGACATTTTGCTTGCGGATACAGGCTACGGACAAGGGCAAATGCAAATGTCTCCGCTTCACTTGGCAGCTGCTTACACGCCATTTGTTGACAATGGAGACCTTGTCAAACCGACGCTGATCAAAAAAGATTCACAAACAGCTGATGTTTGGCACAAGCAAGTGGTCACCAAGGAAGGAGCGGCAGACATTACAAAAGGTCTGAAAGGTGTTGTGGAAGATGAGCGCGGATCAGCGTATCAGCCTGTCGTGAAAGGAATCACAGTGGCCGGGAAAACAGGAACAGCCGAGCTGAAAACATCAAAAGATGATAAAGACGGCACGGAAAATGGCTGGTTTGTCGGCTACGATTACAAAAACAAAGACCTGCTTGTCGCCATGATGATCCAAAATGTGCAGGACCGCGGCGGCAGCCACTATGTCGTTGAGAAAGCGAAAAAGCAATTTCAATCGAATTAAAATGTCTTTTTAAAAGGAGCGAAAGGAAAAAGGGGATATGAGGCCGAATGAACTAGTAAGGGGCAAAACCCGGTTTATACAAAGAAAAGAGGGATTTTGCATGCAGCGTATTCAATTGGCGGAGGATCTTCAATTTTCAAGAGTCATACACGGGCTTTGGCGGCTGAATGAATGGAACTATTCAGATGCTGAACTCCTGAGCCTCATTGAATGGTGTATCGATCACGGCATCACGACCTTTGATCATGCGGATATTTACGGAGGCTATACGTGCGAAAAGCTGTTTGGAAACGCCCTTGCCCTTTCGCCTGGATTAAGAGAAAACATAGAGCTGGTCACAAAATGCGGTATCGTTCTTGAATCGCCTGAACGGCCCGCTCACAGATCGCATCATTATAACACAAGCAAATCGCATATTTTGGCATCCGTTGAGCAATCGCTTATGAACTTAAGGACGGATTATATTGATGTGCTGTTGATTCACAGACCGGACCCGCTCATGGATCCGGAGGGGGTAGCAGAGGCGTTTCAGGCCTTGAAATGCTCTGGCAAGGTCAGGTACTTTGGCGTTTCAAATTTTAAAGATCACCAGTATCGGATGCTGGAATCGTATTTGCCTGAGAAGCTTGTGACCAACCAGATTGAGCTTTCCGCATACGAATTAGAAAATATGCTCGACGGCACTTTGAACCTGTGCCAGGAAAAACGGATTCCGCCGATGGCTTGGTCGCCTCTGGCAGGCGGCAAAGTATTCACTGGAAACACGGATAAAGACCGGCGTGTCCGCACGGCGCTAGAATCTGTCCAAGGGGAAATCGGCGCCGCTTCATTGGGCGAGGTCATGTACGCATGGCTGTTCACGCATCCGGCCGGCATCATGCCGATTGTCGGAAGCGGAAAGCGCGAGCGGATTTCCGCCGCGATAAATGCGTTGTCATACAAGCTTGACCAGGATCAATGGTTCCGCATTTTTACAGCCGTACAGGGTTACGATATTCCATAAAAAGCATCAGCTTACCAGCTGATGCTTTTTCAATATTGTCACACCGCTTAGTGCCAAATTACCATTTATAAGTGATTGATTCTTTCTTGAAAGCGTTTTATATTAAAAGGAAACCTCTCTATATCCTCTACTGCATCTCCTTGCGACTTCATCCGCACATCAAGATTGTCTAGGAGGTCTTTTTTATGTATATGACTGCCAGAGAACAAAAGCTGTTAAAGCACTTATTATTACAAAACAGATATATAACCGTAACTGAGCTTGCTGAGCTGATGCAAGTCAGCACGAGAACCATTCACAGGGAACTCAAATCAATTAAACCGCTGATGGAAACCGTGGGGCTTACATTAGATAAACAGCCCGGTAAAGGGTTGAAAGCAGTGGGAAGTCCCGAGGATAAACAAAAGCTGCTTACTGATTTATCATATGAACAGCATGAATACAGCGCAGACGAACGGAAACTGCTCATTCTTTGTTCGTTATTAGAGTCTCAGGAGCCCGTCAAACTGTACACGCTTGCTCATGATCTCCAGGTGACGAATGCCACGGTCAGCTATGACTTAGATGAGCTCGAGAAGTGGATTTCTCCCTTCGGACTGACACTGATCCGCAAAAGAGGTTTTGGCATCCAGCTCATAGGGCCGGAGAATGCGAAACGGAAAATTGTCGGCAACTTGATTGTGAACCGTCTCGACATCCAAATGTTTTTGGAAGCGGTTGAATTAAACATCAAAGGAAAAACCGATTCTTCAGAGAAAATGTTCGGTGTTGTCAGCAAAGGTGAGCTGCTAAAAATGGAGCGCATCTTATTTCAGCTCAAAGAAAAAATCGCTTTTTCATTGTCCGACAGCTCCTATATAGCGCTTGTCGTCCATCTGACGTATGCGATCGAACGAATTAAGCTTGGGGAAACCATCACCATGGAGGAAAATGAGCTTGAGGAACTGAAGAATGCGAAAGAATACAGTTCGGCTCTTGAAATCGCGGGCGAGCTTGAACGTGCCTTCGGCGTGACGATTCCAGAGGCGGAGGTCGGCTATATTACAATCCACCTTCGAAGCGCCAATCGAAAATATAAAACAGAATATAAAGCGCAGGAAATTGAGCTGGAAACAGCCCTGCAAACAAAGCGGCTCATTGCTTTTATTTCAGACAAAATCAGAATGGATCTGACGAAAAACTACTCTTTATATGAAGGCTTGATTGCCCATTTGGAGCCGGCCGTCAGCCGCATAAAAGAAAATATTGAGATATACAATCCGATGAAGGAACAGATCAAGCGCGATTATTTTCTGCTTTATATGGCGATCGAAGAAGGCGTCGAAAAGTATTTTCCGGGCATGTCCTTTTCTGATGATGAAATCGCTTTTATCGTTCTTCACTTTGGCTCGGCTCTTGAAATCAAAAAAGAAGAAGCAAAAGTGAAAGCGCTTGTCGTCTGCTCAAGCGGGATCGGCTCCTCGAAAATGCTTGCCTCCAGACTGAAAAAAGAGCTGCCGGAAATTGAATCGTTTGATATGTCATCTCTGATCGAGCTAAAGGGGAAGGATGTTCAAGCCTATGATATGATTGTGTCCACTGTACCGATTCCTTATGAAAACATTGATTACATCATGGTCAGCCCGCTATTAAATGAGGAAGACGCAAACCAGGTCAAGCAGTATATCAAGCGGAAGATTCCCCTTATTCTTAACAAAAAAAGAAGCCCGACGGAAGAGGCGCAGCAAGCTGATGTACCTGACATGCTAGAGGCGGCGGAAAGCATAGGGCGGTATATGGAGGTTATCCAAGATGTTCTGCGCCATTTTACGCTAGCTCCACTCAAAACAAATTCGGACCATAGCATGCTTCTGCTAGAGCTTTTTCAACAGCTGAAGAAGGATGGCCTGATCCGTGATCCGGAAAAAGCCGCGGTTTGCCTGGCTGAGCGGGAGAAACAAGGGGGATTGGGAATCCCCGGAACAAACATGGCGCTTTATCATCTCAAAAATGATGAAATCGTCCTGCCTTTTTTCAAAATGTTTGATCTCAGCACCTCCTATGAAGTGGATGGCATGGACGGAAATACCCTCAGGATGACACGCATCCTCGTCATGATGGCGCCTAGCTCATTATCTGCTGAAGGCTCGGAGATTTTAAGCGCGATCAGCTCGGCAATTATCGAGAGCGGAGAAAGCATGGCGGGGTTTCAGGAAGAAGGAGAACAAGAATTGTATCAGCGGTTAAACCGCATATTTTTCACTTGGATGAAAGAAAAAAACATACTGTAAACCTGCATGGCACACGTCAAAAATTTGGCGTGTGTTTTTCTGTGGATGGGGAACAAAATAAGAAAATGTGGGACTATTTTATCATTCAGTATTGGAATAATTCCAAAATGAAATAGTTTTACAAGTTATCTTTTTTGGGTTAAAATGGGTGAGGTAAGGAAGAAAATCTAACAAATTATTGAAGATTCAAGAGAATATAGGAGATGACGATATGGAAACATTACAGCATCTGATTCTGCATGACATGCCGAATAGCGAAGAAATAGAGGCTGTAAAAAGCGGAGACCATACACTGACATATAAAGGTTACCGTAAACGGATTAATCAGCTGGCGAATGCCATGCTTCAAAAAGGAATTCAAAAGGGCGACCGTGTTGCATTGCTTTGCAAAAACGGCCATCCCGCATCAACTGTTATGTTCGCCGCACTTGAAATAGGTGCTGTTGTCGTACCTGTCAGCTGGCAGTTGAAACCATATGAAATGACAGGCATTTTAAAAGCAAGTGAACCGAAAGCGATGTTTTACGGAGCGGAGTTTAAAGAGACACTGGATGAAGTTCTTCCTGAATTGTCCTCACTGTGTGTAACAATGGAAACAGGAACAGCTTACGAAACATCGGCTGAATTTGAAGCGCTGTTTGCAGGTCCTGATCATTTGCCAGAGACGGAAATGGTTTCCCCTGATGATACAGCACTTCTGATGTTTACATCTGGAACAACGGGAAACCCGAAAAGATGCATGATTACACATGGCGGCATATACAGATACGTTAAAAAATCCAACAGCTCAATAGCACGCATGAAGGGCCTTCGTTTTCTCGCGTGCCATCCGATTTATCATACGAGTGCGCTCATTTGCATCATGCTTGGAACGTTTGCAGAAACAACCTTTGTGTTTACAAAGGATCAAGATCCTGTTCACATGCTGAAGGTCATTGAAGAAGAAAAAATTCAAACTGTGATGGCTCTTCCTGTGTTTTACACGTATTTGCTTGAAGCGTGGGAAACGCATCAAACCGACTTATCTTCGCTTGTGATTTTAATGACAGGCGGAACAAAAGTGCCGAGCAGCCTGATCCGCCGCTATCTTGATATCGGCATTCCGCTCGCGCACGGCTATGGAAGCACTGAGGCTTGGGGCATCAGCACATGGCTGCCTGAGATGGGAATGGATAAAGCGGCATCTGCGGGGAAACCTGTGGAAGGCGTTAAAGTCAAAGTCGAAGATCCTGAGACGGGAGAAGAACTCCCTCAAGGAGAAATCGGCGAAATCGTTGTTCACACGCCATTCTTATTTAAAGGCTATGAAGACAATCCTGAAGCAACAGCGAAAGTGCTGAAAAACGGCTGGTTCAAAACCGGAGATTCAGGATATGTAGATGAAGATGGCTTTATTTTCATCACGGGACGCTACAAGGATGTCATTATTTACGGAGGCGATAACGTCTATCCTGATCAGGTTGAAGAAGTTATCCAGCAGATCCCGGGAATCCTTGAAACGGCTGTGGTCGGTATTCCAGACCCGCTTTACGGTGAAAAACCGAAAGCTTTTATCGTGAAAAATGGCGGCCAGCGCATCACGGAAGAGGATGTCATCGCATTTTGTAAAGAACGCCTGTCCGCTTACAAAATACCTGAAGTTGAATTTGTTAACGAACTGCCGAAAAACAACCTTGGCAAGGTGAAAAAAGACGTCCTGCGCAATCAGGCTGTACATTCATAAAAGAAGAAGCCCGCCCACTTTATGTGGCGGGCTTCTTTGCAGTTGCACAGACGGAAAGCTCAGGCTTAATGTTCTTAAATTGTATATCAATGTCTTCGAAGTCGGCTGCTTTAAAGTCAGCAATCATCTGTCTTCCAAATGATTTGGTTTTCTCAGGACTGGCATCCGCTTCCCGCGGCTGCATCGTAATGGCTGCTTTGCCGCCTGGCTTTAATGCCCGATAAATCTGTTTCATGCCTTTTGTTTGGTCATTCCAAATGGTGTAGTTGTTAACGGAAATCACTTTATCATAAAACGAGGCGGGGAGAGGAAATGTCTCGATGCTTCCTTGTATCAGGCGTACGCCCTTTGGTTTCACTCTGCGGGCGGCCAGTTTCAGCATGGCCTCTGACACATCAATCCCATGAAGATGAACATCCTTCTCGCGTTTCAGCATCTGCTGCATGCAGTATCCCGGGCCAAACCCGACTTCTAAAATGCTGTCCCCGCGCGTGATACCCAACTGATTGATTGTCCACTGATTCAGTGTTTGATTTTCAGCAGCCATGATGTACCCGGCAATCATGCCGATGACGCCCTTTGGCCTGCTGAATCTTCTAGAAAGCATGTTAATCATTCAGCAACCAACCCCCTTTTTGAGTTAATTTCCTCCCAGCGTTCCATGTGAAACATTTTTCTGATAAAGCAATGCGAAGGTGCCAAGCCATGTTTATCCAAAGAGTGTGTGAGGTACACAACAAATAGACATGAAAACAAAGGAGGAGAATCATCATGGCAAATTATCCAAAAGAACTGCCGGCACAAACTCAAAGTCGCCAGCCGGGAATTGAAAGCGAAATGAATCCAAGTCCGGTGTATGAGTACGAGGATTATAAAGGGGCAGACAAATTAAAAGGAAAAGTAGCTCTTATTACAGGCGGCGACAGCGGAATCGGACGCGCGGTTTCCGTCGCTTACGCAAAGGAAGGCGCAGACATCGCCATTGTGTATAAGGATGAGCATGAAGACGCTGAGGAGACGAAGAAACGTGTTGAACAAGAGGGCGTAAAATGCCTGCTGATTGCTGGTGACGTAGGTGAAGAGGAATTCTGCAATGAAGCGGTTGAAAAAACAGTCAAGGAACTAGGCGGCCTTGATATCCTTGTCAACAATGCAGGTGAACAGCATCCGAAAGAAAGCATCAAAGAGATTACGAGCGAACAGCTTCACCGCACATTCAAAACAAACTTTTATTCTCAATTTTATTTGACTAAAAAAGCAATTGATTACCTGAAACCAGGCAGCGCCATCATCAATACGACATCCATCAACCCGTACGTAGGGAACCCGACACTGATTGATTATACAGCGACAAAAGGGGCGATCAACGCCTTTACAAGAACAATGGCGCAGGCGCTTGTCAAAGACGGCATCCGTGTAAATGCAGTCGCGCCGGGTCCAATCTGGACGCCACTGATCCCAGCTACGTTCCCTGAAGAAACAGTTGCTCAATTTGGGCAAGATACGCCGATGGGCCGTCCTGGACAGCCTGTTGAGCACGTCGGCTGTTATGTGCTTCTGGCATCAGATGAGTCCTCTTACATGACAGGACAGACCCTGCATGTCAACGGCGGAAACTTTGTGACGACATAAGAGGGAGTGAGACATATGGGCATCACGAAAGAAGAAGTGAACAGCTACTATCAAAAAGCAGGGATTGTATTAACGGACGAGGAAGTAGACCAAATTCAGCTGATGGATTACGGCTTAGGAAAAGAAAGAAAAGTCGGGCTCCAGCTCTTCGTCTACGTCAATACAGACCGTTATTGCTCAAAGGAATTGGTGCTGTTTCCGGGACAGACTTGCCCGGAACACCGACATCCACCGGTCGACGGCCAGGAAGGCAAGCAGGAGACCTTCCGCTGCCGCTACGGAAAAGTGTATCTTTACGTAGAAGGAGAAAAAACGCCGCTTCCAAAAGTTCTCCCTCCTCAGGAAGACAGAGAACACTATACGGTCTGGCACGAAATTGAGCTAGAACCGGGCGGGCAATACACGATTCCACCAAACACAAAGCATTGGTTCCAGGCCGGGGAAGAAGGTGCTGTCGTGACGGAAATGTCATCGACGAGCACGGATAAACATGATATCTTTACCGATCCAAGAATATAAGGATGGGCTTAAACAGCCCATCCTTTTTTTGTATTGAAAAAAACAGAATCATCGCTATAATGGGTAAAAAAGGAAAGAGGGCGAGGCAATGTTCACTTGCAAGGTAAATGAGCACATCACCATCCGATTATTGGAGCCGAATGATGCGGAGCGGCTTGCCGAACTCATTATCCAAAATCAGCAGCGGCTCAGCCAGTGGCTGTTTTTTGCGGAAAATCCAAGCAGCGCTGAAACGTATAGAGAAACACTCATTCCAGATTGGCGGCGGCAATATGCCGACCTGAATGGCATCGAAGCGGGGCTCCTTTATGACGGCAGCCTATGCGGCATGATCGGGCTGCATAACCTTGATCAAGTGAATCAAAAGGCGGAAATCGGATATTGGATTGCCAAAGAATTTGAAGGTCAAGGCATTATTACAGCTGCCTGCCGAAAACTCGTTACGTATGCTTTTGAAGAGCTTGGGCTGAATCGTGTGGCAATCTGTGCGGCAGTCGGAAACAAAAAAAGCAGAGCGATTCCGGAGCGGCTCGGGTTTCTAGAGGAAGGAAGGGCACGGGATGGCTTATACGTAAACGGCAGGCATCACGACCTCGTCTACTACAGTCTGTTAAAGCGTGAATGGGAAGGCGAAAAATAAAGAGCACACTTTCTTGTTTAAATCTTCCCCGGATGTGGAAAAGTAACAGCGGAGACGTTAAAAAGGAGTGATTCGAGATGAATCAGCAAGACATTAAACAAAAAGTGCTTGATGTTCTAGATCACCATAAAGTAGGTTCGCTCGCAACAGTTCAAAAGGGCAAACCGCATTCCCGCTACATGACTTTTTTCCATGACGGGCTGACGATTTACACACCGACAAGCAAGGAAACTCATAAAGCAGAAGAAATTGAGAACAACCCCAATGTCCACATTTTATTAGGCTATGATTGTGAAGGTTTTGGCGACGCATATGTCGAGGTTGCCGGAAAAGCCAAAATCAACAATTCGGCAGAACTCAAGGACAAAATATGGAGTTCCAAATTAGAGCGCTGGTTTGACGGCAAGGATGATCCGAATCTGGTGATTCTTGAAATTGAACCGGAGGATATCAGATTAATGAATGCCGGGGAGAAAACACCGGTCTCACTCGAACTATAAAAAATTTGTGTTTTCAGGGGCAATATGTTATTATGAATAGCTAGTAAGAAAAATAAGCAAATAAAAAAGAAAGTAAACTTCTTTTTTCTGTTTTGAGAGAGAAGCTTACCGCTTCCCAAGCAGCATAACCAGCTGCCCTTATTCTTTTCCTTCATAACAAATCGCCCCTAACGATGAGATGGAAAAAAGACTTTTTTGTTTTACAATTCACACCGGCGCGGCTTCGGAGCCGCAGTGACGATTGAGAGGTAGGGCTTTCGTTGTCTTGTGTTCAAGAAATTTCCATGGTGTTTACTTTCCAGAATGATTCTTCGGAACAATGCTTTTATGAATCTAACCCGCCTGACTTGGCGGATGATATAATCTTTATTTGCGTATAGAAAAGAATAAGACAAACCGCCCGGCGTACGCCGGACGGTTTTTTATTGCAAAAAACACATCGTACTGAAACCTCCTTGTCTTCTTTCTAGTCTTATCTCTAGGATGAAATTGGAGGAAAAATAACGTGCATGTCATTACAACACAAGTACTTTTTATTTTTTGTTTTTTATTGCTGATTCACTCGATAGAAACCTTAGCCTATGCCACAAGGCTTTCCGGGGCCCGCGTTGGATTTATTGCGTCCGCGCTTTCTCTGTTTAATGTCATGGTCATCGTATCCAGAATGTCGAACATGGTGCAGCAGCCCTTTACCGGGCATTTAATTGATGATGCTGGAAAAAACGCACTGGCGATTGTAGGGGAGCAGTTCCGCTTTTTAATTTTCGGATCGACAGTCGGCACCATTTTGGGCATTATCCTGCTCCCGTCTTTTGTCGCTCTTTTTTCACGGGCGATTATTCACTTGGCGGGCGGCGGCGGCTCCGTTTTTCAAGTTTTCCGAAAGGGATTCTCGAAACAAGGATTCAAAAATGCCCTTTCCTATTTGCGTCTGCCGTCTATTTCATATGTAAAAGGATTTCATATGCGCTTGATTCCGAAGCGTTTGTTTGTCATCAACATGCTGATTACATCGATTTATACAATTGGCGTGCTTTCGGCTTTATACGCAGGCCTTCTGGCGCCGGAGCGCAGTACGACAGCCGTCATGGCTTCGGGTTTGATCAACGGAATTGCGACGATGCTGCTGGCCATTTTTGTTGATCCTAAAGTATCCGTTCTAGCTGATGATGTGGCAAAAGGAAAACGAAGCTATCTCTATTTAAAATGGACCTCTGTCACAATGGTCACATCAAGGGTGGCGGGCACACTCCTCGCCCAGCTCATGTTTATTCCAGGGGCCTACTATATCGCTTGGCTGACAAAGTGGTTTTAATAAAAAAGGCTGGATCATAAAAATCCAGCCTTTTTTGCGTTCCCTTATTTATATTTCCTTAATCCGCGGTCGTACAAAAAATTTCCGAATGGGACGAAAGCGGCGACGAAGCCGGCAGCTGACCATTTCAGCGGCCATTTGACAGAGAAGGTTGCATAAGCCAAGACAAGCAAATACAAAATGAACAACCCGCCGTGAACCGAACCGACAATTGTCACCGCAAGCGGAAGGCCTGCCCAATATTTAAGCGGCATAGCGATGAACAACAGGATTAAGAGTGACATTCCTTCAATAAAACCCATCGTGCGAAGTCTTCCGATCGGCGTGTGCAGCATAAATCGCCCTCCTTGTGGACACGTTTTCATTTTATACTATAAACAATCCGGAGGGGCATATGACAGCTTCCAAAAAATGTTCGGAAAACATTCATTTTTACATGCCTTTTCTAGGGAACTGTACTTGTCATTTACAAAAATACCCGAGATAATGTGTACAAAATCAAAAAAGAAGGATGTTGAAATGAAACTTGACCAGATTGATCTGAATATCATTGAGGAGCTGAAGAAGGACAGCCGTTTGTCGATGAGGGAATTAGGCAGAAAAATTAAACTGTCGCCTCCATCTGTAACAGAACGGGTAAGACAGCTTGAATCGTTTGGCATCATCAAGCAATACACGCTGGAGGTCGACCAGAAAAAACTTGGGCTTCCTGTTTCCTGCATTGTGGAAGCAACCGTTAAAAACGCGGATTATGAGCGGTTCAAAAGCTATATTCAAACATTGCCGAATATTGAATTTTGCTACCGGATTGCGGGTGCAGCCTGCTATATGCTGAAAATCAATGCCGAAAGCCTCGAAGCGGTAGAAGATTTCATTAACAAAACATCGCCCTACGCGCAAACCGTCACTCACGTCATTTTCTCAGAAATTGACACGAAAAACGGGCGCGGTTAGAGAGTGCCGCGTGAAGTCTGTTATAATAACAGGATGAGCGCGAAAGAAAGAGAAGTGATCAAGCATGTCAAAAACAGTTGTATTAGCTGAAAAACCTTCAGTCGGCCGGGATTTAGCCCGGGTGCTGAAGTGCCATAAAAAAGGAAACGGTTATCTCGAAGGCGATCAATATATTGTGACCTGGGCTTTAGGCCATTTGGTGACGCTTGCTGATCCGGAAGGCTACGGAAAAGAATTTCAATCATGGCGCCTAGAGGATCTGCCGATTATCCCAGAACCCTTGAAGCTTGTGGTGATAAAAAAAACCGGAAAGCAGTTCAATGCAGTCAAATCCCAGCTTACCCGTAAAGACGTCAATCAGATTGTCATCGCGACTGACGCAGGCCGGGAAGGTGAGCTTGTTGCGCGCTGGATCATTGAGAAAGCGAATGTCCGAAAACCAATCAAGCGGCTGTGGATTTCATCTGTGACGGATAAAGCGATCAAGGAAGGTTTTCAGAAGCTGCGCAGCGGCAAAGAATATGAAAACCTGTACCATTCTGCCGTTGCCAGAGCGGAAGCGGATTGGATTGTGGGGATCAATGCCACCCGTGCACTTACCACAAAATTCAATGCCCAGCTCTCATGCGGGCGTGTGCAGACTCCGACGCTTGCCATGATTGCAAAGCGCGAGGCAGACATTCAAGCGTTTACGCCCGTTCCGTATTACGGCATCCGTGCTGCAGTCGACGGCATGACGCTGACGTGGCAGGATAAGAAATCAAAGCAGACGAGAACGTTCAATCAAGATGTAACAAGCCGTTTGCTAAAAAATCTCCAAGGAAAGCAAGCGGTCGTAGCTGAGCTGAAAAAAACAGCGAAAAAAAGCTTTGCGCCTGCGCTTTATGATTTAACGGAGCTGCAGCGTGACGCCCACAAGCGCTTCGGTTTTTCTGCTAAAGAAACGCTTTCTGTACTGCAGAAGCTATATGAGCAGCATAAGCTCGTCACATATCCGCGGACGGACTCTAGATTTTTATCCAGTGACATCGTCCCGACGTTAAAAGACCGTCTGGAAGGCATGGAAGTAAAACCGTATGCCCAATATGTCAGCCAAATTAAAAAACGCGGCATTAAATCTCATAAAGGATATGTCAATGACGCGAAGGTGTCAGACCACCACGCGATTATCCCGACCGAAGAGCCGCTCGTTCTCAGCAGTCTGAGTGATAAAGAACGAAAGCTGTATGACCTGATTGCGAAACGTTTCCTGGCTGTATTAATGCCTGCATTCGAATATGAGGAAACAAAGGTCATCGCAGAAATCGGCGGAGAAACCTTTACGGCGAAAGGCAAAACCGTGCAGTCGCAAGGGTGGAAAGCCGTTTATGATATGGCGGATGAGGATGATGAGCAGGAGGATGACAGAGATCAGACACTTCCTGCGCTTCAAAAAGGCGACACACTTGCCGTCCGCACGTTAACGGAAACAAGCGGCCAAACGAAGCCGCCTTCCCGCTTTAATGAAGGGACCTTGCTGTCAGCGATGGAAAACCCAAGCGCATTTATGCAGGGAGAAGAAAAAGGCCTCGTCAAAACGCTTGGAGAAACAGGCGGCCTCGGCACGGTGGCAACGCGTGCCGACATTATTGAAAAACTGTTCAACAGCTTTTTAATCGAGAAAAAAAACCAAGATATTTTTATCACTTCTAAAGGAAAACAGCTCCTGCAGCTTGTTCCGGAGGATCTGAAATCACCGGCCTTAACAGCAGAATGGGAGCAAAAGCTGTCTGCGATTGCGGCCGGCAAATTGAAATCGGCTGTTTTTATTAAAGATATGAAGGCTTACGCTCACCAAACGGTAAAAGAAATCAAAAACAGCAGCCAAACCTTCCGACATGACAACATCACGGGAACGGCATGTCCGGAATGCGGCAAAATGATGCTGAAAGTAAACGGCAAACGCGGGACGATGCTCGTGTGCCAAGATCGTGAATGCGGAAGCAGAAAAACGATTGCACGAAAAACAAACGCACGCTGCCCGAATTGCCATAAAAGAATGGAGCTTCGCGGCCAAGGCGAGGGCCAAACCTTTGCGTGTGTGTGCGGTCACCGTGAGAAGCTCTCTGTATTTGAAAAACGAAAAAACAAAGACAAAGCGCGTGCTACCAAACGGGACGTATCCTCTTATATGAAAAAACAAAATAAAGATGAGCCGATTAACAACGCGCTGGCAGAACAGCTGAAAAAACTCGGTTTGGATAAATAATAAAAAAACCTGTGCCTATCGCACAGGTTTTTCTATTGGACTTAGGTCCTGTTTTCTTAATGTTCAAAAAGGGGAAAAAAAGCTAGCAATCTGCATTTTTTTCTTTTATAGTAAATGTACTTTGTAACATGGCAGTCATATTTTCGTCTATAACTATTTGTGAGCGTCTGATTTGCTTCAGGCGACAAAGGGGGATTTGCCTGTGAGGCATGTACTAATTGCTGTCATCTTATTCTTCTTATCTATCGGACTTTCCGCAGGGTGTGCTGAAGCTGGAAACAAGATCCAAAATCAGTCGGCGACAGAAGTGAATGCCAGCCCGCTCCAGCCGGCGGAATATTTCATCTATCACAATTTAATGAATGACAAAGGGCTGATCAAAACCGATTTTTCAGACCAGCCTTCTTACTTGTCGGAATCTCTCGGACTGTGGATGGAGTTTCTGCTCAGCAAAAATGACGCACCGCATTTCCAGGATCAATATCAGCATCTGACTGATTCATTTCTGATGAGCAATCACTTGGTGACGTGGAAGATTCAAAATGGCCAAGCGAGCGGGACGAATGCGCTGATAGATGATATGAGAATTATGCTGTCTCTTGACCAAGCCGCCGCAAAATGGGGCCGCAGCGACTACGCGCAAACGGCTAGGGATATCGGCACGTCTTTGAAGACATACAATATGAACAACGGGTTTTTTACAGACTTTTACGACTCACAGGCCGCTTCAAAGGATGTGACAATTTCATACGTCATGCCTGATGCCTTAGCTGTCTTAAAGAAGAATGGAATCATAGACGAAGAAACAGAACAGCGGAATGCCAATGTTCTCTATTCAGCTCCTTTAAAAAATGGCTTTCTGCCGAAGACATACAGCTCGGAGACGAAGGAATACACATATGATAGTGAAATCAACCTGATTGATCAGCTTTATGCTGCTTGGCATTTGCCGGAAGGGGATGAAAAAGCATCTGTTTTAGCGGACTGGATCAAGCAGGAATTTCAGAAAAACGGAAAGCTGTACGGGCGGTATTCGGCAGATACCAAGGAGCCTGCCGTCCAATATGAGTCTCCATCCGTATATGCATTAGCCGCATTGTTTTTGACAAAACAGCATGAAAACAGTTATGTCATCAAAGCCATATATGACAGAATGAATGACTTTGAAATTCATGATCCGGTGAAATCGTATTATGGAGGCTATATGAGCGGCACTCAGACGCATTCATTTGACAATCTGCTGCCGCTGTTAGCCGAAAGGAAGCTTTTTAATGAAAATATCATTCAGTGAATCACAAAAATTATTTGCTTATTTTTCAGGGCTCATCGCGGCCCTGTCTTTGTTTATTTATTATGTGCCAGCCCAGCAATCAGAAGGTGCTCTGATCCTTTGCATCACATTTGTCGTCATCGCCGCAGGCATCTGGTTCGGCCCGATTTATGCACTGGCAGTGACCTTAATCGTACTCTTTGTTCTCGGCACCTTAATGATGTTTTTCCAGACTGGACAGACATCGCTTTTTCTGGCTGAGGAAGGGCTGCGAATGCTTGTCGTGTGGGGAATCGCGCTTTTGCTGTTTTCTTTTATTTCTGGAAGAATCCACGATATTACAGCAGAGCTTCGACTCTCAATGACACGGCTTCAATCCGAAATTAAAAGCTTTGTTGCTGTTGACAGAGTGACCGGTTTTGATAACAAGCAAAGGATGAAGCTGGAGCTTTCAGAAGAAATCAAGCGGGCGGAGCGCTACGGCAATTCTTTTGTGTTTTTGCTGCTCCATGTGCATTATTTCAAAGAGTTTAAGTCTTTGTACGGTGAAAAAGAAACGGACCGCCTCTTCCAATATGTCAGTCAGCAAATCAGGACAAGTGTTCGGGAAACGGATAAGAAATTCCGTCCCTCTGACGAGCGTATCGGGATCGTGCTGACGCACACGTCTGCTGAACATATGCCGGCAGTTCTGACTAAGCTGAAGAAACAATTGGATACATATCAGCTGGAGAATGGAAAGTATGTGTCGCTTACGTTCCACGTTTGCTTTTTGCCTTACCGCAACGATATCAGAACAGCTGAACAATTTTTAGAAGAACTGGAAAACGAGATGATGATGAATGAACTATAAAGGAATCACACTGCTATGCGTCATGATGCTTCTATTTTCAGCTATTGCGTCTTTTCCCGTTTCTGCGCAAGCGAAAGATCAAGATGCCGGCATTCTCATCATCTATTCAACCTTGGATGGCAAAGAGTCGTCACAAGTCAAAATGCTCGATTTGCTTGCGGGCCACTTTACATCCCATGTGACAGTCAAAAAAGATTCAGACGTTGAAGCGTCGGATTTCAAAGGGAAAGACCATGTGATTTATTACGGCCAAACGAAAAGAAAGCTCAGCAAAAAACTGCTGTCTCTTATCAGCGGCGTAAAAAAACCGGTTGTCGCCATTGGCTATAACGCAGGCCAAATCAGCCAATTTTCCGGGCTTTCATTAGCCCGCAAAGAAAATGTGTTTCAGGTTCACAGCAGGTCGGAAAAGGCCGATGTGTCTCTGGAAAGCGGGCTTAACGTGCTGAGTGTATCAGGCCTGAAAGGAACGGCGCTTTACACCTTCAAAGCCGATGACGGCACAACGCATTCTTTTATATGGAAAACAAAAAAAGGGAATGTGTACATTGGATTAACAAATTTGTTAAATGACAATTTAATCGTGGCGAAACAGCTCAGAGGAGCTTTCGGAGAGAAGGCGGGGACGACGTTATTGTATTTGCGTCTCGAGGATATCAGCCCGATGTCTGATGAAAAATTGCTGCTTCAAGCCGGTACATACCTGCATAAGCGGCATATTCCTTTTATCCTGGCGGTCATTCCGGTTTACTTGAATCCGGAAACAGGCGACAAAGTGTATTTGTCTGATCAACCGAAGATGGTCAAGGTGCTGAAAAAGCTGCAAAGCATGGGCGGCAGTATCATTGTTCACGGCTATACTCACGCTTATCGCTACAGTGAAACGGGAGAGGGCTTTGAATTTTGGGATGCAAAGGCGGATCAGCCGATTACATCCGGAAATGCCGAAGACCCCCCGTCCGTTTTGGAGAAAGAACAGGACTTCCCGAACGAACAAGCCTATCACAGCTATCTCGAACCATTTCGGGAAAAGGAAGAAACGTATACAAAACAAAAACTGACGCGTGCCATTGAGGATTTGACATCATCGGGTCTTTACCCGCTGGCGTTTGAAGCGCCGCATTACACGATGTCCGATTATGGCTATCAAATCGCCTCGCAGTATTTTACAAGCATTTTCGGCCAGGTCCAGCTCAGCAGCACAACATGGAAAACATCCGGTGCACCTCCGTTTGTGACTGCTCCTTCGATATTGCACGGAATGACGCTTTATCCGGAAACGATCGGTTTTGTCGACACATCAAAGCAAAACCCGCTCGGTGAGATGGAGGAGCACATCTCCCAGATGATTGATTTTGAAGGCGGAGTAGCCGGTGGATTTTATCACCCGTACCTTGGGATGAAATATCTGCCGGAGCTGGTTGATCAGATGGAACGCATTCCAGACAGTGAATGGCTTGATTTAAAGAAAACGAAACAAACCGTCAAAACAGACAAAGTGGAAATTCATACAAGCGGTGACGGAACGATTCAGGTGAAAAACGGCGTAAGCGCCATTGACGAGTTTTTCGATCATCACCGGCAAACCCCTCTTGAAAAGGCGTTATGGATTCTCTCCGCTGTTGTGCTCTTATTTGTCATCATGTTTGTCAGTTATACGTTTTACTTGAGAGCCACATTGAAAAAACGAATTTTTAAGGAGAGAAGAAGCCTTGGGTAATACGCTGTTCTTTATTTCGCTAAGTTTAATATGGGTGATGCTTCTCTACCACATGTTCCTCATGCAGGGCGGGTTTCGCCACTATATGACCTTCGAACGGAATATCTCGAAGTGGAGAGAAAACATGAAGGAATTGCCGAAGGTCAGCGTTCTCATCCCGGCGCATAACGAAGAGGTTGTGATTCGGCAGACGCTGAAGGCGATGGTCAACCTTTATTATCCGAAGGACCGGCTGGAGATTATCGTCGTTAATGATAATTCATCAGACCGGACGGGTGATATCGTCAATGAATTTTCCGAGAAATACGATTTCATCAAAATGGTGATTACGAAGCCGCCAAATGCAGGAAAAGGAAAATCCTCTGCACTTAACTCGGGTTTTGCCGAATCGAACGGCGATGTGATCTGTGTGTATGACGCCGACAACACGCCTGAGAAAATGGCCGTGTATTACCTCGTGCTCGGCCTGATGAATGACGAAAAGGCAGGCGCCGTGGTAGGAAAATTCCGCGTCATCAATGCAGCAAAGACGCTGCTGACAAGGTTTATTAATATCGAAACGATCTGTTTTCAGTGGATGGCCCAGGGAGGCAGATGGAAGTGGTTCAAAATCGCCACGATCCCAGGCACCAACTTCGCGATCCGCAGAAGCATTATCGAAAAGCTCGGAGGCTGGGATGACAAAGCGCTCGCTGAGGATACTGAGCTGACCATCCGGGTGTATAATCTCGGCTACCACATCCGCTTTTTCCCTGCCGCCATCACGTGGGAGCAGGAACCGGAAACATGGAAGGTATGGTGGCGCCAGCGCACCCGATGGGCGCGCGGCAATCAATATGTCGTGCTCAAATTTTTGGCGCAGTTTTTTAAGCTGAAACGAAAACGGATTATCTTTGATTTGTTTTATTTTTTCTTTACGTACTTCCTGTTTTTCTTTGGCGTGATCATGTCAAATGCGATTTTTGTAGTGAATTTGTTTTATGATCTGCATTTGTCTGTTGGATTTTTGGCAATGATTCTCTGGATTTTGGCGTTTTTCTTATTTATGACAGAGGTCATGATTACGTTGAGCATTGAAAAAACAGAAATGAACAAGCAAAACTTTTTTATCGTATTTCTCATGTACTTCACATACTCGCAGGCATGGATTGTGCTTGTTATCTACTCTTTATTCGTAGAAATCAAGCACCGTTTATTCAAGCAAGAGGTCAAATGGTACAAGACAGAACGATACAATCAACATAAAAGCGGGTGACCTTTTTGAAACAAATAATGATTTTTCTCACAAGCTTCATGCTGCTGGTGATGACTGGACAAACGGCTCTTGCCAAAGACGTACAGGTCAGCGGTTCGCTCCTCGGGAAAAGCAGCCAAGAACAAGCCAAACAGCAGGTGCTGACAAGCGAGCTGATTACACTGTATGGATCAAAAGACAGCGCAGAGCTGACGTATCAGATCCCGGCAGGCGCCTCTTCGGGCAATCAGCAATTGGTAATCGAATACGAGGCATCAAATCTTTTAATTTCTCCATCATCGTTAACGGCTGTCATTGATGATGAACCGGTCAAGACGTTAAAGCTTGATGGTGATTCCAAACGGAAAACAGTGAAGCTGAATCTGAATAAAAGCCAGTCTGCGCAAGGCTATCACAACGTATCGCTGAAATTCTACGGCGTAATGAAAGAGGGCGTGTGCGTCAGACAGGATACATCAGGCAACTGGATCAAAATTTATCCGGACAGCCGGCTGACACTTGCTGACAGCAGTGAAGCGAAGGGAACGTCGCTGGACCATTATCCGTATCCTTTCGCCCAATCTGGAAATACAGCGGAAGAAACAGCCATCGTCATTCCGGATGACCCAAGTTCGGCAGAAATAGAAGCTGCTGTTAAAACAGAAGGCTATTTGAAAACGGTGGACAGCAGTGTCAGTATTGCGTATGTCACGGAATCTGAACTGAAAAAAATCGATAAGCCGACGATTGTTATCGGTGTGGACAAGCATTGGAACGGCAAAGTGAAAAAACTGTTGAAACAAGCCGGGCTACAGGCAAAAGGAGAAAACCTTCTGCTTGCGGAGCGGGTGCTGAAAGCAGAGGGCAAACAGCAGCCGGTTCTGTTTGCGCAAGCGGCGTCCGAGGACGCGCTCACTAAAAAAATCAGCGTGATGACAGATCAGACATATACAGGCCAACTCAGCGGCGATACACTTTCAATCAGCAAGCTTCAGCAGACTGAAAAAAAAGAAAGCGATAAGCTGACCCTTGAGAATTTTGGAGCGGGCGATATCACAATTGGAGCCGACAAAACATCTTCAGCACATTATTTTTATCCGGCTTCGGCTGTTTTAGATGAAAACCAATCGGCGAAGCTGTCGCTTAAACTGAAAAAGTCTGAAACGATTCAAGCCTCAACGGCTGAAAACGAGTCAGCCTCTCAGGCCGCAGAACTGAAAGTGATGATCAACGGCCAGCCGCACTCGGTCCGACTTGATGAATTAGGAAAAGAAGATAAAAACGGATTCTATCATGTCACAGTGAAAGTGGACCCTAAGCTGCTGCAAAAAAACCGCTACATTGATATTCAGTTCGTCACGACCGGTTTAAAGGAAAACAACCCTTGCAACACCACTGATGAAGAAAAGTGGGTTTTTATCGATAAAAACAGTACATTATCATACGCCATCAAAGGCATGTCTCCGTCAGCGGATTTTCAAGAGTGGCCGCTGCCTTACGCCGGAAACCAGGATCAAACAACGTTAATCGTGCTTCCTGACACCGTAAGCCAATCGAAGCTAGAGGAGCTTTCTCTCGTAACGGAATCCTTTGGCAGCGAAGCACAGCATTCATATACGGTAAAGAAATCATCTGACGTTACAGCAAAGGATGCGAAAGGACGAAACCTCATTTTCATAGGGGGGATCAATCAATTTTCTCTTCTGAAGGAGAAATCATCAGATCTGCTTGTGCCGCAGGAAAAGAACGGCTCGTTTGATGTATCTGGTTTCGAGATGCTGAATGAGACGACAAAACAAGTGGTATTTACCCAAGCATCGGTTTGGGATTCACGCTATACAATGGCTGTCTTTGCACCGTCAAAAGGAGATGGCACGGCTGTCACAAAAGAGATCATCAGTTATCTGAACAGCAACGATGAGTCGGCAACCGTCCTTAATGAAACAAATAGCCAGCAGGTGTTTACAAACCACCAGCAGCTCAAATCGGAAACAAACAGTTCCGACGCAGAACAATCAACACAGGATCATAGCCAGAAATGGATGTATATTGGTGTGCTGGCACTCATTATGGTGATTGCGGCAGTATTCATTTGGATTGCTGTAAGACGCAGAAAAAGAAAGACAGATACAGAATAAAACAGAGGCGATTTTAGCCTCTGTTTTTTTATTTTTGGTAAGTAAATTCCATTTGTGGAACCTGTCATTTTATTTTTTTCTCTCAGCCAATAAGCCTCTTTACAACGTGCGGGAACGGGAGTATGATCTCTTTTAGAAAACAAATCGCTTAATCTGAAATCAGAGCGGGGGACCCAATAGAACGGCTTTTTGCCGTTGGGGTGAATCCTTTTTAGGTAGGGCTAACTCTCATATGCCCGAATCCGTCAGCTAACCTCGTAAGCGTTCGTGAGAGGAGATGAATGAAACCTGTGTTCGATGTTATGGCACAGGGGCATCCGTTTGCCTCTGTGTTTTTTGTTGTTCATTTTTGAATGCAAATCGCATACAGAGACATCATAGCAGAAAGGACTATCATCAACATGTGAGAGCAAGACACTGATGTTTTATTGTTTTAATTGAAAAATGAGAAATTAAAAGGGGAAGACATCGATGTATCATTCAATCAAACGTTTTTTGATTGGGAAACCACTAAAATCCCAAGCAGCTGGAGAGCAAAAACTGACGAAATTAAAAGCCTTGGCTATGCTTTCCTCAGATGCGCTGTCATCTGTCGCATATGGGACAGAACAAATTCTAATCATTTTGGCAACAATCAGTGCTGCCGCATTTTGGTACTCCATTCCGATTGCGGTTGGCGTTCTCATCTTGCTGCTCGCACTGATTCTTTCATACAGGCAAATTATTTACGCTTATCCGCAGGGCGGCGGGGCGTATGTCGTTTCTAAAGAAAATCTCGGTGAAAAACCGGGATTGATTGCGGGCGGTTCATTGCTTGTTGATTATATTTTAACAGTAGCGGTAAGTATTTCCGCAGGCACGGACGCCATCACGTCAGCCTTTCCTGCATTGCATGATTATCATGTGCCGATCGCTATTTTTCTCGTGTTAGTGATTATGATTTTGAACCTGCGCGGGCTTTCGGAATCGGCATCCATACTTGCCTACCCGGTTTATCTGTTTGTGGTGGCGCTTTTGGTTCTCATTGCAGTCGGGTTGTTTAAACTCATGACAGGACAAATAGACCAGCCAGCCCATCATACACCGCTCGGCACACCTGTAGCCGGCATTACGCTGTTTTTGCTGCTTAAGGCTTTTTCCTCCGGCTGCTCAGCATTGACCGGGGTTGAGGCCATTTCTAATGCGATTCCTGCATTCAAAAACCCGCCTGCGCGAAACGCGGCAAGAACGCTTGCGATGATGGGGATTTTGCTGGCGATTCTGTTTTCCGGCATCACGGTGCTCGCGTACGGGTATGGTACGGCGCCGAAGCCTGATGAAACAGTGGTTTCACAAATTGCGTCCGAAACCTTCGGGCGGAATGTGTTCTACTATGTCATCCAAGGTGTCACATCGCTTATTTTGGTTCTTGCGGCAAATACGGGATTTTCAGCCTTCCCGCAGCTTGCCTTCAACCTGGCGAGAGACCAGTATATGCCGCGAATGTTTACAGTCAGGGGCGACCGCTTAGGCTTCTCAAATGGGATTATCTTTTTAGGCTTTGCCTCCATTGTTCTCATTATCTTATTCGGAGGACAGACGGAGCACTTAATCCCGTTATATGCTGTGGGCGTATTTATTCCATTTACGCTTTCACAAACCGGCATGTGCATGAAATGGATCAAGCAAAAACCAAAAGGCTGGATCGGAAAAATGCTGATCAACTCCTGTGGCGCTCTGATCTCATTTATGGTTCTATCCATTCTGTTTGTGACGAAGTTTAATGTCGTATGGCCTGTGTTAATCTTTATGCCTATCGTCGTTTTGCTGTTTTTTGCGATTAAAAATCACTATACAGCGGTTGGCGAACAGCTTCGCATCGTAGACAAAGAGCCGGAAGAAATCAAAGGCACCGTTGTGATTGTGCCTGTGGCTGGTGTCACCACCGTCGTGCAAAAATCGATTCACTATGCGAAATCACTGTCCGATCAGGTGATCGCCGTTCACGTGTCATTTGACAGAGAACAGGAAAAGAAATTCGAAAAACGCTGGGAAGAGCTTAATAACGGCGTGCGTCTCGTGACGCTTCACTCCTCGTACAGAAGCCTTGTCCATCCGTTTGATAAGTTTTTGGAAACAGTTGAGGCAAAAGCGAAGAAGGAGCAGTTTTCCGTTATGGTGCTATTTCCGCAATTTATAACGAAAAAACGCTGGCACACCATCCTTCACAACCAATCGGCCTTCCTCCTCAGAGTCCGGCTGTTCTGGAAAAAGGACATAATGGTTGCCACACTGCCGTATCACTTTAAAAAGTAAAGCTCTAGGACCAAGGGAATTACCTTGGTCCTTTTTTGTTGGAATGGGAGGTATGGCGGTGTATACACAAGGTGCTTTTGTGATCGTACTGAACGAAAGTCAGCAAATTCTGCTGGTGAAACGAAAAGATGTCCCTCTATGAGATTTGCCGGGCGGCAGGGTTGACCCCGGGGAATCGGCTGAGGAAGCGGCAGTGCGGGAGGTATTGGAAGAAACGGGATACAATGCAGCGCTTTCTGCGAAAATAGGTGTTTACCTAAGGCCAAAGTTTCAAGATGAACAGCATGTGTTTTTCGGAAGCATAACAGGCGGACAAGCAATGGCTAACGGCACAGAGACAGCGGGATTAAAGTGGGTTTCTCCGGGGCGTTTGCCGCTTTTTATGGTGCCGAACCGAAAAAGGCAGATCAATGATTTCAAAAACGGCGCTCAAGATGTAAATGTCACCGTCAAGGATATAGGGTTGCTCGCGGCGATCGACCTGTTGAAAAGAAGACTGGGCAAGCGATAAAGGTCTCCGGGTTTTAAAGCCTTTCTCCTGTGGTATTGAAAAAAGGAAAAAGGAGGATACGTTATGACACACAAAACTGCAGGACAAGTAATGACAGAGCTGCTTGAGCAATGGGGAGTTGATCATGTATACGGCATCCCCGGAGACAGTATAAATGAGTTTATTGAAGAATTAAGACACGAAAGAAATCAACTGAAGTTCATTCAAACCCGCCACGAAGAGGTAGCGGCACTGGCAGCCGCGGCTGAAGCAAAACTCACCGGCAAGATCGGAGTCTGTCTGTCAATCGCAGGGCCGGGAGCGGTGCACTTATTAAATGGTTTATATGATGCAAAAGCGGACGGCGCCCCTGTGCTGGCGATTGCAGGACAGGTTTCTTCTGGCGAAGTCGGACGGGACTATTTCCAGGAGATTAAGCTGGAGCAAATGTTTGAGGACGTGGCTGTGTTCAACAGAGAGGTACATAGCGCAGAATCACTTCCGGATCTCTTAAATCAGGCGATCAGGACCGCCTACAGCAAAAAAGGCGTTGCGGTATTGAGCGTGTCAGATGATTTGTTTGCGGAGAAAATCAAACGGGAGCCCGTGTATACTTCACCAGTGTATATTGAAGGGAACCTTGAACCGAAAAAAGAACAGCTCGTCACCTGCGCCCAATATATTAATAACGCTAAGAAGCCGATTATCCTGGCAGGGCAGGGAATGAAAAAGGCGAAACGGGAGCTCTTAGAATTTGCGGACAAAGCCGCCGCTCCGATCGTTGTTACACTCCCGGCAAAGGGTGTTGTTCCCGATAAGCATCCGCATTTTCTCGGCAACCTCGGGCAGATCGGAACAAAGCCGGCTTATGAGGCAATGGAGGAATGTGATTTATTAATCATGCTTGGAACGTCCTTCCCGTACCGTGATTATTTGCCTGATGACACGCCGGCGATACAGCTCGATTCAGATCCGGCAAAAATCGGAAAACGGTATCCGGTGACAGCGGGCCTTGTCTGCGATTCGGCTCTCGGCCTGCGCGAATTGACAGAGTATATTGAACGCAAGGAAGATAGAAGATTCCTGAATGCCTGCACAGAACATATGCAGCATTGGTGGAACGAAATTGAAAAAGATGAGACAGAGGCAACAACACCGCTTAAACCTCAGCAGGTCGTGGCACGTCTTCAGGAAGCGGCAGCCGATGATGCGGTGCTCTCTGTAGATGTCGGCACTGTGACAGTCTGGATGGCGCGTCATTTCAAAATGAACGCGAACCAGGATTTCATCGTTTCCAGCTGGCTTGCGACAATGGGTTTCGGCCTGCCGGGAGCGATCGCAGCAAGCTTGTCCGAACCGGAACGCCAGGCGATCGCCGTCTGCGGTGACGGGGGATTTTCCATGGTCATGCAGGACCTCCCGACCGCCGTCAAATATAAGCTCCCGATCACAGTCGTTATTTTAAACAACGAAAATCTCGGCATGATTGAGTACGAGCAGCAGGTCAAAGGCAATATCGACTATGTCACAAAACTTCAAAATGTCGACTATGCCGCATTTGCAGAAAGCTGCGGAGCAAAGGGCATCAAAGTGACCAAAGCGGAAGAGCTTGCGCCGGCTTTCCATGAGGCGCTGCACTCTGACCAACCTGTCGTTGTGGATGTCATGATTGGAAACGAACCGCCGCTGCCTGGCAAAATCACCTACGGGCAGGCGAAAGGCTTTAGCAAGTACATGCTGAAAAACTTCTTCGAAAACCAAAAATTTGAAATGCCGTCACTGAAGAAAAGTTTGAAACGGTTATTTTAAAAAAACAGAAAACAGAGGCCCCAAAAGGCCTCTGTTTTTTGTTGGAAACAAACGTATTTTCAGCTATAACATGTTTGAATTCATAAAATGATCGGTGTATGTATTAGGAACTGATTTGGCCATACTCAATACAGACAAAAGGACAAATGCATCTTGTTTCAAAGTAATGAGATGCATTTGTCCTTGTATGTTTATTCTTATCAAATCTTACAGAACTCTTCTCATAATAGGGTTATTTCTCTTTTTTCTTCAGCCCGAAGAAGAAAGGAAAAGCAGAACCGACCAAGAAGGTGCCGAATAAAAACATGCCGCCGATAAACACGTGGAAATTTGTGTGTCCGGCCGTAAACGCCGTGATTAGGGAAATGATACTGAGCACGATCATGGCAATGCCGGGCGCGACTCTCATTTTTCCCTTGGATTTATGGGCAGCAACAGAACATAAAATGCCGATAACAATAGGAACAATCCACAAATAAAACAGAATAAATACTGACATCATCAAAACTCCGATTTTTCTTTTATCATAACAAATTTCTGTCAAAAAGGGTATCAATGAGCTTTTGCGAAAAAATAAAAACCGGCTTTAGAAGCCGGTTTTTTTATCGAAACGTATCTACAATTAAAAACACATTCAAAGCGACGATCAATACCGCAATCAGCCAAGACACCACTGTGACCCATTTGGCGTTGATTAGAGATCCCATGATCCGTTTATTGCTTGTAAACATAATAAGCGGAATGAGGGCAAAGGCGATCCCGAAGGACAGCACGACTTGGCTCAGTACGAGAGCGGTCGTCGGATTAACGCCTGACGCGATGATCAAGATCGGCGGAATGATCGTGATAAAACGCCGTACATACAGCGGAATTCGGTAGTTGATAAATCCTTGCATAATCACGTCCCCTGAAAGTGTGCCGACAGACGAACTGGATAGACCGGCAACGAGCAGCCCGATCCCGAATAAAGCCGCAGACATAGGGCTGACTAGATGTCCGAATTGCTGAAATGCGACGTCGAGATCCTCAACAAACAGGCCGTTTTTGAAGAATAATGCGGCAGCCACAATCAGCATACTTGCATTAATAGCCCCTGCAATCAGCATCGCTATTAAAATATCAATAAATTCAAACCTAAAGATTTTTTTTCGTTCTGCATCAGTTTTGCCAATCACCCGCCGCTGTGTAAGGGCAGAGTGTAAATAAATGGCGTGCGGCATAACAGTTGCGCCAAGAATACCCGCTGCAAGAAGCACACTGTCAGTGCCATGAAACGCCGGGACAAAAAGGCCCTTCATCACTGACACGGCATCAGGCTTTGCGAAAAAGGTCTGCAGCGCAAAGGCGATCACGACCACAAACAGCATACCGGCAATACCGGCTTCAAGTGAGCGATAACCGCGGCGCTGAAGCTCCAATATCGCGAAAGAACCGATCGCAGCTATAATAGACGCTTCAAGCATCGGAATGCCGAACAGCAAATACAGTCCCAGAGCCGCTCCGATAAATTCCGCCAGATCAGTTGCGATAATGACCAGCTCGCCCTGAATCCATAATCCGATCGAAACAGGCTTCGGGAATTCTTCACGGGCAACCTCAGGCAGATTTTTGCCTGTCGCAATACCGAGTTTGGCGGATAGGGATTGAATTAAAAGCGCCATGATATTAGAAAATAAGATCACCCATAAGAGCATATATCCGTATTTAGAACCCGCCGAAATATTCGTTGCGAAGTTGCCGGGATCAATATAGGCAATGGCTGCTATAAATGCAGGGCCGAGAAAAGGGAGCAGCCCTCTGAATCCTCTGATTTTCCCGTCAAGCGCATCTTGGACGGCTTTGGAACGGGGAGATTGTGCTGTGATGTCCTTGTTCATCATGTCTCACCTGAATTCTGTTTGTTTTTGCCGTACAACAAAGAGTTTCCTTAAGGCAAATTATTTTATCTACATCATATGACCATCCCGGTTTCTTGTCAACCGAAAATGTTCAAAATACACTTCTGAATTTTTCCCTGTTATGTAACATGATATGTAGGGATTCGGGATAAGGTCCCATATAAAAAGACATCGTTTCAGTTCGAAACGATGCCTTCTGTATCTAATGAGTCTAGGCTTCCTTCCGCAGCCCGCGGAATATAAGGCCCAGCAAGAATACGAAGATGGCTGCCCCGATGATGGCCGGGAAAATAGCAAAGCCGGCGAGGCTCGGTCCCCATGTGCCAAGAAGTCCGTGCCCAATCCAAGCGCCGATCAGCCCGGCAATCATAGAGCCGAAAATTCCTCCCGGCAGCCGGTTTCCTACAATGGCGCTCCCAATTAATCCGATAACAATAGCAACAACTAATGAAACCAAAAAGCTAAGCATCATGATCACCTCTCATAAATGATTTACCAATCAATAACCGCTCCTGATCATTTCGAAACACTTAAAAGCATATTCCTTTATGATCCTGTTTTAATCTTTCTCTGCACACTGCCGTCAGCTAAATGAACAATGACCTCAGTGCCTTTATGCGTCGCGATTTCCTTTGCCCGTTCAATCGCTTCTTTCTTTGTATCCTTGATTTCAGACACACGTTTGGCGCCCTCGGCTTTGACTGCCCAGCCTTTTTTATGCTTAATAACATGCTCTGGTTTATTCATGAGCTCGGGGCCGCTGCCGCTGCTTGGATCAGCATCGCGTTCTGTCTCATCATCATGCGTCAGGAAATCATCAATTTCATCTGTAGAGGCGTTTTCCGCCCATTCCTTCGCTTTGCTTGTCGCAATTGGAATCGCGCGCCCTTCCCCATAGCCTTCATCAATCATCGCATTCGCAATGTCTATCGCCTTTTTTCTCACCGGCTTCTCAAGATTTTTTAATGAAGCAGGATAATCCTTCATCGACCAAGGCATGTCCATCACTCCTTTTCCTTTTATAAAAATGGTACCCGCAGGTGAAAAATAAAAACGCATCCGAAAAAATGAAGGTATACTATATAGTAGAAAAAACGGAAGGGAAGTGCGGGTTGGGTGACAACGGAACGAAAAGAAGACTTACATCAGCAATTAAAAGAGATAGAGAAATGGGAAAAAGATCAGCAAAAAATCTGGTTTTGGGAAAAGCTCAGCCGTCTCCCGTTTCAGCTGCTGGACAAGCTGACACCGGAATTCATCCAGAAAAAGATCGGCAAGCTCTTGGATGAGGTCGGCAGCTTTGTTCAAACAGGCGGACAGTACCTGACATCTGAAAAACAGATTATCAGGATGTTTCAAAAGAAACTGCCGGAGGAGATCTTTGAATCACTGGAGGACATCCGGAAAGCGCCTCTTCCTGTCATGGATGAAATTGCGGAAGGAATGGGCAAAAACAGAACCAACGCAGCAACCGTTCAAGGCGCGACAACCGGTGTGGGCGGCGTGTTTACGCTGGCGGCAGACATTCCGGCAGTGCTTGGCTTATCACTAAAAACATTACAGGATATCGCAGTCGCATACGGCTATGATCCAAAGGAGAAAAAAGAACGCGTCTTCATTGTGAAATGTCTGCAGCTGACGTCGGCTGATGTTGTCGGCAAAAGAACGATTTTGCAGGAATTAAAACACTACGATCAAGACCGTACATATAAGAATGTCGCTTCTCAAATCCAAGGCTGGCGAGAAGTCGTTTTGGGCTATCGAGACACGTTTGGCTGGAAAAAACTTTTCCAGATGGTGCCGGTTGCCGGAATGGTTTTTGGCGCCGCTGCCAATCGCTCAACATTAAACGACATTACCGAGACAGGCATGATGCTGTACAAAAAGAGGCGCATTCTTGAACGACTGAAAGAAACAGAACGAGAGATGGAATAGCAGAAAGCAGACGGACACCGCGATCCGCCTGCTTTTTTTAGTGGAAACATACCCAATGTGTTTTGTTTGTTTAAAAGAATTGTGAGCGGGAATACAACAACCAACACCAATTAAAGGAGGAATTCAAAATGGCAGACGATAACAAAATGAGCAGAGAAGAAGCAGGTAGAAAAGGCGGAGAAACAACAAGCAAGAACCATGACAAAGAATTCTATCAAGAGATTGGGAAAAAAGGCGGAGAAGCCACAAGCAAAAACCATGACAAAGAATTCTATCAAGAAATCGGTGAAAAAGGCGGAGAAGCCACTAGCGAAAATCATGACAAAGAGTTCTATCAAGAAATCGGCGAAAAAGGCGGAGAAGCCACTAGCGAAAACCATGACAAAGAATTCTATCAAGATATCGGCCGTAAAGGCGGAGAGGCTACAAGCAAAAATCATGATAAAGAATTCTACCAAGAAATTGGCTCAAAAGGCGGAAACGCCCGCAACAACGACTAATCAAAAGCATAAAGGCAGACAACCTGTAAATAAAAAAGCGATCCGGCACATCAGCTGGATCGCTTTTTTTTGGAATCTTCTCAATTTATGCCACTATTGCGATACAATAAGTGAAAAAGGGGTTTTCGCTAATGTCCAAGATGCAAAACTTGCTCGCCATCGCAAATGAAGTCAAAGAAAAGCACGCCAATTTTTCAATCTCAGAGGTCAACGACCATTGTGTGCGCCTTGCGGTGTTTACGGGAGAATATGACTGGCACCATCACCCTGACTCAGACGAATTGTTTATTGTTCTTGAAGGTGAGCTGCTGATCGATTTTAAAGACAAAGAAACCGCGGTGCTCAAAGCAAATGACAGCCTGCTGATCCCGAAAGGCACGGTTCACCGCACACGCTCTTACGTCAGGACGGTAAATCTCTGTGTGGAGCATAAACAAGCCGAAACCGTCATCATAGAGGAGTAGCCATGCTGATCAAAAGGATTGTATGTGAAGTAGACGCTGCAAACGCTGAAGCATTTGCAAAAGCGCAGTCACAATGGGGGGCGTTATCGCATATAAGCGGCTTCATCAAACAGGCCGGCGGCTGGCGAAAAACGATAGACGAGCCGCTCACTGCAGAAATCATCAGTGTATGGGAAAACAGAGAAGCCTACGATCATTTTATGGAGAACGAACATGACAGCATATACGAGGAAACGATCAGAAGGCTGTAATTCTTTCGATAGAGGTGACGGTATACGAAGAGGATAAACCGTTCGTTCACGATCTGTTACATAACCCTGATATCCGGTACGAACCAGACTGGACGGTTCTGAAGGCATAATCAAAGCCCAAAACATCATGTTTTGGGCTTGTCTCTTTACTCGCGTCCCGGAAGTGTATTATGAACAAAAGGCGGTGCTGGTTTTAACTCCGGTTTTTCTCCAAACGTTTTTGCTTCTTTCACATATTCAAAGGCTTCTCCGTCCGGCGCTTTTTCATTCAGCCAGTTTTGTTTGGCGCTTTCTTCGCCTTCAGAGAAATTGATAAGCTGATGTGAGAACTCTTGTTTTTCGAGCGCTTTCGGGAATGTACCCGGCACAACCGGACCTTCCTGTGCTTCTAATTCTTTAATGGCGGCGAGCCATTGATTTTGGTGCATCGTGTCACGCGCCAGCAGGAAGCTGAGCATATCTTTGACGCCTTTGTCATCCGTCATTTCAAACAGGCGTGCGACCTGCAGACGGCCCTGAGATTCCGCATTCAGGTTGGCGCGGAAGTCTGCCAGCAGGTTTCCGCTTGCTACGATATAACCGCCGCTCCAAGGTACGCCTGTACTACTTTCCGGCATGGCGCCAAGTCCTGATACAATCGCATGGTGAGGGTTCATGCCGCCCAGGATGGAGCCGATGACCGGATCTTCAGCAGCTTTTTCCTGCTGATCAAGAGGGGCATCCTCAAGAAGCCTGGCAATCATCGTTGCGATCATTTCAACATGCCCGAGCTCCTCAGTTGCCGTATCCATCAGCAAGTCCTTGTATTTTTCATTTCCTCTTGTGTTCCAGCCTTGAAATAAGTACTGCATGGCAACTGAAATTTCTCCGAATTGCCCGCCTAAAATTTCTTGCATTTTTTTAGCGAATAATGGATCTGGACGATCTGGTTTAGCAGGATGCTGCAGCATTTTTGTGTGCTTAAACATGTACCCATCTCCTTTTTCGATTATCTCTTTTTATATTTCCTCTCGATAGAAAGATAAACGAAAAACAGCGTATCGAGATGGGAACTATGAATCTTTTCGCAGCTCCAACAGTTCCCGGATCAGATCCCGGCCAAAGATGGGCTCATACTGCCGGTAAACAGGGTCAAGACGCTTCATCCATTCTTGTTTCTCTTTATCTGACAGCTCATAAATACGTATAGCAGAATTCTTTTTGATTTCTTCCAGCTGCTCCTTGTTCATTTGTTCGGCATACGTTTCATTCCACTCCGTCGTCTCCTTCATCGCTTCAGTCAAAATGCGTCTTGTTTCTGGTGTTTGCGCCTTCCAGAAGTGTTCATCAGTCATGACAGCGTAGCCGAGGTAACCGTGGCTGCTTATTGTCAAATAGTCCTGAACATTATAAAATTTTTTAGAATAGATGTTTGAAATTGTATTTTCTTCGCCATCGACTACATTGTTTTCTAACAGCTGAAAGGTAGAATTGAAGGATTCCTGATGAGGTGTTGCGCCAAGCAGCTTGAACTGATCCTCAATTACATCGCTTTGCATAATGCGCAGATCCTGCCCTTTTAAATCATCAGGTGTTTTGACCGGCCCTTGATTTGTTGTGATTTGCTTAAAGCCGTTCGTCCAATAGGCCAGTCCTTTTAATTGGTTTTTCTTTAGAGAATCAAACAGCTGTGTGCCGATGCTTCCGTTCAGCCCTTTTTTGACGGCGTTGTAATCTGTAAATGCATACGGCAGATCCAGCACTCCCCATTCAGGCGAGAGCATGCCGAGCTTCGATGTGGAGGGGGCGATAAATTGAACATCGCCGTTTTGCAATGCTTCAATTTCTTCAATGTCCGAGTACAGGCTTCCATTCGGAAATACTTCTATTTTTATTTTTCCGCCTGATTTTTCGTTCACCAGATCAGCGAATTTATTGGCGGCCAGCCCTTTTGGCGTATTTTCAGCAACCACGTGGCTGAATTTAAACACGATTTGATCTTGCAGGCCTTCCTGGTCGTCATCATAAACAATCTCTTTATTGCCGGTATGATCATGGAATCCGATAAATAAAGCGGTTGCAATTCCAGCGATCATCAGTGTGAGACATGCAAGCAAACTCTTCATGAAAAGCCCTCCCCTATGTTAAGGATAATGGGGGCAATCACATTCGTAAAGACCCGAAAGGAGAAGCTGATGAACAAAAAGAAGCTCTCAATCCGTTGGAAAATCACGATCTTATCCTATATACTCGTCATTTTCTCCTTTTTGATCGGCGGCATTGTGCTCATCGGCAACATTCAGCATACAGAGGAGCGGGAGCTGAAAAAGCGGCTGATGAATACGGCCCGGACAGTGTCAGAGATGACAGAAGTGAAAGAAGCCTTGGCGCGAAAAAAACAAACAGAAGCTGTTCGCCATGCGGTTGAAGAAATCAGGATGATTAATGAAGCAGACTATATTGTCGTCATGGATATGAATCACATCCGATATACGCATCCTGTCAGCACAAGCATCGGAAAGAAATCAGAAGGTGCAGACGAGGAGGCAGCGTTTGCGGAGCACATTTATTTCTCTGAAGCAAAGGGTGAGATCGGCACGGCGGTTCGCGCTTTTTATCCGGTTAAGGATCAAGACCTGAACCAAATAGGCGTGGTGCTTGTCGGAAAAACGCTGCCGGGGATCGCTGACATCCTGCTTCATTTAAAGCGTGATATCGCATTCATCGTTGTGCTGACACTCGGCTTCGGCCTTGCGGGTTCCTTTTTGCTGGCCCGCCATATCAAAAAACAAATGTTTCAGCTTGAACCTCATGAGATTGTCCGAATGTATGAAGAACGGACAGCGACGTTTCACTCGATGAATGAAGGGGTGATCGCCATTGACAATCGTCTCATCATTACGATTTTTAATGAAAAAGCGAAACAGATCTTTGAAGTGCAGGGGGATCTGATCGGCAAGGTGATTTGGGAGGTTCTCAAGGATTCGCGCCTGCCCGAAATCGTGGAGCGGAACAAAGCGGTTTATAATGAAGAAATTCGTGTCAGCGGAAAAGTCATCATGAGCAGCAGAATTCCGATCGTCATGAAGAAAAAAGTGATCGGCGCCGTTGCGATTTTTCAGGACAGAACGGAAGCGGCCAAGATGGCAGAGGAATTGACTGGTGTCAGAAACTTTGTGGAGGCGCTCCGTGTCCAAAACCATGAGCATATGAATAAGCTGCACACGATCGCCGGTCTCATCCAGCTGGGGAAATCTGAAAAAGCCTTGCAGCTTGCATTCCAGGCGTCAACTGAGCAGGAAAATGTGACTGAATTTCTGCACCGCTCGATTCAAAATGACGCTGCGGCAGGCCTTCTATTAAGTAAAATCAGAAGGGGAAGAGAGCTCGGCATTGCTGTTCATATAGATGAAAACAGCAGTCTTCAGCAATTTCCCGAGCATGTTGATCAGCATGATATCGTCGTGCTTTTGGGGAATCTGATTGAAAATGCCTTCGGCTCATTTGAAACCGTTCAATCTGAAGACAAAAGAATTGACATTAGTATCGAACAAACAGATGATATCCTTGCTATTTTAATAGAAGATAACGGCTGCGGAATTGATCCGGCACATATGCCTCGCCTTTACGACAAAGGTTTTACGGTCAATAAAACTGGCGGCACAGGCTATGGCTTGTATCTAGTGAAACAAATCATAGACAAAGGATCGGGCACGATAGAAGTTGATTCACATGCGGGGCAGGGGACATCTTTTTCTATCGTTTTTCCAATGAAGGGGGAGGAAGCACAGCATGGCTCGTAAAGAATGGAAGGTTCTGCTCATTGAAGACGATCCGATGGTTCAAGAGGTCAATAAGGATTTTATTACAACTGTTAAAGGCGTTACTGTCTGTGCAACGGCAGGAAACGGAGAGGAAGGCATGAAGCTGATTAAAGAAGAACAGCCGGATCTCGTCATTCTCGATGTGTACATGCCGAAAAAAGACGGCATCAAGACCTTGCAGGAGATCAGAAAGCAAAAGCTTGAAGTGGATGTCATTGTCGTCTCCGCTGCAAAAGACAAGGAAACGATCTCACTCATGCTGCAAAACGGGGCGGTTGACTATATCTTAAAGCCGTTTAAGCTTGAGCGAATGAGACAGGCGCTCGAAAAGTACAAGCAATATAAACAAAAAATCGAAGCGAATGATACGCTCTCCCAGGAACAGCTCGATGCGATCCTGAATATTCCGCAGCAGGCCGTACAGGATCTGCCGAAAGGGTTGAATCACTTCACGATGAATGAAGTCACTGCTTTTTTGAAACAGCAAACCGCATCCCTTTCTGCTGAAGAGGTTGCCAAGGCGCTCGGCATCGCCAGAGTGACAGCCAGACGATATCTTGATTACTTAGAAAAAACCGGGGCCATCCAATTGGACGTTCAATACGGAGGAGTCGGCCGGCCGGTCAACCGCTACGTGTTAAAAGGATAAACCTGAGACCAAAAAGACCAAAATGTCCGTTATGATCATAAACTTCCCCAGACGTTATGAAAACGCTATCATTCTAGTAAGAAAGACACAAAAGGCGAATAGGACAGGGGGATGAAGGATATGAAACTGTTTAAAAATTTAACAGTTCAAGTCATAACCGCGGTCATCATCGGGGTCATTGTCGGGCTGGTCTGGCCGGATGTCGGCAAAGAAATGAAACCGCTTGGCGATACATTTATCAACGCTGTTAAAATGGTGATCGCACCAATTATTTTCTTCACAATCGTTCTCGGGATTGCAAAAATGGGCGATATGAAGAAGGTTGGAAAAGTAGGGGGAAAAGCGTTTATCTATTTCGAGGTTGTCACCACCCTCGCACTCATTATCGGTTTATTTGTCGTCAATATTATGAAGCCGGGTGCGGGTCTTGATTACAGCAAGCTTGAAAAGGGAGATGTATCACAATACACGCAAAATGGCGGTCAGGGAATCGACTGGATTGAATTTGTTACACACATTGTTCCATCCAACATGGTTGATGCCTTCGCAAAAGGGGACATTTTGCAGGTCTTATTCTTTTCTATTCTTTTCGGAGTGGGTCTTGCGGCATTAGGTGAAAAAGGGAAAAGCGTCATTGATTTCTTCGACAAGGTTTCTCATGTTTTTTTCAAAATTATCGGCTACATTATGCGTGCCGCGCCAATCGGGGCATTCGGGGCGATGGCGTATACAATCGGACACTTCGGGCTCGATTCCATCAAACCGCTGGCAAGCTTAATGATGTCTGTTTATATTACGATGTTCCTGTTCGTATTTGTTGCTTTAAATATCATCTGCAAGCTTTACGGATTCAGCCTGTGGAATTACCTTCGCTTCATTAAGGATGAGCTTTTGATCGTGCTTGGCACAAGCTCTTCCGAATCGGTGCTTCCGCGTATGATGGATAAAATGGAGCGCTACGGCTGTTCCAAATCAGTTGTCGGGCTAGTTATTCCGACGGGCTATTCGTTTAACCTCGACGGCACATCCATTTATTTATCAATGGCGACTGTCTTTTTGGCACAGGTGTTTGGAGTAGACCTCAGCATCGGCCAGCAAATTACGATTATCCTCGTTCTGATGCTGACATCGAAGGGAGCGGCAGGTGTGACGGGAAGCGGATTTATCGTCCTTGCCTCAACGCTGTCAGCGCTGCAGGTCATTCCGCTGGAGGGTCTTGCACTCCTGCTCGGGGTCGACCGTTTCATGAGTGAAGGAAGAGCCATTGTGAACCTGATCGGAAACGGAATCGCCACGATCATTGTTGCAAAAAGCGAAAATGAATTTGATGAAGCAAAAAGCGTAGAGGCTGTTGAAGGCATGAAAAAAATGAAAACAGCAGTCTGAAAAAAGAACGGCCCATCCATGGGGCCGTTTTTTTAATTGTTTAAGAATTATTAAGGTAAGGACAGAGACCTCAGCATTTTTTTGTTATATAATTTACAAATGGATACTATATTGAATGAAGGACGTTTGTCCTAACAGGAGTGTATAAATGGCCGCTTTAGTTAAATTTTTTCAGCACCCGGGAGTAAGGCGTTTCTCCATCTTTGTCGTGTTAACTGGTGTGTTATATCTATTTAAGAGCATGATCAACTTAATATTGCTTACCTTCATTTTCACATTTCTAATGGATCGTTTGGAGCTTGTCGTGCGGCAGTTTGTAAGCCAGTTCTTCCGCGTGAGCCAGCGGGTTGTCATTACGTTTCTTTACATGTTGCTGGCTGTGCTGCTTACAGTCGGGGGCTTTGTGTTTTATCCGGTCGTCGCGGCGCAGATCCAGCAGCTGGTAAAGCAGATTAAACATATTGCGTATCATCCTGACAGCATCCCTTTCTTTGATGAGATCACCAGTGTCTTCGGAGATATTAACATCAGTTCATATGTCAAAGAGGGCTTCAATGTAGTGTATACGTATCTGGCCGATATCAGCACATTCGGTTTGCAGGTCGTGATGGCGCTCATTCTCAGCATGTTTTTCTTATTTGAGAAAAAACGGCTTTCTGAATTCATGGCGAAATTTAAAACGAGCAAACTGAGGGTCTTTTATGAGGAGATTGCTTTTTTCGGAAGCAAATTTGCAAGAACGTTCGGCAAGGTGCTCGAGGCTCAATTTATCATTGCGCTCGTCAACTGTATTCTGACGTTTATCGCGCTTTGGATTATGCATTTTCCGCAGCTGTTTGGGCTTTCGATTATGGTGTTCTTCCTTGGATTGATCCCTGTAGCAGGCGTCGTCATTTCCCTGATTCCGCTCAGCATTATCGCCTACAGCACTGGCGGTGGAATGTATGTGCTCTACATTGTCCTTGTCATATTCGCCATTCATGCGATCGAAACATATTTCTTAAATCCGAAGCTGATGTCGGCGAAAACAGAGCTGCCAATCTTTTTCACCTTCACTGTACTCATTTTCTCTGAACACTTTTTTGGCATATGGGGTTTAATTATCGGGATTCCGATCTTTGTGTTTCTCCTTGATATTCTGGATGTCACCAACAAGGAAGATAGGTCTAAAGGACCCCGAGAGAATAGCGATAAAAAGTAGTTTAAAATCGAATAATGAGTGTGCCTCGATCTCCCGGCCTGCCTGTTCAGGGCATGGAATTAAGACTCGGAATCGGGGCTTGGCATTGCTTCGCACAGTGGTGAACACAACAGGTGACAATGCCTGTCATCATTACAGAAACTGAAAAGAACAAACAGTCGGAGCAAACGCTCATCATCGGTTTAACCAAACATTTGGAAGCAACAAATGCTATAATACAAACAGTGCCTAATGTTGGGCACTGTTTATTTTTTGTCGAAAAAGGAGGAAGGCTTTATGGCTGAGCCGATTTTACATATTGAAGGCCTCGATAAAAAGATTGGGTCTAAACAGATTTTAAAACAGATCAGCATGGACGTCATGGAGGGTGAAATCATCGGCTTGCTCGGTCCGAATGGTTCCGGAAAAACAACACTCATCCGTATCATCGTCGGGCTGCTGAAACAAAATAGCGGAAGCGTGACAATCAGCGGATTCCAGCATGATACAGAGTTTGAAAAAGCGATGGAGGCGGTTGGAGCGATTGTTGAGAACCCTGAGTTCTATCCGTACCTGACAGGCTGGGAAAACCTCAAGCACTTTGCGAATATGCACAAAAAAATAGCGGATGAACGGCTTGATGAAGTGGTGGAACGTGTCGGGCTGACGTCAGCGATTCATGATAAGGTGAAAACCTATTCCCTTGGGATGCGCCAGCGTCTGGGAATCGCCCAGGCCATTCTTCACCGGCCGAAGCTTCTCATTCTAGATGAACCGACAAACGGCCTCGATCCTGCGGGGATGAAGGATTTTCGCGATCATATTAAGGAACTCGCAGAAATGGAAGGAACAGCTGTCCTGTTCGCCACTCATTTATTGCGCGAGGTTGAAGACTTGTGCGATCGTGTCATCATCATTCAAAAAGGTGAGATCAAAGCGGAAGTCAGCTTACAAGGAACTGATCAAACCACAGAAAAAGCGATTATAGAAGTGCAGCCGCAAGAAAAAGCGCTCAATTGGCTGACAGGCAATCAATATCAAGCTGAGAGCCAAGACGGGACGATTGTAGTTGAGGTGGCAAAAGAAAACATACCGGAGCTGAACCGATCACTTGTCGGACAAGATCTGAATGTATTTTCCATTACGCCTTACACGCAGTCACTGGAAGACGAATTTATAAAAGCGACAACAGCTCATCAAGAGGAGGGAGAAGAGCTTGTCTAAATTAATTTGGAATGAACATATGAAACTTTTTAATCGGAAGGTCACTTTGGTTTCCCTTATCCTGATGGCTGTCTTTCAATTCTTCATGGCATTGATCATTAAACGGATTGTCATCAGTGCCGGAACAGATGAAAACTTCATCGGCTATTTATCGTATACACCGAGCCTGAACATTTTGCTGCAGGCTTTAACGATCGTAATTGCAGCAACAATTGTTTCGATGGAATTTGATAAAAAGACGATCAAATTTTTGCTCATTCGTCCGGTTAAACGCCAAAAGGTCTTTTGGTCAAAATTAATCACAGTCGTGATGGTCAGCTTCTATTTGTATCTGGCATACTACATTCTGGCATTATTATTCGGTCTCGTGTTTTTTGGCACATCGGTGACTGCGGAATCAAAGACATTGCTGGTCAACACTTTGGCGCTGATCGGGTCAAACTGGCTTGAAGCTGTAATGATGGGATTATTCGGGCTGCTTTGTTCTTCGCTGTTCCGCAATAGCGCGGTAGCAGTTGTTGTTTCTTTTGTCGTTTTATACGGAGCGAGTACACTTGTTCAGCTCATGAAGTTGTTTGAAAACAAGTGGGGCAGCTTTTTGCTTTTTGCGAACACTGACTTTACGCAATACAGAAGCGGAGAGACAGCGTTGTTTTCAGGTATGACGCCATTGTTTTCAATTGGAATTCTCATCATACATGCCATATTCTTCATCGTTGTTGGCTGGTGGTGCTTCTGTAAACGGGATGTTCGGGTCTAAAGGCAAGGAATGACATTTTTGTGAAAAAGCTCACGTAAATCAATATCAAGTGATATTTTGGTTTATACTAAAGGTACTGACGGAGGTGTCTCGATTGAGGAACTTTATTACCGCTTTACCGATTGTATTGCTGCTTGGATTCTCATTTGTGTCATTCATGTTTCAGTTTGAACATCTTGTTTATTTCAGGCTCGCGCTTGGGTTGTTTTCTCTCGTGGGACTGTACATGATATATAAAATGAAGACGGGCATCCGCTATTTTATCATCTATCTGTATGCCAGCTGGATTGTGTTGGCCGCAGTGACCGCTTTTGAAGAGCCGATTTTCTCAAGCTTTTTCTTTGGCGGCCTGGTGATGACGATGGGTTACCTGACATATATGCTGATTTATCTCGGCATGAAACAAGACCGGGATGCAAATCCTGTGTAATCGCGCTGTTCCCTTGGGGAACAGCGTGTTTTTCTATACTGGGCAAAAGATTAACAGTTGCGGAAAAATGGCAGGAAATCTATAATACATATTAAATTTATCGGAATTAAAACTGGGGGGCTGCCGGATGTCATTATTTATACAAAACGATCAACAGCGGCAATGGATGGAGAAAATCGGACGGATTGCGGATGAATTTCAGCAAACAGCTGCTGAAGATGACGAGCAGGGACGTTTTCCTGCAGAGAAAATACAAAAACTGCGTGATGCTGGGTATACAGCATTAACATTGCCGGTATCTCATGGCGGAGGGGGCATTTCTGTTTACGATATGCTCCTGTTTCAAGAACGGCTTGCACGGGGAGATGCTCCTGCGGCTCTTAGCATCGGCTGGCATTTGAGTGTAATCGGGGAGCTTGGAGAAGGCAACAGCTGGGATAAAGACGTGTTTGCGTTTGTTGCCAAGGAAGTCCAGGATGGTGCTGTCATTAACAGGGCGGCGACTGAAGCGAAAACCGGAAGCCCGACAAGAGGAGGGCGCCCCGGTACACACGCCGTCAAAAAGGATGGCAAATGGGCAGTGAACGGAAGAAAAACCTTTACGACGATGTCACAAGCACTGGATTATTTTTTAGTAACCGCATGGATTGAGGAAAAACAAACAACAGGCGTGTTTCTCATTCATAAAGATGATCCCGGTTTGTCGATTGAAGAAACGTGGAATATGATGGCGATGCGGGCGACTGGAAGCCATGACCTCGTACTGAACGAAGTCATGCTTGATGAGAATAAGCTGGTGGAACTGCTTCAAGGGCCTCGCGGAGCTAAGCCGAATGGCTGGCTGCTTCATATTCCGGCGATTTATCTTGGTGTTGCTCAAGCTGCTCGTGACTATGCAGTGCAATTTGCATCTGAGTATTCTCCAAACAGTTTGAATGGACCGATCAAGAATGTCCCGGCCGTACAGCAAAGAACAGGCGAGATGGAGCTTGAACTGCTCAATGCCAGACACTTTCTATTCCATATCGCTCAATTGTATGACGATCCGGAGCGGCGTCCACACTTGACCAGCGAGCTAGGTGCGGCGAAACATATCGTCACAAACGCTGCGCTGTCTGTTGTTGATAAAGCGATGAGAATTGTCGGGGCCAAAAGCCTGGAACGAACCAACCCGCTTCAACGCTATTACCGTGATGTGCGCGCCGGTCTTCACAACCCGCCGATGGATGACGCCGTGATACACAAGCTGGCAGCTGAAGCATTTGAGTCATAAAAAAAGAGCCTTACCGGCTCTTTTTATGTATTGTTTTGCTCCTGCAGATTTTTTTGATGCTTGCTGTCGATCCTGTCATAAATAACGTTCATCAGCTTTGGATTGCCCATAATCGCCTCTTTGTTTTCCTGGATCAGCTGTTGGTAAGTTTTCACTTTACGCTTCGGCATGCTCCGGCGCCCTCCTGACATGTTTGTATTCACTTTCTAACTCCGTCAGCGACAATTCATACAGATGACGCTTTGACTTTTTGTATATACCATTCTGTATTAACAGATGAATGAGCTGTTTTTTTCTGATTTCTGCAGACTGAGGTGTCATTGTGTCACCAACCTCCAATCAAACGATATTGATAATCATTATCAATTAACTTCAGTATACAATGTCCGCAATAGCCTGTAAAGATGAAAAGAGTCCTATTCTTGGCCAATTTACAAACATTCAACAAATCGACAAAAAGTTTCCCGGGCAATAATGTGCTGTCGAAATATTCCGCTTCATTGAACGCGTCCTGCTATTTTTCATGTTTTGAACCATACTATGTAATAGAATGGAGGCTGGTATTCAATGGAGCGGACAGAAAATCTGAAAAAGGGAGAAAAAGGGGCGCTCCTCAATATTTTTGCATATGTCATTCTTGCTGTTGTAAAGCTAGTCATCGGGATTCTATATCATTCTGAAGCGCTGAGAGCAGACGGGTTAAATAATGGAACAGATATTGTTGCGTCAGTAGCAGTGCTGATAGGATTGCGGATTTCTCAAAGACCGGCTGACAGCGATCATCCATACGGCCATTATCGGGCTGAAACAATTTCGTCTCTTGTTGCGTCTTTTATTATGATGGCAGTCGGCATTGAAGTGTTAATCGGCGGAGGAAAAGCGATTGCGGGCGGCACAACGGAAACGCCAAATCTTATCGCGGCATGGACGGCGTTAGGCAGTGCTGTGTTTATGTATGGCATCTATTTATATAACAAAAGGCTGGCAGCGTCCATTAAAAGCTCTGCCCTGATGGCAGCGGCAAAGGACAGCAGGTCAGACGCTTTTGTAAGTGCCGGCGCGTTTATCGGTGTTTTTTCGTCCCAGCTGAAGCTGCCGTGGATTGATCCGGTAACGGCTTTTATCATCGGCATCATCATTTGCAAAACTGCTTGGGATATCTTTAAAGACGCTTCACATTCCTTAACAGACGGCTTCCATTTAAAAGATCTTGAGCCTTACAAACAGACAGTCGGCAGGATCGAAAATGTGCATCGCCTAAAGGATGTGAAAGCGAGGTATTTAGGCAGTACAGTTCATATTGAGATGGTCATTACGGTTGATCCGAAGCTTACAGTAGAAGAAGGCCATGGAGTGGCGGATGAAGTAGAAGACAAAATAAAACATGAACACGATGTCACTCATGTTCATGTTCATGTAGAGCCTGACGACATAAAATAAGGCTGTTTAACGAATTAGCTTATATGTTCAGATAAAAATTCAGTCACTTCTTCAGGCGTTTTGGCATTGGCGCTGTGAAGGTGAGCTGTTTTTTCACCGTTTTTGAAGATAAGCAGGCTGGGAATGCCCATTACTTGGTATTTTTCAGCCAGGTCAGGAAGCTCGTCCTTATTCAGCTCATACCAATCGTTTTGGTTATACTCTTCCAAAATATCGCCGATGAACATATTCATGCGTGTGCAGTCTGGGCACCAATCAGCATAAAACTTTACAATGATTTCTTTATCGGATTGAATCAGTTCATTAAATTGTTCGTTTGTTGTGATTTTTTTCATATGTCACATCTCCTTTTCAATGCCATTTTAATATAAAATAAAAAGGAATTACATACAAATGCATTCAACATCAGCATGCCCAAAAATAATTAGATCATTTTCCGGTGAAAATGATAAGATAGTAAAGATGAATTGTAGTGGGGGGAGTATCCATTGAAAACAAGTCTAGGATTAGTGTACGGAGGAAAGTCGGCAGAACATAATGTTTCCCTGCAGACAGCTCTGGCTGTAATCAAAGCGCTAAATACTGAGAAGTTTGATATACATCCGATTTATATAACAGAAAAAGGCGAATGGGTTAGAGGCGCCCGTTTAACTGAGCCTGTTTCAAACGTGAAAATGCTTCAATTTGAGCAAGGAGGCAGTGCTTTTTCTCCAGCTGCCCTGAACCAGGAGATGTTTCCGCAGGAAGCGTCACAGCAAAATGAAGCCATCGACGTCGTATTCCCGCTCCTCCACGGACCGAACGGAGAAGACGGTACGATCCAGGGAATGCTCGAGCTGTTGAACATTCCTTATGTCGGCAACGGAGTGCTTGCTTCCTCAGCTGGCATGGATAAAGTTGTCATGAAACATTTATTTGCGCAGGCCGGCCTTGCTCAGGCTAAATACGCAGCTTTCCTTAAGAAAGACTGGACTCGTTCTCCGAAAGAAAGCTGTGAGCAGGTTGAACAGGAATTAGGCTACCCTTGCTTCGTAAAACCGGCGAACCTCGGCTCAAGTGTCGGAATCAGCAAATGCCGAAACCGTGAAGAACTGCAAAAAGCGTTTGAGCTTGCTTTCCAATATGATCGCAAAGTCGTCGTTGAAGAAGGAATTAACGGCCGCGAGATTGAGATCGGCGTTCTTGGAAATGACGATCCTAAATGCTCTGTTGTGGGAGAAATCGCACCGAAGACAGATTTCTACGATTACAAAGCGAAATATGAGGATGGAGATACTGATCTGATGATTCCGGCAATTGTGACCGATGAGGAATACGCAACAATCAGTGATATGGCGATCAAAGCGTTTAAAGCGATCGATGGTTCAGGACTCGTCAGAGCGGACTTTTTCCTGACAGCTGACGGCGAAGTTCTGATCAATGAAGTCAACACAATGCCTGGCTTTACACCTTTCAGCATGTTCCCGCTGCTCTGGAAAGAAGCCGGAGTGGAATATGCTGACCTGATTGAACAGCTTGTGGAGCTTGCAAAAGAACGCCACGCTGAAAAACAATTGATTAAGCATACATTCTAATGAAGAAGGACACTGCCGGTAAAAGGGCAGTGTTTTTTCCCGTATATACAAAAGAAAGAGAGGGACCTTACTTGATTAAGCGAACAGTAAAAAACATTGCCGAAATGGTTAAAGGCACACTAACAAATCCGCAATATGAACAAACAGTCATTCATGGAGTGGCAACCGATACAAGAAAACTGGAACAACATCAGCTCTTCATTCCGCTGAAAGGGGAACGTTTTGACGGCCACACTTTTGTGGAGCAGGCTTTTGAAGCTGGTGTAGCGGCTGTTCTTTGGGATCGGTCAGAACCAAATCCGCCCGAGAATCACGCCGTCATTTTAGTGGACGATACCCTTACCGCACTTCAGCAGCTTGCAAAAGCCTATTTGCAGGAGCTTGGCACGCGTGTCATCGGAGTAACTGGAAGCAATGGCAAAACGACAACAAAAGATATGATTCACGCCGTACTGGGGACCCAGTACCGTGTTCACAAAACAGGAGGAAACTTCAATAATCACATCGGTCTGCCGCTGACGGTTTTAGCGATGCCTGAAAATACGGAGATCGCCGTATTGGAGATGGGAATGAGCGCCAAAGGAGAAATTGACCTCTTGAGCCGACTGGCAAACCCGGATGCGGCAGTGATTACGAATATCGGCGAATCGCATATGCAAGACCTGGGCTCTAGAGAGGGCATCGCGGAGGCGAAGCTTGAAATCATTAACGGGCTTAAAGAAGACGGAGTGCTGATTTATATCGGGGACGAACCGCTTCTTCAAAATGCATACAGCTGCCAGACGAAAACGTACGGGACGGGAGCGCATAATGATTATCAGCTTCAGGATGTCAGCCAGAGTGAGGAAGGAACCCATTTTACAATCAAAGGGATAGAACAAACGTTTTTTATTCCGATTCTCGGCAAGCACAATGTGATGAACGCCATGGCTGCGATTGCTGCAGGGGCTTATTTTGGCATCACGCCTGAGGGTGCGGCAAAAGGACTGAGCAGCCTAAAGGTAACCGGGATGAGACTTGAACTCATCAAAACAGACAGCGGCCTTTCGATAATCAATGACGCTTATAATGCGAGCCCGACTTCCATGAAAGCTGCAATTCAATTGACAGAAAGCCTCGAAGGCTACGGCAAAAAAATGCTCGTGCTCGGTGATATGCTTGAACTCGGCGATCTTGAAGAAACGTTCCATAAAGAGTGCGGCGCTGTGATCAGCCCTGAGAAGATCGACCGCGTCTTTACGTACGGAAAACTGGGAGCTTTTATCGCGGAAGGCGCCCTGAAACACTTTGAGAAAGACCGCGTCAGCCATTACACTGAAAAAAAAGATCTCCTCCAAGCTGTGAAGGAAAACGCATCAAAAGGCGATTTGATTTTAATAAAAGCGTCCAGAGGTATGAAGCTTGAAGAAATCGTTAAAGATTTAATAGAGAGCCCGCTTTCATAAGAAAATATTTTGCGAAAAAACGCATATTGCATCATAAAATAACATGATATGCAAACACTAATGTATGCCGGCCGAAAATTATGTATATCTGGCCGGCTGCGGCTATGATACAATATATATAGGTTATTTCGCGATACGAACATATTCGTCCGGACTTTTCATCGTGACCCGAAGTTCTCCGCCGGATTCTTGGGAGCGGATGGAGCAGCAGCCGGCATATTCGAGATGCCGATCTGCTTCTCATCTTATTGAAAAACAAATAGTGTAATGGTAAGATAAAACTTAAAGTAATTCGGGCTTTGTATACGGATGGATCCTGTCCTTCTTGTCTAAAGGGCAGTTTTATAAGTGGTAAATCACGACATTACTGAAACAGCAATTAGAAGGAGTTTGAATAATTTGACTATAACGTTTCAAGATTTTAATTTAAGTTCTGATCTCATGAAAGCAATTAATCGTATGGGATTTGAAGAAGCAACACCGATTCAGGCACAAACGATACCGCTCGGACTTTCAAATAAAGACGTCATTGGACAAGCGCAAACAGGTACAGGTAAAACAGCTGCGTTTGGTATACCCCTTGTTGAAAAAATTAACCCCGAGTCTCCTAATATTCAAGCAATCGTAATCGCGCCAACCCGTGAATTAGCCATTCAAGTATCTGAAGAATTGTATAAAATCGGACAAGATAAACGTGCGAAGGTTCTTCCTATTTACGGCGGACAGGATATTGGACGGCAAATCCGGGCGTTAAAGAAGAATCCGAATATTATTGTCGGAACACCTGGACGTCTTCTTGACCACATCAACCGCCGCACAATTCGTTTAAACAATGTAAATACCGTTGTAATGGATGAAGCGGATGAAATGCTGAACATGGGATTCATTGATGATATTGAATCTATTCTTTCAAACGTGCCAAGCGAGCATCAGACACTTCTGTTCTCTGCCACAATGCCTGCGCCGATCAAACGCATTGCAGAGCGATTCATGACTGAGCCGGAACACGTAAAAGTAAAAGCGAAAGAAATGACGGTTTCTAACATTCAGCAGTTCTATTTGGAAGTGCAAGAACGCAAAAAATTCGATACACTGACTCGCCTTCTTGACATTCAGTCTCCTGAGCTTGCGATCGTATTCGGACGTACAAAACGCCGTGTCGATGAGCTTGCTGAAGCCCTGAACCTTCGCGGATATGCAGCTGAAGGAATTCACGGTGACTTAACGCAGGCGAAACGTATGGTTGCGCTTCGTAAATTTAAAGAAGGCGCAATCGAAGTTCTAGTCGCAACTGATGTTGCCGCTCGCGGACTTGATATCTCAGGTGTTACACACGTATACAACTTCGACGTGCCTCAAGATCCTGAAAGCTACGTTCACCGTATCGGAAGAACGGGCCGTGCAGGAAAAACAGGTATGGCGATGACGTTCATTACACCGCGTGAGAAAAGCATGCTTCGCGCAATTGAACAAACAACAAAACGCAAAATGGACCGCATGAAAGAGCCTACACTTGATGAAGCGTTAGAAGGCCAGCAGCAGGTTACTGTTGAACGTCTTCGCACAACAATCAGTGAAAACAACCTGAACTTCTACATGACAGCGGCAGCTGAGCTGCTTGAAGATCATGATGCAGTAACAGTGGTTGCGGCGGCTATCAAAATGGCTACAAAAGAGCCAGACGACACACCGGTTCGCTTAACAGACGAAGCGCCGATGGTCAGCAAACGCTACAAGAACCAGCGCTCTTCTAAACGCAGAGACGGACAAGGCGGCGGCTACCGCGGCGGAAAAGGGAAAAGCAACAACCGTTCTTCCTATGACAAAAAGCGTTCAAACGATCGCCGTTCTTCAGGTGACAGACGCCAGAAAAAATCTTACTAATTTGATCGATTCAGAGCCCAAAACATGATGTTTTGGGCTTTTTTATGTTCGCGATTTGTTATTCAGCAAACTTTCAGCTGACGGAAGCCATTTTTCTCTGTATGCTTAAGAATGAAACCTTTCTGTAAAAGAGACGTATAAATAACGACGAAAAAAAGGGAGGTAGGTATTTTTGAGAGAGCAGCCAAAAAACCAAATCAGTCCAGACGGATTAAAGGTTTGGCGACTTCAAGAGATCATCATATCCGCTGTTTGCTTGCTTATTGTCATTGCAGTTGCAGTGTTAAGCTATTATTTTCATTGGCCGTACTGGATCAGCAGCGTGCTCGGCGCGGTTTGGCTGCTGGGATCGATTGTGACGGTCTTTATCATTCCGAAAGTCCGTCATAAGGTGTGGCGATATGAAGTCCATGAACATGAAATAGATATTCAGTCAGGTATTTTTGTGGTGACACGTGTGATTGTTCCGATGGTCAGAGTTCAGCACGTCGATACGTCACAAGGTCCATTATTGAAAAAATACAACCTGGCAACGGTGAAAATTTCCACGGCCGCGACCGTTCATTCGATCCCCGCTTTAGAGATGGAGGAAGCGGATCGGCTGAGAGACTCCATTTCCCGTCTGGCAAGGGTGACTGACGATGATGTCTGAACCGAAACGCCTGCACCCGGCAGCAGTTATTTTGAATTTATGCCATACCATTATTCAAACGATAAAAAATATCATTCTGCCATTCTTTTTTGTGTATATTGTCAATTCAAACCATACTGTCCGTTTTTACGGGGCCATTGCGCTCGGTGTGCTGTTCATCTGGCTTGTAGCGGCAAGCATTATCAAATGGAGAAGGTTTACCTATCGAATTGAAGATGATGAATTTAGAATCGAAGAAGGCTTATTTGTGACGAAAAAGCGATACATATCGATTGATCGCATTCAAACGATGAATACAAGCGCAGGCCTTGTACAGCAAATCTTTAAGCTTGTGAAGCTGCAAATTGAAACAGCAGGCGGAGGCAAGGAGGCAGAAGCCGTCCTTTCTGCTATTTCTGTTGAAGAAGCCGAGCGCATCAAAGAAGCTGTCTTTAAGAAAAAAGCGCAAAGACGAGAAAATGAACTTGATGAAGAACGGCTTGAAGCTGAAGAGGAGTTGGTTCCGGCCGTTGAGGTGCAAGAGCACTATCGCATGAACGCGAAAGAATTGCTCATGGCCGCTTCTACCTCCGGCGGAATCGGAGTCATTATCTCCGCTGTATTTGCACTTATTTCCCAGCTTGATGAAGTGCTGCCAATGGATTGGTTATTCGATAAATTTTCCTTCCTTCAGCACGCCAGTATTGGTATTTACGCGGTACTCATTTTTATCGGTTTATTTATCGCCTGGATTTTCAGTATCGCGGGCATGATGTTTAGATACGCGAACTTTCAAATTATAAAAAAAGAGCAGGAACTGGTGATTTCAAGGGGAATTATTGAAAAACATCAAGTCACGATTCCGCTGCGAAAAATACAAGCCATTAAAATCAAAGAAAATATTATTCGCCAGCTTTTCGGATTTGTAACGGTGTCCATCGTCAGCGCAGGAGGCGGCGACCGGGAAAAAGAAGAAGGCGCTTTGACCATTCTCTTTCCAATGATTCATAAAAAAAAGCTTCCGCACATGCTCCGAACATTTACGCCGGAATACACGCTGGAAGAAAACTGCCGCCGCCTGCCGCGGCGCGCGTTGAAACGCTATTTGTTCCGTTCTGTCATTTTTTCACTCTTTTTAATCATTCCGTTATGTATCTTCTTTCAGCCATGGGGCTATCTGTCAGTCATCCTGCTGCCGATAGAATTGTTCTTCGGCTATCTCGCGTATAAAGAGGCTGCATGGACGATCAACGGGGACCGTCTTCAGCTGACGTCTAGATTTATAGGCAGAACAACCGCCATTGTATTGAAAAAACGAATGCAGGTCTGCAAGTTCAGCCAATCCTATTTCCAAAAGAAAGGCCGCTTGTATACCATTTCTACTTCGGTGAAATCATCGAGCCACATGGAAGAATTAACGGTGAGGGATGTAGGTGAAGAGGATGCAGCCTTCATTTTAAAGTGGTACTCATATGAAAAAGCGGACGGTTAATACCGCCGCTCCAGCGTGTCGGCAAACCCTCGCATTCGTTGTCAGGACTGCGTTTCGGTGCTCACGAATTAGAACATTCGCTCCGCTCCTATGCTCGTCCTTCCTAGACTTCAAGGGTTTTCAATCACGCTGAAAAGATGACAAAATCCTAAAATGAAAACCATTTTAGGATTTTGTCAACAATCTGAAGCGGCGGTTAATACCGCCGCTCTTTTTTTTGCACGCATAAAAACGAAAGAAGAAACCCGCCGCATAGTCCAAACAGATGGGCCATCATGTTAATATTGGAGTTGATAAACGACATGAGAACGGCAAATGCGAGCAGTGTGATGATCATTTTGGAATGCTCCTGCCCTATTAGCTCATTGCGAAAAAGAACCATAAACAGGTACACGCCGAATAGCCCGAAAATTGCGCCTGAAGCACCGACATGCACGTAATCAAGCGGCTCTGTAACATAAGTGCCGATATTGCCGATGATGCCGGAGCCGGCGTATACAAGAAGGAAACGCGCTTTTCCCAGCATGCGTTCCAAAGCCGGGGCAAATAAAAAGATGGACATGGAATTAAACAGCAGATGTGTGAAACCGGCGTGCAGCAAAATCGGTGTGATCAGCCGCCACCATTCACCGTTTGCGACACCTAGATTATAGCCTGTGACGGTATCCCTCCATAACACGACTGAATGGGCAGGAAGTGAAAAAAACAGCCAGAGAACAGCTTGCAAAGCCAATATAAAGGTGACAACGGGGTAAAACCTGATAAACGTTTGAAAATTTTCAGTCCGTATAAACATTCCGAGCCCCTTTTCTTCATTTTGGTATATCTATAGTAACACGTTTATGAGACAAACCATTTAAATAGTACGTACGCAAAGGAGGTTATCATACATGATTTACGGCATTGGGCTGGACATTACCGAGCTTAAACGGATCGCCTCTATGGCTGGACGCCAGAAAAGGTTTGCCGAGCGGATTTTGACGCGAAGCGAGCTTGACCAATACTATGAGCTTTCAGAGAAAAGAAAAATCGAATTTCTCGCGGGCAGATTCGCGGCAAAAGAAGCTTTCTCGAAAGCGTTTGGCACCGGCATTGGGAGACAGCTCAGCTTTCAGGACATTGAAATTAGGAAAGACCAAAATGGCAAGCCCTATATCATTTGCACGAAACTGAGCCAGGCTGCCGTTCACGTATCGATCACTCATACAAAAGAATACGCTGCCGCGCAGGTTGTGATTGAAAGGTTGTCAAGCTAGTCTGCATATTAGGGAAACCCCACTCATATATTTGATAGTGCATTAAGGGAGACAAGTTGTTTGAGGCTTTTATGGTACGCATCTGTTCTGCCTAAACGTGTACCGAGCGTACCGTTAAAGTCAAACAAGCGATTTCTTCCTTTTACATCAATTGAGAAAAAGGGGTTGAAAAAGGTGAGAAAAAGCTTTGTTTTGCTTTTAACGGGACTGCTTGCTGTTCTTATTCTTTCTGCCTGCGGGCAAAAAACACAGCAAGATATTGTGGCCGGGTTAGATGAAAAGGCGAAAGAATACACCTCGTACAAAGCAAAAGCGAAAATGACCATCGAGACAGGGAGTGAGCCTCAAGTATACAATGTGGAAATCTGGCACAAAAAGCCGTCTCTGTACAGGGTTTATTTAGAAAATCCGAAAAAGGACCAAAACCAAGTCATTTTACGAAATGAAAACGGAGTATTCGTTCTCACGCCGTCTTTAAATAAGAGCTTCAGATTTCAAAGCGATTGGCCGAACAACAGCAGCCAGGTTTATCTGTTTGAATCGCTCGTAAAGGATGTTCAAAACGATTCGGATGCAGTTTTCACAGCGAAAGAAAAGAAATACGTATTCGAAACAAAAACAAACTATCAGCATAACAAAATGCTGCCCACGCAAGAAATTACATTTAACAAAAAAGATATGAGCCCGTCATCTGTCAAAGTGATGGATACTGACCGGAAAGTGATGGTCAAAGTAGAATTCAGCAGCTTTGAATTTAATAAACAATTTGATAAAGAATCATTTGATGAAAAGAAAAATATGACCCTTTCTCAAATGGATGTCGCCACAAGCGCGAAGCCTTCCGATACATTTGCGGTCAAAACGCCGCTGGAACTGCCGCTTGGCGTCAAGTTGCTTGAAGAAAAAGATCTATCTACTGAAGACGGGAAGCGCATCATCATGACGTACGGAGGAGAAAAATCATTTACGTTAATTCAGGAAAAAGCCCAGATTGCCAAGGCTTCCTCCTCCGTTACGCTGAACGGCGAACCGGTAAATCTCGGCTACACCATCGGCGCCCTGTCGGATGCATCATTATCATGGACATATGACGGCGTAGATTACCTTCTCTCTTCTAAAGATCTTTCTAAAGAGGAAATGGTGACAGTAGCGAAAAGCATGCAGGGACAATCATCGAAATAACCGCCAAAGGCCAAACATGATTTGGCCTTTTTTTCGTTAGACATCGTTTCCCTTTAGCCTTTAATTTTAGTATGATATGTAAATGATATTGAATAAAAGCTAGGAAGTGTCGTAATGAGCACAAAACCTTTTTACAGAGATACGTGGGCGGAAATTGACTTGTCCGCGATAAAGGAAAATGTCAGCAATATGAAAAAACATATCGGTGAACATGTCCACTTGATGGCAGTTGTGAAAGCAAACGCCTACGGGCATGGTGATGCAGAAACAGCAAAGGCTGCTCTTGACGCAGGTGCTTCATGCTTGGCTGTGGCCATTTTGGATGAAGCGATTTCACTGCGCAAAAAGGGCTTGAAGGCGCCTATATTGGTGCTTGGCGCGGTTCCCCCGGAGTATGTGGCAATCGCTGCTGAGTATGATGTGACCTTAACAGGTTATTCTGTTGAATGGCTTCAGGAGGCAGCCCGCCACACGAAAAAAGGTTCTCTTCATTTTCATCTGAAGGTCGATACGGGGATGAACAGGCTTGGTGTAAAAACAGAGGAAGAAGTTCAGAACGTGATGGCAATTCTTGACCGCAACCCTCGTTTAAAGTGCAAAGGGGTATTTACCCATTTTGCGACAGCGGATGAAAAAGAAAGAGGCTATTTCTTAATGCAGTTTGAGCGTTTTAAAGAGCTGATTGCTCCGCTGCCGTTAAAGAATCTGATGGTCCACTGCGCGAACAGCGCCGCCGGACTCCGGCTGAAAAAAGGCTTTTTTAATGCAGTCAGATTCGGCATCGGCATGTATGGCCTTCGCCCGTCTGCTGACATTTCGGACGAGATACCGTTTCAGCTGCGTCCGGCATTTACCCTGCATTCGACGTTGTCACATGTCAAACTGATTAGAAAAGGCGAGAGCGTCAGCTACGGAGCCGAGTACACAGCAGAAAAAGATACATGGATCGGGACGGTGCCTGTAGGCTATGCGGACGGGTGGCTCCGAAAATTGAAAGGGACCGACATCCTTGTGAAGGGAAAACGCCTGAAAATTGCCGGCCGAATTTGCATGGACCAATTTATGGTGGAGCTGGATCAGGAATATCCGCCGGGCACAAAAGTCACATTAATAGGCCGGCAGGGGGATGAATATATTTCCATGGATGAGATTGCAGGAAGGCTCGAAACCATTAACTATGAGGTGGCCTGTACAATAAGTTCCCGTGTTCCCCGTATGTTTTTGGAAAATGGGAGTATAATGGAAGTAAGAAATCCTTTATTGCAGGTAAATACAAGCAATTAACTTACCTAAATGGAGAATTCATAAAACAGCTTTGCTTGAAGAGTGAATAATGGTATCATTATCACTGGATGGATAAAAGAGTCGTATCCGTAAGTTTGGTGGAGGTGTATGTTTTTTGTCTGAATCCAGCGCAAGAACCGAAATGAAAATCAGCTTGCCCGAAAACCTAGTAGCTGAATTGGATGGTGTAGCGATGCGGGAGAAACGAAGCAGAAACGAACTGATATCACAAGCAGTGAGAGCGTATGTCAGCGAACGAACAACTCGTCACAACCGTGATTTGATGAGACGCGGCTATATGGAAATGGCGAAAATCAACCTGAATATTTCTTCTGAGGCTCACTTTGCGGAGTGCGAGGCTGAAACGACAGTTGAGCGCTTAGTCAGCGGAGGATAATCATTTGATTGTGAAACGCGGCGATGTTTATTTTGCTGATTTATCTCCTGTTGTTGGCTCAGAGCAAGGCGGGGTGCGCCCGGTTTTAGTGATCCAAAATGACATCGGAAATCGCTTCAGCCCAACTGCTATTGTTGCAGCCATAACAGCACAAATACAGAAAGCGAAATTACCAACCCACGTCGAAATCGATGCAAAACGCTACGGTTTTGAAAGAGATTCCGTTATTTTGCTGGAGCAAATTCGGACGATTGACAAGCAAAGGTTAACGGATAAGATTACTCATCTGGATGATGAAATGATGGATAAGGTTGATGAAGCCTTACAAATCAGTTTGGCACTCATTGATTTTTAGACATATTTGCAGGTTGCTCACGTAGAGCAACTTTTTTTGTTTTCAAAAAACATAAGCGATATAATAGTGAAATAACGAAAAAAATATGTTGTTTTTTATTGGGAGGTAAGCGAATTTGATGTCGAATCAGACTGTATACCAGTTCATTGCCGAAAATCAAAATGAACTGCTCCAACTGTGGACTGACACACTAAAAGAATTAAGCGAGCAAGAATCCTATCAGCTGACTGACCAAGTGTATGAAAATATATCTAAAGAATATATCGACATTCTGCTGCTGTCTGTTAAGGACGAAAACGCTGCTGAAAGCCAAATCAGCGAACTGGCGCTTCGAGCGGTCCAAATCGGACTATCTATGAAGTTTTTGGCTACTGCGCTTGCTGAATTCTGGAAGCGTCTCTACACGAAAATGAATGATAAGAGATTGCCAGATCAAGAGAGCACGGAATTAATCTGGCAGATTGACCGCTTTTTCAGCCCGATTAACACAGAAATTTTTAATCAATACTCAATCTCATGGGAAAAAACAGTATCCCTGCAAAAAATCGCGCTGCAAGAGCTGTCTGCGCCGCTTATCCCGGTGTTTGAAAATATCACTGTGATGCCTCTTGTCGGAACAATTGATACCGAACGCGCGAAACGAATTATGGAAAACCTTCTTAATGGCGTCGTCAAACACCGTTCCCAAGTCGTGCTGATTGACATTACAGGTGTCCCTGTCGTCGATACGATGGTTGCCCATCATATTATTCAGGCATCAGAAGCTGTAAGGCTTGTCGGAGCAAAATGCCTGCTGGCCGGAATCCGCCCGGAAATTGCTCAAACAATCGTCAACCTGGGGATTGATTTATCCCAAGTTATAACTAAGAATACCCTGCAAAAAGGAATTCAAACAGCATTGGAAATGACGGATCGAAAAATCGTTTCATTGGGGGAATAACATTTTGAGACATCCGAAAATCCCGATCTTGAAACTGTATAATTGCTTATTAGTATCCATTCAATGGGAACTTGATGACCAGACAGCATTAACTTTTCAAGAAGACTTATTAAATAAAATATACGAAACAGGTGCTAACGGAGTCGTCATTGACCTGACATCTGTGGATATGATTGATTCATTTATCGCGAAAGTGCTGGGCGACGTCATTACAATGTCTAAGTTAATGGGGGCTAAAGTCGTCTTGACCGGAATTCAGCCTGCTGTGGCAGTGACGCTGATTGAACTTGGAATCGCACTTGAGGAAATCGAAACTGCGCTCGACTTAGAGCAGGGGCTTGAGACATTGAAGCGGGAATTGGGGGAATAGCGAATGAACGACCAATCCTGTGTAAGAATCATGACAGAATGGGATATTGTGGCCGCCAGACAGCTGGGACGAAACGTTGCAAAAGAACTGGGTTTCGGCACGGTAGACCAGGCTAGAATTACAACGGCTATTTCAGAATTAGCCAGGAATATTTATTTATATGCCGGCAAAGGGCAGATTGGAATTGAACAGGTCGCAGACAGAGGAAAAAAAGGCCTGAAAATCATAGCGGAAGACCAAGGGCCGGGAATTCCTGATATCCGAAAAGTCATGGAAGACGGGTTTTCAACGTCTGGAGGACTTGGTGCGGGACTTCCCGGGGTCAAAAGGCTGATGGATGAATTCAGCTTAAATTCCGTAGCGGGGGAAGGAACAGAGATACAAGCCATCAAATGGCTTCGGTAGGAGGTAAGAACGTGGATTTTAGGGAGGTTATTGAGCAGCGGTATCATCAGCTGCTTAGTCGATATATAGCCGAATTAACAGAAACATCTTTATATCAAGCCCAAAAATTCAGCCGAAAAACAATCGAGCACCAAATTCCTCCGGAAGAAATCATCAGCATTCACAGAAAAGTGCTGAAGGAGCTGTATCCAAGTCTCCCGGAAGATGTGTTTCATTCGCTGGATTTTTTAATAGAAGTCATGATTGGTTATGGAATGGCTTATCAGGAGCATCAAACCCTTAGAGGGATACAGCAGGAAATCAAATCAGAAATTGAAATCGCGGCAAATGTCCAGCAGACGCTGCTCGGAACTAAAGTTCCTCAGGAGGAAGCGCTGGATATCGGCGCCATCAGTGTTCCCGCTAAACAGATGAGCGGTGATTACTACCACTTTGTCAAAGACAAGGAATCCATCAATATCGCAATCGCGGACGTGATCGGAAAAGGCATTCCAGCGGCTTTATGCATGTCCATGATTAAATACGCGATGGACTCTTTGCCGGAAACGGGCATACACCCTTCTCAAGTGCTGAAAAATTTGAATCGTGTTGTTGAACAAAACGTTGATGCCAGTATGTTTATTACGATGTTTTATGCGAATTACAATATGGACAAGCATCAATTTACATATGCTTCAGCGGGACATGAACCGGGATTCTATTATTCTCAAAAAGACAACACGTTTTACGATTTAGAGGCCAAAGGACTCGTTCTCGGCATCTCGCAGGACTATGACTACAAACAATTCGATCAGCATCTGGAAAAGGGCGATATGATTGTTTTATTTTCTGACGGCGTCACAGAATGCAGAACGGATAACGGTTTCTTGGAGCGTCCTGATCTGCAGAAGCTCATTGAGGAACATATGTGTTCCTCCGCGCAGGAAATGGTCAAAAACATTTATGACAGCCTCCTCAAATTGCAGGATTTTCAGCTTCACGATGATTTTACGTTAATTGTTTTGCGGAGAAAGGTTTAACGTCTGTCAGACGAGGGTATAAAGCAACTAGTGATTTGAAGGAAAATTTGAGGTGATACGAATGAATATAAATGTTGATGTGAAGCAAAACGAGAATGATATACAAGTAAACATTGCAGGAGAAATTGATGTATACTCAGCACCGGTGCTTAGAGAGAAGCTCGTTCCTCTGGCAGAACAAGGAGCTGACTTAAGAATTTGCCTGAAAGATGTCAGCTACATGGACAGTACCGGATTGGGCGTTTTTGTAGGGACCTTTAAAATGGTGAAAAAACAAGGTGGTTCGCTGAAACTTGAAAATCTTTCTGAACGGCTGATCCGACTGTTTGACATTACAGGCTTGAAGGACATCATTGATATTTCTGCAAAGTCAGAAGGTGGAGTGCAATGAAGAATAATGCTGATTACATCGAAATGAAAGTGCCGGCCCAACCTGAATATGTGGGAATTATAAGACTGACGCTGTCAGGGGTCGCAAGCAGAATGGGCTATACGTACGATGAAATTGAAGATTTGAAAATCGCAGTCAGCGAGGCGTGCACAAATGCGGTTCAGCACGCTTACAAAGAAGATAAAAATGGGGAAGTGTCAATCCGATTCGGTGTGTTTGAAGACCGTTTAGAGGTTATTGTGGCGGATGAAGGAGACAGCTTTGACTTTGATCAAAAGCAGCAGGATCTAGGGCCGTACACACCTTCGCACACAGTTGATCAATTATCAGAAGGAGGGCTCGGTCTATATTTAATGGAAACGCTCATGGATGAAGTCAGAGTGCAAAACCACTCCGGCGTCACCGTAGCGATGACAAAGTATTTAAATGGGGAGCGAGTTGATCATGACACAACCATCAAAAACTACGAAACTAACTAAAGATGAAGTCGATCGGCTCATAAGCGATTACCAAACAAAGCAAGATGAACAGGCGCAGGAAACGCTTGTGCGGGTGTATACAAATCTGGTTGACATGCTTGCGAAAAAATACTCAAAAGGCAAAAGCTTCCACGAGGATCTCCGCCAGGTCGGCATGATCGGGCTGCTAGGCGCGATTAAGCGATACGATCCTGTTGTCGGCAAATCGTTTGAAGCTTTTGCAATCCCGACAATCATCGGTGAAATTAAACGTTTCCTCAGAGATAAAACATGGAGCGTTCATGTGCCGAGACGAATTAAGGAACTGGGTCCAAGAATCAAAATGGCGGTTGATCAGCTGACCACTGAAACACAAAGATCGCCGAAAGTCGAAGAGATTGCCGAATTCCTCGATGTTTCTGAAGAAGAGGTTCTTGAAACGATGGAAATGGGCAAAAGCTATCAAGCCTTATCCGTTGACCACAGCATTGAAGCGGATTCGGACGGAAGCACCGTCACGATTCTTGATATCGTCGGATCACAGGAGGACGGATATGAGCGGGTCAATCAGCAATTGATGCTGCAAAGCGTGCTTCATGTCCTTTCAGATCGTGAAAAACAAATCATAGACCTTACGTATATTCAAAACAAAAGCCAAAAAGAAACTGGGGACATTCTCGGTATATCTCAAATGCACGTCTCGCGCTTGCAGCGCAAAGCTGTGAAGAAGCTCAGAGAGGCCTTGATTGAAGATCCCTCGATGGAGTTAATGTAATGATCCAGGTTGAAGAAAACGAGCATATTCAAACTCTAGTATATCAACTGAATAAAGAAGGGAAATCGATTTGCGGTGACAGCTTTTTTATGAAAGCTGATGATAAGGAGTTAATTTGTGCGGTTGCTGACGGACTGGGAAGTGGATCACTTGCTAACGAATCCTCTGCAGCCATCAAAGACTTAGTGGAAAACTATGCGAATGAAGACGTAGAAAGCATTATCGAACGCTGTAATCAGGCGATGAAAAACAAAAGAGGCGCTACAGCATCTATCCTGAAAATCAATTTTGAGCAAAGGCAGTTTACGTACTGCTCTGTCGGAAATGTACGGTTTATTCTGCATTCCCCGTCTGGTGAAAGCTTTTATCCTCTGCCGATTTCGGGCTATTTATCAGGCAAGCCGCAAAAATACAAAACGCACACCGCCACCTATGAAAAGGGTTCAAAGTTCATTATACATACAGATGGACTCAACGTACCTGATATCCGCTCCCATTTGAAAAAAGGCCAATCGGTAGAAGACATATCGAATTCGCTGAAAATGTATACGACATCGAGAAAAGATGACCTGACCTATATTCTCGGACAGCTGTCCTAAGAGAATAAGAACAAGAAGAAGCTGGAATACCGGCTTCTTTTTTTTATGTGTTTTTTTCGGTTTTTGATACACTAGAGAAAGAACGACAAAATTGGAGGCTTTGGTTACATGGAAACGTCAGCCCTTTTAAAACAGCAAATTGCGAAAGAAATAGGTTTATCACAAAAACACGTTGAAAGTGTCATCCGCCTGCTTGAGGACGGCAATACAGTCCCGTTTATTGCCCGGTATCGAAAAGAGCAGACGGGTTCAATGGATGAGGTTCAGATTCAGACGATTTCTGAACGCTGGCAATACATACAAAACCTGAATCAGCGAAAAGAAGAAGTCATCAGGCTGATTGCAGAGCAGGATAAACTGACAGATGATCTAAAACGTAAAATCGAGCAATCGGTGAAGCTTCAGGAAGTGGAAGACCTTTACCGCCCTTATAAACAAAAGCGTAAAACAAAGGCGACAGTCGCCAAAAGCAAAGGCCTTGAGCCGCTTGCCGACTATATCCTGACACTTCCCCAAGATGATCGTCTGGCAGCAACAGCAGACCAATACATCAGCGAAGAAAAAGAAGTGTTCACACGAGAAGAAGCGATTGAAGGCGCCAAGCACATTATTGCGGAACAAATCTCAGACGAGCCGACCTTCAGAAAGTGGATTCGTCAGGAAACCTTCAAAAGAGGAACCATTAAGTCTGCAGCCGGAAAGTCGGCAGACACCGATGAGAAAAATGTGTATGAAATGTATTACGAGTATGAAGAGCCAATTGCAAAAGTCGTTCCGCATAGGGTGCTGGCAATGAACCGCGGCGAAAAAGAAGACATTTTAAAGGTGTCGATCGAACCGCCTGCGGATCACATTAAGGCGTATTTAGAAAAACAAATCATCAAAAATCGCTCAACATCCGTAAAAGAGATTTTGCAGGAGACAATTGAAGACAGCTATAAAAGGCTGATCCAGCCGGCAATCGAGCGTGAAATCAGGAAAGAGCTCTCAGAAAAAGCTGATGAACAGGCGATTCATATTTTCTCAGAGAATTTGAGAAAGCTTCTTTTGCAGCCGCCGATGAAAGGCAAAACCGTTCTCGGTGTTGACCCAGCCTTTCGAACTGGCTGTAAGCTCGCTGTGTCAGATGAGACCGGAAAAGTCTTGAAAATTGATGTGATCTATCCGCATGCGCCAGTCAACAAAACAAAAGAAGCCCATGAAAAAGTAAAAAAGATTCTTGAGCAGTATCAAGTCGAGATGGTGGCGATCGGAAACGGCACAGCATCCAGAGAAACAGAGCAATTCATCGTAAATGTACTGAAAGACATGCCGCGCAAAATTTATTATGTGATTGTCAATGAAGCGGGAGCAAGCGTCTATTCGGCTTCAGAGCTTGCCAGAGAAGAATTCCCTGACCTTAAGGTTGAAGAGCGCAGTGCCGTATCTATTGCGCGAAGACTTCAAGACCCGCTCGCGGAGCTCGTTAAGATCGATCCGAAGTCTGTTGGTGTTGGGCAGTATCAGCATGACGTCAGCCAAAAACGCTTAAATGAATCTCTGCGGTTCGTCGTCGAAACGGTCGTAAACCAGGTGGGAGTAAACGTTAACACAGCCTCCGCCGCGCTGCTTCAATATGTAGCTGGATTATCGAAGTCTGTAGCAGGCAACGTTGTCAAAAAACGTGAGGAAATCGGAAAGTTTTCAAATCGAAAAGAACTGAAGGACATCCCGAGGCTCGGTGCGAAAACCTATGAGCAATGTATCGGTTTCTTAAGAGTGCAGGAAGGGACAGAGCCTTTGGATAGAACAGGCATCCACCCGGAAAGCTATAAAGAAACAAAAGCGCTTTTGAAAAAACTCGGACTTTCAACAGAACATATCGGCACGGCGGAATTGAAGGATAAAATCAATCAGCTGGCGCTTTCTGAAACGGCAAAAGAGCTGGGAATCGGAGAAATCACTCTGAAAGATATTTGTGAACAGCTGACAAGGCCGGAACGCGATCCACGTGATGAGGTGCCTAAGCCTTTGCTGAAAACAGACGTCCTTCAGCTGGAAGATTTGAAAGAGGGAATGGAACTGCAGGGCACCGTGCGCAATGTAGTGGACTTCGGAGCGTTTGTTGATATCGGAGTTAAACAAGACGGGCTTGTGCATATCTCAAAACTGAGCAATCAATTTGTTAAGCATCCTCTTGATGTCGTATCTGTCGGCGATATCGTGACAGTTTGGGTTGACGGCGTAGATGTACATAAAGGCAGAGTATCGCTGTCTATGGTAAAATAAAAGCACTGCTTACGAGCAGTGTTTTTTCCTATAGAAATACCAGCATTGATTCAGCAGTTTAATTTGGTAATTATCTTTTTCAAGGAACGCTTTTTGCATCTGCTTTTTAAGCCAATTTGGCATAGGCTCATTCCTCCTCAGCTTTTATCATAAGAGGGACGGTGATTACCATATTGTATGCGAACGGTGAATTGTCCCGTTCAATGTTTTTTAAGTGAGGTGCACTATGGATAATATAGAGCTTCAAAAGCTGACAGAGGATATTTCTAAAACATATTTTAAAAAGCCGTTCCGCCATCAGGCGCTTTTTAATGACAGGCTTAAAACCACGGGCGGAAGGTACCTGTTAACCTCCCATAACATTGAATTGAACAGAAAATATTTGATTGAACACGGCAGGGAGGAACTGGTCGGCATCATCAAGCATGAGCTCTGCCATTATCATCTTCATCTTGAAGGAAAAGGGTACAAGCACAGAGACAGAGATTTTAGAATGCTTTTGCAGCAAGTCAACGCGCCGAGGTTCTGTACACCCCTTAAGAAAAAAGCGGAAAACAAAAAAACTTATATGTATATCTGTACGGCCTGCGGCCAACAGTATATAAAGAAGCGCGCCATGAACCCTGACAGATACAGGTGCGGAAAATGCCGCGGAAAAATAAAAAGAATTTTTTCGTGAAAAAGGTTGACGAATATGGCAAGCCTGTGTTACATTATAAAAGTCGTTACGAGAGATAAATAAAAACATTTACCTCTTGACACTGTAAATCAAGGTTGATATAATAAGTCTTGTCTCATTATTCCACAGTAGCTCAGTGGTAGAGCTATCGGCTGTTAACCGATCGGTCGCAGGTTCGAATCCTGCCTGTGGAGCCATATTGGAGAAGTACTCAAGTGGCTGAAGAGGCGCCCCTGCTAAGGGTGTAGGTCGCGTAAGCGGCGCGAGGGTTCAAATCCCTCCTTCTCCGCCATAAGATTTCGATATAAGTTCTCAACCATCGGCCCGTTGGTCAAGCGGTTAAGACACCGCCCTTTCACGGCGGTAACACGGGTTCGAATCCCGTACGGGTCATTCCATTTCGTTGGGCTATAGCCAAGCGGTAAGGCAACGGACTTTGACTCCGTCATGCGTTGGTTCGAATCCAGCTAGCCCAGCCATTTTTATTTTTTAAAATCTAATAGTAAGAGCCATTAGCTCAGTTGGTAGAGCATCTGACTTTTAATCAGAGGGTCGAAGGTTCGAGTCCTTCATGGCTCACCATTTATCTTTTTGCGGGTGTGGCGGAATTGGCAGACGCGCTAGACTTAGGATCTAGTGTCTTACGACGTGGGGGTTCGAGTCCCTTCACCCGCACTTTATTTACAAAGTGCACGCAAATAGTTTTTAATAGGTTAAGAGCCTACTAAACCAGCACAAACACAATTTCATGATCACGCGGTCGTGGCGGAATGGCAGACGCGCTAGGTTGAGGGCCTAGTGGGTGAATAACCCGTGGAGGTTCAAGTCCTCTCGGCCGCATCAATGATACCAAGGGTTGTAGACCCCTGGTATTTTTTTATGCTCTCTTTTAATTTTAAGGTTTACTCCTTTTTACTCCACTTGTTAGAATAATTCATCCAGCTATCAGCAGTTTCTTTTTGTTTATTAGGAAAGAGATGACCATAAACCTCGATTGTTGTTTTGATGGAAGCATGTCCTAGTCGTTCTTATATTGTGATGTAATCTTCCCTTTGATGAATTAACAATGCGACATGTGAATGTCTCAGATCATGAAGGCGGATCGGTTCTACCTCTCCTCGCGCACAAATTGTTTTGATTTTTCGGCTAAAAATGTCTTTATTGGCTGGGCTCTCTTTGTATTGAAAAATAAAAGTGTTATCTGATGATGATACTTGAAGTTTTTCTAATATGTCTTTTTGTTTCTCTTTCCACTCCAGTAACATTTCAAGTAATTTTGTATTAACACTGATCCTTCTATTAGAATTTTTGGTCTCTGGTGGAGTGATTTTATATTCACCTTTAATAAATGATAGTGACTTATACACATTTATTTCTTTTCTTACGCTATCAATATCATTCCAAGTCAAAGCGAGCAGTTCTCCACATCTCATTCCCGTGAAATAAGCAACAGAGTCGGGCCTGATTCAACAGATTAATGTTAAACATCTTATCCCTCCGATTTAAGTTCTTGGGTTTCACCCAAACCCACCAACGGAAGCCCGTTGGATTGCTGTTTAATCTAATTTTGCACACGCAAAAAAGAACAGCAGAATTAACACTCATACTGTTCTTAAACGTTTTTTTCGATTGGTAATATTATGACAAATGACCATAAAACAAGGATCCTTAATTTATTCATGATAAATCTTTATTGAAATAAGCACTACCTAGCTGATTAAGATTACTATTCCAATTTCATTTTTAATCCTTCATGCGTCGATTTAAAACCTAATCGTTTATAAAAACGTAATGCGTCGACTCTGTGCTTATCTGTTGTAAGTTGAATTAAGTGACAACCACGTTTCTTTGCACGTTGAATTGCCCATTTTATAAGTTCAGTTCCAACCCCCTTACCACGCACGGATGAGGCTGTTCTAACTCCTTCAATAGTAGATCTCCATCCACCTTGGTGTGTAATATACGGAGTAAATGTAATTTGAAGTACACCGATCACTTCATCGTCTTGAAAAGCTACTACCAACTCATTATTAGGGTCAGACGTGATAGCTCGAAATGCTTTTGTATAACTTTCCGGAAGTGGTTGTTCATAACGCTCACGAAGCCTTCCCAATTCATCATCAGCAAGCATTTTCACAATTCTATCTAAATCTAGTTCAGTAGCTATTCTAAACTTGGTTTCTTGTTCCAACAAATTTCCCTCCTTAATGAGCGCTGAATCATTTTAACTAAAATTCTACCTCATTAAATCCCATACGTTAACATTTGTTTTCCAATGGTATTACATAAGTAATTCTTATAAATTTCCTCTCCAAACATAAAATCATTGTTAAAATATTACATGCAAAATGTGAAATAATTACTTAAAACTTTTGGGTTTCACCCAAACCCACCAACGGAAGCCCGTTGGATTGCTAATATTCTATCCCCCTATTCCCCCGAATCATCGGGGGACTCTCTCGCCGGTAGGCAGGAACAAACGGTTGTTTGTTCAATGCCAAGAGGGTTTTGGTGGCGCTGAATATGTCAACTCCTTATCCTCACTTCGTTCCGGTACCGTTGACACATACGTTTAATCGCATCACTTATGTTTATAAAGGTTTAGCAGCTTGTTTTTAAACGACCATATCAGCAACATCAGCTATAAACACATTCAACATTTTTTCATGTTTTTCCGCCAGTTCAGCTTCTGCGATCATATCTGACAGCAAAGTCGAGGCATTTGGATAGGAGTTGACAGTCATGCCAATTAAAAAGCTGAAGAACGGTTCATACAAAGTAGATATAAGCGTCGGTGTAGATCCAGTTACAGGAAGGCGCAGAAGAAAAATAAGAATGGCAAAAACAAAAAAAGAGGCAGAAGAATTGTACATTGCACTCAAACATAAATACAATTCTGGCTTACAACCAAGCCAAAGAAACTTAAGTTTTAACGAGGTGAAAGATATATACTTGGAGAATTGCACACTTCACAACAAACCTAACTATTATCAGATTCAGTTATACACAATTGATAAACATATTACTCCTCACTTTATAAATAGTAATATCAAGAAGCTTACTCATACAGAAATAAGACTTTTTCAGAAACAATTGATTGATACAGGATTATCTAACAAAACTGTTAACAACATAATGATCATATTAAAAAAGTTATTTGATACCGCAATTAATGAAAAAATTATTAATGCAAATCCATGCGATGGAGTACCTAATCTTTCAATACTAAAAAACAAATGAAATTTTGGACACCTGAGCAATTTAAAACATTTATAAAATTAATAGATAAAAGTGAAGAGCAGCTTTTTAAAGTATTCTACACTGAGAAGGGATGAAAGAACAAAATGATAAGTAAAAAGGTAGTTCTTCCTGTGGTGTTCTCGGCTCCTTTTATCTTCTATTTTGTTTTATGTATCGTAGTGGTTATGACGATATCAAGAGAAAATCAAGTCGGAGACGATTTCATAGGCGGCGGGGATGGCGAATATGAGACGGTTGGCATTGCGCCGAAAGTCGAACGATTTAGGGCTGTATTTGAGAAGTACGCCCGTCAGGAAGGTGTTTTTGATCAAGTGAATATTATTATGGCGCTCACCATGCAAGAAAGTGGTGGGCGTTCTTTAGATATCATGCAAAGTTCCGAGAGTATCGGTTTACCTCCAAACTCCATAACTGACCCAGAACGTTCGATTGAAGTTGGCATTAAACATTTTAAGAAGGTTTTTAAACAGGCTGGCGGTGATGTTCGTTTAACCTTACAGGCATACAATTGCGGTTCTGGATTTATAGACTATGTGAAAAAGAATGGCGGGAAATACACTAAGAAATTAGCACTTGATTTTAGCCGACTGCAAGCTTTTAAAATGGGCTGGAAAAGCTACGGTGACCCAAGTTATGTTGACCATGTCATGAGGTATGTGAAAGGCTCTGATAAAAATGTAAAGCCTGTGAACGGTTCTATGGATTTCTATGAAACGGTCATGAAAGAAGCTTTGAAATATGAAGGGCAACCGTATGCCTGGGGCGGTTCAAACCCGAAAACTGGATTTGATTGTTCGGGCCTTGTTCAGTGGTCTATTGCGAAAGCTGGAATTACTCTTCCTAGAACAGCACAAGAACAACATGGGGCAACAAAGAAAATAAGTGAAAAAGAAGCGACTGCGGGTGACTTGGTGTTCTTTTGCGGCACATATGAAGGAAAAGCCATTACTCATGTTGGCATCTATGTAGGCAATGGCAGAATGTTTAATTCAAATGACAGTGGAATCGAATATTCTGATCTGAAATCAGGTTATTGGAGAGATCACCTTGTATCTTTTGGAAGAATCAAATAACTAGGGGTGAAAGCATGAAAACACATATTGCATGGGCTTCAGCTTGTTTATTATTGATATTGCTGACCGGATTTTTTACGAATGGACAGCAAACGTATAAGATTGAAAAGTTAAAGGATCAAAATGAAGTTCTCACAGAAAAAATCAAGGAATTGAACCATATAGAATCAACTAGTAGCGCTTCGGAAAATAAGGCATTTTTTGAAGTGTTTTTTAATTACTCCGATATAGATAAGCGGTATGAAACAGTTAAGAAGTATACAACTGGAAAAGGATTTGACTATGCATTCCCTTCTCGTTCTGATCAAAAACATACAGTCAGCGTGCAAAGTGAATTACTTTCATTAGAGAGCTATTCAAAGCCGTTAGATAAGTCCCGGGAATTGTTTTTAAATATTGTTGAAATCTCAACGACTGCAAATTCAGTCACTACGAATCAAGTGTTGATTGTTCAAACGACTATGAAGAAAGAAAAAGATGGTTGGTTAGTCGATAATGTGCAGGTCAAGGGAAATGGATAACCCTTCAATTGTCCGTGTAGGATTCTGAAAGAAGGGAGCAAGATTCCTCTTTAGGGCTTTGTGTTCCCTTTCAGGGTAGACAAAGCAATAAGTTTGTTGCTAAAATGGAAGTGTGTTACACGAGATGACACAGTGACACACGAGATAGCACAGAAACACACGAGTAATACAATTCAAAGTACATGAATATAATTTGTTTTAAAGAGTATACTGTGAATAAAAAAGATCGAAGATGCTGGTAACATCTCCGATCTGCAATAGAAAGCTCCTGCAAGGGAGTCGGCTTTTTTCCAAAAGTCTAATTTATGAGTAGGAACGCCAAGATGTAGGAGTCAGGGGCGTTCTTACTTTTTTTTGTTTGTGAAATTATAGGCTAACGTCAGAATCGCTACAATTAGGATTCCAAAAGAAAGCATCAATTGAATTGCACTTTCTACTGCCATATTCTCACCTCCCTTCTTTCCAAACATGGAGGTGAGCCGAACGCCCCTACAAAAGCCGATCTATCGCTAAGTTTTACTTTATAGGAACTTAATGGAGAATACAAGTAGCAAAGTTGGTTTTATAAATACTCATAGCTTTGGGATTGATTCTTTTAAGACGTACTTAATTTGTATCATTCTGGATAAAAAGTGGAAAAGTTCAAATTGTTTGTTTATACTAAATATTGAAAAAGGAGGGAATGATTTTGAAAAACCTTTTTATTTTTCTTAGTTTGATGATGATGTTTGTTTTAACTGCATGTGGTGGAAACAAGTATGATGATGCTATAAATGAAGTTATTGATCTAGACAAAAAAAGTGCAAAAGAATCGGGCGCTGATACTAGTATATATACAAGAGAGAATGCTTTAATTCGAGTGTATGATGGGGGGAAGTATATACAAGTTGCATTTTATCTTCCAGAAGATCATTCTCGTGAACTTTCACCATATGATTACTTTGAAAAACAAGGTGATAAATATGAAGAAATGGATAGCATGCCTGGAAACGGAGAGAATGATAGATTGGGTTTGTCAAAGAAAACACCAGACTATGAAGAAGCAAAAGGTGAGGAGACAAAGTTAGAGGAGTAGACACACTGTGTTTGCTCCTCTTTTTTCTGTTTATAAAAGGATTGCGTAATGTTGATGTCAAGTCGCAAAGTATTGTTATAAAAGCAAATAAATCGTAAAGAGTGTAGATATAATCATTTATTTTGATGAATTGCTAATAGATAAAAATGATTTAAAGCATGATCAATACTATCAATTAACTCATAAATTAATTTAGAGTTTTCTATAATAGCATGAAAAATTTTATAATCTACAACTTCTTTGTACGTCTTTGGCAAAACGTACTGGGGTGTAAGCAAATGGAAATGATTTTGTCGAGATTTATAGATTTCCTTGAAAGCAGAATTACTTTGAATACGATTACATATCTTCATTGGTGGGAGTCCACTATAGAATTTCTCATTTAATCGAATGTATTCAATCGTGCCTTCAAACGTTTTTCTTTTTGGATTAACCTCAAATAACTCCTGAATAACAATGGCTAATTTATCGTATACTGAATATACACGTAATAGTGAACTTAACAAAAAGTAACGGTAGTTTAAACCATCAAAATGTATCCAGTATTCCTCAGGATGTGAGTAATGCTGTAAACCAAACTCATGCATATCAACCATTTGAGCTAGACTGCGTGCTGCTTCATGGAGTCTAACTGAAACATCGAACAATCTATAATAGAGTAATGCAATTGGAGGAGAAGAATATTTTAATTTCCAACTTTTTGCTTCTAATAAACGTGATGAATATTTAAGGAGGTAGACTTTTGATTTCTCCTGATAGGTTTCTAAATCTTTTATTTTTATCTTTTCTTGAATTTTAATCATATTCTTCTTATATAATTTTTCATCTACTTCTGGTAATTTAAATTGAAAATCAATTACGAACTTTTCGGGAGAAACTCTCATACTTTTTTTAAATAAGTCAATGCAATCTTCTAAGCATTTATATAATGAACTACAGTGTTTAGATAGTGTATTTACAATGTTAGTTGTTGCAAAAATATCACTCCCAGCTTCATAAGATAATTTGTGATCGTAGGTCTTCCTTGTTTCATCAATATCTTTGAATAAACTTTTACTTTTTAAAACATATAATTCTTTATAAGTAATGGTTTTTAGATAATCAGTTTTGTTTAGCTTTCGTTGTAGGTTCACTAAGGTATTTCTTTTTTTATTCTTATCAAAAGTAATACCAAAATAGAGCGAATGAAACCGTATGATCTTCTCCCAAGCTCCAATAACTTTGGAAACTGCATTCCTTTGAAAAAAATGATCAGAAAAAAAACTTTTATCTTCCTCTTTAAAATAGTTAGTATAAAGTATACATTCGTAACTTGCCTCATATGAAAATTTATGAATTTCCTCTAGTAGCGAAAACATATATTTACGTAATTCTATCGACCCTTTATGTAATGTGCTTTTTTGAAGTTGATTTGAGTTTACAAAAATGTAATCAAATTCATCTTTAGCGACTGAATCTAGCAGGGCATTTAAATGAGTATTTTTCTGAATGTTTTCCAACGACTTATTTTGAATTTCTGATATTAGTTTTAGTTGTTGAGTTTCACATTCTTTACATAATTTATTAATAGAGCTATCGTTTTTGAGAGTAAAGGTTGGAACCTGTTTGAAACAACTTAAGCACTGGTTTAATGGATTCAATGGGAATGACTCCAATCTTATTAAAGATTCATATAATTTCCTGTTTCACGATTGTAATCTAAATCAGAAAAAAACTCACATACTATTTTTGAAGTTTCAATTTCGTCAGTTTCATCCCAAAAATGATGAACAAATTCTTCAAGTATACAAATAAGTTTTTGTCTATTATCGTAATTAGCCCATATTGAATAATTAAATGCCGCATAGTTACCTTGGGAACCTATTTGGTTAGGGGGGAACGTAAGAGTAAAACTTCCACTATTCGTAAAAATAACTGTAAGAATTCTCTTCCTTAAATTAGGGAACTCTGGATGGCTTGCTAGTCTAGTTGTTGCTTCTGCAAACAGATATTGCTCCTCTTCAGTTAATTCGACAGTTGCCATGTAATTTATTAAAGGCAGTACATCTTTATGGGCTATATATTCTGCCCCTAGTAGTGCATTTTCAAGTATCATTACTATCATCCCTTCAATTTTTTGTAGCTGCTTTTATATTAACATTTTTTTGGTCGCGCTTTCATTAATATTGAGAATACATAGCAATTATTTATAACGTTGAGGGCGTAGTAGGTGAATAGCCCTTGAGGAAGTATGTGAATTTTTCAGATAAAGACTCTAGGATAAGTAAAATCAAAGAGAGGCATTTTAGTTTTTTTTGTTTGCGTTGTTACTGTCAAGTCGCAAAAGAATTGCTATGACCGCAAAAAAACCGCAGAGGAGTAGATATAATGTACCTTTTTGCAATTCATCTTTGTATACTTAGTTTAAATCTGACATAATACAATTAATGTAAAAAATAAGACAATTTATGTAAGGGTGGGGGATATTTCTTGCGTCCGATTCTTTTAGATAAAAATAAAATTCCGTATGATCTAGTTACGAAAAAATTAAATGCTTGGTACACTTCGATAAAGAATGAACAGGTTGAAAAAGCTGAGAGAATAAAAAAGGAAGTTGAAGCTGAATTAGTAAATATGGAAGAGAACCAAGACGCTTTGTTATATTATCAATTGTTAGAATTCAGACATGAGATAATGTTATCTTATATGGAATCGAAAAAAATAGATGATCTAAATAGTGCTTATGAAACGATAAAGGAAATAGAAGAGCAAGGGCAACTGACAGGAATGCTTGAATATTATTATTTCTTTTTCTTGGGTATGTATGAATTTAGGCGAAAGGAGTTAACTACTGCTATTAGCGCTTATAGGATTGCGGAAACTAAGTTATATCAGGTTGAGGATGAGATAGAAAGGGCAGAATTTTTCTTCAAAGTGTCGTACGTTTATTATTATATGAAACAGACTTATTTCTCAATGAATTATGCTAATCGAGCGCTAAAGATATTTAAGAAATATGATGAATATGCTGTTCAGACATTAAGATGTCAATTTATTGTAGCAGGTAATTTGATTGATTCTTTAGAGTTTGAAATGGCTTTACAACAATTTTTAAAGGCTTTAGATATTGCAAAGGATATAAAGGTTGATCATTTGATTGGCATGTCTCAGATGAATATTGGAATTTGTTATGAGGAATTAAAGGATTACGATAATGCTGCTAATTATCTAGATTCATCGATTAAAATTTTCGAAAAATCTGAACATAGTTTTTTAACAAAAGCTTTATTTGCTATGGCTCATGTTGAGGCGAAAAGAAGTAATTTTAAAGTTGCTCAGAAATACTTTTTGCAGGGTAAAGAGGTAGCTGAAAAGAACAAGGATAAGGAATACACAGCAAAGTTTAAAATTTTGGAAGGACTTTATTTTTCGAATGGTGAATATCATTTAATTAATGAAGCATTTTCTTATCTTACAGACAGAAAAATGTTTGCTGACGTTGAAAATTTCGCTACTGAAATTGGGCATTATTTTCATCATCAGGGTAATTTAGAGCTATCAAATGAGTATTATCGTATTAGCATTGAGGCGAGACGAAAAATAAAGAAAGGAGAGATTATAAATGAAAATCAGCCAAGTTCTATTAACAGTAATGGTATTAAGTAGCTTCTTAACATTTAATCACTTTTCTGATACAGATAGTGCTTTAAATGGTGATTTCAAAATTGCAGCAGATCGAGTTGGTGCATAAAGAGAAGGGGTTAACCCTTCTTTTTTGTGTTTTTTTGTAAAAAAAAGAGTATAATATTACTAGTACAATAGACTGTTTATTATATGAAAAAGTTGGAGGCGTTTCTATGAGCAAAATAAAAGCAAGTCAAGTATTCACTCCGGGTTTGGTTCCTGAGTATACATACAATGATAGGAAAGAAAAAAAACTTGAAAATGATCTTCAAATCGAACTAGAGTTTGGAGGAAAGATAATAGTTCTATCAGGCCCTTCTAAAATTGGAAAAACAGTTTTAGCGAAAAAATGCTTGCCGGCTGACAAGGTGGTCTTTATTCAACCAAGTGATTTAAAAGGGGAAATCCTAGAAGAAGTTATAGCATCTTTAATTGAGGTTCCTAGTAATGAAACTAATACAGTTAAAACTAAAGGTGCTGTTGATACAAATATTTCTGCTGGAGTAGAATTATCTATGGGGAAAACATTTCTTCATTTTTTTAAAGCTAAGTTTAACAGTTCAGCAGGAATTAAAGGTGAAATGAGAAGTGAAAATGAAGTTACTCAAGAATATAAAAAAAGTTTGCTCAAACAAACGACAAAGTATCTAATAGATAATGATTTTATATTAGTATTTGATGATTTTCATTATTTAGAACCACACGAACAAACTGAAATAATACATAAGTTAAAACCATACATACTGGAGAAACTCCATGTTTGTATTATATTAATTCCTAATAGAGGTGAGGATGTAGTTAAAGCTGAAAGAGATATGGAAGCTAGAATTAAGAACATTAGAGTACCTGAGTGGGAAGAAAAGGAACTAGAGTTCATACCGACATCCGGTTTTGAAAAATTAAATATTCTGCTTGAGGAAGATGTTATTAAATCTTTCATAGAGAACAGCTTTAAAAACCCTTATCTTATGCAAGAGATTTGTGCACATTTTTGTAAAGAATATGGAGTACGAGAGCAATTTGATAGTGAGTATAAAATTAATTTAGATTCCAAGGATCTGAAAAACATTTATTCTAACTTGCCTCAAACTAATGTAACCTTGTTAGAGCGATTAAAAAACGGAAAAGTTACTAAAGGTCAAAAAAGAAACTTGTATAATATGTTAGATGGTTCAAAGTTAGACTCATATGAGATTATTCTTAAAGGACTTGCAAAAGTAGCACATCATGAAGAGATCCCTATTAAATCCTTTGTAAAAGTAATAAACGACTTATGTATTCCGACAGAAAAGGATATATCTAGAAGTCATACAGTATATACATTAAATAAAATGGTTGATATCTGTAAGGAAACTTCTCCTTTAGAGCCTGCTTTAGATTATAATACTGATACAGAAAAAATTATTATGAACGATCCATTTTTTCGTTTTGGTGTTAGATGGCAGGTATAACTTTAATTGCAATGATTTATTTCACATAACATCAGAAATTTGGAGAGATACAGGACTCGATTTAGAGGAAGGTACAAAACCATATTAGTAACTTTATTATCTTTGCTTTAGAGTTATAAGTCTCTATAGTATCTATTCAAATTTAATCATTACCAAAAACTCATAAAAAACGTAATAAATGATGGGAATGAAAAAGGAATTGCCATGAATATAGATTTCAAAAGGTGAGAGTCTATCTTAGAAAACCATACCAAAACATCTTGGTATGGTTTTCTAACACCTTTATTTTGAGAATTGTTAAGATTAATCTCCCCAATCCTCATCTTCATCTAAGTCCTCTTTACCTTTTTCAAGTCGCTGAAGAAAAAATTCAAGAAAATTACTTGCAGCAGTAAAACCATATCCTTCATGGTTATCCCAAAGAATAACTGGACACTCTCCATCTACCATTCTGTTTGTATCAAGACAATAAGAGAATTCATCTATATACTCTATAACAACAAGACCTGGTATAAGACCGTAAAATGTTCTGTATTCTTTTGTTTGCTCTACAACTTCAGCGCCTTCAGAGTCATAACCAAGGATCATTGTTCCGTATGCACCACCAGAACCATACTCTTTTAAAAACCATTTATAACTTTCGGGGAGAGAAACTTCAAGTTCTTCTTCTATCTCAAAAATCTCTTTCTCGCTGACTCCTCCAGTGATGATAGAGAATTCTTTGTTTTCTTCTAAAAACTTTTGTATTGTTGAGTAATCCATAACATTCACCTCTTACTGTTGTTTTTCAAATTGTTGTGCTCTCCACTTCCAATATCTCTTTCTAAAACTGTCGTATTGAGCAGAAAGTTCGGGATTGTTTCTAAAACTTTGCCCGTTTTCCTTTAAACCATGGAGAATATTGTGATATTTTTTGTGCAGGCTTTCAGGAACTTCAACCATTGTACCAGGTTCTTCTTGGATTAAATGATGTAGGTTTATTTGTGTTCCGTCCTTTGCAAAAGGTGCATTGCCAAGTTTCATTAATTGAAGATTTGTTTGGCCTTTACGATTTTTTTGATTTAGGTCTATATCTTTTAACATATACACTTTTCGGCTTACGTCTTTTATATTTCCTTTAGCTTTCACTTTTCCTTCTATTTCAGCAGCAGTATATTTTTCTTTATTTAACCAAGGAACATCAATGTATTTCCCCGTAAAAGGTTTTCGAGTTACATCAGCTACCTTTTTGGAAAACTGATGAAATGATTTTTTATAACTCTCCCCATCTATTGTGTTGAATGGAAAAGTCCCTGAACCACCAGCCATTGCATACTGTTGTTCAAAAACATTTGGTATTTTAACGTATTCGCTACCTTTTTTTATTCCTGCTTTTGAAGCTTCAAGTGTCTTAATTGCAGCAACTTTTGAACCGGCTTTTGCAACTTTGGATACTTTATCAATACCCTTCGGACCAACTATTGCAAGAACAACAGTACTGCCTACATAGGAAACCCATTTTGCTCTGCTGTAGCTATCTCCATTAATCATATCACGTTGAAATGTGTCTTCTATGTCTTTTGCTATGATCTTATAAGTATCGATTGGATGTAAGGCTGCGTTCACAGTTCCAGAAAGTGATTCAATCGGGTGTCTTGCAAGTTGATAGAGACCCATCACTGTATCTTTACCTGCTTCATACATTCCCACTGCAATACCTTTTCCAATTTCAGCTTTTTGTTGGAGTTCTTCGAGTTGGCGGAAATAAACTAGCTGCTCAGGTTCCAAATTCTCGTATCCTATTTTCTTCGCAATTTTTAAATACTCGTCTGGATCTGTTACCTTTACAAGCTGCTTTTTCAAATCTTTTATTTCACGTTTGTTAGCTTCTTCTTTTTTTATCTTTAAATATGCTTCAGATTGCTTTTCGATATTGCCTTTTTTCTTATGTATATCGCTCTCACGATATGCCTTGGCATTATAGTGAAGGGGTGTAGCATTCTTGCCCTTACCTGTTGATTCCTGTAACTTTTGAAAGTCTGCTTTAATGAATTGTTCGTTAGGTTCAGTTATTGCATATTCAGTTTTTAAGTTTTCGTCCACATCGCCTATTTTATCAACAGTCTTTTTCCGTTTGTTTTCGGCAGAAGAGAGCTCATCCTTAAAAGTCTCTGTTGAAAATAAATCAAGTGGAAGAATGTCATCAATGTCATTCAGAATATCTTTCATTGCTTTCTTCTGTTCAGACATAATTGATTTTGATTTTTTATATGCGTTTGCTAGTTCATGTTCTAAGAATGATTCTTCGACATATGCATCGGATAGGCTGGCATCTTCTAGAACACCGGAGATACTAGTAAGGAAAGCGATCTTCATTTCAATTAAATCAATCCATTGATCAGTGACACCCACATGATCGTGATAAAATGCTTTGATATTGTTTGCTCCCTTGCCAGAGAACTCACTGTCATCCAGATCAGCAACAGCCTTAAATGCTTTTCTTAGCTTAATCATTTGATTTTTCAATTCTTTATAATCTTTTGCTCGATTTTCAGCTTCAGATAACAAAGACTTAGCTTCAAATACCTTCATTGTCCAATCCTTTCAGTGATTTTATATCTAAATATTACCATGGAATAGATGTGAAAGTTTTAAAAAAGTTTAAGGGGAGAGAACGAATTTTTAGATCACTTGGCATAATGTAAGTTGGAGAAGTAACAGTTGTTTATATTCAAAATATATTTGTCTTTCATTTTTGAAACGGAATCAAAAACATTTAATTAAATTCCGAAGATAGTGTTAGGAAGACTGTATAATAAAAAGAGATACAGAATATGGGGGAACTAAAAGTGAGTTTAGGGAAAACAATTGCACTAAACATAAAAGAAAAACAAGCCATTAAACCGACAGGGTTCTGGACATTTTTCTGTAACCCAAAGGTTTGGGCTATTGATGATTTTTTGAGTTCGAACCAAATAGAAGATACATTTTCCATTACAAGTTGGCAAAAAGAGTGGTTTAAGGAAGGTCAACAAGGGATTATTAGAGTTGGACATGATAACCGGAATAAAGAAATGTTAAATGGTAAACCAAAATTAAATCGAGGTATTTATGCGGTAGTAGAAATAACGGGAAAACCCGTCTACTCATCTGATAAGGATGAAAATTATTATTATGAAGAAAGTGATCATTTCAATTACCGAGTACCAGTTAGATACATAAAGAATTTGCTGCATTCGCCAATCTTACTTGAGGATCTAGACTTTGAAAATGATGAATATGATAAATACTTAATAAAAGGATTTCAAGCCTCATCAATGCCGTTAAATCCAAAAACATTTACAAAAATAACTTCATTGATTCATAACACTGATGCACATCCTTTGAAAATTGGAGAACAATACTCAAGAAAAGATATATACAAGATTTTTAACGTACCAGAAGGTAAACAGGGCGGGAATTGGAACACGGGGTATACTTCATTTAATAATGACGTATTTGTCTTTGTTAATATAAGTTCAGCCGGAAGAACGGGGCATGATTACGACAATAAATTTATCGGAGATGACCTTCAATGGTTTGGTAAGAATAGTCACTCATTACAAAATGCTTCTATTCAGTCTATGTTAAAACCAAAAGGTAATATTTATATTTTCACACGTGAAGATAGTAATATTCCCCTCTTTACTTACCAAGGAAATGCCAGAGTAAAAGAATTTCATGACACTAAGCCAGTCAAAATTATTTGGGAATTTAATGATGAAAAAGAAATCCGACATAATCAAATGGCTGAAGAAATTGATAACCCAACAAGATATATAGAAGGAGCCACAAAAAAGGTCTCAGTCAACGTCTATGAGAGAAATCCCATGGCAAGGAAAAAGTGTTTAGAGCATTATGGTTTTAGTTGTGTCATTTGTGGGTTTGATTTTGAAAAGGTATTCGGAGAATTGGGTAAAGGCTTTATACACGTACATCATATAATTGAGTTAAATCAGATAGGCAAGGAGTACGAAATTGACCCGATCAACGATTTACGACCAGTTTGTCCAAATTGTCATGCTATGTTGCATAAGAAGAAACCAGCTTTCACAGTCGAGGAGTTAAAAGACATTATAAACGATAATAGATAAAAGCAACCATTACTTTAATCGGGGGGCTACTCCATTTTTACTCCTGAATATGAATTAACAAGTGTAAGTGCGCATAATCAAAATAAACAAACACTGATATATAAAGGTTTTATAACAGAAAACGCAGATTCACTTTATTGAGGGCCTAGTGGGTGAATAACCCGTGGAGGTTCAAGTCCTCTCGACCGCATCTCAATAATACCAAGGGTAGTTGACCTTTGGTATTTTTTTATGCTTATTTTTAAATTGTCTAGATGATGTAATCAATATAAAGAAAAACTAGATGACAGTGACCTCATATATAAACGAGACAATGCACTTGTTAGAGTTTATGTCGGAGCCAAATATATTCAATTTGTGTTTTATCCTCTGAAAGATGCTTTTCGTGAACTGACATCGTATCCTATTAATGAGAAAGTCGGCGAAAAGTATCGAGAGATGGAGGTATGCCAATGAACGATGAAAATGATCGACTCGGCTTATAACAGCAGACTATGAAGAAGCAACAGGTAAAGAAACTAAGTTAGAGGAGTATTAACCATGTGTTTACTTCTCAGCTTCGAAGGGAAAGCGCAAAAGGCGTTAGTTCAGCTTTAATGTGTTTTTAGAATGCAGATCCTTTAGGGCTCAAAGAAACTTAAACAAATAGAGGGGCTTTAATCCTTTTTGGATCAATGCCCTCTGTGATCTTTACCCAATTGAACGAACAATATCAACAAACTCGCTGATAATGGAATAACTGTAGAGCTAATGAGGCTTTTTTAAAAGCTGCGTTTCCTTGCCCAGGCTCCTTGCATTTTACTGAGGAATACAATTTGCCCAATATGATATGCGTTGTGAATTGCTAAACTCTTCAGTTCAAGCACTAATGGATTGTCAGCAGGAATCGGTCTATATAAATCTTCTAGTTCTGATTTTGCTAGTATTTTTTCAAGTTCACGATGAACAGAAAAGTATTCTTGTTTTGTTTGCTTCCAATTTTGAAAGGTCTCAGTTGGTAATCGATATGTAGCGTCATTATTTTCTGCCTTTGGTTCATTTGCTGTTTCACCAAGAAAGCGTAACAGAATTCTCTTTTCATAGAAAAGTAAATGACAAACTAATTCCCAAATGGAATGTGCCTCCTCAACTGGTTTCCAAATTGCCTGTTCCAAAGAAATATTCTCTAATACTTTTTCAAGTGGTGGAAACCAGTCTTCTTTATCTAAGCAGCTTGCCCATTGTAGTAACAAAAGTGTCCTTACATCCATTTTCTATTCGCTCCAATCTTATCCCTTTTAATAGATAATCCCTTCGGTCAATATTCATTTGCGGAGTGTTGTTTTGGCATAACTTACAATTTCGAGATGAACCATCTGATTACCTTCCATACTCCACAATGAGGAGTAACTCATGTATTTACTTCTCTTTTTTTGTGTCTATGAAAGGATTGCTGCCGTGATGTGGCGTCAAGTCGCAAAAGTATTGGTATAACCTCAAAAAAACCGCAAAGGAGTAGATATAATGTATCTTTTTGCAACTTCATCTTTGTAAAGTAAAGGGTGTTCGTACATAATACAATTAATGTAAATATTCAAATAATTTATGTAAGGATGGGAATTTTCTTGCGGGGTGTTTTCTTAGATAAAGATAAAATTCCGTACGGCATAGTCACGAAAAAGTAAATGAATGGTATACATCAATAAATAATGTTCAAGAAGCAAGCAGAGATTATAGTTTCCTAACAAAGACTTTATTCACTTTAACTTACGTTGAAGCAAAACAACCAAATTATGATGTTGCTTTGACATAACTTTAGGAAAGGCCGATTTATTGCCGATAAAAGTGATGATAAGGAATACTCAGCGAAATTCAAAATATTAGAGGGATTATTTTTTTCTCATGGAGAGACTCAATTAATAGAGAATGCATTTTCATATTTGGGTTCGAGGAAGATGTTTGCTGATGTTGAAAATTTTTCGATTGAAGTCGCTGATTATTATCATAAACAAGGAAATTTAATGCTCTCTAATGAATATTATCGCATGAGTATTGAAGCAAGACGAAAAATTAAAAAAAGGTGAGATTATTGATTTGAAAATCAGCCTGGTTCTATTGGCAGCAGTCATTTTAAGTAGTGTTTTTTCAATAACTTATTTGCAAAGTAATCTTAGTACAGAAGTCAAAGTGGCTGCAGATAGGGTAGGCGCATGAGGGTACTAAAAAGGCTTAATCTTTATTAAAAGGTTAAGCTTTTTTGGACTATAAATGTAATCGGTGCCCAATTAGTTGCCCTGAATTCATGAAAAGGGATAAAATAGGTGTAAATAAAGTTACTATTTTAAAATTAGAATCAATTCATTATCGTAAAAGCAATAATAACTACTCGGCGAAGAAAGGATAATCAGTCAAATGAAAACATTAGTTATCGTTATACACCCTAATTTGGAAACGTCTGTTGTCAACAAAACCTGGATGAATCGTTTAAAGCAAGAGAATGACATTACGGTTCATGACCTGTACGGTGAATACCCTAATTTTATCATTGATGTAGAAAAAGAGCAGCAGCTCCTGTTAGATCATGAGCGTATCGTTTTTCAGTTCCCAATGTATTGGTATAGCAGTCCCGCGTTACTCAAACAATGGGAAGATGATGTGTTAACACATGGCTGGGCTTATGGAACTGGAGGAACTAAATTGCATGGAAAAGAACTACTCTTAGCTATCTCCTTAGGCGCACAGGAATCTGATTATCAAGCAGGCGGAGAATATAATATCACGATCAGCGAGCTTATCAGACCGTTTCAAGTCACTGCTAACTATATAGGAATGCGTTTTCTTCCTGCGTTTACACAATATGGGACACTTCACCTTTCAAAAGAAGATGTTAAGAACAGTGCGGAGAAATTGGTTGACTATCTTAAAGCTGAGCATTGAACCGATATTCGCGAGGGAAGCTGAAACAAATTATGTGTTGTGAAAATAAGGGTTTGCGATAGATTTTAATCAAACGTTATTTCCAAAGTTACATCGAATAATGAATGCAGGGGGGGCATAGAGCGAGGGCTTAAAACTAATTACAGCAGGGCAATGAGTACATATTTCTTGATGAAATGTAGAGTTCCTTGGTCTCTAATAGGTGCCCAATTTCTGCCCAGAATTCATGAAAAATGATGAAAATAAGTATAAATAAAATAAACAGACGCTTTGAATAAAAGCTTTTGTAACTCATGATATGTTTTTACTAGGTTGAGGGACTCGAACTCTCAAAGAAGATACCAAACTATATTGGTATCTTTTTTTGTTTTTGCATCAGAGTGATCAAATGTTTCTAGATTGATGATGTTGATGCCCGGTTTCGAACAGATTTAAACAATAAAGGACTATTTATCATTTACAAATTACGACAAATACTTCATGTTTTTTGTAATTCAACCTTATTTTATGACAAATATATGAATATTTTGTCACATTGTAAAAGATGTACTTATTTAATATATTTAGAAAAAAGAGAGGGGGACCATATAAAGAACGAGAGTGAAATTCAGAGAGAGGGCTTTTTGCCCAGATTCAGAAACCAATTTTGTAAATGTAAACTTCTTTTAAAAATGGTATTTGGGGTGGGGTTATGAGGAAAGCTTTTTTACCTAAGTCTTACAAGCAGCAATTCAGGAAATACTTCATGTTGTTAGCAATCATATTATTAATCGTAAGTAACCTGTTTACTGTTTTGCCTAACACAGTTAAAAAGGCAAAGGCTGTTACTGCGGATAGTAAGTGGCTAACCATGAAATATGATGGGTTTTCCACTGATACTGCAAATCAATTGTTTTATTTAAATGGTTCTGCACAAGTTCCTAATGGGACTGATTTTATACGGCTAACACCAGCATCTGAAACACAAGCTGGGGCAGCTATTAATAAAAATGAGATTTGTCCAAAAGACAATTATTCATTTAGCACAGCCTTTTCGTTTAAAATGAGTAATCCTGGCCCTAAAGGTCCAAGTGACGGGTTAACTTTTACCATACAGGGTGATACAACCAGCTCACTAACTAATGGAGGAAGCCTAGCGTTTTATGGAATTAAACCGAGTTTTACTATTAAATATGACACATTCCTAAACACAGGTTATGGCGATCCTTCTGCAAACTATATCGGACTAGCAGAAAATGGCGATCCGGTTAACAAAGCTGGCTGGTATACTGACCTAGATCAATATAATACAGCTAATGGTACAAACTACGTTTTATCTAACGGAACCCAGTATTATACGTGGATCGATTATGATGGCCTAACTAAGAATGTTCAGGTTCGTCTTGGTACATCACCGGATAGGGCAAGTTCTAAACAAATTTTAGATGTAAATGGTATAGATCTTGGTACTGTATTTAATGGAAAACCTTTTTATGCTGGTTTTACTGGGTCAACAGGATCTCCAAATTATGAGACTCATGATATCTATAACTGGTATTTTGTAAATCACTACAACCCTATTGAGACGCTCAACCAGCAAAATGATTATAAACAAGCGCCTAGCACTGTAAAGGTAACGACTGATCAATCAAATCAGCAAGGGGGATATAATGTTACTGTAACGTTGCTTGATCCACTAGGTAATCCGGTTCAGGGGGCACCACTTGATTCTTTTACTGCTTCTAGCGGAGAGTTAACTGGACCTAACGGAGAAGCTGTAACAAGTTTAGTTTCTGATGCAGATGGGAAAATTCATGCGATATTGAAAAATGCTGATCATTCTAAAGACATTACAATATCGGCATCCAATGGCTGTGCAAATGATTCTGGTACAATTCCAGCTGGCAACAAGCCACCAACTGCCCCGGATGATTCAAAGACTACAACGGTAAATACGCCGGTCTCCGGAGAAGTAAGCGGGTCAGACCCAGATGGTGATAGTTTAACTTATAAAGAAGGTAAGCAACCAAGCCATGGGACGATTAAAGTAAATGATGACGGAACATGGACCTATACACCTGATAAAGACTATTCTGGTGACGATTCATTTACGATTATTGTTGATGATGGATATGGTGGGACGACAGAAACGACAATCACAATTCACGTTAATTATAACCCTCCATCACTAGAGTCGAAAAAAACTGCGGATCTGAAAGAAAAAGCAGCAGGAAATAAGGATGCTGATCATCCAGAAGTGGGAGACACACTGCTTTACACTATTCAGACTCGAAATACGGTTGAAAACAGTCTTGTGAAAAATCTTGTGATCTCGGATTCTCTTCCGGAAGGATTGGAATATGTTCCAGGAACATTAAAAGTAGATGGTACTGGAGTAAGTGATACCAAGGATGATGATCAGGGGTATTACGTCGACGGAAAAGCTACAGGCGAATTTGGAAATGTAAGCGATACGAAATGGCATGCTGTGACATTTGAAGCCAAGGTGCAGCCGGGGCAATCGGGTAAGGATATTGTTAACACAGCAAGCGTGACAGGGGACAATATTGTTACTCCGGATAAACCAAAACAAGAAGTCAAAGTGTATCCGCGAAATCCTGAACTAGAGTCAAAGAAAACATCTTCTATTCAGGAAAAAGGTGAAGGTAATACTGATGCAGATCATCCTGAGGTGGGGGATACACTTCTCTACAAAATTCAGACTCGAAATATTTCTGAAGACAGTCTAGTAAAAAATCTCGTCATTTCAGATGCAATTCCAGAAGGGCTCGAGTATGTCCCAGAAACATTAAAAGTAGACGGCACTGCGGTAAGTGACTCAGAAGGCGATGACCAAGGTCACTACGCAGACGGCAAAATTATAGGAGATTTCGGTGAAGTCACTGACAAGGAATGGCATAATGTCACGTTTGAAGTGAAAGTGAAAACGGGCCAAGCAGGTAAAGACATTGTCAACACTGCGAATATCAGCGGTGATAATGTCGACATTCCTAACAAACCTAGTAACGAGGTCAAAGTATATCCGCGTGATCCTGTTTTAGAGTCAGAAAAAGCGGCGAAGAATTTTGACTCGGCTAAAGAAAAATATGAAGTAGGCGACACTGTAGTCTACACCATTAAGGCACGTAATAAAATAACGGAAAGTACCTTAGAAAATCTTGTGATTTCAGATGAGCTTCCAGCTGGTTTATCATATGTAGATGGCAGCTTAAAAGCAAGCAACGGCGGGGAAGCAACAATCAAGGACGGCAAGGTTACTGCTAACTTTGGCGACGTCACTGACACTGAGTGGCGGACTGTGACATTCCAAGCGGAAATTGAGTCCGGATATGCGGAAAAAACGATTAAAAACGTGGCAACCGTTGACGGCGGCAATATCGATTTACCGGATAAGCCCGAAACAAGTATCAAAATTGATCCTAAGGATCCAAAATTAGAATCAAAGAAAACAGCCTCCATTAAGGAAAAAGCTGATGGAAATAAAGATGCGGACCATCCAGAAGTGGGAGACACACTTCTTTACACAATCGAAACCCGAAACACGATTGAAGACAGCCTTGTCAAAAATCTTGTCATCTCGGATTCTCTTCCGGAAGGATTAGAATATGTTTCGGGAACATTGAAAGTAGATGGCACAGAAGTAAGTGATGATCAAGACGACGATCATGGATATTATGCCGACGGTAAGGTGTCAGGTGAGTTTGGGAATGTAACAGATACGAAGTGGCACTCTGTGACATTTGAAGTAAAAGTGAGGTCTGGTCAAGCAGGTAAAGATATCATCAACACTGCAAACATCAGCGGCGACAATATCACAACTCCTGATAAACCAAGCCATGAAGTGAAGGTATATCCGCGAATTCCTGTTTTAGAATCAGAAAAGACAGCGAAGAACCTTGACACAGACAAAAAGAAATACGAAGTAGGCGACACTGTTGTTTACACGATTAAGACCCGTAATACAGTATCCGATGGTAAAGTGAAAAATCTGGTTATTTCAGATGAACTTCCAGCCGGATTGAAGTATGTCGAAGGCAGCTTGAAAACGAGCAACGGCGGAGAAGCAACAATCAAGGAAGGCAAGGTTACTGCTAACTTTGGCGATGTCACTGACACTGAGTGGCGGACTGTGACATTCCAAGCGAAAATTGAGTCCGGATATGAAGGCAAGACAATTAAAAACGTGGCAACTGTCGAAGGCAGCAGTATTGATAAGCAGGATAAGCCTGAAGCAGACATTACAGTCCAACAGAAAGACCCTGTATCTGACAAACCAGAGGTACCTGGAAAACCAAGCAAGCCTAATAACCCAACTAACACTAGCAATCCAGAAAAGCCAAACCAAACTGAGCCTACAACTAAAGATCAGGGAAGTGACACAGGAAATGAGCTTCCAAATACAGCAACAAATACGTATAATCTGATCCTTGTTGGTTTGGTATTGTTAGTAGCAGGAACTGCACTCTGGTACTTTAGAAGAAAAAGAAATGTCTGATGTTGCATGAAGAAATATCTTCCTATATGCATCATTATTGCTGGACTCGTTTTTACAGGTTACGGAGTCTGGAAAGTGGTGGACATCAATCATAAGACAGAACAAACTTTAGATGAGGCAAAACTTGCACTAAAGAGCCCTTCTAAAAAAAGCGGCGGCTCAGATAAAGAAGAATTTAAGCCTAAGTTCGGAGAGGCGGTTGGCATTCTGGAGATTCCAAAGATCGACGCAGAGCTTCCGATTGTAGAGGGAACCGATGCGGATGATTTGGAAAAAGGAGTCGGCCACTACAAAGGCAGTTATTATCCAGATGAAAACGGGCAAATTGTTCTATCAGGTCATCGGGATACCGTCTTCCGCCGAACGGGTGAACTGAAAAAAGGTGATCAATTAAAGGTTGAGCTGCCATATGGAAGTTTTTCATATGAAATAGACAAAACAAAAATTGTAGACCAAAAAGATAAGTCTATTATTACATTGCAGCATAATAAAGAGGAGCTCATTCTTACAACTTGTTATCCCTTTTCATATATCGGTAATGCGCCGAAACGATATATTATTTATGGAAAACGGATATGAGAACAAAGATTAGGCTGACGATAATTCGTCAGCCTTTTTATAATAAGAAAGGAATAAAATTCTTAATCAAAATAGGTGAAAAAAGTAAGGACATTCATTGGTTTTGGCTCACCATTTTTTAACCATAATTGATGTAAACGTATAAAAATGATGAGAAATGAATATAAGGAGTGTAATGAAAACAAACTTTCATAACCAATGATATGGATTTACTATGTTGAGGGCCCAGTGGGGTGAATAAACCGTAAAGGTTCAAGTTCTCTCGGCCGCACCCCAATAATACCAAGGGCTTAACCATCTTTGGTGTTATTTTTTTGCGGAAAATACGGCAACAAATGTACCGCATTGTGGAGTCCACTAAAAAAGTGCTGACTTCTGCACAACATCGTTGCGCGAGTCTGCACTTTCTGCGATTATGGGGAGTTTATTTTAATCCGTTGTTAGCCGCGCCGATACTTGGCTTTTAGAAGCTTTTTTTAAGTGGCTAAAACCAACAAATTTTTTGCCTTCTTCATCCCATAGGCGGAACTTTAATGATTTAAGGCTTGTTGCCAGTGTAATGGTCGGAACGTTTTGCAATGGTTCAGTGTTGTTATGCACTTTTTCAAGCTTATAGTTTGGGACTCTCGGGCTTAAATGATGAACATGATGAAAACCGATATTGCCTGTTAGCCACTGCATGACTTTTGGAAGTTTATAAAAAGAGCTTCCTTCAACTGCTGCTTTTACATATTCCCAATGCTCATCTTCTTCAAAATAAGAATCCTCAAACGTATGCTGAATATAAAACATCCAAATTCCGAGAGTGCCCGATATCATAAAAATCGGCACCTGAACCAGCAGGAAGTTTTGCCAGCCAATAGCCCAACATAAAAGTGCTGCCAAAGCGACGATCCCCAGGTTCGTTACATACGTATTCATCCGTTCTTTGCGTTTTGCTCCTTTTCGATTAAAACGATTGGCAATCCCGAAAACGTAAATCGGCCCAATAATAAACATAACAAACGGATTTCTGTACAATCGGTACATTATTTTTGTCTTAGTTGAGGCTTCCTTATATTCCTCAACCGTCAGTACCCAAATATCGCCTGTACCGCGTTTGTCCAGATTGCTGCTTGTCGCATGATGGACAGAATGATCGTGTGCCCAATGATCAAAAGGATGCAGAGTCAGAATTCCTGTTAATGTTCCAAGGATTCGATTCGCCTTTCTGTTCTTAAAAAAGGAATAGTGGCAGCAATCATGAAAGATGATGAAGGTTCTCACTAAAAAACCTGCCGCAACTACAGAAATCGCTAATGTAAGGAAATAAGAAATCGACAAGCTCTTATATGCCAAACACCATAACAGGAAAAATGGTACCAATGTGTTAATGATTTGACAAATACTTTTGTGTAAATCGGATTTTTCATAAGGTGTAACCAGTTTTCTCAAAGTCCTTAGGTTTTGTTCTTTCATATTCAAAAGTTTCCCCTTCCCTGGTGATCTTCTAAGTGTAGAAAACGTTTTATAGCCTTTGAAGGCCCAACGTTATACACACCATATATGATAAGTATTCTTCCCATTCATCTGTAAAATTATTGGAAATAATAAACTGATTTCCAGTTCAATTACATCATTTATTAGCAGAGTCAGCCGGGATACAAAAGGCGTATGAAGATTATACCCAGCACTTTATCGGGTCAAACTCTCTCAATGCTCCCCCATGGGGATCGATTTATTTAGACCTTGAACATTGATTGTTTGAAGAAAAAAGGAATGAAGTAATGGGGATATCCATGAGTGACTGTTTGGAAACGTCTGCAGAAACAAAGTTTTACAAGTGAAAAGCCCTGCTTTTAAAAGATTATCTTGCTCTTGAACAAGAAACAGCTGAGCTTTTCATTAATGAAGTACTATTAAGCAAAGAAAGACACTCGTGATTCACTTTTCACGGTGTTTTCAAACCAAAGTTTTTAATAGGCCTCTTACTCTGCGCTGGTATACACATGTTTAACAAATAATGCCATGAATAAATCGGAAATATAATTTGCAGTTATTTCCGATTCCTGATATAATAAAGAAGAATTATTTTTGTTCGGTGTAAAGGATAGTATGAATATTGACTTTTCGTCTTGATGATACTTTGGGCAAGGATAGTATATACTGTGTGGTTACACACTAGGAGGCAACAAAAATGGAACAAGGTACAGTTAAATGGTTTAATGCAGAAAAAGGTTTTGGCTTTATCGAACGCGAAAATGGAGACGATGTATTCGTACACTTTTCTGCAATCCAAAGTGACGGATTCAAATCTTTAGACGAAGGTCAAAAAGTATCGTTTGACGTTGAGCAAGGTGCTCGTGGAGCTCAAGCTGCTAACGTTCAAAAAGCTTAATCTTCAATCGTTTATACAAACAGGCTCTTTATATAGGGCCTGTTTTTTTATGTCTATATCATACTCAATAAAAAACCCTACTCAACGTTCGAGTAGGGAGATGCTACAAGGTAATAGAAAAAGATTTAAAACTTCAAAGGTTTGTTTACAGTATAACATACTGGATTGACAATATGCGGAATGTATATAAATTATTTAATGTTTTGTTCAAATATAACTCTTTGTTTTTTCACTAACCTGCTCGTTAATTTAAGTAAGATTAGATAAATTATAAAAATGGTTTCATTTGGATGTTACCAACTCGCATATCTCTTTTATGAAAAGAAGATAAACAATTATTATTCAATGTGGCAGTGGATATAAGAAATTCTTAAAAATAATGAGGAGATCGATTGTTTTTTCTCCTGGAAATAATCACTTAGAGATACCTAAAACAATGAAAGCCCTACCTCTCTTCCATCCTTACGGCTCCTTGTCCGTGCCAGTGTGAATCAGGATACTAAAAACAAGTGACTATTTTATTGAGTTTTTTGGTAAAACTTCAATCTTCGCAGAAGAAATGTAAATAATAAAAATGGATTAGAATGTAGGAATAACAAAAGAGGTCGTTAATATTCTAAACATAAGTTGGAGAAGATTTGCTTTTTATCATAATATTCCGAAATATTTTTCGGGATGCAATACACTATCTAACCGAAACTTTTTATTTGATTTTCAGTGATTCCTTTAATTACTTCCAGTTCACTAATCAAAAATTCATATGCATTATCCAGCATTTTTTTTTCGCTTGCATTAAGTGCTTTTTCTTTCTTCATACGCATTAAATCACGTACAACTTCAGCGCCTTCTTGTATTTCACCCGTTTTTATTTTGTCCGTGTTTATTTTATACCTTTGCTTCCATGGCAGTAACCTATCTGATTCTCCATGCTGAAAAATGTGCATAATGTGTTTTAATGCAAGTATATCGGTAACTGGTCGTATATTCGAACTCAATATTTTACGCGTTGGAATCATAACTGTCATATTACTGATTGACATTCTTATGACATAATACTGTTGTTTTTCCTCTAAGAATTCTTTTTCTTCTATGGCTTCAATTATACCTGCTCCGTGCATTGGATAAACAATGTTATCGCCAATTTGAAACATATCATCCACCTCCATATATGGTAACCTTCTTAAGATTACCATATATGGAGGTGGAATATCAAACTTTTAATAATAACATGATCGAATTTTTGATGTCAATAACTTTTTTTAATAAAACAGATCGAGCAAAAACAACATCAAAACAATAGGGGAAAGGTCAATTGATCCGTGTATATCCTGAAACCTCGACTAATTAACATAGATCAGTTTTTCATTGAAAATGAGTTATTCAATTTCCTTTGTAATTCATGACTGAGCTCAATGACATCACAGAAATGATTTGAGTAGATAAGAAGGAACGATATTCGTGAAATGTCAGCTAAAAATATTTTAAAACACATGATTGAGGATCGTTCTCAAATTGATATGGATAACAGCCCACTTACTTAATGATGCATTTTCACTTATCTTGCGGACAGAAAAAGGTTTGCTGATATTGAACATTTTTCCACCGAAATTGGCATTATTATCAAGGAAATTGACAACCTTCAAATGGGTATTGAGGTGAGAAGAAAAATAAAAAAAGGAGAGATAATAAATGAAGACCAGAACAAAAAGAAGTAAGGGGAAAGAACAAGGTTAATTGAAAAGCAAACTATATAAAAATAGTTTGCTTTTCTTTTTGTTATGAATTCACTTCTTTTTCTTTCTCTTTAATGACTATGTCTCATATGAATATTTTTGTATGATAATGGCGTCATATTCATCGCTTGTTGAAATTTACTTATGAAATAACTGGTACTGTTAAATCCAACTTGATAAGACACTTCTGTCACATTGGATTCAGGGTGTTGCAGTAATAATAAGCTTTTTTGAATTCTATAATCCATTACATAACGTAATGGCGTCTTATTCAGCATTCGTTTAAAATAACGGCAGCACTCAGAACGGCTCAGTTGGCCAGCTTTTGCAATGTTCTCTAATGTGATTTTTTCAGCATAATGGAGATGAATCCAGTTTAACATTTGTTTCATTCGATGACTTTTTATCATTTCAGATTGATCGTACTCTAATTGAAAACCATTAACGACCAGGTTTTTCCACATTAACGTTAATTGCATGGTAATGTCAATCTCATAGAGCGATGTCTTTTGTTGAATGAATTGATTTATTTTTTTTACAGCATCTAGAATATTTTTTGCCCACTGTTGATTTCCATCCAAAAATAAATAGGGCAAATTGGTTGAAAACATATAGGGCTGAACATAGCTTGAATACAGTTCCTGAGATAAAACGAAATGGGGTGACACATTCAAGCAAATATACGTACAATCCGAGCCTTCCTTTTCTTCGGCCATGTGCAGGCAGCCACTATTGATAAATAATCCATCCCCTTCGTGAACCTCTATTTTTTCTTCATTTATTTGAAAGAGAGCTATCCCTTTTAGTATCAAAACAAATTGGATTTCATCATGCCAATGAAGCGGAATATAGCCATTTATATTTTGATTGATCCTTGTCTCGTAACAGGCAACCGGTAATTCTACCGTTCGGTGCTCTGTTAATTCTTTTAAATTTTGATCGATCACGAAATTCTTCATTCAGACATTCTCACCTCAATATATTTATATTTTTTCATTCGATTTGAGTATTTTTTATGAGGTTATGCATTTATCATAACACTATTATTATATTTATTAGTGAGGAGTCATGTATGGATACTTCCAAAAGAGGAATGGGATTGGTCTATGTTATAACAGGGGCGACATGTTGGGGAATTGGAGGCACAGTAGCCAAAAAACTTTTTCAAGAATATCAAATTGATGTCAATTGGCTTGTAACGACACGTTTGCTTACGGCTGGAATGTTGCTTTTAATGCTGCAATTGTTCAGAAAGGATCGGTCTCAGGTTATTGAGGTTTGGCAAAACAAAGCGTCGGCTGGCCAGCTTCTTATTTTTGGCCTATTGGGAATGCTAGCTGTGCAGTACACATATATGGCATCCATTCAACATGGGAATGCTGCCGTTGCTACATTATTGCAATATTTATCCCCAGTAATCGTCATTATCTACACGCTTTTACGAAAACAAACGGCTCTTACCAAACAAGATATCATTACTGTTGTACTTGCTTTAGTGGGTTGCTTTTTTTTGTTAACAAATGGTTCAATGTCTCAACTTTCAGTGCCGGCAGCTGCAGTAGTATGGGGAGTTTTATCAGGATTCGCGGCAGCTTTTTATACTTTATATGCCGTTGGTTTATTAAATAAATTTGATTCTCTTGTCGTTGTAGGTTGGGCTATGATTATTGGCGGTTTTGCATTGAGCTTTATCCATCCGCCATGGCAACTGGATTTTCAACGATTAACTGCTGAGGCGTATGCATATATTTTATTTGTGATATTATTTGGAACAATGATTGCGTTCTGGTTCTTCATAAAAAGCTTGGAAAGCCTTTCTCCCAAAGAAACAAGCCTATTAGGCAGTTTAGAACCTCTATCCGCTGTTGTAACAACTGTCGTTTGGTTAAAAGCGCCATTTGGTTCTTTTCAATGGATTGGTGCTATTTGTATTATAGGGATAACTTTAATATTGGCTTTACATAAAGAGCCTTCTATGCAGAGTGAAAAATCTTTATTAAAGATTAGGAATCATGCAAATAGGGATATATAAAGGCTTTTTTGCTTACATGAACGGTCCGGCAATGAAAAACACTGGTGGAGTTTGAGCCCTCTCGGCAGTATCAAAAATACCAAGGGTTTTGACACCCTTGGTATTTTTTCTTCAAGAACCTTCAATTCTTCTTCTCTGATCGAAAAACGTATTACTTTTTTGTAATTGGTATCCAAATTTCACTTTTAAAAGATGGTGATGTTACATCCTTATGCTCGTTCCACAGTATTTCTGGGCCTTCTATTTGTTCATAATTTGACGATGGAAACCATTCGGAATAAATGCGTCCCCATACTTCTTGCAGTGTATCCGGAAATGGTCCGATTGATTCGAATACAGCCCATGTTGAGGCAGGAACTTCAAGCCGCGAGAAGTTATCTGGACACTGTTTCGTTGTGGCTGCGCCAATATAGTGATCGAGCTCTCCGTTTTCCTCTGTCCGACCTTCAGAAAAATTCGTGGATGCACTAATGAGTCCTGATGGTGCTACATTAGAAAGCTCTTTTAGTTTATTTATTGCTTTTTCATCTAAACTTTCCCACATAGATGCAATTTCCGGATTAATCCCTTTGAAAATAATAGGAACTCTTTTTTTAATGCCAACGATGCGAAATGCCTCTTTTTCTTCAATACGGTAGTTCATTTCATTTCCTCCTTTAATTGTTAGCTGGAAGGTCATTCGTGGATAAGCTTTAAGGGAATGGCCATTAAGTCTGGCTTTTGATGGGTTTATGCCATGTAAATTTTGGAATGCCCTTGCAAAAGAATCTGGTGAGTTATAACCGTACTTTATTGCAATATCAATCACTTTTACATTGCTGTCTTTCAGTTCAAAAGCTGCAAGAGTAAGACGTCTGCGACGAATATATTCCGATAATGAAATACCTGCAAGGAAGGAAAACATCCTTTTAAAATGATATTCAGAGCAGAAAGCAAGCTTTGCTGCCTCTTTAAAATCAATATCATTAGTGAGGTTTTCTTCAATATACGTTAACGCCCTATTCATACTTTTAAGCAAATCCATTTATTTGGCCTCCTTTAACCAAAAGAATAACAGGAGTGAAATGTATTTATCCGACATTCTGTGCACAGTTTTGCAGGATGACTTATATGAAATAAAGTAAGTGATTCACTTGTATTTGTACAGGTTTTATTGAAGCATGCTGTTCATAAAAAGGCATCAATAAAAGAAAGTTATAATTGTCTTATAAGCAGCACATTCATATAATTGAGTGAAAAAGGATGCGTATCATGCCTATCAATTCTTTTGAAAACTATCCGATGAGCTGGAAGCCATCAATTGATAAAGCTGAAAAGCCTATCTATAAAGCACTTGCAGGGCAATTGGAACAGGATATTATAAACGGAGTTTTAATACCTGGAACAAAACTTCCTCCGCAGCGAGAATTGGCCGATTATTTAGATTTAAATGTGAGTACGATTTCAAAAGCATTTAAAGTGTGTGAGTTAAAGGGGCTGCTGAGTGCGACTGTAGGGAGCGGCACATTTGTATCGTATGATGCGTTGTCGAATGCGTATTTACTTGAGGATACAAAGCCGACACATTTAATTGAAATGGGAGCGACACTTCCAGATCACGCTTCATATGAGCCCTTGTTACTCCAACTGAAAAACATGGTTCAGGAGGAGGATTATGAAAAATGGTTTAGCTATGGCCGGGCAGGTGAAAGCCTTTGGCAAAAAGATGCAGCTGTAAAGCTCATCCAAAGAGGCGGGTTTGAAACAACTGTTGATCACATTTTATTTGCAAATGGGGGACAAAATGCGATTGCTGCGACTTTGGCGAGCCTTTGTAAGCCTGGAGACCGCATCGGTGTTGACCATCATACGTACCCTGGATTAAAAACTGTTGCATCATTGCTTAGTGTGCAAATCGTACCGATAAAATCAGTGAACAATGAAATAAGTCCGCAGTCACTTGAATACGTGTGTAAAAATGAAAATATTAAGGGCGTTTATTTGATTCCGGATTATCATAATCCGACAGCTTCCTTTATGTCTGTTGAGAATCGAAGAATGGTTGTAGATATTGCAAAGAAATATAATCTATTTGTTATTGAGGATGCATCGTACCATCTTCTCAACAAAAATCCGCTTCCGGCACTCGCCTCATTCGCACCGCAACAGGTTATTCATATTGCAAGTTTATCAAAATCGTTAGCGCCTGGGCTTCGGCTAGCCTATGTAGCGGCGCCGAGTCAATTTAAGGAGGCGATTTCAAAGGCACTTTATAATTTAAATATAACCGTTTCCCCGCTATTAGCTGAACTTACTGCACGCACGATTGTATCAAATCAATTTGAAGTCTTAATTGAGAGTCATCGTGAACAAACCATTCGCAGAAATCAAATCGTAAACCGATATTTTGCGGGATATACATGTTTAGGTGTTGAAACAGGCATTTTTCGTTGGTTGATGTTACCGGGTAAAATGACTGGCGCTCAATTTGAAGAGTTGGCTGCTCGACATGGCGTGCAAGTGTATGCGGCTGAACGCTTTGTTGTAGGAAATAGTTGTCCAGAAAGGGCTGTAAGGGTTTCTGTCTGTGCACCAAAAACACTTGAAGAGCTTGAGCAAGGATTAATGATCCTGAGACGTTTGCTAGACGATCTTACCTAATATTGTTTGCCATACAATTATGAAATTGTATGGCTTTTTTTTGTGTGTTATGATGATCCACATCTAGATGGAGGTTTATATCATTAGGCTTTACGAAAGGCAGGTCAGAGTATGTTAAATACAACAGACGTTCAAACAGCTTTATTAAAAAGCTACATCAGTTCACCAGAAAAACAAAAATCGTTATACAAGCGTACATTGTTCGTTGTGAGTATCTCGCAAATTTTTGGCGGTGCGGGGCTGGCGGCAGGAGTGACTGTCGGTGCGCTTATTGCACAGCAAATGCTTGGCACTGATGCGTTTGCTGGTTTGCCTTCTGCTTTATTTACTTTAGGGTCAGCAGGATCTGCATTAATTGTAGGAAGACTTTCTCAACGTTATGGCCGTCGAACAGGTCTTTCAGCTGGCTTTATGATTGGCGGACTTGGAGCAATAGGCGTTATTATGGCAGCAATCATAAATAGTATTTTCTTGTTATTTATTTCATTGCTTATTTACGGTGCAGGTACAGCCACTAATTTACAGGCCCGTTATGCAGGTACAGACTTAGCAAATCATAAACAGCGAGCGACTGCTGTTAGTATTACAATGGTTTTTACTACATTTGGCGCAGTGGCAGGTCCAAGCTTAGTGAATGTGATGGGGGATTTCGCTCTTTCTATTGGAGTTCCATCACTTGCTGGCCCTTTCATTTTAGCCGCCGCAGCATATATTTTAGCAGGTGTGGTCCTTTTCATTATGCTTCGTCCAGATCCATTAGTTATAGCAAGAACAATAGAAGCGGCAAATGAAGAGCCTGGTGATAAAGGACATTTGGCGGCAACTGAGCATACAGAAAACAAAAAAGGGATAATCGTTGGGGCAACGGTTATGGTTCTTACCCAAATCGTAATGGTAGCTATTATGACAATGACACCGATTCATATGAGACATCATGGGCATGACTTGGGTGCAGTCGGTCTTGTTATTGGTTTTCATATAGGTGCTATGTATCTCCCTTCACTGGTTACAGGTGTTCTTGTAGATAGGTTGGGACGTACCGCAATGGCTATTTCCTCTGGAACAACGTTGCTTTTGGCAGGTGTAATAGGAGCATTTGCACCGGGAGATTCTATGGTTCTTCTCGTCATTGCTCTTTCTTTACTCGGATTAGGGTGGAATTTTGGTTTGATAAGCGGGACTGCCCTTATTGTAGATTCAACTGATACTGCCACGCGAGCTAAAACGCAGGGGACGGTGGATGTTCTGATTGCGTTGTCAGGAGCTGCTGGCGGGGCATTATCTGGAATGATTGTGGCAGGTTCAAGTTACCTAGCATTATCATTTACTGGAGGGATTATGTCCTTATTACTCATTCCAGTGGTGGTATGGTCTAGGGCCGATAAAGGGTAGGATTGTTTAATTTACATTAATTTGTTATATTGTTAGATAAAGTTATTTTATCGTCTAATATTCTAACGAACTATAGTTGCTCCATTAAATCTATTATAAAGATTTGACCAGAATTCCTCATAGCTGTGTCACTCACTGCATATTCTTTAATTGAATCACATAAAATGGTTATCGGATTTGAAAAAGGCAGGATTACTCGCTTTAGGTAAAGGAGTCATAACGTTGTTAAAAAGGTTTTCTCTTGTTTTTGTCACACTAATGATGTCTATCGTTGTTGTTTTAGCGGCCGCTAAAGAGTCGCCTGGAGATTATGTCATCTCATTTGATGAACCTATTATCTTGATGATCTCAATTGGAATCGTTGTATTTTTATTTATCCCTCCATTAGTCATGTCCTTTTTTGGCAATTTGGTTGTAAGAATAATATCTGGTGTATACCAATGTTTTATCGTTTTTACTTTTCTGGGGCTCATTCCAATTGGATTTCTTATTCCCAATGGCTTTTTGACATTTCTAGTTTCTATTGCAGGAACTTTAGTCAGTATAGCTAGTGTTGCTGTAACTTTATGCATTGGCAAGAATAAAAAAGATATATAATAATCGAATTGTTATTTTTTCAGATTGTCAGTGAAATAATTATACAAGAAGAGAAGGCTTATGGGCCTTCTCTTTTTATGTTATGGACATGGATATAGCCCATGATATTTTTTGTTGTTGCATCATCCCCACTTTAAGCTTAATCTATTGAATAATAAGAGAAGGAACCTATAGAAGAATAAAATAAATACCGAGATGTCAAAAATAAAACTGGACTTCATTATTGTCAATTCACGTAAATGTATGAGGAACCATTAAGCCTTAATTAAAAAAGCTTGGAAAGAGGGGAATTCCTTCATGACAAACAGCAGAACGAATCCGAAGGTTGATGAATTTTTAAGTAAAGCGAAAAAGTGGAAGGAAGAATTTGAGAAGTTGAGAACCATCATTCTTGACTGTGAGCTGACTGAAGATTTTAAGTGGATGCATCCTTGTTACACATATCATAATAAAAATATTGTTTTAATACATGGGTTTAAAGAATATTGTGCGCTTCTGTTCCACAAAGGCGCCCTATTACAGGATACCGATGGAATTCTCATTCAACAAACGGAGAATGTACAGGCGGCGCGCCAGGTTCGGTTTACAAATGTTCAGGAAATAAATGAGCTAGAAAACATTTTGAAAGCCTATATTCACGAAGCCATTGAAGTTGAAAAAGCCGGTTTGAAAGTGGAAGTTAACAAAAATATTGAATTGAACATTCCTGAAGAACTTCAAAATAAATTCGATGAAATCCCTGCCTTGAAAACTGCTTTTGAAGCATTGACCCCGGGACGGCAAAGAGCATACACTCTTTATTTTTCTCAAGCCAAACAATCCAAAACCCGAGAATCGAGAGTCGAAAAATATGTGCAAAAAATTCTCGATGGAAAGGGATTAAAGGATTAGGCACGCCAAGGTTCAGGCTAAAGGAATAGCATCATAGCGTAATAAGATACTTTCTATAGAAGAAAAAACAAGCATAGTAAGATGCTTGTTTTTTCTTAGGACAACATTCACTTACTGCTGAAATGCTTCTTTTGATTAACATTGTATGCCACTAGACAGTGCTATAAAATATTAATGCAACACCTAGAAATCATACCCATCCAATGAAATAGCTAAATGGTATGGCTCATCACATTTAGAATGCCTAGGAGAACTAATAGAACCGGAAGATTTTTCAGCAAGTTACTACACTTCAAACTTTGTTTTTATATTAATATATCTTATTTCCCTATTAACCATTGTTTACTAGTCAGGTGCAGACAAACGAATACTGATTAATGAATCATCATAATATCAATGAGCCGCTTGATTTTTTCATTGTCACCTGTATCAACATACACTGTTTTTCTATTTTTTATGATATTCTCAGTCACTTCCCTCATGACGCCTTTTTCTACATCATCAGCGGAATCCCAGCGTAAAGGCACATTATATACATGAATCGTGCCATCCCCATTGCCATGATAAGTGACTGATCCATCCACTAAACGAGAACCAGCTAACTGGGTTACATCTTCTGGATAGCTGGCACTTGTATCATCATTAGGATTAATTGGCTCGCCAGCCGAAATATGTCGAACATTTAATTCATCTATCTCTTGATTAGGTCCAAGTTGAAGCCAAACCCTGGCATATTCAATTTTTTCCGAAGAGTATGCTGCAAATACATTGTCTTCTTTGCTTTTCTCTTCTGCTGAAGAGGTCTCATTTGCAGCTTTTGTTGCGGATTCTTCTGATTCTGTTATTGGCTCCGCTTCATCCTTGTGTATTTTGGTGCTGTCTTCAGTCTCAGTGTGTTTTTCGTCAGATTGTACAGCAGAAGCTTGATTTGAAGGTTGTTGTGCTTCTTCATCCTTACTGTCCGTACATCCAGCAAGCAAAATCATAAGCAGCAGGACCGTATTGCAATAACATATCTTTCTGCATTTCTTCATTCTTTCATTCCTCTCTATTAATTCAGGTCAGCTTCATATATAAGTTTATGTATCTAAATATTACCATGGAATAGATAGGATGATATTGAAAACTGTTTAAGTAGAGGAAACGATCTTGAATAGCATCGTGAAAACTTAAGAATTCTTAAGAAGTTTTGCCCCTTTTTCTTCAGGTTTTGAATGTAAAGTGGGATATAAATGCAAACAAAAACGAGATGCCTTATCCGCCTCGTGTCATGGCAGAAAAAGTGGGGGATTTACTAGAGCGGATTTTATAATGGCGGCAGGTAAATGGGTGTTGACTTATATGTCTAAGCGGGAGATTCAAGTCTCCTCGATCGCATACAAAAAACCAAGGGTTGCTGGCCCTTGGTTTTTTATACCTTCATGCATTTTTGAAGTTTATGCTTAAAGGTCTGCCTTACTTTGCAAATCGCCGAGCTGCTGCAACGCACATGATAACGGCGATATTCACTGCTACGAGTGCCCAGCCCACTTTCTCGTGCAGAATCACTGAGGCAAGCAGCAGCCCAAAAAAAGGCTGGAGAAGCTGGAGCTGCCCAACCGCCGCAATTCCTCCTTGGGCAAGACCTCGATACCAGAACACAAAGCCGATCAGCATGCTGAATAAGGATACATATGCAAGACTGAGCAGTGCGGGAACGCCGATGTCCGACCATGAGTCCGGCGTAAAAAAGAACGACAATGGCAGCATAAGAGGAAGCGACAGAACGAGTGCCCATGAGATTACCTGCCAATTCCCCAGACGCCGTGAAAGCCTTGCCCCTTCTGCATAACCGAGACCGCATACGACAATAGAAGCCAGCATGTACGCGTCGCCAAGCGGGGATGAACCTCCCCCCTGAATGAGGGCAAAACCTGCTACTAACAAGCTGCCAACGGTTGAGAAAATCCAGAAGACGGGGCGAGGGCGTTCACCCCCGCGCAGTACGCCGAAGACTGCCGTTGCAAGCGGAAGAAGTCCAATAAAGACAATGGCGTGTGCGGATGTGACATGCTGAAGCGCTAAAGCTGTCAGCAACGGGAAACCAATCACTACGCCAAACGCTACCACTAATAATGAAATGAGGTCTCTTTTGGCAGGATGCTGCTGCCGGAAGATGAGAAGGAGACCTCCCGCCAGTACACCAGCTATCGCAGCGCGGCATACGGTGAGGAACAGCGGATCGAAGTCCGACACAGCCAAACGGGTCGCAGGCAGCGAGCCGCTGAAAATGAGTACGCCTATAAAACCATTTATCCAGCCATTTGTTCGTTTGTTCATTACAATCACTCCACATATCTTTCTTGTTCATTGTCTGTATTTTCTTAACAAAACCATTAGCTAAGGATTACAATGACTATAAACTGGAATTGGCCTTTTATAAACAGCCAGTTTTCATAAAAAAATGCATACCAGTTAGGAGAACAACACGCAAATGGATATCACGCCTTTTTTGAATAGAAATCTGGATATTCCGCTTTATCAGCAGCTTTACCGATATTTTAAAGAAAACATGCATCGGGGCCGTATTCAAAAAGGAATGAAGCTTCCTTCAAAAAGACTCCTGGCGAATCAGCTTTCCATCAGCCAAACGACTGTAGAACGTGCCTATGAACAGCTCGCTGCTGAGGGCTATATTGTGAGCAAGCCAAGAAGCGGGTGGTTTGCTGATTATCATGATTCTGATTTTGCCTATGATAGAATGCCAAGCACAACACCCATTCAACAAGAAGCAGAAGAAAATAAACAATGGATTGATTTTCATTATGGGAATGTAGATTCTTCTTACTTCCCTTTTTCCGCATGGCGAAAAAGCATGGTCAATAGCTTAGACCAATATGGACACGAGCTTTATCGGCCGGGACATGTTTTAGGAGAGTTTGCGCTGAGAACACTCATTGCAGAGTACCTGTATCAATCTCGGGGTGTTCATTGCGGCCCTGAACAAGTGATTATAGGTGCTGGGAACCCTATTCTGCTGCAAATCTTGTGCCAAGTTTTTGAGCCGAATATTTCTATAGGGTATGAGGATCCTGGTTATCCAAGAGCACGCAAAATTTTTGAAGCCAATCGCATGAATATTGTTCCGATACCAGTCGATGAGGAAGGAATCTGTATACAGAAGATCAAAGAACAGCAGCCAAACCTTGTATATGTCACACCTTCCCATCAATTTACGCTGGGAACCATAATGACAATAAACAGAAGAATTCAGCTGCTCAAATGGGCGGCCGAAAATCAATCCTTTATCATAGAGGATGATTATGACGGCGAATTTAGGTACACAGGACAGCCGGTTCCTTCTCTGCAAGGGCTTGATCAGCATAACCGTGTCATTTATATGGGCACTTTTTCTAAGTCTCTATTGCCCTCGCTGCGTATCAGCTATATGATTCTTCCTTCGCCTCTTTTAAAAAAGGGGCATGAAATCACGTCCTTATATAAGCAAACAGTGTCCTGCCACAGTCAGCTAACCCTAGCTGAATTTATAAAAAATGGAGAGTGGCAAAAACACATCAACAGAATGAGAAAACTTTACCGCAAAAAAAGAGCCATTGTATTAGAGGCAGTGCAAAGGGAATTAGGAGAGCATGTCAGAATTCGCGGAGAAAACTCTGGGCTTCGTATCTTACTTGACGTTTATTTGCCATTTGGTGAAAAAGAGTTAATTGAGAAGGCGAAAAAACATGGAGTAAAAATTTATCCTGTTTCTCTTTCTTATCAAAATCATCCTCCTACAAAAACGGTCTCGCTCGGGTTTGCAGGGGTTTCTGAATCCGACATAAGAGAAGGCATAAAAAAACTGAAGGCTGCCTGGAAGATATGAGGGAGCTTTCAGTTTAGCAAAACGGCCAAGTGACGGAACTAAGTGTTGAGAGCTGTTCAATATTTTTTAGTATATGATGAGTGCCAGCAGTCCAGCCCACGATATGTCTGTTTAGCGAAAAACAGAATTTTTTATTTGCTCATCACAGTGCTAAAATAAACAAAATAGACAATTGAAAAACAGAGGTGTAAGAATGAAGTTAGATGAGTTTACAATTGGCCAGGTCTTCAAAACGAAATCATTAAAAGTATCAAAAGATGATATTATGCGGTTTGCGGGTGAATTTGACCCTCAGTATATGCATGTAGATGAAGAAAAAGCGAGTAAAGGCAGATTTAATGGAATTATCGCTTCCGGCATACAAACACTGGCCATATCTTTTAAACTTTGGATTGAAGAAGGTTTCTATGGAGACGATATTATAGCCGGAACAGAGATGAATCATATGACATTCATAAAACCCGTATATCCGGATGATGAATTGTTTACAATTGTTGAGGTTCTTGATAAGCAGCCAAAGAGAAATGAATTGGGAATACTCACTGTATTGCTATCTACTTATAATCAAAAAGAAGTAAAAGTGTTTGAAGGTGAGTTATCCGTATTGATCAAACGATAACTCAGAAAGCCCGCTTTTCGCGGGCTCGATTGAAGCAGATGGGTGAAAGATGTTAGCGAGTTTCCTTTGAAAAATAAGAGGTTAAAACATTATAAACAATAGGCAAAGAAGTAAATCCCTCATCTTCTAGAAAATGACCTCCGTGCTGAACTTCATATAACGCAGCGTCAATTTGTTGTGCCAGCTCCTTGCTCCATGAAAATGGAACAATTTGGTCGTTCTTAGAAGCAATGACAGCACGGTGCTTCGCGGACTCGATGATTTTTTGATGATCAAACGATCCCTGTGTAAATTCATCTAACATCTGTAAAGTGGGCAATGATTTGGCAAAGCCGGAAACAAGTATGATTCCGCCAAGCTGTTTTCGTAATTGAATATGTTCCAAAAATCTCAAAATGGCGGGGCACCCTAAGCTGTGAGCAACCAAATACGTATTTTCATGTAAAGTATGTTGATAAAAAGAGAGTGTCTCCAGCCAATCCTCAAGTCTTGGCTGGAGCGGATTAGGCATGTTTAAAATGTCTGCTTTGACCCCATCTGCGAGCAGACGTTTTTTCAGCCAAGGGAACCAATGATTTGTTGAGGAGGCTCTGTAGCCATGAATGATATAGACCTGTTTTTTCATTTTTTCTCCAAACGAAGTATTTTCATTCAGTATAAAATTCCTCTCATTGGGAAACAAGTACGCACTTTTTTGTAAGTAGCTTTACATATGAGGCATTCCTTGTGCCATTCCCCACTTACACATTTCATCTATGAGGGGGTACAAAGATCGCCCTCTGTCAGATAACGAATACTCTACTTTCAGTGGGGTTTGAGAAACCTCAGTCCGATGAATAAGGCCGTCAGTTTGCAATTCCTTAAGCTGTGCGCTTAACATTTTATGGGTAATGGAGGGCATAGCCCTTTTCAGCTCGCCGTATCTCATCGTTTTTTCACACCCTAACTCATAGAGAATTCTCATTTTCCATTTGCCCCCTATAAGAGACAAGGTGTATTCAAATGGGGCTTGTTTACTGCGGCACAAGCTATTCACTGTAATCAAACCTCCTTTTTTAAGTATCATATCAGAATAAATCAGGATTTTCGGTGTTGAAGTTTGAGGGCGATTCACGATCTAAACTGAAAGGGGCCGCTTGCTCAACAGGCGGCACGGTACATGAATGTTCTAAGTCAAAGAGGGTTACCTTACTGATAATTACTTTATTTAAAAAAACGCATGTTTTTAGCTGAAAATATCTATTATGGTATATTTAAATATAACGAAATATTTGAGAAATGAGGAATGGTATGAATACACCCAAAAAACATAAGAAATTTAAAGCGAAAATGATTTTCCAAATCATCATGGTTATCATTGGAGGAATCATAGCGGCGTATGGACTAGAAACAGTGCTCATTCCAAACAGTGTATCTGATGGAGGGGTAACAGGTCTTAGCATCGTTAGTTCACAGCTATTCAACTTGCCGCTGGGGATTTTGATTGCTGTGATCAACATTCCATTTGTCTGGTTAGGATATAAGCAAATTGGCAAAAGCTTTGCGTTATTATCCATTATCGGAATCGTATCACTCGCCGCAGGTACAAGCTTTTTCCACCACACCCCGGCTATCTTAGAGGGAGATACCCTGTTAATTACCGTTGTTGGCGGGATTATCATTGGTTTCGGAATGGGGTTAGCGCTGCGTAATGGAGGCGCATTAGATGGAATTGATATGCTTGCTGTGCTGTTATCCCGAAAACTGCCGTTTGGTACGAGCGATCTTATTTTATTCTTAAACCTTTTTGTGTTTATTTTTGTTTCCATAGTATTTGGTTTTCAAGGGGCATTGCTTTCAGTCATTGCTTACTACATTGCATCCAAAGTCATTCATGTCGTTGAGGAAGGCTTAAGCGGTTCTAAAACGTTTCAAATTATTACTGCCGAACCTGAATTAATGGTAGAGACCATACGTGATCAATTAGGCCGAAGCGCCACATATAAAGAAGCTTACGGGGGTTTTTCCCACGAGAAATTTAAAGAAATCACATGTGTCATCAACCGTTTAGAAGAAACCAAACTAAAGGAAATTATTAATGATATTGATAAATCCGCCTTTGTCACCGTATATGACGTAGCTGAAGTGAAGGGCAGCAATTTTAGAAATCTTAATCATCATTAAAAAATAGAATGACCTTTTTAACGGTAACTGACATGCCGCCGGTAAATGTAATCAAAAACACTTTTTGAGGGCTTGTGGGTGTCAGCGGTGAAGGTCTGAATCACAGAAATACCAAGGGCGTCAAAACCCTTGGTATTTTTTCTGGTTATTAGATTTTATCTTCAGCTTTACGTGCTGCTTCGAGCTTATCAATCCTGTCTTTATATTTTTCTCCCCAGTCCTTCATGTGCAGGATAACAGGTTCTAATGTTCTTCCAAACTCAGTTAAAGAGTATTCGACTTTTGGAGGGACCTGTTTATAAACCTCGCGGTGAATCACGCCATCCCGTTCCAATTCTCTTAATTGTAGCGTGAGCATACGCTGGGTAATTTTTGGGTATAGTTTTCGAAACTCATTAAACCTCTTTTTACCGTCAATGAGATGATAAAGAAGAATGCCTTTCCACTTACCTCCGATGATATCTAATGTTGTCTCCACCGGACATCCTTCAAAGTCATCAGAAGAATAATCAATGCCGAGTTTACGATTTCTCAAGCTGTTCACTCCTAATAGTATACTTTTTGATACTATATACATTCAATGTGCGTACTTTTTGTATTTTAATATACATCATATAATGATGTCACATCAAAGGAATGAAAGGAATGGATCATATGAAAACACTCGTACTCGTTGTACATCCGAATATAGAATCCTCTCGTATCAATAAAAAGTGGAAAGAAGCCGTTTTAAGTGAACCAGATGTAACTGTCCATGATCTTTATGAAAAATATCGCGATCAACCAATTGATGTGGAATTTGAACAACAGCAGCTCCTCGCCCATGACCGTATCGTTTTTCAGTTTCCGTTATACTGGTACAGCAGCCCACCGCTTTTAAAACAGTGGTTTGATGAAGTGTTTACGTTTGGCTGGGCTCATGGTCCCGGCGGAAATAAATTGAAGGGGAAAGAGTGGGTAACTGCCATGTCCATCGGTTCACCTGAACACTCTTATCAAGCCGGCGGATATAACTTGTTTTCGATAAGCGAGCTGACAAAACCGTTCCAAGCATCTGCCCATTTAGTAGGCATGACCTATCTGCCTTCCTTTGCCGAATATCGCGCCAATACAATCAGTGACCAAGAAATTGCCGAAAGTGCGAATCGGTATGTAAAGCATATTACAAATATAGAATTAAACCCGAAGGTTCGCCTGCAAAGATATTTGAAACAGCTGGAGGGTGTCGATTTAACATAAAGATTGATTTTGGAAAATCCTGTACTCACCAAGCAGGACTTTTTCTTGTTCAGCAGAGGGATTTTAACATATAGCGAAAAAAGAAGAAGCCACCAAAAATAAGCTATTTGCTTGGTCCTGACTGCTTATTTTTGGTGAATGATTTATTTCTCTGTGATGAAATAAAGCAAAGCGATGACCGGAAAAGCGATTCCAATCCATAATGCTGTACCCCATCCGCCTGAGGCATATGCCCATCCTCCAATTGATGACCCTATCGCACCGCCTAGAAAGAAGATTGCCATGAATAATCCGTTTAATCGACTGCGAATTTCAGGCGCCAACGAAAAAATGGCACGTTGACTGAGCACAAGGTTTGCAGATACACCCATATCTAACAGAATAGCTGCTGCCACTAGAACTGTTATACCGACGGGGGAGCTGCTCTGAATCATGAGCGGCAGTAATAAAGAGACAACGACTACACCGAGAGCGATTCCAGTGGCAAGCCTGGTTAAGCCTCGATCAGCCAGCCGGCCGCCTATTGGTGCAGCGACTGCACCCGCAATGCCCACCAATGCGTAGAGTGCTATTGCCTTCTGAGAAAAATGAAAACCAGGACCGGACAATAATAAAGGAACGGTAGTCCAGAACAAGCTGAAAGCTCCAAATACAAACGCATGATAGATGGCACGGCGGCGTAAGACTGGAGTCGTGCGCAGCAGCTTCCACATTGAACCGAGTAAGGCAGTATAGTTTGTATTTGCTGTTGGTTTTCTGGCAGGAAGCACTTTTGATAATACGATGGCCAGGATAACACTTACCACGGCGGACAAAGCGAATATTGCATTCCACCCCCAGATATCAGCGACTAGACTAGATATCGGACGGGAAAGCATAATACCGAGTAATAAGCCGCTCATGACATTGCCGACAACCCGGCCGCGTGCAGCGTCTGATGCAAGGTATGATGCAAATGGAACAAGCACTTGGGCTGCGATTGATCCCAATCCGACGAAAAACGCAGCTGCTAAAAACAGTGTTCCATGCTTCACAAATGCTGTTAGTGTCAAAGCCGCTGCGCTTAGAAGGAGCGATACAACAATAAGTTTTTTGTTTTCGATGATATCTCCTAAAGGGACAAGAAATAGTAAGCCGGCAACGTATCCGATTTGGGTGAGTGTAACAATCAATCCAGCACTGCTTGGAGAAAGTCCAATTGCCTTACTAATTAATCCGACCAAGGGTTGTGCATAGTAAAGATTAGCAACAATGATACCGCATGCAGTTGCGAGAAGAAGGGTTAAACTGGGTGAAATCCTCTGACCTGCTTGTTTGTTACTATTAGCCATAAGAATGAACTCCTTTTTAAGTGGTTTTTTGAGTGTAATCATGACTTCTCAACACAAGTGATTTTGTAAACTGAACGTTCAGTTTTGTTGATTAATGAAAATAATATACTAAACGTTCAGTTTTGTAAATGGATTTCTGTTTTCTTTTTTTATTCAAGTTAAGTATACTGAACGTATAGTTTATATTTCGGGAAGGAATGATTCATGTGCAGAGTAAACGAGGGCGGCCGCGTGATGAAGGAACGCATAAGGCGATTCTCTCTGCAGCCTATGGCCTATTGCTGGAAAAAGGCTTTGATGCGGTGACAGTCGATAAAATTGCAGAGCGTGCGAAAGTGAGTAAAGCAACGATTTATAAATGGTGGTCTAACAAAGCTGCCGTTATCATGGACAGCTTTCTTTCGACCGCGACGGACAGGCTCCCTGTGCCTGATACAGGGTCGTCAGTACAAGATATAGTAACCCACGCCACGAATTTAGCTAGGTTTTTGACAAGCAGGGAAGGAACCGTTATTAAGGAATTAATAGGTGCAGGGCAGTTGGATGAAAAATTGGCAGAAGAATATCGCACGCGATTTTTCCAGCCTCGCCGCCTCCAAGCGAAAGGCCTTCTAGAAAAGGGAATTCAGAAAGGTGAATTGAGAGAGAATCTTGATATTGAAGTAAGCATAGATCTCATTTACGGACCAATTTTCTACCGTCTGCTTATAACAGGGGATGAGGTGAATGATTCCTATGTGCATGATTTGGTGATGAATGCGTTTAAGGGAGTTCAAGCTACCTCTGCTACAGAGAGTATGTAGCTGATAAGAACTGCAAAAGCTACGGATTATATGGCAAATTGGTTCCATCGTACAGTGAAATATAAGATTTTTGTTGCTGAGCGGAATCATCGAGGGAACTCTTATCGGATGTCGAAAAAGAAGTCATTCAATCGTGAATACATAACATCATATTATTACATTCCTTTTCATCGATTGGAACAAGGGTTCTATACTTCAATGGAATATCGCAAAGTTGGAGTATTTAAAGAACAGGGGAAAATCGATGGCCATTATGTAGGTGTCATGGCAATGGAAAAAATACTTGCAATGTAAACAGGCCTCTAAAGAGACCTGTTTTTTAATATCCAAAAGATTGTCTATTTTCATCTTGGGCTCTATGACCACTCCCATAACTGAAATAGTCTAATATTTATACCAGACTGGATTATGATTGAAAACACCCGGAATCCCATAATAAACTTGATTAAAATAGAAACGCATTCTTTAAAAATGGAGCAGCTTCGACAATGGATAAAGGCAAATAAGGCAGAGTTCTCATAAAGAGATTGATATTCATTGAATCAAAAATATTTGATATTCCAAATATAAGGGATTGTTTATATAAATAAAAGTTTATATAATGACGGGGGCGCTAAGGAAACGCGGGGAGCGACTCAGGTTTTCGTTTCGAAGTTTTGATTCTTAAGAGCGCTACATATGGAAACGTAAAGGGGAATGTATAATCATTTGGCGTGTATATAACGATTTGCTTATATATTGATTTGGGAAGGAGGAGCCATATGACGATTGATGTTGCGGCGATGACTCGCTGTTTAAAAACACTTAGTGATCAAACTAGGCTTATAATGATGAGATTATTTCTTGAAAAAGAATATTGTGTCTGTCAATTGGTTGATATGTTCGAAATGAGCCAGCCCGCCATAAGCCAGCATTTGCGGAAATTAAAAAACGCAGGTTTTGTGAATGAGGACAGAAGAGGCCAATGGCGTTATTATTCAATAAATGGTTCCTGTCCTGAGTTTGATACATTGCAATTGATCTTACATCAAATCGATCAGGAGGATGAATTGTTAAACCATATCAAACAAAAGAAAACTCAAGCGTGTTGCCAGTAAGGAGGCATTAGATTGACATCAATGATTTTGGCAGTATTCATCTTTTTATTAACTCTAGTATTGGTCATATGGCAGCCCAAAAATTTATCTATAGGGTGGTCAGCCTGTGGAGGCGCAGTTTTAGCTCTAATAGCAGGTGTTGTCAATTTTCATGATGTGTTAACTGTGACAGGGATTGTTTGGAATGCGACCTTGGCTTTTGTGGCCATCATACTGATATCGTTAATTCTTGATAATATCGGTTTCTTTGAATGGGCAGCGCTTCATATGGCGAAGGCTGCAAAAGGAAACGGTGTGCGGATGTTCGTTTATGTATCTCTATTAGGAGCTATTGTCGCCGCGTTATTTGCAAATGACGGTGCAGCTCTTATATTGACACCAATCGTATTAGCGATGGTCAGAGCATTACATTTTAATGAAAAATTAGTTTTTCCTTTTATCATTGCCAGCGGATTTATTGCGGATACCACTTCGCTTCCTTTAGTAGTGAGCAATTTGGTCAACATTGTTTCAGCGGACTATTTTCATATTACGTTTATTGATTATGCATCCAGAATGGTTGTCCCGTACTTGTTTTCGCTGCTGGCGAGCATCATTGTACTTTACCTTTTCTTTAGAAAAAGCATACCAAAACGCTATGATCTGACTGAGGTTAAAAAACCTGTTGAAGCAATTAAAGATCAAAACATGTTCAGACTGTCATGGTATATCTTAGGGCTGCTGTTAATTGGATATTTTGCAAGTGAATTTTTTTCTATCCCTGTATCAGTGGTAGCGGGTAGCATTGCGGTCATTTTCTTAATCGCTGCGCAAAAGAGTCCGGCCGTCCATACAAAGAAAGTGGTGAAAGAGGCGCCATGGGCTATCGTATTCTTTTCAATTGGCATGTATGTTGTTGTGTATGGTGTCCGAAATGCTGGATTGACAGATGTCCTTTCAGATGTGATTCAAGCCGCAGCTGATCAAGGATTGTTTGCAGGTACGATTGGAATGGGCTTTATCGCGGCAATTCTTTCTTCCATTATGAATAACCTGCCGACTGTCATGATTGATGCACTGGCTATTGCCGGTACAGATACACATGGGATGATGAGAGAAGCGCTCATATATGCAAATGTCATCGGTTCAGATTTAGGACCTAAAATAACACCGATTGGTTCCTTGGCGACATTATTATGGCTTCATGTTCTTTCGCACAAAGGTATGAAAATTTCCTGGGGCACGTATTTTAAAACAGGAATTATCCTCACGATACCCACTTTATTGATCACACTTGTCGGCCTGTATATTTGGCTGCTGATAATCCATTCTTGTTTCTAAAAGGACAAGGTCACTATATCAAGGAAAACAATGCACAGGTAACTCTTGCCGCAGCCAAATGGCTGAAGAGTGGGGGGAAAATACCTTGGAGACAAGTGGAATGTGTACAGCGCAGGAATCGAAGTTCATGGATGACATCGAATGCTGTCAAAGCAATGAAAGAAGCAGGGATTGATATTTCAAATCAAACATCGGATAAATTTGATGATCCGGCAAAAGCACACGGAACAGAAGAAGTGTTTCCAAAGGGTCCGTGCTGAAATTGGTGACCGTTTAAAACAGTTTGCTGTAACTGGGGAATAAAGAATCGATATACTCAGCGTTTTCTTGGGTTATATAATGCAATGTGTTGTTCAACAGGTGTCTGCGGGCTGAAGGCAGACACCTGTTTTTATTAGTATGAGATTTGTAACAGGGAAGTTATTTAGCTGGTGACAGAGGAAAATTGATTTGTGAACAGAATCATGAAGGAGACGGTGTTTTAAAGGAGTTGTCTGTTTTGCAGGAATTAACAAAAGAAAAATACAGTAGCTTAAAAACAATGATTGATGACAAATATTGTCCAACATTTGTCTATTCAATATTAGACCAAACCATTCCGGGAGCTGTTTATGCAGATGATCAAACCTTTCCTAAATCGTTTTTTATAGGAACTGAATCAGGCATTTATTTTATTGCGGGAGACCAAGGGAATCGGGATTTTCATGATTTCATTGCAGGATATTATGAAGAACAAGTGAAATCATCAAAACGATTTACCTTGTTTTCTTCCAGTGATACATGGGATAGCGTACTGAAACCCTTACTGAAAGATGACTTGAACCAAATGAGAAGAGCTGCATTTTCTTATCAAGCAAAATCTTTCAAAAAGACTTTGCAACTGCCAAAGGGTCTTGTATTGAAAAGAATAGACGAAGACATTATTTCACACAGCACAGCGTTTAACAGCGCGTATTATGAGGAGTATTGGGATTCTGTCTCACAGTTTGCTTCAAAAGGTTTTGGATTTGCCGTATTACATGGCAATCATGTAGTAAGTGAGTGTACCTCTATATTTTTAGGGCATAATCGAGCGGAAATGGATATCTATACACTTGAGGAATATAGAGGACTGGGGTTAGCTTATTGCGTAGCAAATAGGTTTATAGTGTTTTGTATGGAAAATGGGATTGTTCCTAGCTGGGATTGTGATATTTGCAACAATTCTTCCATTGCATTAGCAGCTAAACTAGGGTTTAAGAAAATAATCGAATACTCTCTTTTTTATTCCGGGAAATCATAAAAAAGAGAAGAGGCAAGAACTCTTCTCTTTACATGAGTAAGCGGTTGGTGAATACCGGTTTTTATTTTATTAAGAATCTAGATTTAATTGCTGGCGAAGTTTCTTCGATAAGTCCTTTCTCGTTTCATCAGTTACAACATGATACCATAAGTGATCTATCTTTTTATCCTCACCTTTTATTTCGATCTGTTTGACATGATGAACGGCTTCTTTATAAGAGCGTTGAATATCAATCATTTTATCAAGTGTTAAGTTTGTTTGTATATTTTTTTCTAAGGCAGCCAAAATTCCTTGATAGTTTTTTAAAGATTTTAATTGTGCTCCTTCGTGAATAATTTGGTTAATGATTTCTCGCTGCCGCTGCTGCCGCCCAAAATCACCGCGAGGATCTTCTTTTCTCATCCGTGCGTATTTAAGGGCAACCTTTCCATCCAGGTGCTGTTCCCCTTTTGGTATATGCACCCCTTCAAGGGTAAAAGGGAAATCATTATTCACTGTGATTCCGCCAATCTCATCTACAATATCTTTAAACCCTTCCATATTGACTTTGATATAATAATTGATTGTGATGTTTAAAAATTGTTCAACGGTTTGAACGGCACCTTCAATACCCTCGTAAGTATATGCTGCGTTCATTTTAATATTGGTATTCTTTGATCGCATAAATACTCTGGTATCACGCGGTATACTTACCATCGTCGATGTTTTCGTCTCTGGATTTAAAGTCAGTACGATCATCGAATCCGGTCGTCCTTTATCACCGGGGCGCTCATCTACTCCCAGCAAAAGAATCGATATAGGATCATGTCCAAGACTAGCATCTTGTTGCTTAGAATCTCTTTGCAGAGGTTCATACATATGGTTGACCGATTTTGCTACGTTTCGGTAAATGCTATAGCAGGTCAGGCTTCCAATGGTTAACAAGAGGGCTAGAACAAACAATAAAATACTCTGCATTTTCAGTTTCCTTCTCCCAATTTTCACTATCAAATTCCTTCCTGATCAAGTTGAAATATTTATATGTTGTACTGGTTCTTAACGGTTCTCTAATAAATAATTCTTTTATCTCCGTGATATTTTGTAGTTCATATAAGATACTTTAAATTTATACTTCAATTGAATCTGAATTGTACCGGTTTGATTGAATCATGAATTGCTTTCATTTCGTATCCACTTTCCCGGAAATATTTTAATAATTGTTCCAAATAGGCCGCGGTAGTCGGCTTTTCATGCATTAATACAATAAGCGGCTCTTTTCCTTCAAGGGTTTTGACTTGCTGAATGACACTCTTAACAAACTCTCCATGAGTGTACTTCCAGTCCTCTGAGTCAACTGTCCAATCCCACAGGTTAAAATGATCACGCTCCACAACATCTCTAAAAGGGCCAGTAATGTAAGGCTTTGACCCGTAAGGTGCTCTTATTAAATGCGTGTTGACTTTGGTTGTTTCTTTAATGTAGTCCAATGTATCGTTCATTTCTGCAGCAAAGCTTTCAGGGGATTTATAGATTTCGGAAACCTGGTGCGTCACGCCGTGAGACCCAACAGAATGACCGTTTTCCGCCATTTTTCTCACAATATTAGGATTTCGCTCGATATTTGGTTTTAACATAAAAAACGTTCCCTTTGCATTGTATTTATGAAGCAAATCCATAATTTTCTCTGAAGCAGCAGGGTTTGGTCCGTCATCAAATGTTAAATAAACGACCTTCCCGATTTCAGCAGGTTTTTTTTGTTCTTTTTTCTGTGCTGAATTTTTGTGTGTTTCTATATGCGCCTGCTCAGAAGCGTTTGTACTTTCTTTTATTGGTTCCTGCTTTGGGCCGGCAAGTGCCTTCCAGGAAATGCATAGTAACGTTACACCTAGAATAATCAATATCCCAAAACCTATTTTTCCTATTTGATTCAACTTACGATCCCTTCTTGGTGAATTTGACACTTTTTCCAACTCCTCAATAGTAGATATCAAAACTAGTTTTCTCGCGAACGAGTCACATAAATTAGAAGGCCAATGAAACTTTGGAGACAAAGCCCGGTAAAAGTGATGCTCTTTTAATATAGATGGGAGTTATCGCAGAAGTTTGATCAACTTGTAAACAAAATGTCAACAAATGAAGGAATCATTGTTATGTAATATCTTGCAGGTATAAGAAAAAACCTTATTTCTATTCAATAGAAATAAGGTTTACTTGAAGGATATGATATAAGAGCGATCGTCAAAAAATCGGGCTGATGAGTTTTCCATAGAAGTATACTGGTTTTGTTCATAAACAAGCAGGTTGCTGCCATCTGGATTCCAATATATTTCTGATGGGTTGGCGCCGTGGTATATAGGTTCTGCGTAGAGGACATTTTTCCCTTGCAGCTTTCCTGCATAAGTATTGTCCTTGTCATATAAAGAGTAAGCGATCTTCTTTCGATCATTAGATATGGTAAAAACAGCTACATTTTCGAGCAGAACAGAGAGCTCACTGTTTCTGAGGTCGTATTCGTATAAGGTTTCTCCGATACCTAAAAATACAAATTGGTCATTGTTTAACCAAACAGGTTTACCATAGGGGCTAATCTGCCGCTTATTTTGAATAGTGATGCTGTCACCGCTGATGGTCCCCGTCATAATGCGGTATTGTTGCCCTTGTAACATGGTAAGCAGCAAACTACGTCCATCATCTGAAATGGAAACTGCCGTAAGCGAATCCTTTTCATCAACATTCTTCAATGGATACGTTTTGAGGGTTCCGGAATCTATGTTGAATACATTGACCGCAGTCTGGTCATTTTTTGTCGTGTCAATGACAAGATAACAAATGTATTTGCTATTATTTGACCATGAAATATCCTGTACAAAGGCATCCTTGCTAGAAGAAAAGCTGGCTATTTCCTTTTTGTTTCTGTTCGTCAGTGATATTAGATTTAGTGTTATCTTATTTGATGACATCGTTAATCCGGCGATACTTTTCCCGTCGGGAGACAACTTAAGGTTGGAAGTATTGCGGTCAATGCTCTGCAGAGTTTCAGGTTTTTCAAAAGGATAGGAGACATTCTGAAGATGCTGCGCTTTACCTTCCGTTGTGTCATTTCCTTTGAAAAAACCAACTACAGAGTTTGATGAAGACCAGCCAAGCAACTGGTCAGCTTGAGGGAGGCGATATATCTTCTTCACCTGAAAGGAGCCCGACTTCTGATCGTCATCAATCTGGCTCTCTTCCTTGTTTGGAATGATAATGGTTTCAGATCGCTTGCCCATATTATAGCTGGATACAAAAATCAAGGAAATCAATAATATCCCTGACAATATAATAAACCGTTTGTTCTTCATGATCATTTCTCAACCTTCATGTAAGCTAGTTCAATAGTGATGATTGTATGGTTTTCTTCGTAGAACATCTTGATTGTTCCTCCATGTTTTTCGACAATTGTTTTAACTATGCTTAACCCCAACCCTAAACTTCCTTCTTCCGTCACCTTTTGGTTTATTGAATAAAAAGGCTGAAACACTTTTGTGTATTGGTTGTCGTCATATGGATCACTTGGATTTTTGAACATAAAAAGAACCTGATCTCCCGTAACTTTAGCCTGAATCATGATTTCAGAATGAGATAAACTGTATTTGATTGCATTGTCCAAAAGATTAATAAAGAGTTGGCGCACTCTATTCTTTTGACCATACACATAGAGAATGTCTTCTATCTCATAGGTGATCTTCTTTTTATATCGTTCTGCACGAAATTTCATAGATTCGCATACATCTTTCAAAATCGTTCCTGCATCAATCCTATCGAATTGTTCTTTAGAGGTTTCTCTAGATACCTCAAGAAGTTTTATAACCAAATTGTGCAGACGCCGGCTTTCTTTAACAATATGATTCATTCCTTTATCAAAAAACGCCTGATCTGATTCCCCTTTTTGTTTTATGATTTCAGCATAGCCTTGAATAGAAGTCAGAGGTGTTTTCAGTTCATGGGTCATATTGTCAAAAAAACGTTTTTCCTGTTCATTAAGTTCCTTTAACCTGTCCCGATCTTTTTCGATAGTTGAAATTTGATCCCTAATTCTGGTGATCATATCATTGAAATTAACCGTAAGCTGGCCAATTTCATCTTTTCTAGAAAAATGGATATCCACATCCAGCTTTCCCTTTTTGACTTCTGAGGTGGCCTCTGTCAGCTTGACGATTGGAATCGTGATGTGTCTGGAGAGTATATAAGAGAAAAGAAACGCCGCCACAAATATCGCAAGAGCGATATAAAAAATAATATTTAAAATCTCTCCGCTTTGTTTGTAAAGCAAATTAAAATCTTTAGAAAAACGCAATATGCCAACTTTTGCACCATCAATGACAACTGGATAAGAAAAAAACACCTGTGCTTGATTTCGATCATAGGTGATATGATAAGCATTTTTTCCGTTAATTGCTTTTGCTAGGTCCTCGTCAATACCTTGCGAAAACACTGTTTTATTAGAAGAAGACAACAAAATGCCATCTACGGTATAAACGCCTACATTGCTTCCTGTTGAATGAGTTAAACTATCCACTATTTCATCGGCCATATCGCCGAAGTATAGTTCATTGTTTTTATAATGATTGATTAAAAATGCTTGATTGATATACATGATGCTGTTTTTTTTTAAGTCTATTAAATCTGAGGTCACAATTTTTTCATTGCTTGACCAAATGACACTTTTGACCGTTTGATTGAGCACTAGGAAAGAGAGAGAAAAAATCAGAAAAAAACCAATAATAAATTTACCCTTGATCGTCCGTAACACTCTCTACTCCTCCTGCTTCTCGAATTTATATCCAATGCCAAACACTGTTTTAATGAGGTCGCTTGCATCCAGTTTTTTACGGAGTCTTTGGATATGAGTATCTACCGTACGTGTATCCCCGGCAAAATCGTAGCCCCAAACGAATTCCAACAGCTCTGAACGTGTAAAGATTTTTCCACGATGGTCAATCAATGTCTTAAGCAGATCAAATTCTTTAGGAGTCAAATCAACAATGATCCCATCTTTTTTTACTATTCTTTCGTCTGGGATCATCACAATATTTTTTAATTGAATGTGATCCTCATTAGACGATCCTCGATCATTCACGTGGTTAGCTTGTTCAAGACGCCTGAGTATTGTACGAATTCTGGCGATAACTTCACGCAAGTCAAATGGCTTTGTAATATAATCGTCAGCCCCAAATTCCAACCCAAGGACTTTATCAGTGATATCTGACTTTGCGGTGATCATAAGTATAGGGATATTATAGCGTTGGGTCACTTTTTTACAGATATCCAATCCGCTGCAATCTGGCAGCATCCAATCAAGCAGCAGAAGATCGGGTTTGAATTGGTCTAACTGTTTCATCCCTAAAGTTCCGTTAGATTCAGTACACGTTTGAAAACCTTCCTGCGTAAGCCCGTATGAAAGCAGATCTGCTATTGCTCCATCATCTTCAATAATAAGTATTTTCGTTTTATCCATTATTTCATTCATTCCCTGTTTCATGATTAAATTGAATATATCTATCTTAGAGTCTGCAATATCACTCATTATAGCATCCTTTTTAATAGCGATTATTCAGAACTTCAGATCAAACTATAATTGGATATATTTTCACCATCGTCAACAAAATCGGGGGAATTGAGCTATCGTTGGATTAGAGGACTATGGTAAACAATTTTAATTGATAAATGAGCTTATTAAAAAGAGATGCGGGTATCTTCTTTATTTATGTATAAGAGCGTTTCCATATCGTTTGATTTATTGGGTGTTAAATAGGTAAAACATACCCCGCCAACTGTAACCACTCCGCCTAGCAGAGAGATCAATGTGGGTATCTCGCCGATCCAGAGCCAAGATATGATCAAGGCTAAAGCCGGTGTAACATAAAGTGAAAGGGTTGCTTCTGAAGCACCGACGAGTGAAGTGACATATGCTAGTGCGAAGTAAGGAATAACCGTCGGCAATAATCCTAAGTAAACGATAGACAAAGTTGCGCTTATTGAAGCGTTCATCATCTCTTCGCCTAAGCCTGGCAGAAACACAAGCATAGGTATTGTTCCGCCCCAAATGGTGAATGTAACGAATGGAATAAAACCATATTTTTTTATATAGCGGGCTTGAAAAACGAAATAAATACTCTCCGAAGATGCTGCCAGCAGGATGACCAAGATACCGCTCATTGAATATGTAAAGTCTCCCGCCCCAAATGTAATCAATAATACACCCAATAAACTGATCATAGAGCCAAGCCATTTCGTAAATCCAAAATGCTCTTTATAAAACAGGCGGGATAGCATGGCTGAGAAGATCGGTGCCGTAGTAACGAGTAAGCTTGCAACTCCGGCACTAACTGTTTTTTCACCGATGTTCAGCAAAATGTGATAGAGTGCAAATCCTAAAAACCCTAAAAGAAAAATGGCAGGAATGTCTTTCAAGTCGGGTAGGCGCATCTGAGTCAAAACAGCAAAAAGCAATAATGCCATAGAGCCGATTAACAAACGAAATAAAGCAAGGTGTTCTGGTGTGTACCCTTCTAGTCCTGCGCGAATTCCCGGAAAAGCAGATGCCCATAAACCAATCATGAGACTATGAGATATAATTATTTGAACTGTTTTCTTTCGCATTCCTCTCACTCCTCTTTACAAAAACCAACCAGTTATTTAATGTGTTTTTATATTAATAAAGATTTGGTGATATGGCTTCAACCAGTTAAATGGATTTTGACCCAACCAATTTATTTTAAGGAGACCGATTCTATGAGCTTTCCAGAAGAAAAAAAGATGAAAAAGCTCCCTAAGTACAGACAAATCGTTCATTTTATTAAAGAGAAAATAGGAAATGGAGAGTGGCCGATTGGGAGCAAGATTCCAAGCCAGCGCACGCTTGCAAAAGATTTTCAGGTAAATCGGAGCACAGTGATTACAGCGTTAGAGGAATTGATGGCCGATGGGTTAATAGAAGGCACAATGGGGAAAGGCACAGTTGTTATCAACAACACATGGACACTGATGGCTAAGAATTCTGCTCCCGATTGGGATCAATATGTCACCTCTGGCATTCAGATGCCAAGTCGGAAAATCGTTCAAGAGATAAATCAATCAGAATCAAATACAGACCTTATACAGCTCAGTAAAGGTGAACTTTCAGCTGAGATTTTTCCTTTGGCTGTTATGAAAGAAATGATGGGGAAGGTATCTCAACACATGGAGGCATTCGGATATGAAGAACCAAAAGGTTACTTACCTTTGAGGGAGGCATTAAGCAACTATTTAAAAACCATTGGAATCAACGTCTCATCTTCTTCCATTCTGATTGTCTCAGGAGCGTTGCAAGCCTTGCAGCTGATATCAATGGGGCTGTTACAAAGAGGATCAACCGTTTATCTTGATCAGCCCTCCTACCTTTATTCATTACACGTATTTCAATCAGCTGGTATGAAGCTGACTGGACTTCCTATTGATAATGAAGGACTTTTGCCTGAAAATGTTCATTTAACAAGAGGAGAGCGGGGAAGGGCTATCTTATATACAAATCCATGTTTTCACAATCCGACTGGTATTCTTATGTCTAAAAAGCGGCGTGAAGAGATCCTAGCAGTAAGTGAGAATACACAGCTTCCTATTATTGAAGATGACATTTATCGTGAGTTATGGATCGATGAAATTCCGCCATATCCTATTAAAACAATTGATAAAAATGGACACGTACTGTACATAGGAAGTTTATCGAAAACATTAAGCCCAGGTTTGAGGATTGGATGGATCGTCGGACCGGAACCGGTGATTGAACGTTTATCTGACATTAAAATGCAAACAGATTACGGATCCAGTTCGCTATCCCAGAGAGTAGCGGCAGAGTGGTTTACTTCCGGCCACTACCAGCAGCATGTAGAAAAGGTTAGGCAGCAATTAAAGGTGAGAAGAGAATTGGCCTTGAGTGCTATAGAAACTCATTTGAAAGATGTGGCGACATGGAATATCCCAAAAGGAGGGTTTTTTGTCTGGATAAAAATATTGCCTTCCATATCAATGAAATTACTTTATACTAAAGCCTTATCAAAAGGGATTCTGCTCAATCTCGGCAGTATCTATGCTCAGGAAAAAGGGAATTATATTCGCTTATCATATGCTTATGCATCTCTTGAAGACCTTCAAAAGGGGATTTATGAGTTGGGTTTAATGATAAAAGAATTGGCAAGTAAGTAACTTTTATATCCTTAAATGTATGTTTCACTAAAAAAGAGATCAAGCCTAATGATCGCTTGATCTGATAATAACAAGGGTTACTAGAATAGACCAAATCATGGCTTGGTCTTAAAATGATCATGTCTCTGAACGAAAAGTCTTTCCGACTTCTCTTCCTAAACCAAAGTAATGTCTGAAATTATAGATAAGCGGGCTCCATTTGGAAGGGTCGATATGGTTTTCGTCCAGTATAATACTTTCCTCGGCATGAAAATGTAGTGCCTGCGTCTCTACAATTGCGAATGACGATTCATATTCTGGAAGCCGAATGTGTTTCACTTCGGCTTCTATTTGGATAGGGCATTCTTTGATTCGTGTTGGTGATACTGTTTTTGATTGTAAAGGCGTTAACCCTGCTGCCTCGTATTTTTCTTTTTTATATGTAAATCCGAGCTGTTTCTTCAAAGGCGGTATACTCTTTTTTCCGCTATAAGATGAAATTCTTTCAATGTTTTCCCATAATTCCGGGCCAGGCAAGTTTATGACACACTCTTTGTGTCTTTCCAAATTGTCGATGGCTTTTCCTCCCAGTCCTACTCCAAGGATTATATAATGTCCAAGAGCCCAAGAAGAAGACATAGGACTAATATTAGTGGTTCCATCCTCATTCAATGTGGTTAGAAGAAATGTCGAGGTACCATAATACATGATCTTGGGTTTGATTTCTTTAAATCGACGAGTGTCTCGTTTTTTGATGTTCAACGTTTTTTCCTCCTTGTCACGCTTACATTTATATTGTAAAGGATTAACATTTCAACTATCATCGAAATATGAATGTAAGGAGGAAAATCATGAATCCTAATATTGCAAAAATCTCTTCGTTGCTTTCAGATCCCTCGCGTTCTTCCATTCTTCTCAGTCTAATGGATGGAAGGATACACCCTGCGGGAGAGCTTGCATATCTCGCTAACATTAAACCTCAAACCGCAAGTTTTCACCTGAATAAATTGCTTGAAGCAAAGCTGATTAGCGTAGAGAAGCATGGGAGACATCGGTATTACAGATTGTCTGACTCAGATGCTGCAAATGTGATCGAACAATTGCTTCATATTGCGCCTAAAGCAAAAGTCAAATCTTTAAAAGAGTCAAAAGAGAAAAAGGACTTGCATTTCGCCCGTACCTGTTATGATCATTTGGCAGGTTATGTGGGCGTGCAAATGGCACATTCACTAGTTGAGCGGGGGATGTTAAAAAAAGTTGATTTAAACTTTGAGGTGACTTCAGAGGGTGCTTTATTCTTTTCGAAGTTAGGCATCAATGAAGAGCAACAACGGAATAAGAGGAGAGCTTTTGCACGCTGCTGTTTGGATTGGAGTGAACGGCAGCATCATATTGCAGGAGCATTAGGAAACGCCCTATTGGTGCGCATGTTAGAAGAAGAATGGATCGTTCGTATGCCTAAAACGAGAGCGATTAGGATTACACAAAGCGGGAAAATCGCGTTTGAGAAGCATCTAAACGTGAAGATTTAGGATTTTGAAGCGGAAACACCAGATGATGAGGCACGATATCTAGGAGGAGTAAGATTTGTTCTAATCTTACTCCTTCTTCTTATTTTGAAGCAGCTCGATTCCCCATTGCAATAGAGATGCGGTTCCAACTGTTTATTTGATTAATGATCAGGACAAGGTCAACATATTGTTTCTCATCATAATGTTCCCGCACCCGATGATATAGCTCATCAGGAACCCTTTTAGATGGGATGAGCGTGATGTGTTCAGATAGTTCGAGAGCCGCTTTCTCTTCAGGTGAGTAAAAATCACATTCATTCCAAGCATGTAAACAGTAAATTCGCTGTTCAGTTTCGCCCATTTTGCGGGCATCAGAAGTATGCATATCTAAGCAGAAGGCACAGCCGTTCATTTGAGAGACTCTGATTTTAATTAGCTCTCTCGTAGTTCGGTTAATTGAAGATTGTTTCGTGTATTTCTCCATATCCATCATGATTTTCATACCTTCAGGTGCAATCTCATAGTAGGACACTCTTTGACTCATAAGGCAAGACTCCTTTTCGTAGAATACCTAGATTGTATCCCGGTATTGATCATTTTACCAATGTGCGGTTTGAATGACAGCTGTTTCATTGTCTTTTGGAAAGAAGCTTCTTTGAATAAAAATAAGGGTAGCCAGCAATGATGAGTGGAGCTGCTAATGCAAGCAGTCTCCATGAGCCTGATTGGCTGTCTTTAGTGACTCCAATGAATATATAAGTACCGATCAGAAAATATAATAAAGCGCCTAAAAACCAATACATGTTCATTCCTCTTTTTCCTTGCATGTGATTTTTGATTGAGTATGTTTGTCTTTCTCATTGCTTAATCGATCAAGGCACTGATTTTTTAACACTTTTTCAGTCCGGATTCCTTTTCTTTTTAATGATAAAATTGTGAGATCAATCGATTTCAATGATGATCATTCCTTTTAAATAGTGACTTCTCCATTATTGTAAATGGAAATTCGGAAAGATAAAACGTACATAAAGGCAGAACGCTTATGTACGTTTGGGCAATGATCCATGTTGGAAACGCTTATGCTTCACCGCATCTTTGTATTGTTGAGTACCTTCTCTTCCTATAAAATGATGGGATACATGTATATGTGGCTGGAGTGTATATCGCTTCTGCCAATGGAAAGGAAGTGAATGAGGTTTGCGTATCAGGAATCCTTTCAAAGAAAAATACTACTCGCATGATAGACGGGCATTAAACATGCTTGCGCTCAGAGTGCCAGGGCTGGCTTTTATTCTCATGATCTATGTAGCCTCTGTCGTGCTGCAATTTATTACTGCGAGCTGGTCCATTTTATTGCTTAATGTCTTCACGATATTGATGGCTGTTTTTTCTTTTCTGCATTGGCATTCATATCGCTGGGTGAAGAAAAGGGTCATTCTATACTTTGTACTGCAAGGTTTGATCACTTTTACACTTGCTAATCTCATGACGGGCTTCTTAGTGCTGGTCCTCATTGGCCTTTATGCATTTTTGATTGGACAGATTATAGGAATGGCAGACAGAAGAAAAACTTTCCTCATTCTATTTTTATTGCTTCTTCTGTTAATAAATGTAGCTAATCAGATTCACAAAGGTGAATATTTGCATTTTATTGTGATTGCTGCACCTATCATGATCGTGATTATTACTTATGCCGCTACATTATTTGCCCAAGTCGATGAAAGGATAAAAGCGCAGCTGACTCTCGAAAGGCTGGAGCTGGCTCATCAGCAGGTAGAACAGCTGACGCTGCAGAACGAAAGACAGCGGATGGCCCGAGACTTACACGATACGCTTGCTCAAGGTCTTGTCAGTTTAAATATGCAGCTGGATGCGATTCATGTTCATCTCGCCAAAGGCAACACAGAGAGAGCGAAGGAAATCATACAACAATCGATGAAAAGAGTGAAAAGCACATTAGCTGATGCACGTTCAGCTATTGACGATCTCCGCAGCAAATCAGAAGAAATCGGTGTTTTAAAAGAAAGAATTACCTCGCTGATGGATCATTTTATAGAGTCGACAGGCATGGCTTGTTTATTAGATTACAGATTGCATCAGGTGCTGGATGTGCGTACAGCTGAAAACTGTTATTACATCATTGGAGAATGCATGACGAATGCGGCAAAGCATGCTGAGGCGAAAACAATCTGGATATCCATTTGGGATGATGAAAAGGGAAGGCTCCATTTAACAGTTAAGGATAACGGCAAGGGATTTGATGTTGAAAAAGGAAAGAAAAAGAGAGGACATTATGGGCTTCTTGGCATACAAGAACGCGTCAGGGCAATAAATGGCCAATTCAATATCAAGAGTACAAAATTGAAAGGAACACAAATTGAGATCACTGTACCAATTCAGGGAGAGATGCAAGATGAATAAGGTTTTAATCGTTGATGACCATCTTGTCGTGAGGGAAGGTCTGAAGCTTTTAATTGAAACGAATGATCAATACACCATTATAGGAGAGGCGGAAAATGGAAAAGTCGCAGTCCGTCTTGCAGATGAGTTAGAACCGGATATCATTCTGATGGATTTGTATATGCCGGAGATGAGCGGGTTAGAGGCCATTAAACAAATAAAAGAAAAACACGATACCCCCATCATTATTTTGACTACATATAATGAAGATCACTTAATGATCGAAGGGATTGAATTAGGAGCGAAAGGATATCTGTTAAAGGATACGAGTTCAGAAACTCTTTTTCACACAATGGATGCAGCGATCAGAGGTAATGTGCTGTTGCAGCCTGATATCCTCAAACGTCTTCAAGAAATCCAATTTGAGCGGATGAAAAAGCAGCGCAGTGAGACGCAGCTGACAGAAAAGGAAGTCATTGTTCTAAAAGCAATTGCTAAAGGTCTTAAAAGCAAAGCGATTGCCTTTGATTTGGGCGTCTCTGAGCGAACAGTAAAGTCCAGATTAACGTCCATTTACAATAAATTAGGCGCGAATTCAAGAACTGAGGCAGTAACGATTGCCATGCAAAAAGGTATTCTGACAATAGACAACTAAACTCCATATTTGAAAATTGCCCAAACGTACATGCCCGAATGTACGTTTTTTTTATTTCATTCTCCACTACAATGAGAAATGTGATCAAGCAATGTGTTGAAAGGAGATTATCATGTCAAAAATGTTATATACATTAGGAGGATGGGTTGCTCGCAATCGCATAAAAGTAATATGTGCGTGGATCGTTGTGTTAGTTGCTTCGATAGGCCTTGCAGTCACCTTAAAACCAAGTTTTTCTGAGGATATGTCCATACCTGACACACCTTCGGAAAAAGCGATGGATGTGATTCAAAAAGAATTTCCTCACGGTCCTGATAAAGGGAGCATACGGGTTATTTTCGGTGCTGGTGATGGGGAGAAACTTACTGGGAAGCCAGCAAAAAAAGCAATAGAAGATACGTTCAAAGAAATCAGTAAAGATGATTCTGTTGACTCGATTGCAAGTCCTTTTGTGACAGGGACAATCGCGAAAGATGGCACAGTTGCCTATGCTGATATCAAGTATAAATCATCAGCAGATGATATAAAGGATTACTCTATCAAACACTTAAAAGACAGTTTGAAAATGGCTGATGATGAAGGATTGCAAACTGAGCTAAGCGGAGATGTACCGGGAGCCGAGATGGAGATAGGCGGTGTCTCTGAAATTGTCGGCATTATCTTGGCTTTTGTCGTTTTAGCCATTACATTCGGTTCTTTATTAATAGCAGGTTTGCCGATTTTAACTGCACTGATTGGTTTAGGTGTAAGTATTGGACTGGTTTTGATTGGGACACAAGTATTTGATATTGCTTCCGTCAGTCTTTCATTAGCCGGAATGATTGGCCTTGCTGTTGGTATTGATTATGCTTTATTTATTTTTACGAAACACCGCCAGTTTTTAGGCGAAGGCATACAAAAGAATGAATCAATTGCGAGAGCCGTGGGAACAGCGGGAAGCGCAGTCGTTTTTGCCGGACTTACAGTTATCGTTGCACTTTGCGGATTGACTGTCGTTAACATTCCTTTTATGTCTGCGATGGGGCTGACAGCAGGGCTTAGTGTACTGATGGCTGTTTTGGCTTCCATCACACTTGTGCCTGCGGTCTTATCGATTGCAGGGAAGCGGATGATTCCGAAATCAAACAAGAAAATAGAAAAACAAAGCACTGAAACAAATGTCTGGGGACGCTTTGTCACCAAAAATCCTATCATGCTAAGTGTATGCAGCATTCTGATTTTGCTCGTCATTAGTATCCCGTCTATGCATTTGGAACTGGGCTTGCCTGATGCTGGGATGAAAGCTAAGGATAATCCGGATCGCCGGGCATATGACTTGCTTGCCGAAGGCTTTGGAGAAGGATTTAATGGCCAATTAACAATCGTAGCGGATGCCACAAATGCTGCAGAAAATAAGGCGGAGGCTTTCGCAGATGCAGTGAAAGAAATAAAGGGCTTAGACCATGTAGCAAGTGTCACCCCTGCAATGCCTAATAAAGAAGGGAACTTTGCCATCATTACGGTCGTTCCGGAAACAGGTCCAAATGATGTCACAACAAAAGATTTGGTACACGATGTACGCAGTTTGTCAGATAAAAACGGAGTAGATTTGCTTGTTACTGGATCGACTGCAGTGAATATTGACATTTCAGATCGCCTGAATGATGCGATACCGGTGTTTGCTGTACTTATTGTTGGATTTGCGTTTGTATTGCTGACCATCGTTTTCCGTTCGCTGCTTGTGCCGCTTGTTGCTGTTGCAGGTTTCATGTTGACGATGACAGCCACTCTTGGAATCTGTGTATTTGTCTTACAAGACGGGAATCTCATCGACTTTTTCAAAATACCTGAAAAAGGGCCGATACTCGCCTTCCTGCCGATTTTATCTATTGGCATTCTGTTCGGATTAGCCATGGATTATCAAGTATTTCTTGTCAGCAGAATGCGTGAAGAATATGTAAAAACTAAGAATCCAGTACAAGCCATTCAGGCTGGATTAAAACACAGTGGTCCTGTTGTTACCGCAGCCGGCTTGATCATGATCTTCGTGTTTGCAGGATTTATCTTTGCCGGCGAAGCTTCTATTAAAGCCAATGGGCTGGCTCTTTCCTTTGGTGTACTCTTTGATGCCTTTATTGTAAGAATGACACTGATTCCAAGTGTCATGAAGCTGATGGGGAATGCAGCCTGGTATTTGCCGAAATGGCTGGACAAGATGATTCCGAATGTGGATATAGAAGGGCATCAACTGACAAAGGAAATACAGCCAGAAATAGATCATGAACAAAAGAAACAAATCATGTAATAGAAAAAGCAGATCTTTTATGATCTGCTTTTTTAATTATGGTATTATTTGGAAGATTAAGTCGGCAGTTAAAAGGAGACGCTTATGGCGCAATCACTCATTTTCGATATGGATGGAACTTTGTTTCATATTGGCAGAAGCTGCGTCATGCTAGCAGGCATCCCAGGAGAAGTGATAAAGCACATCAAATGATTTTTTTGACGCTGCCTTCTCTCCATAATGCCTAGGTTCTTGATAATTCTAAGAATAAACCAACTGATCATATAAGAAACCTAAAGAAACAAGCACACAAAACCAGCTGCGGGTTTTGTCCAAGAAAAATAGAGTCCATAAGAGAGACTCTATTTTTTGAAATGCCCGGCTAGAAGCATATTCAGGACTTTAGAAATGCAAATCACTATCTTATAGGCCCTTACCGTGAAATGCCTGTTTCTGCACTGAAAAAACGCATTACACGTTCATTTACGTAAGCGGGTTGTTCCATCGATAAAACATGTCCGGCATTTTTAATGACTTCCGCCTCAATATCAGGAACGAATGAAGAGGCTCGGTGCAGGGCTGAGTGGGGATCATAGATGACTTCATGTTCACCAAGTAATAATAGGATAGGAACTCTTGCTGAATGTAATTCCTCATCGGTAAAAACATACGGAAATCCGTCGGCTTTAGGATTTGGATTTCTTGATCCATCCTGCCACATTACCCCTGCCTGAAACTGCTTCACAAAAATCGGGTGCAGCACATTCTGATCATTCATCATCCAATTTAAGAATTTTTCAACTCCATTTGACGCTGTAAGGCCAAGAGCGTATTTGTAGAAATCGTGATGAAATGGCAAAAACGTTTCTGCCGGACTCAGTATAGCTGCGCTTTTTACTCTCTCAGGCATACGTAAAAGGAAATTCATCGTATGGAGACCGCCAAGCGAAAGTCCGATCATGTGGGACTTTTCGATCCCCAGATTGTCAAACACATCAAGAAGCCAATTGGCGTAATCCGTTCTTGTACCGCTTAAATTCTCAGGAATACTCTTGTTTTTATCACCTATGATATCAACTGCATAAGTTCTGTAGTTGCTGCTCCAATCGGCGATGTTGGGATACCACATCGTCGAGCTGAATAATGCTCCGTGGAGTAATACAAGCGGCGGGGCATCCTCTGGGCCGCTTGCAATCACATGTGTTTGACCAAAACGAGTAGATATATAGAATGATTTGCAACGGACCGGCCAAAGACTAAGGCTTTCATTATAAGTTTGATAATAGCGGATACCGTTGTCACTTAATTCGGGAATACTAGATGAATGGTTTGACATACAAATGCCCCTCCCAATTTTGTTTATATGAATGTGCCGTTTCGTGATGGGGAATCTGATTTTGATATAACAGACTTTATTTACAATATAATACAGTTGTTATTCGACGTCAAATCCAAGATGAAAAGGAAATAAAACGATTGAAACAGATTATTGAAAATCAATATAACAGAATATTAACCTCCTTTGTGGAGCCGCTTCATTAAAACCGCAATTCAAATGCATGAATCACAAAAATCACAACAGGAGGGATCAAGAGGGAAGGCAGCAAATTCAATGTTTTGAACTTCTTGATTCCAAGAATGCTTAGACCTGAACTGAGGATGAGTATGCCTCCCACAATTGTGATTTCATTAATAAGGTCTGTATTGATTGCGCTCTCCATTACTTTAGCAAATAAATAGATGGAGCCTTGCCAGGCAAATAATACAATGGCAGCAGCCGCTATTCCAAAACCAAAAGTTGAAGCGAGCACAATGGAGGTGATCCCATCTAACATCCCGTTTGTCAGGAGATATGTATAATCTCCATGCAAAGCGGCTTCAACAGGGCCCAATATTGACAGCGAACCGATACAAAATAATAAGACCGCAGTTGATAAGCCCTCTGCTAAATTGCTTTTAGAAAATTTGTTCACCAGCTTGTTGAATCGTAATTCTAAATTGATGATCTGGCCTAGCAAACCTCCAATGGCTAAACTCACGATGAATAGAATGGGATATTTACTATCAGGCAAATGCTGTGTAATGGCGTTGATCCCCAGCGCGACCGCAGCGAATCCCATTGCCTGCATCAAAATATCCTGGTATTCATCTTTAATGCCTTTTTTGAATATCCCCCCGATTATGCTTCCTGCAATGATCATCACTGTGTTAAAAATCGTTCCAAACATAAGCTTTCTCCTCCAAAAATCATTCCTGCATAAAAAATAAACCCTCTAGTTAGTAGAGAGTCAAGGGAGATAAAAACATATTCATGAGATTATTTGATGGGCAGCAGGATTTCAGTCACGTAATTATCTAGGTTATTCGTAATGCCATAATCAATGAGTGTGATTTCGATTGAGTCCCCTGCTACCTCATAATGATGTTCTTTCATATATGCCAGTAATTTTTTGTAGTATGGTTCGGCTTCTGGATGTGACCCTTTAAACCTAATTTGCAGATATTCTTTTGAAGGAAAGATGATTTCTGAAGAAGTTTTTTCATTTTCATCTTCAAGAATCATAAATATACTGGAATATTTGTCAAACTGTTTTGCTTTCACATTTGCTGCTGATATGGATAAACCGATCTTGCCTATGAATATATCTTCGTTCACATTCAGGTGGGTTCTCAATTCAGCTAACGAATGTTCGATATCATGGCCGAGAACATATTCATGCTGCAAGTAAGCCACACGCATTGCAGGAAGTTTGATTTTTGAAATTTGATGTAACGGCATGTTAACGGCATCTTCTATATGTGCGATGCGTCGGGAGATCTTTCGTTCGATGCGTTCCAATTCTTTCTTCTTGCGATCAATTTCAGCCTGCTGGCTTTTTAGTAAATGAAGAAGAGTGTTTGTATTTTGAGAGTTATAAAAATCAAGAAGCTTATTGATTGGCAGGCCTAGGGCCCTCAAATACTTGATGGTATCCAGCCGCTCAAACTGTTGGGTAGAATAATATCTATAGTTCGTTTGCTCGTCTTTATATTCCGGTTTCAAAAGACCGATTTCATCATAATACCGAAGAGCAGAGATTTTCACATTGAATAACTTTGACACTTCTCCAATCGAAAAAAATTCCTTCATTCTAACAACCTTTCTGTCCCTATGATTGATATACACACATTATATAGTACGGCGAGTTCTAAAGGTAAAGTTTGCAGCATAAAGAAAAAACTCCTTCTAAAAAAGGAGCTTTTCATTCTTCGAAATAAGGATTCACATGGATGAGCACTTCTTCTACATCTGAAAACTGTCTTTTGATTTCATTTCGAATTTCGCGGGCAATGTCGTGTCCCTGCTTAATTGTCAAATCATAATCCAAAGATAAACGGACATCAAGCAATTTATAGTGGCCATGTTCTCGCGCGCGGATTCTATCGATTCGTTTTACCTGATCACATTGAAAAATAACAGCTTTATATTCCTCTATCAGCTCGGGATCAACACTCTTTTCCATGAGCACATCAACAGACGGCCTGATTAATTCCATTGAAATCTTAAAAATGAGGTAAGCAACGATTGCACTGGCAATGGCATCGGCGTACAACAGATAGGACCATCCGCGGGTGTTTCCGATGATAGCCAACAGGACGCCGATAAAAGCGGCAAGAGAGGCCACGATATCGCCTTTATGATCGTATGCGATCGCTATAATCGCCTTACTGTTCCATTTCTCCCCCTGTTTGATGGAATAACGATATAAGATCTGCTTAGCCATGTAGGAAATCAGTGCCGCAAACAATGCGCTATATTGGGGAACGCTTGGCCCTTTAACAAAGGACAGAATCGCTTCTATGAGGATATAAACGGATACGATCACTAAGATAATTCCTACAATCGCCTCACTAATGACTTCAGCTTTTCCGTGACCAAAAGGATGGTCTTGATCGGGCGGTTTATTGGAAATGCCGATCACTGCCAAGACTGCAATCGAAGCAACGACATCTGCCGCGGAATGTATTCCGTCTGCAAACACGGCTTCACTATCGCCTACCAGCCCAAAAAAGACCTTTCCTGCCATTAAGATCAGATTGGCGATCAATGCAATCAAAGCAACTTTTCTGCTTATTTGTTCTCTTTCACTTGCCATTTTTCCCTCCTATAAAACTGCACAAAAAAATAGGAGTGCTCTATATACGCTCTCCGTATCCTTTCTTGTGTAATCACTTTGCTTATCATACCAATTCAATTTCGAGTGGGTCTATAGCAACGTTGTTTCCTGTTTACTAATAAATAAGGTGACAGAAAAAAAGTTGGAGTTGTGCTAAAAGGTCATACAATGAGTTCTAATGTAACAACAGTGATGATTCGCAATTAAAATGCTGTCGTCAGAGAAAAATTTCCACCTGATTCTCAAAAACCTATTGACATGAGAAGATCTGTATTTTATTATTATCTCATATTAAAGATATTTTAATTCGAGATATTTGATTGAAAAGATCAGCGATCAAGCGCAATTCTAAGTGTTCAATCGTTGTCAGTTCTTTTACACAATATTCAATATGATTTTTTATAACATAATATCTCGAATTCGAGATAAAAGGGAGTGTAGCGTAATGGCTGAATTTACACAGTTAGTCAATGAAAGACGATCTGCAAGCAATTTTCTTTCAGGTCATCCAATCACAAAAGAAGATCTCAATGAGATGTTTGAATTGGTTGCATTGGCACCATCGGCTTTTAATTTGCAGCATACAAAATATGTGACGGTTCTTGACCAGGACGTAAAAGAAAAGCTGAAGCATGCCGCAAATGGACAATATAAAGTGGTTAGCTCTTCTGCGGTTCTCTTGGTATTAGGGGATAAGCAGGCATATCAACAAGCGGCCGATATCTATGAAGGTTTAAAGGTATTGGGGATATTAAATAAGCAAGAGTATGACCACATGGTGCACGACACTGTTTCGTTTTATGAAAACAGGGGAGAACAATTTAAGAGAGATGAGGCGATAAGGAATGCTTCACTTTCTGCGATGATGTTTATGCTGAGTGCTAAGGAAAAAGGCTGGGATACCTGCCCGATGATCGGCTTTGATGCGGAAGCCGTAAAACGGATTTTGAACATAGACGACCAATTTGAGGTTGTCATGATGATTACGATTGGAAAAGAAAAAACAGAGAGCAGAAGACCGCGCGGCTACCGGAAGCCTGTGAATGAGTTTGTTGAGTATATGTAAAAGGAGCGGATAAAAATGGCTAAAAAAACGATGGGAATTCATCATATTACGGCGATTGTCGGTCACCCTCAAGAGAACACAGATTTCTACGCAGGAGTGCTTGGGCTTCGTTTGGTCAAGCAAACTGTCAATTTTGATGACCCAGGTACGTATCATCTTTATTTTGGGAATGAAGGCGGGAAGCCGGGAACAATCATTACCTTCTTTCCGTGGGCCGGAGCCCGCCAAGGCGTCATTGGAGACGGTCAAGTTGGCGTGACTTCGTATGTCGTGCCGAAAGGGGCTATGGCATTTTGGGAAAAGAGACTAGAAAAGTTCAACGTTCCATACACCAAAATCGAGCGCTTTGGGGAACAATATGTAGAATTTGATGATCCTCATGGACTGCACTTAGAAATCGTGGAAAGAGAAGAAGGAGAGGCTAACAAATGGACTTTCGGAGATGTAACGCCCGATGTTGCCATTAAAGGTTTTGGGGGTGCAACCCTATTATCAGCGCAGCCTGACAAAACCGCTGACCTTTTAGAAAACATCATGGGGCTGGAGCGAGTCGGCAAAGAAGGAGACTTCGTTCGTTATCGTTCCGCCGGTGATATCGGAAATGTGATTGACCTTAAGTTAACGCCTATTGGCCGCGGGCAAATGGGGGCCGGAACGGTGCATCACATCGCTTGGCGGGCTAACGATGATGAAGATCAGTTAGATTGGCAAAGATATATTGCTTCCCACGGATATGGTGTAACTCCTGTTCGGGATAGAAACTATTTTAATGCCACTTACTTCAGGGAACATGGGGAAATCCTGTTTGAAATCGCAACTGATCTCCCGGGCTTTGCACATGATGAAACACAAGATACAATGGGCGAAAAACTGATGCTACCTGTGCAATATGAACCGCATCGCACACAAATTGAACAAGGGCTGCTGCCGTTTGAAGTAAGAGAGTTAGATTGATTTGACACATAAAAAATAAAGAAACATATATTCAATTGATGATTGCTGGATACTGTCAGCAAAGAATCAGATGAAATCAAAGATGAGGAGAGATACAAATGGAAGATGCAGGACTGTTGCTTATTCGTATAATGATTGGTGTGGTGTTTTTGTTTTATGGCACACAAAAATTATTCGGCTGGTTTGGCGGATACGGGATTAAAGGAACCGGACAATGGTTCGAATCAATTGGGGTGAAACCAGGAAACGTTGCGGCCGCGCTATCAGGTCTTGGGGAGTTAGTAAGCGGAATTCTATTTATTTTAGGCGTATTCCTCCCGCTTGGAGCTGCTATCATAACGATCATTATGTTAGGTGCCATCGTAAAAGTCCATGGAGCGAAAGGTTTTGCGAATGGCGCGGGAGGTTTTGAATATAACCTGGTGCTCATTGCAGTTTCCATAGGGGTTGCACTCATCGGTTCAGGAGCTTACGCTTTGCATTTTTAATAAGAAAGTATGTAAGAACAGTTGCTGCTTGTCAGTAACTGTTCTTTTATTTTGATATTTTCGGCAAACTTGCAGGTACTCTGCAAAGCAAAAAAGCGGATATCATAAATATAAATCTGTATAGTGAATGATACGTATTGATGAGCTTGGTCATGAAAAACAGACCTATTTGAAGGAGTAAATGGATGAAAGAGATGACAGGATTACATTCATTAGATTCTATAGAAAATTTTATCAAACAGCACAAATTCAGTTTTATTTATATATCAAGGCCTGGCTGTACAGTATGTCACGCAGTTCTGCCCCAGCTCAGAATAGTATTGGATCAGTTTCCAAACATCAAATTGGGGCATATCAATGCTGACGATGTAACAGAGGTCGCCGGCAGATTTTCAGTTTTCACCGTTCCTGTGCTTCTTTTGTTCATTGATGGGACTGAGTTTCTAAGAGAAGCCCGTTTTGTTCATTTTGAACAGCTTGAACAAAAGCTGAAAAGGGTTTATCGATTATATGAAGGTGAATAAAGAAATAAGGTAAATAAAGAACTCAAATGAGTTCTTTTTTTGCATCAATTTATTCTTCACTAGGTGAAGAAGGGTTATCAACCTGCCCTTGATCACTTGTATCATTATCACAACTTGCTGAAATAATAATTGAATTAGAAGGAGAATAATCTCCTAATGTGAAATTGACTCCGTAATTTTTGCTGTTCGCAGTATGGCTGTTTTGCAAGTTTTGTCCGATATCTGTATTGGCGTTTTGTGTCATTCCATTTATCGTGAGATTTGAAATGTTGATTTGAGATCGCATGCTTCAAAAACTCCTTTCACTCAGAAGTAGCCGTCATAGAGGACGCTGGCAGTCTATTTACTTCTATGATATTGCGTTTTTATATCATTGCATCAACATAATGGTAAAAATAATAGCGCCTCTTTAAGCGAGTGATTGAGCATCTTTTTTGAAGATGATCAACCTATCAGCAGAAATAAAGCCGCCTGATAAAGAGGCGGCAGATCGTTATATGTCATCTATGAATTTGATGTATCGTTTTTCGTTTGCCTAAAGGATAAGATGGTCGTTTTTAATGATGAGTAGGAGCCTATAGCAGCGTAGCCATAAAACCAGCCCATAAATACGCCAGAAAAGAGGCTGTGTCGATGGCTTATGAAAACAGAAATGACAAGGCCTGTTATTAAGGCAACTGACGGTACAAATGTTTTGGGGATTTTCAATAATATTTTGAGGATTTGGGTTATCAATATAATGATTGGAACAGCTATTACAGCATCCCAAAAGTTTGTGTGAATAATTGGAAAATCCATACGGCACCTCATGAAGTGTTCATTTCTTATGTTTACGCTAAAAGCTTGGAAAGCAGTTCTTGGACCGCATTTGTAACATGTAGGGCTTGATTGGCGGAGCTTGTTTGGCTTAAAGCATTGGATTCAAAAACCAAACCTGTATTATTCCCTCCGGAACCATCTGTCTCTTTAGAAACAGAGAAAGGGCTGATGGAGAATGCAAAACCGTTATTAAAAATGCTGTTTCCGGATATCGAATGAATATATACTGGGAATTTCATCTTTCATCTCTCCTCTCTGTTATGACTGTTTATACAATATGGTGTGTGAGCAGCAATTGCTTAAACAAAACGGCAAAAACATTCAACGAGAGACAAAAACCTGCAAAATTCCACAAGTGCCTGTTAATGCAGTTTTTTAGGGATGTTTTTTTTATTCTTTTTACCAATTTCATCAAAAATATTCTGATTGCTAGACAAATGGGCTTGTCCGTCCTTATTTATGAAATCCGGGTGAATGAGTTTTTTCAGATCCCTGACAGTTAAGGGTTTGGCGTCATCAGTTAATTCTATTCCTAATTGCCCGTTTGCCTCTAATGTCGCAATTTTGACATCTTGTATAGCCGTAACGCCGTGAAGCCTTAGATGCATTTCAAGTTGATCAACTGTAAGTCTCATCTTCTTTAAGTTTTCGATATGAAGCTGTCCGTTTTCAATAACAACTTTTGCTTTTCCGGTCAACATCTTTTCAATGAAGTTCGATCTCATTTGGATCCATTCTATAACGATGAGTGTTATTGTGAAAATTGCCGCCGCAATTAATGTTTTGAAAAGGCTGTACTTGATGATTGGCTGCACGATAATAGTTCCGATTGAAATCATGACAACCGTTTGAGTTGAAGTCATTTGTGCGATTGATTTCATTCCTGAAATTCTCAGCAAAATGACTCCGGCTACAATGAGAACAAGAGATTCCCAAGTGAAATTCATGCTACCACCTGACCAATGATGAATTAGATTTGTCATGGGATTGGCTTTTCTATCGGCCAATCGCAATTTAATATATCCGAAAGGCAGTTGGTTCATTCTGTCCTAAACCAAACGATATTTTTGGTATAGATGGATATATTAAGCCAAATAATGATAGCAGCAGGAGTTTTTTGGCCAAAACAATCTGGGAGGCGGGGAACGCCATTTTTCTTATTTCGTTCTGTCGATAAAGAACAGGAAGCTGAGGAAATTTTTTGCTGAAGATCCTACAGTGCTGATTCAAAACGGGAAGATACTTGAATCAAATATGAGGAAAATGCGTTACACACTTGATTATTTTAATCAGCAATTACGGGAAAAAGAAATATTTAATATCGAAGAAGTACTTTTTGCCATTCTTGAAACGAATGGTCAGCTGACTGTGTTAAGAAAACCGCAATTCCGGCATGTGACCAAACAGGATTTAATGATTGCGGTAAACCAAGAACACAGGCTTCCGATAGAGCTTATTATGGACGGAGAAATCATTGAGAATAATTTAAAGCAGAATCGTTTGACGGAATCCTGGCTTTTGGAAGAATTGCGAAAAAGAGACATAAAGGTGAAAGAGACCGTGTACGCAGTGCTGCTGGGTAATGGGGATATTTATGTGGATCAATATAAAGACCATATATCAGCCCCTATGGATAAGGAATGAAGGAACAATCAATCTTAAAGCCCCTTATTGAACGCAATGGTTTCAACTTGTCTTGGGTACGAAATGTGCAGAAGCCCGTTTAACATCTGAAACTGTAATAAATGAAATTCAGTAGCTTCAGGAAGCTGAATCGTCCGCTCAATTTCGCCGTAATACCGTTCACGCTGCACCTCCATTTCGGCTGGAAAAACCGGCGTGATCGTTCCTTTGATCAGCAGCTGGGTTTTAGATAGTAAGCGGATCGTTAATTCTTCCTCATACAAACCGGGCATTTCCACAATGATAAAATTATATTCTTCATCTTGATAAAAGTCGTAAACGAGAGTATAGGTGTTGGTATTAAAAAATTGTTCCGGGGCTTTATACTTGAGCACATTTGTCCAAAAGTCATTTTGCTTATATTCATTTGTAATCTCAAGCCACTTTCTCATTTTTTCGAGATCCATCTAGGATCCTCCTTAAATTTGGTTTGAAATCGGTGCAGAAGGGTTTCCAATTTGGTCTTGATCACTGATATCAGTATCGAGGTTCCCGGTATTTAAAAGAGAAGAAGAAGGCGAAAAATCCCCTAGAGAAAAGTTTGCCCCAAAGTATTTGCTGTTCGCTGTATGGCTGTTGTGTACGGTTGGACCGACATCAATATTTCCGTTTTGTGTGACGCCGTTCACCTTAATATTTGCGATGTTAATTTGGTATGGCATAGCGAAACTCCTTTTAATCTAAAATTGGTGGTACTGGAAGCTGAGGAGCATTCATAGTGGTATTATCAGAGTTTCCGAGTTCTGTCTGGTCGTTGACATCAGGATCATTTAAGAAGTTTTCCATGATTGATTCTGCAGGTGATGTATCACCGAAAGAGGAGTTGATCCCTTGGGATTTATTATTTGCGGTATGGCTGTTATGCGCGGCTTCACCTATTGTAATTGAACCATTGCCCGAAATACTGTTGATCTTTAAATAATATAGGTTGATTATTGTAGACGGCATCCCATCACACCCTTCCATCATTCTGTACAGTACATTATGCGCCGCTGCACCCAATTGTTCCTTGCATTTGCGGGCAAAACTCTATCTGGCCCCGGAGTGATGCTCGTTAGAAAAAAAGAATAAAGTTTGTCACAGCCTGAATTTCAATCTATTGGCAAATACTTATCAGTGAATGAAAAGCCATTGATATAGGAATCAATGAATTGATTCAGTTATTCGAAATACATGAGACCCTTTAATAAAGGAAGCTGGCAAACAGGATCAGTTTGAAATCATTGACAATGAAGTTAATGCCATGAAATAATACTCGTGAGTAATATTACTTGCGAGTATTATTTTTGGGGGTGGTCCTCGTTGAAAAGTAAAAAAGGACGTAAAGGAGAAGAAAGCCGGAAACGGTTACTCAAAGCTGCCGCTAATGAATTTTCGATTCGGGGATTCCATGACGCGAAGGTAAGTGAAATTGTGAAAAAAGCTGGGTTCACACAGCCTTCATTTTACCTGTACTTTCAAAGCAAAGAAGCCATCTTTGCCGAGTTAATCACCGATTTTCACTCTCGAGTCAAAAAGCTGACAGAGTCACTTCTTCTGGAAAACGGATTAAACACGGAGGATGTGTCAAAACGGGTACTGCTAGCTGTAGAGACTGTTTTTCAATTTTTGGCTGAGGACAAGGATGTAACCAAGATCGGCTTTTTTCTCAACCCGGAAGCAAAACAAATGAAAAAAGACTTGGCGATGGTTTTGAAAGAGAATTTAGAAGCAGAACAGCGGCTTGGCTATTTTCACTCTGAACTGGATATGGAAACTGTCGCTGAGTGTTTGGTCGGCATGATTGAACATTTAACCGATTCATTTTTGTTAACCGGAATCAAAGATCCGGCAAGCCTCGCAGCAGAGGTTGTGAATCTTTTAATATACGGGATGCTTCCGAAAGGGAATGACGTAAGATGATATCTATTATTATGAAAGTCAGTTTGACAGTTTTTATGCTTGCGGGAGGCATCATAAAGGTAAGCCGCGTTCCCTTTCAAGTTGAGCATTGGCGGCATTATCAATATCCATTATGGTTTCTGACTGTTACTGGCATTCTTGAAATAGCCGGGGCACTTGCTATGACCGCGGGAATTTGGAATCGGTATGCAGCGATTGGAGCAGGTGTTCTGTTTGTCGTTCTCATGGCGGGAGCAATTCATGCGCATATGTTTCGAGCAAGACAATCGGTCATCATGGCGATACCAGCGATGATCTGTTTGATTGTTTCTATCATGATCATCATGGGGAGTTACACGTAAGCTTTTCACTAATGTTTAAGAACAAGCCCATTTGCAGGAAATCTCCTTTTCTTATCGAATAATAGAAAGTCCAGGAATTAACTGAATCAGTAAAATAGAGCTCCATTTCTGCGTTATTCGTCCGGCATCAGCTGGGCTTTTTTTATAAAGGAGGAATACAGGATGGCATTAACTTTGGAAGACATGACTGAGGAAGAGTTCGAAGCCTTTCGCGGGATGTCCGTGCAAAATTATGCGAAACAAAACATAACGTCAGGAACTTGGACGGAAAAAGAGGCATTTGAGAAATCGGAGCAAGCATATGAGAACATGATTCCGAATGGGCGAGACAGCAGCAATCATTATTTTTGGAACATCACAAATGACCAAGGGGAAAGAATGGGCTGGCTCTGGCTGTATGCTGATCCATTTCATCCGCAAAAGGAAGCGTTTATCTATTCCTTTGGATTGTATGAAGCCTTTCGCGGAAAAGGACTTGCTCAATTGGCGCTTCAAACGCTTGATGAAAGAGCAAGAGAGCTTGGTGCGGAAAGGCTGGCTCTACATGTATTTGCACACAACGAGACAGCCGTCTATCTTTATCAGAAGATGGGTTATGCCATGACCAATATACGTATGCGGAAACAGCTGTGCTGACCCCAGACGCTTACTTAAGCGGTTCTCCAAACACAATATGCCAATGTAAATGTTTAGAGTCCTGGTAAGCTCCTAAGTTGGTGATTACACGGCATGCGCCTTTTTCGTCCGTCACCATGGAAGCGACTTCTTGAATGACACTCATTAATTCAAGAAGTAAGTCATGATCGGACTCTTCCAAGGTGATTAACGAAGAGATATGTCTCTTGGAAACAGCTACAATATGAACCGGATAAAAAGGCTTTGTATGATAGTAAGCCAATATGTTATCCGTCTCTATTACCTTATTCACTTTCGTTTTGCCGCTAAATACCTCATCACAGTAAAAGTTTTCAGTCATATGATCCATCTTCATTTTGTTTGTTGGGTTTATCCTTCTACTGTCTTCCGTTATTTCCCTTCTTTTGCATTTGATTTAGGGGAACACTTTTTATCATTTTCAGTTCGTTTTGATGTTTGAAAACAAAATGGTGTCCTATGACGGCAGCAGGCTCTGATCCTTTCCTCCAGTATGGAAATGCCTATCTGGAAGTGGTGACAGGGTACTTTAAGATATAAACAAGGACAACGTGTGTTGTTCTTTTTTTATGTGCATTATTATTGAAATCGTCAACATTTTACGGAGCTTCTCGCCTATAACGATCGAATCAAACTTATTTTCTTTCATTTGGAAGTCTGACTATTGTCAGTTTTTTTGAGTGAAAACATTTAAAAATAAATGGTTATCATAATTTTTTCGTGGATTTCCAGTTTACAATCTGACTATAGTCAGATAAAGTGAGTGTAACCAATTAAATCGATCAACAGAAAAGGAGAAGAAGCTCATGGAGTTACAGGCGGAAAAAATACATACTGCAAAAATGTGGTCCTTATCATTTATTTTTGTCACACTTTCAAATGCCTTTTTATTTATGGTGTTTGAAATGTTATTGCCGACATTGCCATTGTTTGTAACTGCTATCGGAGGAGGGGCAAAGCAAGTCGGATTGGTTACAGGTATTTTTATGATATCTGCCATTGCCATACGTCCTTTTGCAGGGGTTTTGGCAAAACGATTTAATAAAAAATATTTACTTATATTTGGAATTGTTATCAGTGCCTGCTCAACCGGTGCATATTATTTGGCGTCAGATGTGAGCGTCCTATTGCTCATTCGCTTAATACATGGTGCCGGTTTTGGATTAGCAACTACTTATTTTGCCACGATTGCCGCGGAAATTATTCCGAAGGAGCGCCGAGGCGAGGGGATTGGCTATTTTGGGGTAGGCGAAACGATTGCTGTTTCGGTTGGGCCTATGATTGGTATCTCAGCACTGGAGCTTTATGATTTTGAGAGGCTTTTTCTAGGCGGGATGTCCATTCTTTTACTGGCAGTGCTTATGGCTGCACTTGTGCGGAGGCGGCCTGAAGCAAAAGACACGGGTGAAAAGGGAAGGATAAAGATAAAGGTGTTAGAAAGACGTGTGCTGTTTCCTTCGTTTCTAATTTTTTTAGTCGGCATTGCTGCATCTGGGATTATGTCCTTCTTTGCGCTCTATGCGATCGAAAAGGGTTTCCGAAGTGTCGGAATGTTTTTCTTTCTGATTGCAGCAGCCAGTTTTTTTATACGTCTTATCTCCGGGAAAATATTTGACCGATTCGGAGCGGCAGCCATCCTTATCCCCGCATCAATATTCTCAATAGCAGGCCTTTCAATATTATATATTGCCCAAACCAATGCAATGTTTTTTACTGCGGCGATATGTTACGGATTTGGGTTCGGCTCAATATTTCCGGCTATCCAGACATGGTGTATCAATCTTGTAGAAGAGCATGAACATGAGGATGCTATGGGGACATTCTTTAATTTTTTTGATATGGGAATTGGCGGAGGATCATTGTTATTAGGTGTGGTGGCAACGATTTATTCTTATCGGGAGCTTTATATCGCTTCTATTTTGGTGTACCTGTTGTTTCTTTTATTATATATTTTATTTATCTGTTCCAAGAGAAAACGGATGAAATAATTTTGGGAGGGCAGAACAGTGACCCGTGAGAATATAAAACGCACAGCCGTTCGCCAATTTAATGAACTTGGCTACGAGGGAGTCAAAATGGCGCATATTGCAAAAGAATTAGGAATTCGGAAACAATCTCTGTCCTACCATTTCTCGTCAAAAAAGGATCTGCTGATGGAAGTATACCCCGAGATTGTTGAAGAAGAAGTAGCGTTTATCAATGATTTTTTTGAATCACGAAAGCATATGCCAGCCAAGAATCTTATATATGATTTTTTAAAAGAAACACAGGTGCGCTTTCATGCTATGCCTAATGTAGCCTTTTTGCAGGCGATGTCGTTTAAGGCTCCTGCTGAAGTAAGTGATTTTATTTCAGCCCAGTACTTGATGTTTCTGCATGCTTTGAAAAGCCGGGTTGCACTTGTTTTTAAAGAATCGGTCATCACCTGTCCGCCCGAGAAGTGTGCGATAGCCTTCATCACTCTTTTTGACGGGCTGAACATTCAGCTGGTTTATGAGAATAAACAATCATTTGAGCGGTCTTTAGAGATTTCCTTCGATATTTTTTGGCGAGGGCTGAAGGCAAAAGCTTGAAAAATACCAAGGGCGAACAGCCCTTGGTATCCCCTACACGCTATTGATCCAGCTCTTTCATTCGTTTCGTAAGCTCATTGAAAGCCTGATCAAGCTCCTTGTACCCTTTATCATTTGGCGTCATAAAACTGAGCTTGCCCAGCACTTCTTGTCTTTCTGTCTCAAGCTTTAATCGAAGCTCCTCCCGCTCATTTCTTTCTGAAGGAGCGTCGTTTAACTGCTTTTCGATGCCGTTGTTTGAGATGATGAGTTTACTGTTTGTTGTTTTTTCGAGAAAGTATCGGTCATGTGAAACCGCCAGCAATGTGCCGCTGTATTGTGACAGTGTTTCTTCCAGCTGTTCGCGTGAAGGCAGGTCGAGATGGTTTGTCGGCTCATCTAAAATCAGCACGTCTTTTTCCTCCAGCATATATGCCATCAGCTTGATCTTTACACGCTCACCCATACTCATATGCTTGATCGGTTCAGTCCATTGGGCAGCTGTAAAACCTAAGTGCCTCATCAGACTTTGAACGTGCCCTCTTGCTTTGTATGTTTCATGATCAAATAACTCTTCCGGTGTTTGTTCTAAAGGCAAATCAAACACCTCTTGCGTTAAATAGCCGATATTTGCAGACGGCGATACCCATACGCTTCCCTCAGCCGTTTCCTGTCCCAGAATGATTTTCAATAATGTTGTTTTTCCGCTGCCATTGGGTCCTATGATCGCAACCTTTTCGCCGTGCTGAATTGTAAAGTTTGCGTTTTTAAAGAGGGTCCTTTCTCCAAACGCTTTTGTTACATTCTGAACTTCTAAAAAACGTTTTCCTGTTTTGTGGGTTGTATCGATTGAAAAGCGGACTGTATATTCTGGGGTAACGGGTTCCGCCTTTGCTTTTTCCAGCTCTTTTTCAAGCCGCTTCTGCTTGGATTTTATCTGGGCATCCGTACGCTTCGCTTTTACCCTGTGATATTCTTTAAACCCTTCCTTTTTCGTCGATTGGGCGTGGGCTTTTTCCGACCAAGAAGCGAGCTCATTCATTTGTGCTTCAATCCGTTCAACCATTTTTTGCTGCTTTTCATATTCACGCTGCTGGGTGAGTCTTTTCTTTTCCCGGAACTTCATATACCCGGAGTAATTCCCTTTGAATTCAATCAGCGTCTGATCCTCAAGCGACCATATTTTTGTTGCGGCTTCGTCTAAAAAATAACGATCATGAGAAATAAGAATTACAGTGCCTCTATAACTTTTCAGCTGTTGAATGAGAAATCGCAAGCTTTTTTCATCAAGGTGGTTTGTCGGTTCATCTAACAGCAGCAGATCTGCATCCTCTGATAGTCCTTTCGCCAGCCGCGCTTTCAGTTTTTCACCGCCGCTTAACTGTTGGAAATCACGGACGGGCACACGCCATTTCTCCAATAATTTCTTTTCGGCAGGTGTCTGATCCGCAAAGGAATACGCCGCGGTTTCCTGTTCAACCATCGTCATTTTTATATCCTGCCGAAGGATTTGTCCCTGTGCAGGGGCTAAGTCATTGTGAATGAGGTGCAGCAGCGTAGATTTCCCAGCACCGTTTTTGCCGATAATCCCAATGATATCTCCTTGCTGAACACTGGCTTTTATGTTTTTAAAAACAGTCAGATCCTTCACTTCATAGCTGACATTTGTTAATGTTACGATCTCTTTCATCCATATCCCTCGCTTTAAAGGGAGAATAAAAAAATCCTCCCAAAATGTGTTGGAAGGATTAGCCGCGCCGTTGCATGATCAAATAAGCTATTTATTTATAAATAGCAATGTCGTATATATAGAAAATGGGCAGACTAATCCTATTTTTTCTGATTTGAAATATTGATTTCAAACGGTAAAAATAAGATTAGTTAATCATTGTCCACCCATCATCCCTTCTTGTTTGATTACAAATACTATAGCATACCTTCAAATTCAAAAGCAAAGGTCATTTTCATCAAAAAAACTCCTGCACTCATTTTTGAGGCAGGAGTTTCGAGTCTTATTGATGCTTAGCTTTTCTCACTTTATAAATCACAATCAGCAAAATAAACCACACAGGTGTGACAAATAAGGAAACACGAGTATCCTGTGCCAGTGCCAGCACAACCAGAACAAACGCCAGGAACGCAAGAATCAGGTAATTTGTAAACGGATAAAGCGGAAGCTTAAACTTGTTTGTTTTCGCTAATTCAGGTCTTGTTTTGCGGTATTTCATATGGCAGATGACCGTAATCCCCCAAATATAGATAAAGCATACGGTTGAAATACTTGTGATCAGGGTGAATACGCCTTCTGGCATGATGTAGTTTAACGTAACACCGATTAAAATCACGATAGCCGAAAAGAATAAAGCATTTCTAGGCACTTTACGCTGAGTCAGTTTCGCCATTGACTCAGGCGCATTGTGATCTTTCGCCAGGGAATAGACCATACGGCTTGTACTGAATACAGCGCTGTTGCATGCTGAAGCAGCGGATGTCAACACAACAAAGTTGATAATACTTGCAGCCCCGACGATGCCAACCGCAACAAATACTTGTACGAATGGGCTTTCGCTGGGATTGATGACATCCCAAGGATAGATGCTCATAATCACGAGAAGAGCCCCGATATAAAAAAGCAGCACACGGACAGGAATATTGTTGATCGCCTTAGGGATTACTTTTTCAGGGTTTTCTGTTTCACCGGCCGTAAGCCCGACAAGCTCAATGCCGACAAAAGCAAACACAACCATCTGGAACGAGAGGATAAACCCGTGCATGCCATTCGGGAACAGGCCTCCGTGGCTCCAGAGATTTGTGAAGCTGGACACTCCTGAGCTTGTGGAAAAGCCTTTGAAAATCATCACAAGGCCAATGACGATTAACGCCAAAATGGCAATGACTTTAATCAAAGCAAACCAAAATTCTAATTCTCCAAAAAGCTTGACTGTCGCCAGATTCATAATCAGTAAAATAATAAGAGCGATTAAGCCAGGCACCCATTGCGGCACACCCGGGAGCCAATATTGAGTGTAGAGCCCGACTGCTGTCAGATCAGCCATCGCAATGGAAATCCAGCAGAACCAATATGTCCAGCCGGTGATAAATGCTGCCATATCGCCTAGGTAGTCTTGTACAAAATCCACAAAAGAGTGATAGTTCAAGTTTGATAACAGCAGTTCACCCAGCGATCTCATAATTAAAAAGCAAATGATCCCTGTGATCATATAAGCAAATAAAATCGACGGTCCGGCAAAATGAATCGATTTGCCTGAGCCGAGAAATAAGCCTGTCCCAATGGCTCCGCCGATGGCGATGAGCTGGATATGCCTGTTTTTCAAGCCTCTCTGCAACGTTTGCTGATTTATATTGTCTTTCGTCATGTCGTCTGTCACTTTATGTGTTCCTCCATTGAAAATTGTTTATTGAGTCAGCAATCTATTTTTAATGATTATTATAACACTAAAATTTCTATCTTTTTTACTAAAAAAGGATTGATGAAAAGAATTTTAATGTGATTTGGACTATTTCCCGAAAAAAGCGGCTCCATTTAGGGAGCCGCTTTCTTATGCTTTTTCAGTTTTTTTCATAAACAGGTAGAGCCCGTAATCTGTCGGTGCGGATGCGTAGCCTGCCTGCCGCAGCATTGCTGTGATATTGCCGCGGTGGTATGTCCCGTGATTGACAACGTGGGGAATCAGTTCGGAAACAGTTGTTTTCATGATGCCGCTTGAGGGATTTTGAATCTGGAGTGGCTTATTGAGCTGTTCTTTTTGCTGTAAAAATAGTGTAAAGCGCTCGGATAACCTCAGAAAAAGGTCTTCCATTTCCTCTATTTCTTTTGCCTCTGTCTGTTCTTTAAGCTGTTCAGCTAAAGCCAACGCATCGCTCAAGGTTTTGCCGGAAAACACTTCAATCCAGCCGAGATCAGAAAGATAAACATGAGACAATACATGGGATATTGACGGAAACACACTTTGAATTTCTTGATGGTATACCTCTTTTGGAAGCTCTTTTAATCGGTTGAATATTTGTTGATTGGCCCAGACGTTATATTCATACAATTTGTATGCCAAATCTGACATGTTAAAATTCCCCCTTTCGTGTGTATATCTTCCATTATACACGAACATGGGTTCTTATGTAGAGTGCTCGTGAATAAAATCTGTTGACATATATGGTTTAGGGGAATAAACTAATTGACATTGAACATAAAGTTTAGCGGGGTAAACTATAATGAGGAGGGGAAGATATTGAATGAACAAAAGCTATGTCAGGCGATAAACCTGTTTGTGGAAGTCCTGCTTGAAGGGACAGAATTTGTGCATCGTGAAATCAATCAGGATGTCTTCAAGCATATCTCAAGGGAACAGGCAGACCTGTTGAAAATTTTAAAAGTCAAGGGCCCAACCTCTCCCGGCAGCCTGGCCATGTACCAAAATGTACATAAGAGCGCGATCTCTAACAGACTGAAAAAGCTGCTCGAAAAGGGATTGGTTCAATGGGACGACTGTCCGGCAAAAAGTGATAGGCGCTCTAAGCTTATTAACATTACACCGAGCGGTGAACACATACTAGAAGAATTAGATTCTGCCATCTTTAATGCGCTCAAACCGCTGATCGATGATATAGATGAGGAACACTTACATTCCATCATCGAGATATTCACCATTTTAAAAAGTAAATTTAAAGGAGGAGATTCTGCCGAATGAGAGCAATCATCAAATTCAAGTGGGCAATTGCAGCCATAGTATTAGCACTAACCGTCGTTTTGAGTTTGTTTTCTCCGAACTTAACGGAGCTGGCCAATCAAAAGGGGCAGGCCCAGCTTCCCGCTGATGCTGTTTCAGAAAGGGCAAACGCCATTTTAAAACAAGCGGGAGAAGACAATAATTCGATCAGTGTTGTCTTTACATTAGACCACGCTTTAAAGAAAGAAACAGAGGACCAGCTCCGCGCCATGATCGATAAAATCAAAAAGATCGACGGTGTAGAAGATGTAACATCTCCTCTGTCAGCGGAAAAAGAAGTCAAAGACCAGTTGATGTCGAAAGACAAGAAAACCGTTCTCATGCCTGTCACGATTACAGGTTCTGATAAAAAGGCGGAAAAAATTGCGGACGAGATTTATCAAATCGTTCCTGATGATTTGACGGCATATATTACGGGAGCTTCCCTTATCAACCAGGATTTCGCTCACAGCTCAGAGGAAGGGCTTAAGAAAACGGAAGTGATCACAGTCTGCCTGATAATCGGTTTACTGTTGATCGTGTTCCGATCTGTTGTGACGCCTTTTATTCCGATTGTGGTTGTCGGTTTTTCTTATCTGATCAGTCAATCCATACTGGGCATCCTTGTATACAATGTTGATTTTCCTATCTCGACGTTCACGCAAACCTTCTTAGTTGCGATCATGTTCGGCATTGGAACAGATTACTGCATACTGCTTCTTACACGATTCCGTGAAGAATTGGCAAACGGGCATGATAAAAAAGAAGCGGCGCTTATCGCTTACCGCACAGGGGGAAAAACCTTATTTATCAGCGGATTTGCGGTATTGATCGGATTTTCCGCCTTAGGATTTGCGAAGTTTGCGATTTTCCAATCCGCAGTAGGGGTAGCAGTCGGTGTGGGAATTTTAATGATCATCCTCTACACACTGCTGCCATTATTTATGGTGACGCTGGGTGAAAAATTATTCTGGCCTTCTAAGAAAGTGCTGTCGCACAGTGATAACAAATTATGGGCGTTTCTCGGCAGGCATTCCGTCGCTCGTCCGTTTCTGTTTATAGTCATCACGGTCATTATCACGCTTCCGTTCATCTTGACCTATGATGACCAGATTTCATTCGACTCAACTGCGGAAATCAGCAGCGATTATAAATCTATAAAAGCTCTCGAGGCCATTAAGGATGGATTCGGGGAAGGAAAAGCGTTCCCGATCAATGTTGTCGTAAAAGGAGACAAAGATCTTACAACAGCTGATACAATCCCTTATCTAGGAAATATCAGCAAAGCGATCGAGAAAGTTGATCATGTTGACTCTGTTATGACTATTACGCAGCCGACTGGTAAAAAAATCAAAGATTTATATATTGATAACCAGCTAGGATCGGTTTCAGACGGGCTGGATAAGACGGTAAAAGGGATTGCCGATGTCCAAAGCGGATTAACGGATATAGAAAACGGACTGAATCAAATGGCAGGGCAAACCGGCTCGGCCTCAAATGGAGAGTCTGGCGGTTCACTGGGCGATGCGGCAGATGGCTTGGGCAAAATCAATCAGCAGCTGCAGCTCATGAGCAAACAGATTTCCCAAACCGGCAATACCGCACAGACCGTGCAGCAGCTTACGGCAATCAGCGGACAGCTTGGCCAGATTCAAACCGGCCTTGAACAAGCGAACCAGCAGCTCTCAGGCCAGCAGGCACAAGCCGGAACGCTGACAGAAAGCCTGAAGAAGCTGTCCGAAGGCGTGAAAAGCGCAAATGATGGCCTGACGAAAGTCTCTGACGGTATTACAGCTTCCAGTGATATGTTAGAGGACATGAGCAAAAGTCCAACTGTAAGAGATACAGGCATATTCATTCCTGATCAAGTAATGAAGGACAAAGACTTTAAGAAGTCAATTGACCAGTATTCCTTTGCGGACGGAAAAGGTGTTCAATTAAGTGTCGTTCTGGATTCAAATCCTTACTCAGAACAAGCTATTACGACAATAAACCAAATTAAAAAAGCTGTCGCAAACGAAGTTGACGGCACTCCTTTGGAGGATGCACAGATCGTATACGGCGGGGTCACGAGTATGAATGCGGACTTAAAAGAGCTGTCCACAACGGACTTCTCCAGAACAATGGTGATCATGATTATAGGCCTGTTTATCGTGTTAACCATTTTGTTCCGCTCCATGATCATGCCGATTTATATGCTCGCGTCACTGCTGCTGACGTACTATACGTCGATATCCATAACAGAATTAATTTTTGTAAACGGCTTAGGAAACGCCGGCGTCAGCTGGGCAGTACCATTCTTCAGCTTTGTCATCTTGATCGCGTTAGGGGTAGATTATTCAATCTTCTTGCTTGATCGATTTAAGGAAGAGGTGCACCTTGGCATTCAGCAAGGTGTCGTCAGGTCAATGAGCAAAATGGGATCTGTCATTATTACAGCTGCCATTATATTGGCCGGTACGTTCGCGGCGATGATGCCTTCAGGCGTCAATACACTGATGCAGGTGGCAAGTGTTATCATCATCGGACTCTTGCTTTACGGCCTTGTCATACTTCCGCTCTTCATTCCGGCAATCATTGCGACCTTTGGAGAAGGAAACTGGTGGCCGTTCGGCAGGAAGAAAGGAAAAGAATAATTGAGAGAAGAGTGATGAATGGTCATCACTCTTTTTTCATGACTAAACGACTAACTTCAGACGTGTTACCCGAAAAAGGTCAGACGATCAAACGGCGGCTGTACTTAAAAACAAAGAGCCCGGAAAACATTCCTGGGCTCTTTGTTTTTATTTCCATTCTGCAATTGTATCAATCGGCAGACGGTAGGAAGCATAGCCTTCATCTGCAGCTTTTCCGATAGAAAGTAGCATAACCGGTACATAACGTTCTTTATCTAATCCGAAGGTTTCCGCGATGTTTTCTTTATCGTATCCGCCGATCGGGTTTGTATCGTAGCCATGCGCGCGTGCAGTCAGCATCAGCTGCATGGAAACAAGACCTCCGTCAATCAGGATCGTTTCACGGTTGACCTGTGCCGGAAGCTTTTCAAAATGTGCGGTCAGCGCGGCGATTTGTCTGTCTTTGACCTCCTGCGGCATGTAACCGAGTTCCACAGCTTTTGAATAGATTTCTTCTAAGTAGTCTGCATTATTCATGTCTGCAAATACAGCGATGACAGCAGATGATGTTGTGACCTGTGTTTGGTTAAAGCTTGCAAGCGGTGCGAGTTTTTCTTTTCCTTCCGGGCTGTCAATGACAAGAAAACGCCATGGCTGCGCGTTAACAGAAGATGGGGCAGTTGTTGCTTCCTCTAAGATCTCTGTCATTTCTTCTTTGCTGATTTTTACTGCCGGATCATAGTTGCGGATAGAACGGCGGCCTTTCATAATTTCCATAAAATCGTTTGTTTTGATCATGTTGATACACTCCTCTTAAGCTTCGATATTATCTATATTGTTTCGCATGCGCGCCAGCACATCAATGAGCAGGCGGCGTTCTTCTGCGCTTACATTTGCGAGCATTTCCTTCATGAAACGCTCCTTTTCCTTCTTAGAAGACTCAATTCGCTCTCTTCCTTGGTCTGTTAACCGAACAAGGGTGATGCGGTTGTCCTCAGGCTTGCGCCGCCTTGATACCATGCCTTTGGCTTCCAGCTGTTTCAGGTGTCTGGTAACGGCTGCGCTATCGATATTTACTTTCTTTTGAAGGTCGCTTTGACTGATCTCATCTGCATGATAAAGCAATGTCAGCAATTCCAAACGAGATTGGCTGATGCCCGTGCATGCCTCGAACTTCACGCCAATCACCTTGTTCACGCCTTGCAGCTGATATAAAATCTCGGCTTCCTCTGAACAAAATGACGCCAAAACCCATCCCTTCTTTCCTGTCAAAACTATTAATTGATATATCAATGATTGACACGTCAATTAATATACAACGAATGATTTCATCTTGCAAGCCATTTGCATCTTCGAAAAACCTCCCAGAGGAATATCACTTTGCCGAGCCCGTGCTCAAGCGGCTTTCACAGGCTGAAAGTTATGATACAATATACAAATGTTTCACGGCTTCAATCCATTGTTGGAGCTGACATCCATTATATAAGGGACTAGGTTGAAGGGAAGGTTTGATAACATGCTGCACAATCCAACTAGAAAAGAACGCTTGGCACTAGCGTTTCTGCTCGGCATGCTTGCTATATTGGGCCCGCTTAATATAGATATGTATTTGCCAAGTTTTCCTGAAATCGCGGAAGATTTATCAGCAAGTGCTTCACTTGTTCAGTTAAGTTTAACAGCCTGTCTGGTCGGGCTTACGATCGGCCAGCTGATTGTCGGGCCGGTCAGCGATGCGCAGGGAAGACGAAAACCGCTATTAATCTGTATTTTTTTATTTGCGTTATCTTCTCTGTTTTGTGCACTGTCGCCCAATATAACAACTTTAGTGGCTGCGCGTTTTTTACAGGGCTTCACTGCTTCTGCAGGGCTTGTGCTGTCTCGCGCAATCGTCCGCGATGTGTTTACCGGAAGAGAGCTTTCTAAATTTTTCTCGCTGTTAATGGTCATTACCGCGGTGGCGCCAATGGTTGCGCCTATGACAGGCGGTGCCATTTTGCTTTTGCCGTTCGCAACGTGGCATACAATTTTTCACGTCCTCATGATCATCGGATTTTTACTCGTTCTTCTGATTGCATTGAGGTTAAAAGAAACGCTTCCGCCGGAAAAACGGATTCCAAGCTCAATCGGAACATCCGTCAAAACGATGGGCAGCCTGCTGAAGGATCGATCCTTTATGGGGTACGCGTTAACTGTCGGATTTATTCACGGGGGAAGCTTTGCATATGTGTCTGGTACGCCTTTTGTATACCAGGACATCTACGGGGTGTCTCCGCAGGTATTTAGTATTCTTTTTGGCATTAACGGGCTGGCGATTATATCGGGCAGCTTTATCATCGGACGCTTTGGCGGAATCATTCATGAAAAAAGCCTTCTTCGTATAGCGGTCATTACGGCTGTGATTGCGACGGCTGTGCTATTAACCATGACCATGATTCACGGTCCTCTTGCTACATTAGTCATATCCATTTTCATTTACATGATTACGATCGGCATGGTTCTGACCAGCACGTTTACCTTGGCCATGGAAAAGCAGGGGCACCGCGCCGGAAGTGCAAGTGCGCTGCTTGGAATGCTCCCGCTGCTCCTCGGTTCAATCGTGTCACCGCTTGTAGGCATTAATGAGACAACAGCCGTTCCGATGGGAGCCATCATGTTTGTAACAGCTGTCATCGGCTCACTGGCGTTTTTTGGATTAACGAAAGAACGAGTAGGGCAGAATTCATAAAAAAAACCTGACATGACGTCAGGTTTTTTGTTTTATTTAGAATAATAACAGCAGGCCTGCAATCGCCGGAGTCAAAAAGATGGCTGATTTCAAAACCACCTTTGGCATAAGGTTGGTGAATTTTGCGCCTACATAGGCACCGCACATTGTCCCGACCAGAACTTTGATCAGCAATACATAATCAACAAAACCTTCTGTGATATATCCGATGCCTCCACCTACAGCCAGAGGGATGATCACAAGCATCGTCGTTCCGACAGAATGGCGAATGGACAGATTCAGCATAATCATTAAACCGATTTGAATAAAAGGTGCCGACCCGATGCCGAATGTGCCGGAAAGAACGCCGGCTACAATTCCTAAGATGACCGCTCTCGTATACGTTGAAAGAGTGCTTTGATTCACTTGAGCCTTCTCTTTTAAAATAAATAATCTGATTAAAATGAGAATTGCTGATAAAAATAACATTCCAGCCGTCAAATAATGAAGCAAATCAGCCGGAATAAAAGATGTCAGCTTGGCGCCGAAAAATGAGCCAACCGCAGCAAAGCCTCCGACTATTAAGCCGATTTTCATTTGAATGTTGCCCTCGCGATAGTGGCTGTATGCCCCTGATAAGCTTGTAAAAGCCATGCCGGCAAGCGAAGTGCCTAACGCCGTATGAATCGGGATATGGAAAAGAAGCGTTAAAAGGGCAATGACAAAGCCGGCTCCACCGGCGCCAATAAAGCCTAAAATAATTCCTAGAAGAAACATAACAAGAATAATGAGCATATTTTTTCCTCCATTGAAAAGATGTAAAAATGTAATCGTGCGCTATTCTGGCGGAGGTATGGTGTCCTATTGACGAAGAAAAACACGCCGTTTTTTCAGTTGCCAGTAGTCCGTCGACCGTCGTTCAGCAAACATATCGTACCTCAAATTCTGGGATCTGACAAGGCAGTTTGTTGCTTCCCATTACCATCTGTTATATGATTTTGATGAAGAAAAGCCCTTGAATATATTCAAAAGAGGTATTATATATGGACGATTTTAAATTAGATAAGCCGACTCCCTACTACCTGCAATTTTATAACCAGCTAAAAAAAATGATCTTCAACGGGACTTTTAAGCCTGGGGAACGGATAAACGAAACACAGCTGGCGAAAAGCTTTGGCGTCAGCCGCTCTCCGATAAGGGAAGCCATGCGATTGCTTGAGAAAGATGGTTTGTTAAAAGCGGATGACCGAAATGGATTTTCGATCACGTCATTAACGGCAAAAGATGTAGATGAGATTTATAAAATCAGAATTCCGCTGGAGCAGCTGGCAGTCGAATTAGTCATAGACGAAGCGGACGAAGAAGAGCTGACCATACTCGAAAAACAGCTTGAAGAAACAGAGAAAGCGATTCACAACGGCACGGAAGATACGGAAATCATTCGTTTAAACCAAAAATTTCATGAGCTGCTGGTTGATTTCAGCCATAACAGACATTTGAAAAATTTGCTTGAGCATGTAAATGATCTGATTCACTTTTGCAGAATCCTTAATTATACTGGTGACCACCGTGCAGAAACGATCCTGAGTGAACACCGCAAGATATTTGAAGAAGTGAAAAAGAAAAACAAAGAAGCAGCCAAACAGTATGTGCTGGCTCATTTCAATCATGACTGTGAGCATTTGAAGCATGTACTTGAAGAAGGAAAAGAGAATTGATTTGTATGATCCGGTACCAAGGGGGAGCAGAACCCTTGGTATTTTTTTATGTATTCACCACATATCTAAGAGGCCCCGTTAATAAGATTTTATGATGGTTTGACTAACGAATAATGGGGGTTAAACATGTTTATCCATATCGTCGGGCCTGGTGATTCTTTGTTTTCGATAGGCAGAAGATACGGTGCTTCTGTTGATCAAATACGGGGTGTGAATGGTTTAGATGAAACGAATATCGTGCCGGGGCAGGCTCTGCTTATCCCTCTTTATGTATATACAGTCCAGCCGGGAGATACGCTTACCGCCATTGCAGCTAAAGCGTTTGTGCCATTAGAGCGTCTGCGAGCCGCCAATCCGGGCATCAGCCCAAATGCTTTACAAGCGGGAGCAAAAATAACGATTCCTTCGATCTCAAATTACATTGCGGGAACATTAAGTTTTTACGTGCTCCGAAATCCTGACCTCGATCGGGAGCTGATCAATGATTATGCGCCATACTCGTCTTCAATTTCGATTTTCGAATACCATATTGCACCGAACGGCGACATTGCAAACCAATTGAATGATGCGGCTGCTATCGAGACAACTTGGCAAAGACGGGTGACGCCGCTTGCGACCATAACAAACCTTACATCAACAGGATTCAGTACAGAACTCGTTCACCAAGTCCTGAACAACCCGACAGCGAGAACCAATCTGGTCAACAATATTTATTACTTAGTTTCCACAAGGGGATATGGCGGTGTGACAATCGATTTTGAACAGGTGAGCGCCGAGGATCGTGACCTTTTCACTGGTTTTTTGCGTCAGCTGAGAGATCGCCTTCAGGCGGGAGGATATGTGCTGACGATAGCTGTTCCGGCAAAAACAAGCGATAATATCCCCTGGCTGAGAGGCTATGATTACGGAGGAATAGGAGCGGTTGTTAATTATATGTTTATCATGGCTTATGATTGGCATCATGCCGGAAGTGAGCCGGGTCCTGTAGCGCCGATTACTGAAATAAGGAGAACCATTGAGTTTACGATTGCGCAGGTGCCGAGCAGAAAAATCATTATCGGAGTCCCGCTCTACGGGTACGACTGGATCATCCCGTATCAGCCGGGCACAGTTGCTTCAGCGATTTCAAATCAAAACGCAATCGAAAGAGCGATGAGGTACCAAGCCCCGATACAATATTCAGCCGAATATCAATCACCGTTTTTCCGGTACAGTGATCAGCAGGGGCGGACGCATGAGGTATGGTTTGAGGATGTCAGGAGCATGAGCCGGAAGATGCAGATCGTCCGCGAATACAGATTGCAGGCTATTGGCGCTTGGCAGTTAACGCTGGGCTTTACACCGGGCCCATGGCTTCTGCGGAAATTTTTTACGATCAGAAAAGTATAAAAAAAGACACCAGAGTTTGGGTGTCTTTTTTTTGATTAAGTCCAGAGCAGCAGAATAGTTCATTCATTTGTACCTTGCATGGGTTGTGTTCCCATTTTACGATTAGTAGTAGTCTGATCAAACAAAGAGTCAGAATACGATTTGAGAGGGAGTTGTCTACATGAAGACAGTATTGATTTTGAATTTTCCTGCGGAAGGCCATGTGAATCCTACCTTAGGCATTACAAAAGCGTTTTCCGATAAGGGATATGATGTCCATTATATATCCACTGAAAAATATAAAAAACGATTAGAAGCAGCGGGAGCAACGGTCCATCTTCACCGGGATCTGCTGCGAACGACACCTATTCATGTCGGTTCGCCCAATGGCATTCTTGATTTCTTGAAAATCCATATCAAAACGTCATTGGACATTTTACAGATTGTCAAAGACTTATCTAAGAGCATTCAATTTGATTTTGTTTATTATGATAAATTCGGCGCGGGGGAATTGGTGAGGGATTACTTAGATATTCCAGGGGTCTCTTCATCGGCGTCTTTCTTGTTTGGCGAGGAGCACCTGAAAATCCTGCCGCTGCATCCGGAGTCTGGAGCGCCGCTTGAATTGGATCAAGAGTGCGAAGATCTTTTGGCAAAAATGAAAGAAACGTACGGTGTCGCTCCGAAAAACCTGGTTCAATTCATGAACAATCAAGGGGAATTGAATGTGGTGTATACGAGCCGTTATTTTCAGCCTGAAAGCGATCGTTTCGGGGATGAATATCTGTTTATCGGTCCCAGCTTTCCAAAAAGAGCGGAAAAAACAGATTTCCCGATAGAACAGCTAAAAGGTGAAAAGGTCATTTATATTTCAATGGGGACTGTACTAGACGAAACAGAAGAGTTTTTCAACTTATGTATAGATGCATTTTCTGATGTCAAGGGCAAGGTCGTGATAGCTGCGGGAGAAAAAGCTGATCTGACAAAATTAAAGCAAGCGCCTGAGAACTTTATCATTGCTTCGTATGTGCCTCAATTGGAAGTGCTGGAACAATCAGATGTTTTCATCACTCACGGGGGAATGAACAGTGTAAATGAAGGCATTCATTTTAACGTTCCGTTAGTTGTAATGCCGCACGATAAGGACCAACCAATGGTGGCCCAGCGGCTGACTGAATTACAAGCCGGTTATACAGTATCTAAAGACCATGTAACCGCACAGTCATTAAAACATGCAGTGGAAGAAGTGTTGAATAACGATCGATATATAGAAGGGATTCAAAAAATCAATCAAAGCTTTCAGGATTGCATGAATATGGAAGAGGCAATGGAGCGGATCGATCAATTTATAGAGCAGAGAAAATAAACAGCAAAAATACCTTCGCATGAAATAAGAAAAAAGAGTGAGATGAAAACGGTCTCACTCTTTTTACTGATAGAGTCTTATTGGCATTGTGGAGATAACCGGAGCCATTTTGCGGATCATCGGTTTTGGCAAAAGGATGATATATGTAAGGGCTCATTTTCAGAGGGAGACGGCAGCAGAAGGAATACTTTCGATTAATTCACACTCAAAATCATTTTTCATATTATGAATAAGCGTATGGAAAGTGCAGTTATAAAAGGATGTGAATAGAAACTATGTCTTGGAAATCGTCACATAGGTGCCCTTACTGTGGATCTAACTCTTCAAGCCCCAGTTGTAGAGTGGGCCCCAAAAAAAATCATGAGCCTAAACATTCATGTATGTGCTGCTGTTGCGTAAGGGTAGCAAGAGGGCCGCAGGGACCACGCGGATTACGCGGTATTCCAGGCAGTATTGGAGCCACAGGACCACAAGGACCACAAGGACCACCGGGGCTGCCAGGGCTGCCCGGAGCAACAGGGGCCACAGGACCACCAGGACTGGCCGGAGCCACGGGAGCCACGGGAGCGACAGGAGCTACGGGGGCCACGGGGGCCACAGGAGCTACAGGGGATGCCGGACCAGCCGGAGCGACAGGAGCCACAGGGGACGCCGGACCAGCCGGAGCCACGGGAGCCACGGGAGCGACAGGAGCTACGGGGGCCACGGGGGCCACGGGGGCCACAGGGGATGCCGGACCAGCCGGAGCGACAGGAGCCACAGGGGACGCCGGACCAGCCGGAGCCACGGGAGCGACGGGAGCCACAGGAGACGCCGGACCAGCCGGAGCCACCGGAGCGACGGGAGCCACAGGGGACGCCGGAGCCACGGGAGCCACCGGAGCGACGGGAGCCACAGGACCACTAGGGGCGACCGGAGCAACAGGAGTCACGGGAGCCACAGGAGACGCCGGACCAGCCGGAGCCACGGGAGCGACGGGAGCCACGGGAGCTACAGGGGACGTCGGACCAGCCGGAGCCACGGGAGCGACGGGAGCCACGGGAGCTACAGGGGACGTCGGACCAGCCGGAGCCACCGGAGCGACGGGAGCCACAGGAGCAACCGGGAACGCCGGACCAGCCGGAGGCACAGGGGCCACAGGAGCTACAGGGGACGCCGGACCAGCCGGAGCCACCGGAGCGACGGGAGCCACGGGAGCTACAGGGGACGTCGGACCAGCCGGAGCCACCGGAGCGACGGGAGCCACAGGAGCAACCGGGAACGCCGGACCAGCCGGAGGCACAGGGGCCACAGGAGCTACAGGGGACGCCGGACCAGCCGGAGCCACTGGAGCGACAGGGGCCACAGGAGCAACCGGCACAGGAGCAGCTGGGTTATCCGAATACGGGTATATATATAACTTAAGCGCTCAAACGGTAGCTATAGAGGCTGATGTCATTTTTGATTCAACAGGGATAACCACCCCAGGAATTACACATGCTCCCGGAACTTCTCAAATTGCAATTACCACTCCGGGAGACTATGAGGTCACTTTTTCTGTTTCGGGAGTAGAACCTAACCAATTCACACTATTTTTAAATGGTGCGCCGATTACGAATACAGTCTACGGTTCGGGTGCAGGTACTCAGCAAAACAATGGTCAGGCTATAATAGCCATAGCAGCTGGCGATGTTCTAACTCTTCGAAATCATACGTCCGCTGCCGCAGTGACTCTGCAGACTTTGGCAGGAGGGACACAAACTAACGTAAACGCTTCAATTGTAATTAAAAAATTAGACTAACAATTAGCACTGTGTCATGAACAAACAAAAAGTACTCTATTGATTTTACTAGTACTTAATACTTCAACAGTGCTTTTTTTTGATCTTGTTTATGTTAATCATACAAACGATCCAAGTCCTTTTTATCTCAGGTATTTATTTTGTATGGGGAGAAGAAAAAAATACTGAATTTCATAACTCACTGATAGACTTTTATCACTATAGCAAAGAAAAAGAAGTTCGATTTACTTTATTTCCTTCAAGTGATAACTGGGATAGGGTGCGTAAAACACTAAAAATCGGTATTGTAGAAATGAGAAGATATACCTTTTCTTTTAATCGCTTAAACAGGGTTTACAGCATCTAAAGATTGCACTATAAAAAGAATTGACGAAGAAATGACTACAAACAGCTCAACTAAACGTTTTGGATATGCCATCACCAAGATAGGATAGTGAAGTTAACAATTTAGCATCGATAAGAACAGCTCCAAAGTTAGGGCTTGATGAACAGATGAATTATTCTATTTTCGCCCAAAAAAATAAGATCGTATCTGTTTAACTTCACCGATAAAAAAACCTTCCATGTTGGAAGGCAATCGTTAAAATTCAATTTTGATCTTTTTAGAATTACTGATCTTCTTATGGTTTTGGTCAAAAACGTCACTTGTTGTAATTTCAATCCACTTGATCTCTTTTTTCTTCTTATCAGCTGATTGTTCATCATGAGCATGGCCGCTTGATGCGTTTACAATAAAACCGAGATTTCCGGACTTTTCGGCTCCGCCTTCCAATTCGCCATTTAACTCTTCAAGATAAATATCTTTGTTCCAATCAAAAGTTTCCCCTGTATTTGTTTTCATCAAGGCAATCGGCGCAACATTTACTTTCTTTGAAGATGTGTTCTTGATGTCAACAAAGACCTTAACAAAATCAAACTCTTCATCGTGTGTTAACACATGAAAGTAATCAATCATGCTGTAGTCTGGGCGCAAGTGGATCAGCTTCATTTCTTTTACTGTTAACTCCACGTCGCTAATCTTATATGTTTGATTCACTTGCTTGATATCCTTTAAAGCAGCTTTTCCCTTGTCATCAGAAAACGTTTGGCCCACCTTCAGCAATGACCGGTCATCGGTTACTTGGGAATTAGGCTGGTAGTCATCTATGCTGTCTTTTTGAGATGATGTGCTTTGCGGTGTAGCTTTTACCGCTTGCTCTCCGCCAGCACTTTGTTTTTCTGTATTGGTGTTCGATGAGCAGCCCGCGAGCACGACGATAAAAACGAAGATCGAAAGAATTCCTCTCATGATGATTCCCCCATTAATAAGAGAGCCCGTTACTTCATACAAGCAACGGGACACCTTGTATTCTTTTACTTATCTTTAATCTTAATGTTGTATTGTAAAGCGTTGAAGACATTTTTGGCAATTTCAGTATTATCAATTTGGCCTGCAAATTCCTCGCTAGACGGTCCGTACGCATAGACCGGAACATCTTCACCAGTATGTCCGCCTGTCGTCCAGCCGGTGTGGGAGCGTTTATTGAATATTTCCTCGATCGCATTATCGATTTCAAGCACTTCTTTCGTTTTTGCGGCTTTTTCAACAGATTGAATTTCTGATTCAGTTAAAGCTAATTTCTTTTGATCAATATACGTTTTTAATATTTTTTCAACATCCGCGCCGTCAGCGATCTTTTCTGCCATAAAGTCTGGTGTGTGTTTTGCGGCTTTAATGGGTTCACTGAACCAGTTGTAGATGCCGTCCGCACCGATGGAATATCCGCCGGTTGAGTGGTCAGCCGTTGCGACAACCAATGTGTGCTTGTCTTTTTTAGCGAAATCAATAGCCGCCTTATAAGCTTGTTCGAAGTCTTCCATCTCGCTCATGGCGCCGACGATATCATTGTCATGGCCCGCCCAGTCAATTTGGCTGCCTTCCACCATGAGGAAGAATCCGTCTTTATCCTTGTTTAATTTTTTAATGGCTGTGTTTGTCATATCTTTAAGTGATGGAATATCCTTCGTACGGTCAATCTTTTTAGGCAGGCCGCCGTCAGCGAATAGGCCGAGAACTTGGCTGTCTTTGTTTTTCAGCATGTCCTTGCGGTTATCCACATAGCTGTACCCCGCTTTTTTGAATTCCTTAATCAAATTACGGTCCTTACGGTCAAAATTGCTTTTTCCCCCGCCTAAAAGGACATCAATTTTGTGCTTGCCGTTGACCATCTCATCAAAATAATCATTCGCAATTGAGTTCATATTTTTTCGGCTGTGGTCGTGTGAACCGAAAGAGGCCGGAGTGGCGTGTGTAATTTCTGAAGTGGCCACAAGTCCTGTTGCTTTTCCTTTTTCTTTCGCAGCTTCAAGCACCGTTTTGGCTTCTGATCCGTCGTTATCCACCGCTATGGCATTATTGTATGTTTTAATTCCCGCAGACATAGCCGTTGCCGCCGCTGCAGAATCCGTTACATTTTGTTCAGGATCATCGGGGTAAGTTGTTTGCTGGCCGACAAGATACTGATCAAAAGCCGTAGGCTCCACAACTTTTGTCTTTTTATTATCCTTTAAGTATCGATAAGCAGACGTATAAGACACACCCATACCATCACCAATCAGAACAATAACATTCTTAATTTCGTCGTGGTTCCCCTTTTTCTTTTCCTGGGCGCTGGCTTCAGGCACACTGCCGCTGGCTAAGCTGCTGAACGCAATTGATGATAAAACCGCGATAGGCAGTAATTTCTTCGGGAATTTTTTCAACTGGATAACCTCCTAAATATAGATGAATCTCAATGACAACCCAATTATATTTTTAAACTGTTAAGCTAGTATTAATCGATTTTAAAGATTGGATTTACAAGAATAATGAACTGCTATCAAAGGAAAGGAAAGAGTGATAGTACTAAAAAAATAAATGGGAGGAATAGATACTGGCCGTGGATAGGCGGACTGAAATCTGCTATAGTCGCATAGAAGCAACCCGCTTACATCTTGAACAATTTTAAGTATTATGTTGGAAAGAGGTATTGTGTAAGTACATGTCTGAGCAGTTCATATGGAGTGGCATCATTTTATTTTAGGAGGGAACAACATGGACGTTTTTTCTGAGTATTTAGCGGGGATTGATGACCCGTTCCACCGAGAAAGAACGGAAGAGGTGTTGACTTGGATCAAAGATAAATATCCAAATTTACATACAGAAATAAAATGGAACCAGCCGATGTTTACGGATCACGGTACATTTATTATTGGCTTTAGTGTTTCTAAAAAGCATTTAGCTGTCGCTCCTGAAAAAGTAACGATAGCGCACGTAGAGGATGATTTTGTGAAGGCCGGATATGATTACACCGAGCAGCTAATACGTATCCCTTGGAACGGTCCAGTTGATTACACGCTACTTGAGAAAATGATTGAGTTTAATATTCGGGATAAGGCAGACTGCTCCACTTTTTGGCGAAAATGAAGGAAAAGGCATAACATATGAGCTGTATAAAATATGTTACACCTTTTCATTTGTCTATTTTTCGTTTTGATCATCTATTGCTGCTTTTCTTCAAACAAGGTCTTTTCATTGAGCGTAAGCTGGCTCGCAGAATAATGATTACCTTGTTTCCATTTCACTTCAATCGTAATATCATGGCCTTCAAGCTCATGTTCATCTAACCGCTCTAAAAAAGAAACGGACTTTTCTTTTGCGCTTCCATCAGAAAAAGTGCCTCCAGAATAATCATGCATCGGGATTTCCGTGTCAGAACTCAGCAGAACTTCATCATCCTTTTTTACAATCAGTGATTCCAAATAAGTGTTGTCTGTTTCATGTGGTTCACCGATCCAATAAAGTTCGCCGCTGTATTCATTTGGTGCATCTTCATTTTTTTTGAAAACAGCTTCCCAATTCTGGTCTTTGCTTTCTCCCTGCCAATTCGGATACTCCAAACGAACATGATGAATCAGGTGATAGGAAAAAAAGATCAAGCAGAAAGCGATTAATAGGAATGCCGTGAAAATGAGAGGGTATTTATAATGACTGGACATAAAAGACTCCTATTCGTTTAATCAATTACCTTCGAAAATAGAATTTCATCCCGAATCAAAATGCCGTTTTCAGCCACCTCGGGAATCTCCGGCTTGAGTCGGCGCGCTTTTTCAACTGCGTTCGGAAACACTGCGGCGAATTGATAGCCTCTCTTTTGATAAAACGCCATCGCATGTACATTATCATTCGTTGTGATAAGCTTTATTCGTTGACAATGTGCATATTTAACCGTCTCTTCAACCTGCTGAAGTAAAGCTGTGCCGATTCCTTTATTTTCAATCATACTATCTAATGAAATAATTTCACAATCTTTCCCATCTATCAAGTATGTAATACAGCCAATGATTTCGCCGCTTTCATTTACTGCGGCAAATCCATCTAATTCATCACACCGAAAAATGCCGCTGGAAATCGCCATCTCGGGTGTACCCCATTGCTTGGCAAAAAAATCGGACAACATATGTTTCGCTATCTCATCGTTTGGGATGATGATCATCATAACACTCCTCTATTGAAAGATTGCATATGTACTATCAATATAAACAATATATAACAAAAAAAATAGATATTGAGGTGACGGCATGGAAATCAGCGATGTTATTTACGGGCACCACCATATAGATGGAGTACTGAAAGAGCTTATCAAAAGCGCTCCTGTGCAAAGATTAAAAGGGATCTATCAAGGCGGAGCAAGCTTTTTAGTCAATCGAAGGTGGAATGTGACCAGGTATGAGCACTCCATCGGCGTAATGCTCCTCATCAAAAAGCTCGGAGGAACGATAGAAGAACAGATTGCGGGTCTGCTCCACGACGTATCACACACAGCTTTTTCTCATGTGGTCGACGTTGTCTTTGAAAATCAAGCAGAAGACTATCATGAAAACATCTTTCAACAAGTCATTGTTCACTCTGAAATCCCGGACATTTTACAAAAACACGGCTATCATACTGAAGAACTTTTAGCTGACGATTCAAGGTGGACATTGCTCGAACAGCCCGCACCGGAGCTGTGTGCTGATCGGACAGACTATACGCTGCGTGATATGTACCGATATGGACACATTAACCTGCACGAAGCGCAAACCTTTTTGGATCATCTTATTGTGAGAAACGGAAGGATGTTTCCTGATAGTATTGAAGCCGCCGAATGGTTTGTCAGTGTGTACTACAAGGAAGTGATTGATTTCTTTTTGAATCCTGTGAATGTATATGGATATGAATATTTAGCGCGAGCATTGAAGGCAGCGCTGCGGCATGATGTCATATCCGCAGAGGATCTGCTGAAAACGGACCAAGAGGTACTGAACATCCTGCGTGCATCAAAAAATGAAGAAGTTCTGAGCTTGCTTACATCTATTCATCCCGGCATACAAGTAATAGAAGATGACATCCAGTACGATTTCCATCAAAAGAAGAAAATGCGCCTAATCGATCCATCCATTTTTTTTGATGACGAATGGATCAAATCCTCAGATGCTTCTGAAAAGGTGAGGAAAATGGGTGAGACCGCTTATCAAAAAGCAAAAAAAGGTGTGTATATAAAAGTCTTAAATCAGTAAATGCCGTCTGACAGCGGCCTTTTTTCATGTTTGGCTTTGCAAACAAAGGGGAATAGGACAAACTGCGGGAACGCTTTATGAGAATATCAGCGTATTTACATACCGTTCGGGGGTATAGTATTATCGAGAGGGCATGTTTTCATTGTCTGCGGGCAAAAGTTACAGGAAAAAAATGAAGCAAAGGAGAATGAACATGAAAATCTCTAAAAATGCACTGGGAATTCTGATGTTATCTCTTGTTTTTGTTTTATCAGCATGCGGCAATAACAACAGTACGAAAGAAAGCACACATGACAATCATTCAGACTCCTCATCACATGAAAAGATGGACCATTCCGGATCAGCTGACGTTCCAGAGGGATTACAGGAATCTAAAAATCCGAAATACAAAGTAGGCAGCCAGGCAATCATCAATACTTCCCATATGAAAGGCATGAAAGGTGCTGAAGCTACGGTAACAGGCGCCTATGATACAACGGCGTATGTTGTTTCTTATACTCCGACTAATGGGGGACAGCGTGTGGATCATCATAAATGGGTGATCCAAGAAGAAATCAAAGATGCCGGAGATAAAACGTTACAACCCGGAGATCAGGTGATTTTAGAAGCTTCTCATATGAAAGGCATGAAAGGAGCAACAGCTGAGATCGACTCTGCAGAAAAAACAACTGTATACATGGTTGACTATACATCGACAACGAGCGGCGAAAAAGTGAAAAACCACAAATGGGTCACAGAAGATGAGCTTTCAGCTAAATAATAAAAAATCCTCCTTTTACAAGGAGGATTTTTTTGCTGTCTGAACAGGTCTTGTTAAAGAAATGAAAGCAAACAGGACAGCGATGATCACAATTGACCCGCCACACCATGCTGTTGACACCACAGTACCCGTCTGATCCAAAACAACACCGCCAATGGCTGAGCCAAGGGCAATTCCGACTTGGAGGGCCGATGTGTTAAAGCTTTGCTGAATGTCAGACGAATCAGGTGCAATTTCAATTAAATAGCTTTGCTGAGCCGGGGCGAGGCTCCAGCTCAGAAGACCCCAAATCACCATGACAGGCAAAAAGAAAATCATAGACGATGTAGACAGCGGCAGTAAGAACATAATGATGGCAAAGGAACCGGTCACCAGCAAAATGCTCTTAAAGGAACCAAGCCGGTCAGATAGCGCTCCTCCGAAAGGGCCTCCGCATACAGCAGATATCCCGAAAAGGAAATAACAAATGCTGACCCAGAAAGAGCTCAGGTGAAGAGTCTCTTCTAAAAACGGCGCAAAGTAAGCGTAAAGCGTGTAGTGGCCAGCTAATGTAAACATCGTGACGAGGTGTGAACTCGCGATTTTCAGATTACCGATCGTCTTGAGTTGTTCCCGGAAAGGAATCATTTTCTCCGCCGGTATTCTTTCAAAGAAGATTGAAATAATCAGCATGGAGATCAGTGCCAACAGGCCAATGCCAAGGAACAAAATCCGCCACCCGAAGGAATCGCTGATTAAGATTCCGAGCGGCACGCCTAATGCGATAGCAGAGCTGAAACCCATAAAAATAATTCCGATTGCGCGGGCTCTGTATTCAGGCGCTACAATTTTCGGGGCAATTGTTAAAGAAAGCACAACAATCAGCCCTGTACTCATTGCTGCCAATACCCTAGATACCATCAGTGTTGCGAAATTAGGGCTGAAATAGGCGACAAGATTGCTAAGGAAGAAAACAAATAAAGCAATTAGATATAAGCGCTTCCGCTCAATCTTCGCAGTCAATGCCAAAAGCAGCGGCCCAGACACTGCATATCCCAGCGCAAACACACTGATCAACTGTCCGGCTGAAACAATGGAAATGTCTAAATCATTTGCGATCTGAGGAAGAATTCCCCCCACAATTAACTCAACCAATCCGACTGCAATCGTAGAAGCTGCAAGCAGGAAAACTTTGAAATTCATAACAAACTCCTTTACTTAAATGTTTTGATAAATAAAAAAAATCCTGATTACAAAAAATGTCATAAACAAATTTTGTAATCAGGATTTTACGGTTCCTGGTAGACACCCTCAAACCATATTATTGAGGTTATACAAGTGATAATAGCTATTTAATTGATTCGTTTCCGTTGATGAGTGTACCACATTATGAATGAATCTTCCATAGAAAAATTTACAAAATGATGAACCGGACAAGTATATGATTATATTTATTTTATAAAAGTATAGACATTTAAAAATAAATGACTATAATAATTCATGTAAGCGTTTTAATCACAAGGGGGGATAGCAGTTGAAAAAAATATTACTCGCGTGCAGTTCAGGAATGTCTACCAGTTTATTGGTGACAAAAATGAAGGAATACGCACAGTCTATCGGTGAGGATGCGGAGATTTGGGCTGTTGGCCAGGATAAAGCAAAAGAAGACATGAGAAAAGCGGATGCCGTTTTGATCGGTCCGCAAATGAGCTTTCTGAAAAGCGAACTCCAAAAAGAGGCGGATCAATACAACATTCGGGTTGAAGTCATTGACATGATGGCTTACGGAATGGCAGATGGGAAAAAAGCGTATGAGCAGGCATTGTCCTTAATGGAGAATCAATAATGGAACAGGTGAAAATCACGAATTTAACAGATGAACAAATCAGTTTTCAGCTTATCTTGCACAGCGGCAATGCCCGCAGCTGCATCATACAATCACTGCGCGCCTACAAAGAAGGGAACAAGGATGAGGCGGATGCCCTCATTACCAAGGCTGAGCAGGATTTATCCGCGGCCCATGACATTCACTTTCAAATGATACAGAAGGAATCCGGCGGAGAAGCACAAGCTTTCTCATTGCTGCTCATGCATGCGGAGGATCACCTGATGTCAACATTATCCATGAAAGAATTAGTGAAAGAGATGCTTGATATTTTTAAAACAAAGAATCTATAAATAATCGGGGTGGATAGGGTGTTCGAGAAAATCAGCCAATTCCTTGTTCCAATTGCAGGGAGGTTAAACAATAACCGTTATTTGCAAGTGCTGCGTGATGCATTTATGCTGGCTTTCCCGCTTACGATATTCGGGTCCATTTTTGTCGTGTTAACGAATTTGCCGTTTCTAAACAAAATCATGAACGCCTCAACGCTTACATCGTTTCAGTCTCATTTCGGCATTGCCTCCACGGCGACTATGGGCATTATGTCTGTCTTTGTTGTGTTCGGGATAGGCTATTACCTGTCAAAAAGCTATCAGGTCGAAGCTGTATTTGGCGGAGCGATTGCTTTGGTTTCCTTTTTGCTCTTAACGCCATTTATCGTTCAGCCGGAAACAGGAGATGCCATTACAGGGGTTATCCCGGTCGACCGTCTCGGTGCAAAAGGGATGTTTCTTGGGATGATTACGGCATTTCTTTCTGGTGAAATTTACAGAAGAATTGTTCAAAAAAACCTGACAATCAAAATGCCAGCCGGCGTTCCGCCTGCTGTAGCAAAATCATTCGCCGCACTTATTCCGGCTTTTATCACATTGACTGTATTTTTGCTGATTAACGTAATGGTGACTCTGTTTTTTAAAACAAATATGCACGACGTCATTTATCACGCGATACAGGCTCCGCTTGTCGGACTTGGAAGCGGTATCATCCCAACGCTGATTGCCGTGTTTTTCATTCAAATTCTTTGGTTTTTCGGACTGCATGGACAGATCATTATCAACTCCGTGATGGATCCGATTTGGAATACATTGCAGGTAGAAAACCTTTCTGCTTACACGGCGGGAAAAGAAATCCCTCATATTATTTCAAAACCGTTTATGGAGATTTATACAGTAGGGATGGGCGGAACCGGGATGACGCTTGCGATTGTGTTTACCATTCTCATATTCATGAAAAGCAGGCAGATGAAGCAAGTATCAAAACTTGGCCTCGCCCCCGGTATTTTTAACGTAAACGAACCGATTATCTTCGGGCTTCCGATAGTCATGAATCCGATCATTATTGTGCCTTGGGTGCTGGCACCGATGGTTGTTACGCTCGTCACCTATTTGGCCATGTCAGCCGGGCTCGTTCCGCCTCCGACTGGTGTGACAGTGCCGTGGACGGTTCCATTGTTCATTAATGGCATCATGGCGACGAACTCAATCATGGGGGGCGTGATGCAGCTTATCAATCTGCTGATTGTCTTCGTGATCTGGTTTCCGTTCCTAAAAGCAATGGATAAATTAAATCTGGCAAAAGAAAAAGAACAGGCTGTGCAGGAGACAGCTGCTCAGCAAAATGATAACAGCATAAAAATGTGACATAAGGGGAGAGAGACTTGGCACAAACAGAACAATATCGTTTTCCAAAGGATTTTTGGTGGGGATCATCCGCTTCAGCAACACAAACGGAGGGTGCCGCCGACAGAGACGGAAAAGGCCAGAATATATGGGATTATTGGTTTGAAAAAGAACCGCATCGTTTTTTTGATCATGTCGGACCCGCAGACACATCTCAATTTTACGACAACTATAAAGAAGATATCAGGCTGATGAAGGAGCTTGGCCACAACTCGTTCCGGATGTCGATTTCCTGGTCACGTTTAATACCAAACGGAACGGGCGAGATCAACGATAAAGCCGCAGATTTCTATAACAATGTCATTGATGAGTTGATCGCTAACGGAATTGAACCTTTTGTCAATTTGTTTCATTTCGATATGCCGATGGCGCTTCAAAAAATCGGCGGCTGGGTAAACAGAGAGACAGTTGACGCGTATGAAAACTATGCAAGAACTTGCTTCCGTTTGTTTGGCGGCCGGGTGAAAAAATGGTTTACGCATAATGAACCAATCGTTCCCGTAGAAGGCGGATACCTATATGATTTTCATTATCCAAACAAGGTCGACTTTAAAGAGGCCGTCCAGGTTGGATTTCATACGATGCTATCAAGTGCCCGCGCTATTCAGGCTTACAGGGAGATGAAGCAGGACGGGAAAATCGGCATCATCTTAAATTTGACCCCTTCATACCCGAGAAGCAGCCATCCGGCGGATGTGAAAGCCGGGGAAATCGCAGACGCGTTTTTTAACAGATCTTTTTTAGACCCATCTGTTAAAGGCGAATATCCCAAAGAGCTGGTTGACATTTTGAAGCATGAAGGCTTTATGCCTGATTACAACGCTGAAGATCTTGACATCATCAAAAAGAACACGGTTGACCTGTTGGGAGTGAATTATTATCAGCCGAGACGTGTGAAAGCGAAAGAACATCTTCCGAATCCCGACGCTCCTTTTTTACCGGACAGATATTTTGATCCCTACGTCATGCCGGGCCGCAAAATGAATCCGCATCGCGGCTGGGAGATCTATGAAAAAGGCGTTTATGATATTTTGATTAATTTAAAAGAAAACTACGGCAACATCGAGTGTTTTATTTCTGAAAACGGTATGGGGGTTGAAGGTGAAGAGCGCTTCAGGGATGAACAAGGCATCATTCAAGATGATTACCGGATTGAATTTATAAAAGAGCACCTCAAATGGATTCACCGCGCCATACAGGAAGGCTCGAACGTAAAAGGCTATCACTTATGGACGTTCATGGACAACTGGTCTTGGACAAATGCCTATAAAAACCGATATGGGTTTGTATCAGTTAATCTTGAGAAAGACGGAGAAAGAACCGTCAAAAAGAGCGGAAAATGGTTCAAAAAGGTTGCTGAGCATAGCGGTTTCTAGATTTTCCTAAAGGTCAAGATCTTCCGGCAATCATCATAACGAATAGAGATGACGAAAATCCGCAACATTGATGAAATAGGGAAAAGAACTTATGATATCCGTAAAAGCTTATGTGATATCAGACTCTAACAGCTGCCGGAGGATACCAATGAATAAATACGAAATTATTGCAAATGAAATGAGAAATAGAATTAAAAATAACGTATATCCGATCGATCAGCCCATTCCTGATGAAGTATCTCTTGCAAAAGAATTTAACTCAAGCCGCATGACGATGAAGAGAGCCTTGGATAATTTAGTTGCCGAGGGTCTGCTGTTTAGAAAACGAGGCCATGGCACGTTTATTATTCAATCTGCAATACAGGATGACCATGTCCATGTAGTCAGCAATGAGATTCTCGGATTGACCAACTTGCTGAAAGATAAAAAAATCCAAAGCAAGGTCATTCAGTTTGAAGTGCAATTTCCCACTGAGGAAGTGGCCGCCCATTTGTCTATTGATCAGAAAACACCGGTTTATTATGTCGTTCGGCTGCGAATTGTAGAAGGTGAACCCTATGTATTGGAAAAAACATATATGCCGACTCATTTAATACCGGGCATTAATGATGATGTCCTTCATGGTTCGGTCTATAACCACATCTCAAACGAGCTGCAGCTCAAAATTGCCGGCTCACATCGGAAAATCAGAGCCTGCAAATCTGATCATATTGACCAGCAGCATCTAGGCTGTAAACAGGATGATCCAATTCTTGAAGTTGAACATGTGGGCTTCTTAGATAACGGCATTCCATTTGAATATTCCTTTTCACGTCATCGGCATGACAAGTTTGTTGTGACTTCTGTAAACATACGGCGCTGATTGCGGAGACAACAAGGAGGCCACCTGCATGCTTGGCGGTATTGAAGCAGGCGGCACAAAGATTGTTTGTGCTGTCGGTAAAGAAGATGGAACAATCATTGACCGAATAGAATTCCCCACAAAGATGCCGGAAGAAACGATAGAGAAAGTAATTCAATATTTTCGGCAATTTTCATTACAGGCCATCGGCATTGGCTCCTTTGGTCCCGTTGATAACGATAAAACCAGTCAAACATACGGTACCATTATGGCCACGCCGAAAGCGGGCTGGAGACACTACCCCTTTTTGCAAACCGTTAAGAACGAAATGAAAATCCCAGTCGGATTTAGTACGGATGTCAACGCTGCAGCGTTGGGTGAATTCCTTTTCGGTGAAGCGAAGGGTCTTGACAGCTGCCTGTATATAACGATTGGCACTGGCATCGGAGCGGGGGCTATTGTAGAGGGGAGGCTCCTTCAGGGCCTGTCACACCCAGAGATGGGCCATATTTATATCCGGAGGCACCCGGATGACGTATACCAAGGGAAGTGCCCTTATCATGAAGATTGCTTTGAAGGCTTGGCTTCCGGTCCCGCCATTGAAGCGCGCTGGGGAAAAAAAGCCGCGGATTTATCAGATATAGCCCAAGTCTGGGAACTGGAAGGGTACTATATTGCCCAAGCGCTGGTTCAGTATATTTTGATCCTTGCACCTAAAAAAATCATTCTTGGCGGCGGCGTCATGCAACAGAAACAAGTGTTTTCTTATATCTATCAATATGTACCGAAAATCATGAACAGCTACTTAGATTTTTCTGAATTGTCAGATGATATAAGTGATTATATTGTACCTCCACGTTTAGGCAGTAACGCCGGAATCATCGGCACGCTAGTTTTGGCGCATCAGGCCTTACAAGCAGAGGCAGCATCCGGGGAGGTGCGATCATGACACATCCTTTATTTTTAGAGCCTGTCTTTAAAGAAAGAATATGGGGAGGGACGAAGCTTCGTGACGCTTTTGGCTACGCAATACCCTCACAAAAAACAGGTGAGTGCTGGGCCGTTTCTGCACATGCCCATGGCCCGTCGGCTGTAAAAAATGGCCCGCTGGCAGGAAAGACACTAGATCAAGTATGGCAAGATCATCCAGAGATTTTCGGTTTTCCAGATAGGAAGGTGTTTCCGCTGCTGGTAAAGCTGCTGGACGCCAATATGGATCTCTCCGTGCAAGTCCATCCTGATGATGATTATGCAAAACTGCACGAAAATGGCGACCTTGGTAAAACGGAGTGCTGGTATATCATTGATTGCAAAGATGACGCCGAACTAATTTTGGGACATCATGCAAGCACAAAGGAAGAGTTCAAACAACGAATAGAAAGCGGTGATTGGAACGGTCTGCTGAGGCGAATCAAAATCAAGCCCGGAGATTTCTTTTATGTGCCAAGCGGTACACTCCATGCTTTATGTGAGGGAACCCTTGTCCTTGAAATCCAGCAAAACTCTGATACAACGTATCGCGTATACGATTATGACCGCTGTAATGACCAGGGCCAAAAAAGAACACTTCATATAGAAAAAGCCATGGAAGTTATAACGATACCGTATATCGATAAAGTGCATACACCGGAAGTAAAAGAAGTTGGTAACGCTGAGATCATTGTTTATGTGCAATCAGATTATTTCTCAGTGTACAAATGGAAGATTAGCGGCCGAGCTGCTTTTCCTTCACATCAAACCTATTTGCTGGGGAGTATTCTGAGCGGATCAGGACGAATCATAAATAATGGTATTCAGTATGAATGCAATGCAGGCTCACACTTTGTCTTGCCTGCGCATTTTGGCGAGTTTTCAATAGAAGGAACATGTGAATTCATGATATCTCATCCTTAATGAATGGGGGAGTTGCATTTGTTTAAGAAACATACGATCTCTTTGCTCATTTTATTTTTACTTGCGTCTGCTGTTTTAGCAAAACCAATTGAAGCGCATACTGTGTCGCCTGTGAATCCTAATGCACAGCAGACAACAAAAGCAGTGATGAACTGGCTTGCGCACCTGCCGAACCGAACGGAAAACAGAGTCCTTTCCGGAGCGTTCGGAGGTTACAGTCATGACACATTTTCTATGGCTGAGGCTGATAGAATCCGAAGCGCCACCGGGCAATCGCCTGCTATTTACGGCTGCGATTATGCCAGAGGATGGCTTGAAACAGCAAATATTGAAGATTCAATAGATGTAAGCTGCAACAGCGATTTAATATCGTATTGGAAAAATGGTGGAATCCCGCAAATCAGCATGCACCTGGCGAATCCTGCTTTTCAGTCAGGGCATTTTAAAACACCGATTACAAACGATCAGTATAAAAAAATACTAGATTCTTCAACAGCAGAAGGGAAGCGGCTGAATGCCATGCTCAGCAAAATTGCTGACGGACTTCAAGAGCTGGAGAACCAAGGTGTGCCTGTTTTGTTCAGGCCGCTGCATGAAATGAACGGTGAATGGTTTTGGTGGGGACTTACATCATATAACCAAAAGGATAATGAAAGAATCTCTCTATATAAACAGCTCTACAAGAAAATCTATCATTATATGACCGACACAAGAGGACTTGATCATTTGATTTGGGTTTACTCTCCCGACGCCAACCGAGATTTTAAAACTGATTTTTACCCGGGCGCGTCTTACGTGGATATTGTCGGATTAGATGCGTATTTTCAAGATGCCTACTCGATCAATGGATACGATCAGCTAACAGCGCTTAATAAACCATTTGCTTTTACAGAAGTCGGCCCGCAAACAGCAAACGGCAGCTTTGATTACAGCCTATTTATCAATGCAATAAAACAAAGATATCCTAAAACCATTTACTTTCTGGCATGGAATGATGAATGGAGCCCAGCAGTAAACAAGGGTGCTTCAGTTTTATATCATGACAGCTGGACACTCAACAAGGGAGAAATATGGAATGGTGATTCTTTAACGCCAATCGTTGAATGAATCTGTTTGTCATAATTAAGAAGGTGCTCAAGAAGTTTCTTGAGCACCTTTGGATTAAGCATTCATATCGCCTAACCCAGGACTGTGTTCATTCGGTATTTCAGGAAGCACTGGTACGGGAAACCCTGCCGGAGGATCTATTACTTGTAACTCTCCGCCATTTCGGCTTGGAGATTTCCCTTGATAGATTTCACCGATTCTCGTTTCATCCAACCTAAAGTTAAACTGTGCATTATGGTAGCCTAATTCGACATACTTTCTGCACTCAGGATATTTATTAATGTCATAATTCGGCACAGGGAGCAGCTTCGCCCATTCAACGCCCAATGTCTCGAGCGCTTTCGCGAATGCATTCTGGTGAGCATTGTCGCGTACAATCAGAAAAGCAAGTGTTTCGCGGAACGTCTGATTAGAGCTCATTTCATAAATTCTTGTTTTTTGCAGCACACCTGTCGACTCAAGAAGCAGGTTATCCAGCAGGTCAGTAATTAAGTTTCCGTGGTTATACACCCACGACCCGTTCCACGGATTGCCCCCTGCATCAACAGGAAGGGAACTTTGCGCTCCAATAATATAATGATGAGGATTAGCATGTTTAACCGCTTCATCAAGTGGCGCTTGATCTGTACCTTGACTGCCGACACCTTCACCGCCTGATTCATCTAATAAAGCATTGATTGTGTTTTGAACCAGTTCAACGTGGGCAATCTCCTCTAAAAAAATGCCGCGAAGCAGATCGCGGTACTGTTTCTGCTTTCCTCTGAAATTAGAGCTTTGGAAAAAAAACTGCATCATTGTACGCATTTCTCCGTAATGACCGCCTAATATCTCCTGCAGGACCTTAGCAGCTGCCGGGTCTGGCTTGTCCGGTTTAATGATATTAATCAGTTCCTCTTTGTAGTAATACATAACACGCCTCATTTCTTCTTAAGAGATTTTCTTATATTATTTGTAAGGTGAGATAAAATATATACATGATAAGCATGGGAAGGCGTGAAAGAAGAAAATAAAAAAATACAGGAAAAGTGTTGACCAAATAAAACAGGCATGGTATATTATTAAACGTCGCTGATGAACAGCGTGAAACAAAACAGAAAAACAAAAAAGTTTTTCTAAAGTGTTTACAAGATTTTAAAAATGTGTATAATAAGAAAAGTCGAATTGAAAAACATTCGAAAAACATTCGAAAAACATTTTTAAAAAACTTCTTGACTTCAACATCAAATGATAGTATGATAGTTAAGTCGCTTAATAAGCGCCCGTAGCTCAATTGGATAGAGCGTTTGACTACGGATCAAAAGGTTAGGGGTTCGACTCCTCTCGGGCGCGCCAATATAAGATGCTACGCGGGTGTAGTTTAGTGGTAAAACCTCAGCCTTCCAAGCTGATGTCGTGAGTTCGATTCTCATCACCCGCTCCATTATTGAATGATCTTTGAAAACTAAACAAGACAAAACGTACCTGTTAATTCATTTTTATAAATCGCACAGCGATGTGCGTAGTCAGTCAAACTAGGGCCTGCACGACGCAGGTCACACGGGTGTCGCCGCAGGATGCGGTGAACTTAACCTGTGATCCATTTATCGGAGAGTTTGATCCTGGCTCAGGACGAACGCTGGCGGCGTGCCTAATACATGCAAGTCGAGCGGACAGATGGGAGCTTGCTCCCTGATGTTAGCGGCGGACGGGTGAGTAACACGTGGGTAACCTGCCTGTAAGACTGGGATAACTCCGGGAAACCGGGGCTAATACCGGATGGTTGTTTGAACCGCATGGTTCAAACATAAAAGGTGGCTTCGGCTACCACTTACAGATGGACCCGCGGCGCATTAGCTAGTTGGTGAGGTAACGGCTCACCAAGGCAACGATGCGTAGCCGACCTGAGAGGGTGATCGGCCACACTGGGACTGAGACACGGCCCAGACTCCTACGGGAGGCAGCAGTAGGGAATCTTCCGCAATGGACGAAAGTCTGACGGAGCAACGCCGCGTGAGTGATGAAGGTTTTCGGATCGTAAAGCTCTGTTGTTAGGGAAGAACAAGTGCCGTTCGAATAGGGCGGCACCTTGACGGTACCTAACCAGAAAGCCACGGCTAACTACGTGCCAGCAGCCGCGGTAATACGTAGGTGGCAAGCGTTGTCCGGAATTATTGGGCGTAAAGGGCTCGCAGGCGGTTTCTTAAGTCTGATGTGAAAGCCCCCGGCTCAACCGGGGAGGGTCATTGGAAACTGGGGAACTTGAGTGCAGAAGAGGAGAGTGGAATTCCACGTGTAGCGGTGAAATGCGTAGAGATGTGGAGGAAC